>JAAFIK010000007.1:2112-120265 GCA_013298665.1 Chitinophagales bacterium
GCCCTGTACCAAACCCGTGGCAGAAGCCTGTGCATTGCCGCTGTTGACCAACTGACCGGCAGCAGGACCGGATACCTTACTCCACTGGTAGCCCGTTATCGTGCCATCAGCATCGGTACCACTACCCGTCAGGGAAACACTGTTCAGCGGAAGGGTGATCGACTGGTCGGTACCTGCATTGCTCACCGGTGGCTGGTTGGCTGCGGCATTCACCGTTACCTGAACGGTATCCTTGCCCGTAGCACCATTGTTATCAGTAACGGTTAATTCGTATTTGTAAACGCCCTGTACCAAACCCGTGGCAGAAGCCTGTGCATTGCCGCTGTTGACCAACTGACCGGCAGCAGGACCGGATACCTTACTCCACTGGTAGCCCGTTATCGTGCCATCAGCATCGGTACCACTACCCATCAGGGAAACACTGTTCAGCGGAAGGGTGATCGACTGGTCGGTGCCCGCATTACTCACCGGTGGCTGGTTGGCTGCGGCCGTTGTATCAAGCAATCCCATTTTCCGCGAACGATAATAATCGGCAGTAACCAGCCTGTAATCATCGGGGGGATTCGTGTATGTGGCAATCCCATCGGTCCATGTTTGCAGTTGCCAATAAGCGTCTGTAACGCCTGAGGGGGGGCGTCCGGTATGTTTTTGCAGACACCGGTATATTTTGCTCAAAAAAGTCACATAATCCCCTGGCTGATAATACACAGGCTGGTTGTACCGCTGGCCCGCGTCGGGGACACCATACTCATTTTTCCAGGTATTGAAAAGGGTATCAGTCCACATATCAAACTGGTTATAATTGAGGTTGTCGGCAAAACCACTATTCTGAAAAGCCGGAACGGGTATTGTTGCAACCGTATTTCCTGCACTGTCAAGCGGGTTTCCCTGTATGGCATAAACTGTTTTGGTATTATCCCTGATATTGTTCTTTAATACAATTTTGTTGTTGATGGTTGTACCATTTCCGGTTCTGAGCACATTGGTGGTGTTATTCCCTGCCGATATTACTGCTGTATAAATGCTATCGCCCATAAAGAGGTTCCTGCCCAGTACGTTATTGCTGAAATTCGTTTTTACATTGGTGCAAGGTGTATTCCCGCCAATATAGGAAGCTATAAATCCCCTGGAATAATCCATTAAATTATTCACCACATGGCAGGTATCTCCATTTGAAACATACTTGGCATCGTTGTTTTGTGAAAACATAGAGATCAACTGGTCTCCACATCCGCGTACAAGGTTGTTCCGGAAATAGTTTTTTCCGTTTCTTACGGCCAACTGGATTGCATTGGCCTGGTTGTAAGCTTCAAACGGGCTTCTCCAGTTCAAGGCACCAAAAAGAAAAACATTATTCTCTACATAGTTATTATTCCCCTGGTTATTGAATTGCATCAGTTCATTTCCGGCCCTGAGTACCCTGTTGTTGATATACCTGGCGTAATTAAACTGGTGTTGGGGGTCACTGGCTGTACTTCCCCAGTAATTGGCTTCTCCATGGCTGTCGTGGAAATAATTATCATGAAAATAGAGGGAATCATAATCGTAAGGGCCGTTGTCTTCCTTGATCATGGTGCAGGCAAAGTTTCCGTTGGCTGCTTCCATATACTCTACTTCAAGGTTTTTAACCCATTTTCCTTTTACCCGTAATCCTGCGCCGCTGATATTTGTCCATGCGGCATTGCAATAAATACCATATTTGCCATTAGTGAATGCATAGCCGGCATCATGTCCTTTAAAGTTGCTGTGTCCTGATACTCCGGGTACGTATTTGCCTGTTATTTTGGTGTACCAGGCATTTCTGAGTACCATTTGTACACACTCTACCTGTCCGCCATAATTGGTAATGATTACCGGGTTACCTGGTGCACCTTTTAACTGGAGCGAATCAAAGTTGAGGTAAATGCTGTTGTACTGACCTGCGGGAATCCACAAATGCTTACCAGGTGCAAGTGAGATTCCGGGGGGATTGTTAAAGTAAATGTCAATTTTATCAGCACCGAGATAGCCGGGGCCATCATTAGCGCCGGTTATTACAGCGTCTCCTGTTACGCAATTGGGGATGGTGGCAATATCCGCAGCGGTTGCCATCCTGATGACAGGGCCGTTTGCCCGGGGGGGGAAGGTTCCCCAATCAACAAAAACCCTTACGGTATCCCTTTTGGTAAGTCCGCTATAGCTTGCTTTGAATTCAAAATCAAAATAACCATTATAGTCCGGAGGGAGCATAATCACCATTGAGGTATCCTGTGTGGGGTTAAGGATATTAGCGATTTCCGTCCGTCCGGGCGGACGGTTCAGGCAACGCCATTCCCTGCCGGTTGCTGCCGGTTGATTGATCACCCCTTTCAGGATTGCAAAGCCATCTTTTCTATTGATGCGAAAATCTGCACCGGCGTTCAAGGTAAACGATTGTGCTGTGAGTGCACTGCCGGACAGTAATAAAATCAGCCATTCAAGAAAAATAAATGGTTTTCGTAAAGATACTTTCATCTTGCGGGAGGCTTTTTGATACTGGATATTACTACATTTTTATTGCTGAGTGCCTTTCTATGCATACCAGCACTGTTGGTGCCTGTTTGAATAAAAAGTGCACTGAACACAGCATGTCCCATCCTGATGAAAATAAAAAGTTTAATTAAGTTTCATCCTGTGCGCAAAAGAGGTAAGAAATAATATCCGTATTGCAAACAAGAATCAGACCAATATTATGGAACCATACTTTGTCTGTCTTTAACGGGTTTTGGGATAGTATTATTATCGCAAGTGTACAAATATAAAGGATAAAGTGTTTCTACCCTTTTTCAGCACCGTAGATTTACTAAACCTTAACCAGGGCTACCTGCATCCATGCAACATTTGCGCAGGTTGTGCGGCAGCAAGCCATCCCATCCCTGTGCCGTTGACGGGGGATTACTGCTTTGTAATGACGGCAAACCTGTCTTTCAGTCTCAAAAACCACTGCTCATACAAATGATAGGACAGGATGCTTATGACAATGGTGACCAGCAGGGCAACCCCGGCGGCGGCGGCGGCCCGCACAAGCGTGTTCATGGCAATACCAAACTTATCGCCAACCTGCTGTACGGCGAGGATACCGACAAACTGGAGACAATAAAGGCCATAGGTATAAATCCCCAATTTACTCATCACCCGGAATTTAGCAAATTTGAAGAATGATTTTTCGGCATAATTCTGTTCGGCGATGATTAACGCGAATAAAATGGCGAGCACTAAACGCTCAGCAGTGATTGCCGGGGGTATGTAAAAAATGGTCTTCTTATACAGGACAACGGTTATTGTCAGGGCATAGAGTAGCAATATCTGCCAACGCGGCATTTTTTGGATATATCGGAGTACCGGACTGTCACGGGAACAATAAAAGGCTAAAAGCCCTCCCAGCGACATATCCCCAATCACGGAAAATGTATGAAAGTAGCGGACAGCATAATCAGCATCTGTATGGCTGCTGTAAAAGGACCTGAATAGCAATGTACCGGCGATGATGCTTATGAATAATGCGGGGAACACTTTTGGGGTAAGGTATTTGATCAACACAGGCCAACTGAGGTAAAACTGCTCTTCCACTGCTACCGACCACAGCACTACGAGCATGAGTGCATCGGGCAACTGCGGCCATATTCTGATCAGGTCGAAATTATTGGCAAAAAAACAATAATAAAGCAGGTTTGAAGTTTCATGTGAACCGGTTAGCGTATGGTACTTGTACAATGGGAAAACGACAAAACCAAGTAAAATACATAACCCAAACAATGGCCAGATCCGCAGCACACGTCTTATATAAAAGTTCTTCAGGCTGATCGTCTGCTTAACTTCCCGTTCCCGGATGAGTAAGATGGTGATTAAAAAGCCACTTAATACAAAAAATATGTTAACACCGGCATTGCCATTCTGAAATATGAAGTGCAATATTTTTTTTGTCTGGTCATTACTGATTTTTTTAAAAATGGTTTCATTGCAGTGGTACAGGAACACCAGCAGAAAGCATACAAAACGTAATCCATCGAGGTTAGGGAAGAATAATTTATTATTTCCGGGTCGGCTATCTGCCATAACATGAGATTTAATATTTGGTGAACCTGCTATTTAAACAACAATGCGTCTTGTATAGCCTGTTGTAAGGGTATGCCTATCAGTTCTTCCACCTGGAGTATGGCAACACTCAGATCCCTTTGCTTACTGATGAGTTTTGCCTGCTCGTTCACATACGATTGATACGCTTTATTCATAATTTCTATTTCGATACGGCCATCCGCATAGTTCTTTTGTGCTGCCTCATAGGCCTGCAGGTCATTGTCAATAACAGTTATCTGCAATCTGACCAGTTCTTTCTTTTCCTTATAATTTTCGTAGCGGATAAGCACTTCTGTTTTCAGCGACTGCATTTTATCCTGCTTCATGTAGTTGGCTATCTCAATATTTTGCTCGGCTACTTTTCTTTCCCGTTTCGTTTTCGACAATATATCAAACGGAATGGTAACCCCAAGATTGTACTTGGGGAAAAAGCTGGCCGCTGCAGAATTTCTGATCACAAATTCGTTAATATTTGCACCGGCATTGATCGAACTCATCCATGATTTCCTTGCACGGTCTAAATCATATCCTGCAATAGCAATATTGGCGTCTGCAATGCTGATACCCGGATTCTTCGACACAAGACTTACCAGTTTCTCCCTGATGATTGAATCCTGGTTTAATTTACTTACATCTATTTTCTGCATTACCTCAAGGTTGTTTACCGGCATTCTCCTTTCGGGTGCTGCTGCAGGCAAACGCTTCCGGATGGTATCCGGCCGCTGGCCTACACGCTGGCTTATACCTGCAGCGGGCAGGCAGCTAACGATCAATAAGCAGATCAATAATCGCCTCATATGATTGAATTTAGGATTGTCATTTGTAAGAATTTTCATCATTGATTGTTAAATGTTAGCCCATATTGATCAGTCAGTTTCTCCAGCGCTATTTCCTCTTCATCAAACTCTTTTATTTTCTTCATGACCGAGAGAGCAGAAAAAAAGAAAAGGGCTCCGGGTATCTGCCCGATGGAAACCTGCGCATACTGCGTTACGATGGTGGCAAATAATGCCCCTGTAATCGCGACCATATAAACTTTAAGGGTTTTATTTTGCATACAGAAATGATAGTGTATACCCTGGTATAGGATCGCCAGGTAAAACAACATGGTAAGGGTCAGCCCAACCCAACCAAGTTCAAGTGCCGCTTTCAGCAGGCCGCTATCGGGCGGGAAGCCGGCAAGGGGATGACCCGGGTTAAAACGTTTTCCTTCCACACCGGTGGTAGATATGCCCCCCCCGATAGGATGGGCATAAATATAAGGCTGTATATAATGCCGGTTAATATCCCTGACTTTGAGCGACTCTTCTTTGCTGTTGAATGTTGAGCGTATCCTGTTCAGGACAGGAGTATTGATGGGCGCAAAGAGTACAAAAAAAGCAACCAGGAAACAGGCAAACATGGTAGCGAGTGTAGTCTTATTCTGTATGGTCATAAAAATATAAAGCCCAATCCCCGCAGGCAGGATGATAGTAGTGGTACGGGTACCGGAGTAGAGCATTCCCAATATCAGGATAATGGAAAAAAAATAAAGCCAGTTTCGTACCCGCTTCCGTTTTTCGTTGATGCCGAGTATGATGGTTAATACAGACATTGACCCTGACAGAATACCAAAAGAAACAACATCAGATAAGAAGGAAAACTTCCGTATAGTACCGCCCTGGTTTAACAACTTAAACTCCAGCGGATCGCTCTTGATATAGTTTAATTCCATAGGCAGTAAGCCAAACCATTGCTGGTAGCAGCCATAAAGTGCGGCAATAAAGGAAAAGACAATCCAGAATTTTATGAAATACTTTAACTTTTCCGGTGTATCGATAAGCCGGTAGGCTATGATATAAATCAGTACATATACCAGATAACGCTTGAAGCTGAAAAACCACCCACCCATATTCTCCATACTGGGGTTGAACAGTTCTGCGAGGTAATAAAGTGTGTACAGGAGAAGAAAAATGGAAACACTGGTTTTCATAAGCCCGCCGCCTTTAGCCATACTTTTTTTCTGTGCCAGGAATGTTCCGAGGAAAAGAAAAAGCACCAGTAATTCAACCACAGTGCTCAGCGGGATTTCCTTATTGAGTAACCGGCTGGGGTAAAACGCAAGAAAGGCAATTGTGGTAACAATATAAAAGCCGGTTAATGGTTGAAAAAGACAGTAATAGATAATGATTAAGCCGGCAAGCAGTGCACCGGCAATAAGCGGGATAAAGAACAGATCTGCGTAAGCCAGAAAACCACAACCCACTGCTACCAGGGCAAGTAATGCAATGCCGGGCGGTGTCATCATTTTCCTGAGGAATATTCCGCTGTGCAACCAGTTTGCAATAGCCCGGCCTATATGGTTTTGTTGTTGTGGCAAGGATGAATCAGTAAAATAATATTTTAATAAACAGGAACCCAAGCAATACTGTAACCAGCACTAAAGTTAACGCTTCTGAAAATTTACTTGTCTGCACACTTCGTCCTGTTCATGATTTTTTTCATGCATAAGTCAAATGATTGATTTCGGTATATAATTTTTCTATTGAGGCCTGCCAGGAGTGCGACCGGGCATACAACTGTCTTGCCCGGATGATTTCTGCCCCCCCGGATTCTGCAAGTGCACGTTCAATGGCCGCAATATACTCACGGGCATCATTACACAAATACACATACTCTTTAAAATCCTGCATGGTTTCTGTTTGAGTAGCTGCAACGGGTTTGCCCGCAGCAAGGTACTCATCGATTTTCCTGGGATAATTACCAATCGTCATCTGGTTGATCAGTTGGGGATTGATGCATACGTCAAACCCGTGTATATACCCCGGCAATAATTCAGGTGGCTTAATGCCCGTAAAAAATACATTTGGCAACCGGTGCAAATGTGATTGCCTGAAAACCTCATCTTCAGGTCCTACCAGCACAATATTCCATGAGGGACGTTGCGTTGCGATGCTTTCAATCAGCTTAATGTCGAGTCTTGCTGAAGAGAGCATCCCGCAGTAACCAATAACAGGATGTGCTACACTGCTGATATCGTCGGGGTATCTATCCGGCTTATCCATAAAATCATCTACGTCGCAGCCCTGTCCGATATAAGTACTGTTTTTATTGTATTGTTTTGCATAACGGCAAAGGTACAGGGAATTGGCAGCCACAATATCCGCTTTAGCGATTAAAGCGGGTTCAGCATATTTCCCATGTTTACTGAAATAGGCTTGCGACAAAAGATAGTCCCTGATGTAATAGACCATACAATTGACATCCAGGTATTCTTTAAGGTACAACCCGTTAAAAAAATCGTTATCCACCATCAGTATCGGGTTAGTAAAGTTCATTTTTTCTGCTGCCCGTTTTATCTCCCGGGCAATTTTTTTACTATTCCGCCTGTTGAAATAACGGTACAAGAATCCGTGCGGCATCCAATTTACCGATTCGAGGAGTATTGCGGGGTTCAGTACTGCAAGTGTATCACTAACAGCTGTTATGATACCTTCACCACCTTGAATACTGGCAAGACGTGTTTTTGTCCGGCGATCGCTTCGCTTTTTGAGGTAAGTGATACGGTCAAGGGGGCGGTTCACGTACAGCACACGGTTATGCTTTGCTATTTCAAGCGCCATGTTTTTGAAATTGCTTCCGATTTCAATATCCCATGGCTGAAGGCCGAACATAATAATATTCCTGTGCTGTATCACTTTTTTTTCAATTTCATTTTTTGAAGTACAATTTTTGCAAAGTCCGGATAAAAATCCATTGCGTATCTGAAACAATTTAAAAAATTAATCTTGTAGAGGCGAAAGAGAATATACTGTGTAACCACGAAACCAATAATATGTGAACATAAAAGTGCATATGCTGCCCCTAGAAAATGAAAATGCCTGATGAAAAAATAGCAAAATGCGACATGAATGAGGGCAAGACAGGTAATCATAATAAAGTTAACCTGTGGTCTTCCGGTAGAATCTATGATAACGCCAAACTGCTTGAGAAATGCAAGAAACATACCGGTAACGGTCACCAGTTGCAGGTATGGGATGGCGTCGAAATACTGACGGCCGGCCAGGATAATGATGATGATTTTCGGGAATAACAGTACAAAGATGATCATGGGCATAACAAAACACAATGATGCGCCAACCGTTTTTTCATAATAATATTTTATCGTCTCAGGGCTGCTGCTGTTTTCGCGTCGTGCGCTTTTGGGGAATAGTATGTCGCCAAGGGTTTGTGAAGGGATATCAGCGAGGTTAATGATTCGTATAGCAATATTCTGTGACGCATTAAAAACCGTGGTGCCAAGCAAGGGGGAGAGCATCATCTGGTCGGCAGTACGAAAAACCAGTGTACTCAACCCTGACCCAAAAACATACTTCCCAAAATGGAGTAACCTTACTATCCATTCTTTTGAAAAGACTAATGTATGGGTAAGAAATGGTTTTACATAAGTATAGGCAACAATGGATCCGGCTAAAAGACCGATGTTGTAAATCAATACAAGCATGTAAAGAGACACCTTTTCGTTGAAGATGAACACGAGGAATACCAGCAATAGTGTTGATCCCTGCCGGTAAAGATAGGTCCAGAAAAGCCCTTTAAACTGTGTTTTTCCATACATCAGCCATTCAAAATGTGAGAAAGGTATCATCACCAACATGCCTATCTGAAGCAGATAGAGCATATGCTCCAGTTGTGGTGCCTTCAGGATTTTTGCGATATAGGGCGTAAAAATCAATATAAGCAGTGCGGTAATTAAGGTAATCACCATATTCAGAAACAATGCTGCGCCCAGCACAAACTTCTGCTCTTCTGCTTTGCTGTGGTTGATGAACTTGATCAAAGCCGTCTTTACAAGTCCCTGACGGATGAGTTCTACTACCGCAGTAATACTCATAAAAAGCGCCCATATCCCCATTTCTTCCTTGGTAAGCGCTTTATGTGCAAGGATCATTGTAACCAATACACTCGAAAGGGGTACTGATAGCTTTTGCAGCCCGCTAAAGAATCCTGAAGAAATCCAATCTTTATATTTTCCTGTTTCTGACATTGGGTTTATTTGTTAAGGTCATTTACAGGTGAGGAAAGTGTCAATTTATGTGCGCCCGGGGCAGGTGAAGATTCAGCAGTTTTACCAGCCAGGGTAAAGAGCCAGGGCATCTTTAACTTTATGCAAAGTTTGTAGAGTAAAATGGGTATGATGAGGCCCGCAACGATGCCCGTGGTAAGCAAGACCGGTACGTTTTCAATGCCCATAAATTTTTTCAGGAATATTCTGGCGGCTGCAAAAACAATAACATGAGCAACATAAATATATAAGGAATGCCTTCCAAGCACAGTAAGCCAATGGGAAATCATTTTCTTCTGAAGAATAAAAGTAAGGTTGATGATGAATGCACAGCCAATGATGGCAATGACCAAAAAAGCCAAAGGCTGGTAATACTCAACAAACTGGTACTTATCTACTGCGTGGGACAGATTGGTGGTAAGAAAATATGTTTGGGCCAATGCAAAACAGCAGCACAATACAATAAACCATTTATAGGATCCAAGTTGCCTGAAGTTATTGCGGTCAAGCATAAAGCTGCTAATGGTATCGCCAATGGCAAAGAAAAGATAATAGTGCATGATATCAGCCAGGAAACCGAGATCGAGGTGGTACTGATAGGCCAGAACAGAGGCATAAAAAAGTAAAATGCCGATACCCATATTCTGTACAGCGCCGATACGGAGTATTACTTTGGCTACGGCATAAACCACAGCAACATTAAACAAGGCATAGAGGTACCAGAATTGTGCTACTTCACGTGGCAGGTATAAGAGGTTCAGGTAGGATGAGGCTGTCGGGTGACCGTTGGTATATTTTGAAAAGATGACCTGAAGGGTGAGTTGGATAGAAGCCCAAAGAAAATAGGGGTACAATATTGTCTTTGCCCTTGTTGTGATAAACTTTTTTATGCCTGCCTTACGGAGGCTTCCTGCTACAAATATGCCGGACACGATAAAAAACAGGGGCATCCTGAAACTAAAAAAAAAGATGTTGGCATATTCCAGGTACAGGTAGGGTTGAACATTTATCCCTGACTCTTTGATGCCCTGAAAAACATGACGGTATACAACCAGTATAATGGCAATTCCTCTTGCATAATCAATCCATGTAAGTCGCTGGGATTTCATTCTGTCTGGTAAATTTTATCAGGCCCCGATATTGTCTTTGAATACATTATTAAGTATAATGCCATTATTTCTTTCCCCGAGCGATGCTATAAACTTAAATGATTCGGTATCAAGTTGAGTAACGGGGGTTGTTGCCGAAAAAACGGTAAACACACCTTCTGCATACTGTACGAGTTCTTTACTATCTGCATAAACATTAAGGGCGGCGCCTTCAATCAGTATACAGTCGAACACGGTTTCCAGTTTCTTAAGTATCTCCGCCAGATCAACACCATAAAGAACTTCTGCGGGTGTGGTATTTTCTTCCTTGCAGCCAATGATACAGAGGTTGTCATAAAGCGTGGTGCTGTACAATTGCTGTGGTACTGCCTGGTTATCGGGCATTGTATTTTTGCCGGTGTCCTGAATAAAGTGTTCTGTATTAAACTTACGCGTCAGGCTGTTGTTGGAGAAGTTCAGGTCGAACAGCAGAACTTTTTTACCACTCAATAAAAGACTGCCAGCGAGTGCCTCAATAATCGTACTCTTACCTGCGCCCTTCTGTGTACTTGTGAACAGGAAAATTTTCTTTTGGCTATTCAACAACTCGTATCTCAGTTTTCGGATATTATTCTTGAAAACATTTTTCTGGTCAAACTTTCTGCCTTCATAATCTTCAAGGATGGTTTCTGCGGGCGTTTGTTTTTTAAATGCAACCCTGTTGAGTACACCCGTAAGCTTAAGCCCTGTTTGTTTACTGAATATAGCCGGAGTTTTGACTGAGGTATCAAATATTTCCAGGAAGATAAAAAATACAGCCGACAGAAAAAACATGGAAATACCGGCAAGGATCATTTTCAGTAAAGTCTTTTTCGATTCCGGGTCCACTGCCGGCTGGCCGATACGCGTTTGAATAAAGTTTGCGGTCGGATCATCCTTGATTAATCCTACGGCAAGTGTGTATTTTTCCTTTACATTACCCAGTTGTTTATTCTCCATGTCAAGCTGGGTTCTTATAGCATCCATCTTTACATCGCTACCCGGATTTACATTTGTCATAGTCATATATCTTCGGATGCGGCTGGTGTAATCGCTGATGGTAGAATTTGCAGCATTCAGCAGTGCTTCTTCTTCGTTCAATTGTGTGGTAACCTTGTCGATCTCATCCTTTACTTTACTCTTATTTGATCCGCTGTTGGATTTCAGGATAATCTCAGCACGGAGGTCGTTGATCTGCTGCTGAAGTGCCGGGTCGCTCCCGCCCTTCCTGGCAAGCTCAGCCACAAGATCATTCTTTTTATTGGTCAGTCTGATGACATCATCGTTATTGCCGGTACCGGTTGTACCCGATTGAAGTGATTGCAGCCTGGCTTTTAAATACGCAACCCTGTTGGCGTGTTCGTTATACTTGCTTCTTTCTTCTGCGAGTTTTGTTTCGAGCTCCTTTACGGTTTCCATGGCACTTGTATTCCGGCTTACCGGGTCAATACTTCCCTGTGTCATTTTCTCACTCAGCAAACGTTTCCCAAGGCTATCCACTTTATTCTGCTGGCTACTTACCAGTTCCTTTATGCTCTGTGCATTTTCTTCCGAGCGTATCGAACTCAGGTTTTTGTAATAGTTCAGAAACTCCTCTCCCATACTGTTTACAACAAGTGAAGAGAGTTCTGCATTATCAGAACGAAAGGTAATGTTCATGTAATCTGTTCGCTCCACGCGTTCAATCGAAAGATATTTCAGCAGGTTGTCATAATCGTAACCATACAGTTTCAAATACTCGATGAGTTTTTTTTCTGTTTCATTATCAGAACGCAACAAATCATTCTTTGCCACTTTATCTGTCAATACACGCTTAATTTCATCTTTGGTGATTGATTTGTAAACTGAAGACTCTGTTTGCCGGATGGTCAGTTTACGATATGCCTTGAGGGGATTATCGAGATCATGTAACAGCAGCTTATAAGAAATCATGCTGATAACTTTAGGCGACTTGAATGTCTCTATAGCATTATTAAACTTCACATCCGCTGTATAAAGATCAATAGCTGTTGTGCCATCAGCAAGCCTTACCTTCTCTGCCGTAAACCCGGTAGAATACTGCGCCAGTGATTCGAAGAGCGGCTTCTTATAAAGCAAAAGGATAAACGTAGTTGTAACCGCGAGCAGTGAAAGGGCAGCGATGATCCATTTCCTGCGAAACAACACCTTCAGAAAATATAATAAATCCATTACGCTAAAGATTTGAATTGAATAACGAAAAACAATATGTCATCTCAGGTGCAAAGGCTGATAAAGCCATTTACCGCCTGCAAATGTATCAAAGTTTTCATACACTCCTGTAATGGCCGGAATCTGCCGCATTACTGAACGGATACGATAAATTCCTTTATTCGTCCTGTCTGCAGACCGGGCAGTCATTACTGTCCATTGTTTTTGGGTGGATGATATTTCATTCGGGTATGAAAGTAAATGGAAAAGCGTTTCAATTCGCGTGATATTCTTTTCAGTAAAATCCCACCAAAGCTTTTCTCTTTCTTCAGGGTACGCACCCCTGTCCAAACCCTGCTTCTGGCAGACCGTATCTGTTTTACCTTTCCATACTTCATCAGATCGTGGCACATTCTTCCATCTTCACCATGGGTTTTATTCATATAAAACCCTTCTTTCAAACCATATTCCCTGATAAAGCCCATACTCATCCCGTAAGAATTCAGGAACGGGCGTTTAATATGTCTTATTTCAGCAATGCAGTCTTTCAGTGTTTCAAGGACAAACAGCTTCCACCTTGGAAATCTTTCTTCACTGATGAATGAATAACGGCCATACACCGATATGACACCCGGCTTTTGCAGTCCGGCGACCAGCTTATCTACCCAGCAGTCGGGGTAGATACAGTCCGAGTCACCCAGCAACAGGTATTTACCCAATGCCTGTTCCATCCCCATTTGCCGGCCAGGTCCCCAGCCCTGAATCGGCTGAAAAAAGGTTTTCACCTTTAATTTATCGAGGGTATCCTGTGTCCTGTCATTGGAGTTATTGTTGACTACAATAATCTCTAAGGGGAGTTTGCTTTTAAGCCTGGAAAGACTTCCCACGGTACGAAGAATGGAAACCTCTTCATTGTACGCCGTAATAACAATACTCACAAGGGGGGTTGGTGACTGAACAGCCGTAAGCCCGTGGTTGATCTCATCGAAAACGGATTGAGGAATTTCATCAAAGGTTTTAAACGAATACGCAAACGGTTTTATCCATTTCGGGTTATTAAATATATTAAGCATAAACTTCTGTGCACAATTAAAAATCTGCAATTAAAAAATCTGATACCCGAAGGTACCAGATTTGTCTGCAAGGAATGGTTCTTCTAGTTTATTTTAATAAGTTTGACCGATTTGTTCATAATGCCGTCTATCCACACATTCAGCATATAGTTGCCGGGTAGCAGTGATGGCGTTACCGGCAGTTTAATGTTCAACACATTTTTACCGGCCGCAACCAACGCATCGCTGCGGTAAATCAACTTCCCATTCAGGTCGTACATCATCAATGTAACTTTAGATGCTGCAGTACTGTTTACTGCTACCTGTACATTGTTGGTGAATGGGTTAGGGAATACACTTACCGTATTCGGTGCACCTGTTACTTTTGTATCGGCTTTACCATTGTTAATGATTGTTGCCGGTCTTACAGGATCAGCCTCCTGTTCCTTCCCGGATGTTATTGTACCTGACGCTGTAAACCTGGATTGCTGCTTAGCAGCCGGGGTGGTCACTTCAGGATTCAGCGGAATACTGTCATTGAAATATTCGATGGTAAATGCCCCGGTAAAACTATAGGGAGACCCTTCCACCGTATTCACCTGCAATGTAATCTCGCCATCTTCCGTAGGCACCAGATTGTCGAGGTAAACAACTTCCGTGCTATTCTGGAAACTGTTCAGCTCAACACTTCGGCCATTGATGGTATAGCGTGCAATGAAGTAATTATTCCACATAGAACTTCCAAAACAACCGAGACGATAGCGCTTGCTTTGGTCGAGGTTCCTGAACTTTACTTCACAGGTCTGTCCGGCATCTGCCCAGTAACTGCTTTTCATTACATTGGAAGGGAATATACCTATGCCATCGAAACCGGCGAAGAATTCCCCGTTAAATGGTTTTGTAATCACCATTTCAAATCCGGTATTATTGCCTGCATTCTCTTTAAGATTACCAAATACAGCGCCTTCAATAGGCACGGCATCTGTATTATTCCAGGGTGATGCCGCAGGATAATTGACATCCAGGTTCAGTAATACAACCCTGGCAGAAGTGATGCCGGTAGCAATATTACTGAAATCGCTGTTGGTTGCCCCGTTTGCAGCCGCAACTTTATAATAATACCGTGTATTGGGTGTTACGGTATTATCCGTCCACGTGGTTATATCTGCGGCAGTTTGGGTAAGCATGCTGTATGCCCCATTTTCTGTTGTTGCCCTGTATACGCTGTACGCAGTTTCGGTATCACTCCTATCGGTCCAGGTAAGTTTAAGTTTATCGCTTGAGAGGTCAGACTCCACGAAAAGACTAACCGGTCTGATCAGGGCTCCGTTATTATCATACTCCTGGATAACGATGGCATTCAGGTTTACAAAGGGGGCGGCTGCATTCTTCGAGATACTTACCTGCAATATTCCTGAAGCATTCGCCGTTAACCCATTGAGCTGGGCAATACTGTTGTTGTTGTAGCGCCCATTGAGTGAAGCCGACTTCGCTCCGGATGTAAAGGTGGCTGTGGCATCGGCTCCGGAATTAATACTGCTCAGGAAGCCCAAGTTATATTTTTTTGCAGGATTAAGACCTGCAAATTCTATAACAAGCGGACTTGTGCTGCTTGAATAGATACTGCTGCGGATAACATTATCAGGGTAAATACCACTATTGTTTCCTGTTGCCATTCCAAAAAGGAGATTACCTGTCCATTGCTGAAGCGGCTTCACAGAAAACCCTGTATTTATTCCTGCGTCATCAAGCAGGTTGTTCAAAGCCAGGTTTGCGAACGGGAAAGCAAGGTAGTTATTCCACGGACTGGCTTGTGGTATACCCCCCTCAGGGCCAAAATTTACATAAACCGAACGGGTATTATTATCGGTTACCACGATCTCAAATACACGCATTGATACCGCTCCATAATTGTCAGTTACCGTTACCGCAATATTCTTATAAGATCCCATATTGTTATTACCCGGTGCAATCGTAATTATGCCGGTTCCGTTACCGGTATTCTGATAAGTGGCAAAAGCGGGCAGGTTGTTTATGGAAATGGTAAGGTTATCGGCAGCATCATCTACTGCAATAATATTGACCGTTGCCACAGCGCCTGTCTTGACAAACACATTGGATAAGGCATTCAATACCGGCACCTTGTTTAAGGTGGTTACCGATGCTGCGCTACTCATTGCTGAACTGCCATACGCGTTCGTTGCTTCAATTTTATAAAAGTACGTGGTGTTACTGCTTACGGTATTATCCGTATATACAGAGTCATTGGCGTTAGTTGCATTCGGATTCAGCAGACTGTAAGGTCCGTTCGCATTACCTGCCCGGTAAACCAGGTAGTTTTTTTCATTGTAGGCGATATCTTTCCAGCAGAGTTTTACAAAACCATTGGTCAATGCAGCTACCGTAAAGTTTACGGGTGCCGCAGGTGCTGTACTGTCATCAAAAGTCTGTTCCAGCACCACAGCATTAAGATAGCCAGCCGGTGTACCCGCATCTTTTGCCATACTTACAGTGATATTTCCACCGGCATCCGGGGCAATACCGCTGAATGTAACGGTATTCTGCTGGTTGAGATGCACCGTAAGCGGCCTGGATACACCATTAATGGTATAAACTGTTGTACCATTATTGGGTACTCCCGTCCATTTACTGCTGCCAAACAGGGTTACATTATACTTCAATAACGGAGACAGCCCTTTAAGCCTGAAATTAACAGTATTAGGTGCACCAAATATTCCAAAGTAATAATAATCCCTGATCACTGCATCGGGGTAAACCCCGGTGTTATTTCCTGTAACGGCTCCCTCATACCAGGTATTCCAGGCTGTGGTCAAAAACTCAATACTCCTTGCAGTTACCTGATTATCGGCATTGAGCAGGTTATTCGTCGTTAGCCCCGTGATATTATTCCATGGGGCATTTGCTGCAGCGCCATTTGCAGTTTTAATGTTCATAAAAATCTTTTCTGACGGAGGGTTGGTTTCCACAACCGTTACACTGAACAATACAGTAGCTGTTCCGCTGGTTCCGTCATTTACCGTTGCTGCAAATGTATAGTTCCCCGAATTTGCATAACCAGGCTTCAATGTAAGCATCGCTGTACCATCAGTGTTTGGCGTAAGTGTTGCAAATGCTGCCGCCGAAAGCGTCCAGGTAAGAGAACTGTTGCCGTCCTGGTCTGTTGCTGTCAGGAAATAGTTTCCTTCGCTGCCCTCATTCAGCACAATAGGATTAACGGCATTTATGGATGGAGGATAATTTGTGTTGATGGTCAGTAACAATACCGTAGTGTCTTTGCCATTGTTTCCGTCAGTGGCAATTACCCGGATTGAATAAGTGCCGGTATCGTCAATGGCCGGGTTGAGTTGCAAGGCTCCGGAACCATTGGCGGTATTGGTAAAAGTTCCAAAGGCAGGAATGCTTTCCGTACTCAGGGTAAGTGTTTCACCGTCAATATCGGTTGCGGTAAAGTTTATATTTTGCTGTGTGCCATACCGCATGGTTACTGCTGCCACCGGTACAAATTTTGGCGCATTGTTTAACGTTCTTGCCACAGCTCCGGCTGAGAAAGCTGAGTTACCGCCTACACCAACGGCACGCACTTGATATGCATAGTTTGTATTGGCAAATAAGCTGTTGTCCGTATAATTGACAGTACTGCCATTACCGGGATTGACAATAGCCAATAATCGGTAACTGTTGCTGTTGTTCACAGCACGATAGATTTCAAATGCAGTTTCGTTTGTTGAATTATCAGCCCATTGCAGCTTGACTTCTGAAGGAGTTTGTGCGGTTGCGGTCAATCCGTCCGGGGCTGACGGAATAACTGGTAAGACAAACGTAGTATCCGCAGTATAGGTTTGTGTCATCATGGCCGCTGCACAACCTGAATCTACGGGCTCATTGACAATAACTATATCATCCACAAGGCCATTGAAATGGGTGGAGGAGGAGGAAGAGTTGAATGCATTTGTACCTGAAGATGCCCCGATGCGGGATGCACTGGTGGAGGCGCCAACAGAAGAAAAAGGAAGGCTGTTATTGGCAGCGATTTCAACACCATTCACCAATAATTTCAGGGAGTTTATATTGTAGACCACCGCAACATGATTCCATCCGCCATTTATCCAATTGGGATTGGCTGTAATTGTATTTGCTGAAACAGCAACCCTTACATTGCCACTGGCTATACCTGCATGCAAGCCATTGCCATTAAACCGCAATGACAAGCCATTGTCAGACCCCCCAAAATCGAATACAATCCTGTTGGTACCGCTTACTGTGGCAGCAGCAGGTTTTATCCAGACAGCAACCGTTCTTGAAGTATAACTGTTGCTTGGGAACACCGAGTTGGTGCTGAAGCTCATATCTGCAAACTGATTCGTTCCGTTGAGCGACAGTGCATGTGTACCTTCTTTCTTATCCGCTGCATTAAACACAGGGGAACCCGATGCTGTCAGATTACGGTTATTCCCGCTGCCGTCATTGTAATTGCTATTCAGGTTCCACATACCCTCCAGCAAACTGATAAAACCAGATACACCAAATTGATTAACAGCCCTCACCTTATACCAGTACCTGGTATTTGCGGCAAGCCCCACCGAATCAATAAAACTCGTTGTATTTGCCGGTGTTGTGCCTATAGGTACATAAGTACCCAGCAGTTGGCTTGAACGAACAACTTCAAATCCGGCTTCATTATTACTATTGTCAGCCCAACTCAGGTTAACACGGTTATAGGCAGAGGCTTGTACTTTCAGGAAGGCCGGCTTAACCGGAGCCGTTCCGGCAGGTGCGGGTACATCTGTAAATGCACTATTGGGTATCAGTGTTCTTGCAGGTATACCGGCTGCCGCACTTGTCCAGTAAATCTCGATCCCTTCTCCTCCGTCACGTTCAAAAAATGTAACGGCAATAGGATAAACTCCGGCAGTGAGTGTAATGGTACCGCTCCGCAATTGCATGCCATGCAAACCGTCATTATTTACCAATGCCGCTGCGGTATGGTTATATGTTCCTATATACAATTTACTGCCATCGTCTGAATTGGTTTCGAAAGTATATGAGCCGGTTACCGGTATATTAATAAAACCTTCCCATAAAAACCCGAAATAATCGTTCTGTACCCTTGGCGTAATGGAAACGTTGCTGCTCCTGCCCGTTGCAAAAGGCGTAAGTGTACTAAAATCGGGCAATGCAGTCCAGGTACCATGGTAGTATTTATAGTTCAGGCCTGTAAGGATCGCCGCGGCAACCACCTGGTTACTGGCGGGTGATGCATTGCCGCTTGCGTCTTTGGCTTTTACATAAAAGCTATAGGTTTGAAAAGCGGTAAGGTTATTGACGGTAAATGTAAGATTGGTTGTTGTATAAGTTTTTATGCCATTTACGTAGATGTCATATTTTTTCACACCTACATCGTCTGTAGCTGCATCCCATGCCAATGATACAGAACTGCGGGTAGTACCCGTTGTTACCAGGTTGAGTGGTGCTACCGGAGGGGTAATATCCTGTCGGGTAATCACGGTCACTTCATTGCTGACGGCAGAAGCTCCATTAGCATTAACTGCCCTGATGATATAATAGTACTTTGTATTGGCACTCAGACCCTGATCAAGGTGAGCCAGCACATCTGCTCCCTTTTTGGTAACCAGTGTATAATTCGCTCCGGGTGTAGTACTCCGGTAAATCTCGAATGCGGTTTCGTTGTTTATTGGTGTGGGATTATCATTCCAATCCAGTTGTACCGTATTATTCGATATGGCAATAGCAGAAACGTTTGAAGCTTTATCAGGCGCATTTGCCCCATTCGCTGCTATAACAGTATAGGGTGCAGAAAAGTCACTGCTGCAGCCATATTGTTCTGTTACTTTAACTTTATAGCTTCCTGCCGGTGCATTAAATACATTTGCTGTTCCCACCACCGCATCATCACTAACCCTGCGCCATTCATATGAAGCATATGTAGGGGGAACCATTAAGGGTACGGTAGTGCTTCCGTCAGCAGCAGGTAATACATCACTCCGCATTCCGTTAATCTGTATCGGTGGCGTTACTGTGGGTTGCTTCAGAGCAATCACAACAGGTTTTGGCGACCAGTCTGACCAGTCAGAAGTTGACTTTCGTTTGTACCTGCCACGATACTGTCCAAAACTCGTTACGATAAGCTCATTTCCTGTTGCATCCGGAATGACAACTCCATCCTTATCCCATTCATAGGCAAAGAAGCCTGCCTGAAGGGCAAGTTTTACATTGACGGGTTCATTCGCACAGAAATCTTTCCGTTGAAAATGAACAAGCGGATTGGCCTTATGCTGGGCATTTAAAAAGGGGAAATAATTGGGTTCTGCCCAAAAACTCCACCAGGAACCATGACCTAATGTAGGATAATAAGCCTGGATAATATTACCACCCTGTGCCCTGTAGGCATTGATGACCGTAGTGACGGCCTCGGGAGTAGGGTTGTTGTCTTTACCTCCATTGGCAACCCATATTGGAACGGTAATATGGTTAGGAAAATATTGAATATCTTCATTCTGTGCCGCAGAGATGGGCAAACCGCTGCTGAATACCTTTGCATAATTTACAGACTGGAGAATATCCCATGTGGATTGACCACCACCGGAAAGTCCGCTTACATTTACCCTGTCGAGATCAAGTTTTACATATTTTGCAAGGGAGTCTACCAGGTCCGTAATCGCCCCGAAATAGGCCGGCATATAGCCGCTTGAACTTTGTGGAAAAACAATAAATCCATCAAAAGTACCGTCATTCACCCTATCAGCATGAAGCTCTCCGCCATGAAGAAGCTGCAACTCGTTATCCCAGATATTGCCATACTCGCCCAATCCATGAAAAAAGAACAGTGAGGGGTATTTTTTTCCATCGGCTATATTATGCTGATATGTTTTGGGGAATTTAATCCGGAAAGCCATCCCTTTAAAATAATAAGACTTATATCCCTTCGAGAAAGGATTCCAGGATAGGCGGGCTGTATGTCCCCATTTACTGATTACCCCCCAGGTTGGTGCAGTTGGCTGATTGGTTGACGTGAAAATAACATCAGGATCGGCAGGATTCAATACATTCGATTGCGCCTGGCCACGAAAACTTGTCATTCCGAGCAGGGCAATAAATATCAGGGTAATAGAAACTTTCATTTTACATTCTTTAAGTCAATCATAATACAATAAATACGGTTGATCCTTAACTAGCGCGGTTGTTGTGTATCCATTGTACAATAATATACATGAGTAACACATTACAATAAGATAATTGGATTATTTAGAGATTTTTTGTTGGACTTTAAAAGTCTCTATACAAAATAGAGAGATTTAAGCTTACTTTGCGGGGGTAATTCTTGGCCGTAAAATTACGCATAAGTTTTAAAGCCCCAAATTTAATTTGCGAAAAAGCATACCACAAAGTGGGTATTTCGAAAATTGTTACCGCAGATCAGGCTCCAGTATTGCATAATATCAATCCGATTTGAGTTCATGTGTATGATTTCTTTTTTCTTCTGGCTGGCATTGGCAATTATCATTTACAGCTATATTGGCTATGGTATTATCATTTGGGTGTACCTTAAAGTAAAAGCGCTGTTTACAAGGCCAAAACCCGTCATCCGCAAAGATTTATATGAGCCCGAAGTAAGTCTTATCATAGCTACCTTCAACGAGGAGAAGGTTATTCAAAAGAAAATTGAAAATACGCTTCAGCTTAACTATCCTGCTGAAAAGTTGAAAATTATCTTTGCAGCCGATGGATCAACGGACAATACAGTGGATATTATACGTGGGTACCCCGGTATACAACTGCTTTTTAAACCCGGGCGGGAAGGCAAAGTAGCGGCTATCAACCGGGCAATGCTAAAAGTCACAACACCCTATGTCATTTTCTGTGATGCAAACACTTATCTGAACAGCAATTGTATAAGAGAGATCGTCAAGCACTATACCAACCCTGAAATCGGGGCTGTTGCAGGCGAGAAGAAAATTATTGATTCGGCAGAAAACAGCAGTACAGCGGGTGCCGGAGAGGGGCTATACTGGAAATATGAGTCATTTTTGAAAAACCTGGACTCCCGTTTTCATACTGTTGTTGGAGCCGCAGGCGAGCTGTTTTCCATCCGAACAAGTTTGTTTGAGCCAGTTGCTAATAATATATTGCTGGATGATTTCATGATTTCTATGCAGATATGCCGCAAAGGGTACCGTGTAATGTATGAGCCTGCAGCTTTTGCAACAGAGGCCCCTTCATCCAGTATGAAAGAGGAGCAAAAAAGAAAAATACGGATCAGTGCAGGCGGTTTTCAATCGGTGTTCCTTTTAAAAGACCTCCTCAATATATTCAGATACGGCAAACTTTCCTTTTTGTACATATCACATCGTGTGTTGCGCTGGACGCTCTGCCCCATTTTACTCTTATTCATTTTCGGAGCAAATTTCTATTTATGGAACAAGCATATACATCCGGCATATACTATCATTTTTATACTCCAGGTGCTTTTTTACACTGCTGCAACGGCAGGATGGCTGTTGTCTTTGCGAAACATTAAACTTCAATTATTCTACCCGATCTATTACTTTGTTTTTATGAATATCGCTTTAGGCATTGGCTTTTTCCGTTTTGTGAGTAAAAAGCAAACTGTTTTGTGGGAAAAAGCAAGGCGTAAAGAGTAAAAAAGCAGAAATACCAGGTGTAAAAGGCATACCCACTTCGTGGTATATTTCAAAAAAACAATAATTTAATTTTGAAGTATAAATGTTTTCAGTAATTTTACGGTATAAAGAATCCCCTTAAGACAAAATCCTCAAAAAAGATTTTGGTATAACAAAGCTGCTCACTGCTGAAAAAACCTCCACAAACTCTGATATCCATTGTACTTCCCTGTACGTTGAATTGCTATATAAATTAAGATCCCATTGTATTCCATTGAGAAAAAATCTCTACCGGATAAACTATTGAAGCCATTAAACCATTGACGATGAAGAAAAAAATTTTAGCAATTGATGAATGTAAGGCAATGCGGTATATCCTTACCTCAGTTTTCAGTAAAGGGTATGATGTTACAACATTACCCGATCCCTGTTCAGCAGTTCATCATCTCAGCATAAACAATCAGCAGGATCTCATTATTCTTAATATCCCTGATGCGGCATCAGATAATTTCAGGCTACTGGAGCATATTACCAGCAGTGCTTACACACGCACAACACCAATGGTTGTTTTATCGGATGTAAACAATGAAGCATTCGCGGCCGATATTGTTAAACTTGGGGCTTCATTTTTCTTAACAAAGCCATTTGATCCGGCTGTGCTGGCAGATAAAGTACGTGAGCTTACGCAGCATGATACAGCAGAAATTCTGCCGAAAAGAAGACGGCTTATCAACATGAATATTTTTTGATCATATATACTACTACCTCAGGATATTGTTTAACAGCAATTTTCTGAGAAGCTCTTAAACCTTAAACAATGTCAACAACAAGATTAACTGATGCCTTCGTGTGTCAGGCAGACAACGACCCGGTGTCCATTCATGAGTTTCTGCTCATCAGTGATCAGCACACAAACCAGCTCATCAATACCGCGTTTCTCGGAAAATATACTTGTGTAAATAGTTTTGCTGCTGCCCGCAGCTTTCTTTCTGTACAGGCTAAAAAGAGCGTCCCCCTGTTCATTATTGTCAGTCAGAAACTCAACCACGATGAACTGTTTGATTTTAAAGACTGGCTGAAGCGTGCATCCAAAAATTTTATCCCGGTATTTTACAACGAAACATTCCTGCTTGACCGCGAGAAAGAAGGCCTGAGGAAGATGAATCTCGTGGATGATGTTGTGAACCTCGAAAAGGTTTGGGATAAATTATACGCCAAAGCGTTTTTTCTAAAAAAGATGAATGAACAGGCATCGCCACTCCACTTAAAAAGGAGTAAGGGTGAGTTTAAGCCATGCCTGAATTGCCGTCTCAAAAGGTTGGGGGATATTGGCATTGCTTCTATTGCCATTTTGCTGACTTCACCATTATTCCTGATCATAGCCATCCTGATAAAACTCGACTCAAGGGGGAATGTTTTTTATTGTGCAACGCGCGCAGGAAGGGGGTTTAAGGTTTTCAGGTTTTATAAATTCAGAACAATGGTAAAGGATGCAGATAAACAGGTTGACGAACTTGCAGGTCTGAATATATACAAAAACAGCGATGACAGTCCGGCATTTTTCAAAGTGGAAAATGATCCCCGGGTTACCAAACTGGGCAGTTTTCTTCGCAATACAAGCCTTGATGAATTGCCACAGTTGTTCAATGTATTAAAAGGAGACATGAGTATTGTAGGCAACCGGCCATTACCACTGAAAGAAGCAGCAGCACTTACCACCAATGAATGGGCAGAGCGTTTTATGGCTCCGGCAGGCATTACAGGGTTATGGCAGGTTTCTAAAAGAGGAAGTGAAGATATGAGTACCGCGGAACGTATGGCGCTCGATATCGAATATGCCAGAAGCCACAGTTTCAGGGATGATCTCAGGATCATCCTGAAAACACCTGGTGCGCTCATCCAAAAAACAAATGTGTAGATTTGTCTGAAAAGAAAGGAAAGTAATGAGCAATGCACAAATGAGGGATCCGCTCGTATCGGTTATTACCCTGAACTGGAACCAGACTGAAGTGACTGGGGCATTTTTGGAGAGTACCCGTCACCTGACTTACAAGAATTACGAAATCCTTGTTTGCGATATGGGGTCGGATGTCAATCCCGCTGAGCAGTTCAGCAAAGCTGGATATCCCAATACAAAAACGCTTCGATCCGAAGTCAATCTTGGATTCACCGGTGGTAACAATTGGGGGATGCGACAAGCCAAAGGGGATTTTCTCTTCATCGTAAACAACGACACTGAAGTAACGCCCGATCTTCTGGATGTTTTACTGGAGCCTTTTTTCAAGGATCCGTCTATTGGCGTTACCTGCCCTAAAATCCGGTTTCATCACCACCCCGATATTATCCAGTACGCCGGTTTTAATCCCATTGATGTGTATACCGGCAGGACTACGGCGGTAGGAAATATGGAGGAGGATAAAGGTCAGCATGATACAAGCGGGTACACAAGCGGGGCACATGGCTGTGCCATGATGGTGAAGAAAAGTGTTATCGACCAGGTGGGTATGTTTCCTGAAAAATTTTTTATTTACTACGAAGAATGGGACTGGAGTGCAAGGATTCTTAAGGCCGGATACCATATTTATTACCAGGCTAAGGGGCTGATATTCCATAAAGAGTCTATAACCATGGGTAAGCAAAGTGCAATTAAGGTGTACTACCATACCCGTAACCGCATACTGTATATGCGACGCAATACCAGTTTGGCAAGTTTTATTATCTTTACACTGTTCTTTATATTTGTGTCCACCCCAAAAGCTGTGGTGAAATTCATGGCCAACAGGCAGTTTAAACATTTAAAATCTTATATAAAGGGAATTACCTGGAACCTGACCCAATCAAAATATTCACCCGTATAACTTCTTACCAAAATCAAAAAGGAAAAAATGATTACTTCATTAATTACAGGCGGTGCAGGATTTATTGGCTCTCATGTTGTGAAACATTGCCTTGACATGGGGCACAAGGTAGTGGTACTCGATGATCTCAGCGGCGGTTTCGAAGACCATATCCCTGAAGGAGCAGTGTTTGTGGAGGGTACCATTACTGATACCACGCTGGTTCAGCAACTGTTTACAAAATACAGTTTTGATTATGTGTACCATCTTGCTGCTTATGCGGCAGAAGGACTTTCACATTTTATCCGTCATTTTAATTACAACAATAACCTTATCGGTAGCATTAACCTGATTAATGAGTCCATTAAACATAAAGTAAAATGCTTTGTTTTTACCTCCTCAATAGCGGTGTATGGTAAGGGGCAGTTGCCCATGACCGAGGAGATGACACCCATCCCTGAAGACCCGTATGGTGTATCGAAGTATGCAGTAGAATTGGATCTCCGGTCTGCCCATGAAATGTTTGGCCTGAACTATGTCGTATTCCGTCCGCATAATGTTTACGGTGAAAATCAAAACATCGGGGATAAATACCGTAATGTAATCGGTATTTTCATGAACCAGATCATGCAGGGAAAGAAGCTTACCATTTTTGGTGACGGTACACAAACCAGGGCGTTCAGTTATATTGACGATGTGGCGATACCCATCGCAAAATCAGTTGAAATACCTGCTGCATATAATAATGTTTTCAATATTGGTGCAGACAAGCCTTACTCTGTTAATGAGCTTGCAACTGTGGTGTGCAGGGAATTTGGCGTAGAACCGGATATTACCTACCTCGCCGCGCGCAATGAAGTATTACATGCTTACAGCGATCACCATAAAGCGCAGGGAATATTTGGTGCTTCAACAGGCATTAGCCTCGAAGAGGGTATTACCAGAATGGCAAACTGGGCCAAAAGGGTTGGAGCAAGACAGAGTAAAGAATTTGACAATATTGAGATTACGGAAAAACTGCCGGAAGGATGGGGTATTGTAAAAAATGCCGTACCTGCATAATAACTTTCCGGAAGGCATATAACTATTAACGGATTTTTATTACCCCTTAAGCAAAGCAGCAGTACAATGGTATGTCTGTAACCACAGGCATTTCCTTGTAATTTATAACATATCTTTCCTGTTTACGCAAACAGAGATTAGGTCACTAAATCAGTTCTGAATGATTATTGGTATTGAAGCACAACGACTATTTCGCCGGAAAAAACATGGGATGGAGGTCGTTGCTCTTGAAATAGCAAGAGTATTGCAGCAGGATACCAGCGATAACCATTATGTTTTGTTTGCCAGAAAAGATGTGGATGAAGATTGTCTTGCCGGTACGGCCAACTTTTCAATTCTCAGCTTTTCTGCACAATCTTTTTTTACATGGGAGCAGATCGCATTACCCCGTAAGGTAAAGAAAGTAAAACCTGATATACTACACTGTACAGCCAATACAGCCCCGCTTTTCTGCAAAACGCCTACTGTCGTTACCATACATGATGTTATCTATCTTGAAACGCTGAATTTTTCGGGATCCCCATATCAGAATTTCGGGAACCTGTATCGACGTTTTGTTGTACCACGCATTGCTAAAAAAGCCAGCATCATCATCACCGTATCCGAATTTGAGAAGAAAAGACTGGCAGAAAGGTTGCAACTGCCGGAAGACAAAATAAGGGTGGTCTATAATGGCATCAATCCTCAATTCAGGCGTATTGATAATACAGCGGCACTTCAGGCATTCAGAAACGTGTACGGTCTTCCTTCAGAATTCCTGCTCCATTTTGGCAATACTGCACCTAAAAAGAATACGATTGGCACATTGAAAGCCTTTAAGGTTTATTGCGCTTCGGCAACACGTATTCTCCCGCTTGTGATAACAGACTGCGACAGTAAATACATCACTACCCTGCTGAAAACAATCAATGCGCCGGAACTGATCCGGCATATTCAGATACTCGACTATGTACCTTTTGCACAAGTACCCCTTCTTTACAACCTCGCAACCATCTTTTTATATCCATCGCACCGCGAAAGCTTTGGTATGCCGGTTATTGAAGCCATGGCCTGCGGAACCCCGGTTATCACATCAGATACCTCATCGCTGCCTGAAGTAAGTGGTGACGCAGCATGCCTGGTTAGTCCTGCAAATGCCGCGGGCATTGCTGCAGCGATAAAAGAGTTGCTGGATAATGAACCCCTCTACCTGCAGAAAAGGGAACAGGGATACAAAAATGCCGCCCGCTTTAGCTGGAAACAGGCAGCCGAAAAAACAATTGCCATTTATAACGAATTAAGATAGATATGCTGCCAACAATGCAGGAAATATTAGCTTCATCGGGGTTTAAAAACTATTCAGATATCAAGCGTTTGAAATTTATTCTGACCTCGCTTGATGCGCATACGCCACCCAATGGTTCGGTATTAGATGTGGGATGCGGCAATGGATTGATCACCCGGAGTATCGGAAAAGCAGGGTATCAGGTGAGAGGAATTGATATCAGTACAAAAGCCATCAATAAAGCCCGGGAGATTGGTCATCCTGCAAATGTCAGCTTTGACGTGGTTAGTGCAGAAGAACTTTCGGTAAGCAGCCACCAGTATGATGCTGTTTTGTGCAGCGAGGTACTGGAACACCTGGCAGATCCCGGATCACTGCTTGAGGTACTTTACCGTTCATTAAAGGATAATGGGGTGCTGATTGTTACCGTTCCTAATGGTAAGGGTGCCAGGGAAACCTTTATTACAAAACCCGTTATTGCGCTTCAAAAAAAGAATAACTGGCAATGGAAATGGCTTCAGAAAATAAAATCTCTTCTTGGGTATAAAGGCACTACCCTGCAAAGCGATGCAGACGATCTTACCCATGTTCAGTTTTTTACCCGCAAAAAATTAAATGCACTTGCCGCAGAACATTCATTTGTGATCACAAGTTTTGGAAAAACAAATTTTGTAGAGAATGTTTTCCCTTTTTCATTAATTGCCAAAAGAATACTTTTTTTTCAAAAACTGGACTGTGCAGTGGCCGAGTACCTCCCTTATCGTTTTACCGGAGCATTTGTAAGTACCTGGAAAAAGAAAGTGTAACGCATGGAGCAGATAAAAAATATTTTGTGGATACTCTACCTCACTTTAAATGTGCTCGTGGCCATTTATTTTTTGCAGCCGGTTCTGTTCTCCCTCTTGTACTTTATTTTACCCGGCAAGAAAAAGAAACCTGTTCATACTGCTGCTGAAACAGATTTTGCAGCAATCGTTACTGCGCATCGCGATACAAGATTTATACCTCCGCTGGCAGACTCATTTTGCAAACAGCAATACAAGCACTTTATGCTGTATGTTGTGGCAGATGATTGCGATATATCTGCATTGCATTTTGAGGATCCCCGCATCAGGATACTGTCACCGCCCGTTCCGTTCAATGCCAAGGTGAAATCTATAGCTTATGCTGTTGAGCATTTTGAGCGCGCGCATGATGTACTGATTATATTCGACAGCGATAATCTTGTTCACCCCGATTATTTGAAGAACCTTAACCGGTATTTTCAGGATGGGTTCAGGGCAGTACAAACACATATGCTTTCCAAAAATACTGGCAGTACTTATGCAAAACTCGACAGTGTAGGGCATATCTACAACACATTTACCGAACGGGAATGTAAAATGAAACTGGGTTTATCTTCTGCTATTTTGGGGTTGGGTATTGCAATTGACATGGCACTTTACAAGGAGATTTTTTATAATAACACCCTTGGCGGGTTCGACAAAAAATTGCAGATACAACTCGTACAAAAGGTAAAGCAGATTGCGTTTGCGCACGATGCTGTTGTATATGATGAAAAAGTGGAGGATGGCAGCACACTGGAAAAGCAGCGCACCCGATGGATCTTTACCTATTTTAAATACTTCAGGGAAAGTCTTTTACTTTTGCTGAAGGGGCTGAAACGCATGCGATCAGGTGAGGTAATGATGGGTCTGATGATGCTCCGTCCGCCTTTGTTTATCCTTTGCTTTGCGGCACTGGTGCTTTGCATTGCCGGCTTTTTTCTTTCGCCGTTATTGGGCATACTCTGGTGTTGTATACTCAGTATGTTTGCCCTGAACTTTATATTGGTGATTGCCCTGAAAAGCCGGCAGAAAGGTATGGTGCAGGCCCTGATACATATTCCTAAAATAATCATCCGGCAGGTAAAATCCCTGCTCCGTATCAAAACTGCAAATAAAGACTTTTTAAAAACAGAACACAAGCATGTCATGTTTATCGACGAGGTATTGAAAAATGAGTCTGCTTAAAACCATATTTTATTCTGCCGCCGCAGGTTTGCCTACCGTTTTTCTGAAACGGATCAGCCCTGTCCGTACCCTGTTCCCATATCACCATACCGTAAGTAACGGAGCGCTTTTACACCTGAAGCATCTTTATACATGCAAAAGCGTGCAGCAGTTCACCGCTGATCTTGATTTTTTGTTGCGTCATTTCAAGCCGGTATCGGTAACCGATCTTATACAAGCCGTTCATTCCAATACAAAGCTGCCGGCCAATGCTTTCTTACTGAGTTTTGATGACGGGTTCAGGGAAGTACATGATACCGTTGCGCCTATTCTTACTGCCAAAGGAATACCAGCCATATTTTTTGTGAACCCGGCATTTATTGATAACAAGGTTTTGTTTTACCGATGCAAAATAAGCCTGCTTATTGACGCGCTTATACAATTAACCCCAGGTAACGATCTGCTCAAAAAGTCAGCAGCCATCCTGGACTGCCGGGAGACTTCGGTTCAGGCGCTTTCAAAAATACTTAAAGCCATCAGGCAGGATGAAGCCGGCAAATTGGATGTTCTTGCAGAAACACTGAACGTTTCATTTGATAACTATCTTGCTACTGCACGCCCGTTTATGACAACGGATCAGCTCAGGACACTCAGCAAGCAGGGGTTTACAATAGGCGGGCACAGTTGGGATCATCCTTACTATGACCTGCTTACGGAAGAGCAACAGGTTGAGCAGACGATACGCTCATGCCGGTATGTACAGGAAAATATCAGTTCAGGCCCTGTTGTATTTTCATTTCCACATACGGATAAGCATATAAGCCAGTCATTTTTTGACACAGCCGGGCTCAAAGAGATCGACTTATTTTTCGGTATTCAGAATCAAAAACAGGAGTTGCATAATAAAATGCTGCACAGGTTTAATGCAGAACGTCCGGAATACCCCCTTAATAAACAGGTTAACGGTTTACTGGTGTACCTGCTGCTGCGGGCAATTTTTTCACGTAAAAATGTAATGAGAAAGCATGCTTAGTACAAAACAAAAAGAGGCATTGGGGCCGCTTTTTCCCATCGCAGATAGCGTCAGGCGTTTTTATCTCCGGATCAAATATGCGGGTAATAACGTTTATTGTCCTTGCTGCGGAAGCAGATTTAAATCATTTGCGCCTTTCGGGGCAAAGCGGCGCAACAATGCCTGGTGCCCAAAGTGTCAAAGCCTCGAAAGGCACCGATTATTGTGGCTCTACCTCGAAAAGAAAACAGATTTATATACCACCCCGCTCAAAGTGCTCCATATTGCACCAGAAACAACTTTTTTTCATTTTCTGAACAATAAGACCAATATTGAGTATTGCCCGGTAGACATATATCCAAATCTTTACCCGGATGGCACGAAGTATTTTAACCTGCTTGAGCCTGATGCACCTGATGCCAGTTTTGATGTTATCATCTGCAACCATGTTTTCCAGTACATAGAAGAAGACGAAAGGGCAATGCGCAATACTTATAATCTCCTGAAGCCCGGTGGTTGGGGGATTATGCAGGTGCCCATCGACAAATCAAAACAGGAAACTTATGAAGATAAGACCATCACCACAGAAGCAGAAAGAGAAAAAGCTTTCGGACTGAAAGAGCATGTTCGCTTTTACGGGCTGGACTATGCGGACAAACTCCGGAAGGCGGGATTTACCGTAAAAGTTGACGACTACACGGCTGAGTTTTCTGATGCAGAAAATTATCAATACGGGTTCTGGAAAGGCGATGCTGTTTATTACTGCACAAAGCCCCCCCGTTAAAAAAATCTGTATGGCGATTCAATGGAAAAGATATGTGTTGAAAGCAATATTCCTGGGTAATATCATCTGCCTGATTTTATTAGCGGGTAGTAATCTTGCTCCTTATCTGAGTCCGGCCAACTGGTGGCCTGTATCTTTACTGGGATTGATTTTCCCACTGCTATTTGCGCTAACCGTATTGTTTTGCATTTTCTGGTTTATTGTACAACGCCGGAAGGCTGCATATTGCCTGTTGCTCATTCTCTCAAGCATTCCGAACATTATCTCTTCTTTCGGCTTTTATCCGGGTAAGGTTTTCAGGGCAACAAAGCCAGCGAATACCATCAGGGTCATTACCTGGAATGTAGGGTTGATGAATTATATGGCTTCAGACAGTACCACAGCAAGAAGCAATAATAAGAAGATACTGGATGCCCTGCAGAACTTCGATGCCGATATCGTTTGCCTGCAGGAGTTTTTTACAGCAGTAAAGCCTGGAAACTATTACAACCTTACAGACTCCATTGCCCGGGTATCGGGCTTTCCTTACCATTATTTTTCTTTCGACTACCCAAAGTTCAATGGTGAGTTCTATAGCGGCAGTATTATATTCAGCAAACATAAAATCGTCGATACAGCCAAAGCAATCTACGAAAAACCTTTTGCCGGCAGTATCATCAGGGCTGGTGTGCAGATAGGCAGTGATACGGTAGATATTTTTACAACAAGGCTCCAGAGTGTACATTTCGGAAAGAACGAATACCGTATCCTGAACAGCCTGAAAAAAGGGGGGGATGGTAATCTTAGTGGGTCAAAGAGTTTGATCCGGAAGTTGCGGTTTGGCTACCATGAGCGAACCGGACAGGTAGAACTGGTAAAAGCAGCATACCTGTCGAGTCATCGTCCCATGATCCTGACCGGCGATCTCAATGATGTTCCATCCAGTTATACCTATCGCCAGATCAAAGGGGATATGCAGGATGCATGGCTGAATAAAAATTTCGGTATGGGGCGTACGTTCAGGCTTATCTTTCCCACACTCCGCATCGATTACATTTTTTACAACGATTTTTTTACCTGCAGCCAAACCAGCCGCATTCTTTCAGGTGGCAGTGATCATCATGGATTGGTTACAGACATACAACTGCAACGGCAACCCTGAAGGCTGCCGTTGCTGTGTATATCATCGATATTTATTACTCATCTTGCATATACGCCATTCGGAGAAACAACACTTGCCGGGCCTCCTGTGATGCCTGCCGGTGGAATAATGATGTTAATCACCTGCCCATCTATCTTTAATACAGTATTGCCGCACGACTGTTCCACACCTTGCTGGGTAAAGGGCGACATTGCTGCTGGTTCGCGGTTGATCAGGTAGGCCGGGCTGAGTGCGGTCATCTCCACTTCAAATGTATGGCCGGCTACCACACACCTGGAATAAGCCGACACCCCGTCCATACGAATATCAATCTCTGCAGTCAGTACGGGAGCATCTTCAAACGGCGTACCTGCAAAAATATTCGGGCCGAAATAGGCACCAACACCCGGATCGGTGCTTACAAAACCCATCACCAGGGGTGCCGCATTGGGATCGGGTTGCCAGAAAATCATGCCACTTGGAGCACTACCTGCCGGCGTATTGACCATACGACCCAGGTGAACAATCACATTGGGCATTTGCAGCTCAGGCGACGTAAGCGCTACCAGATCAACCCCACCTTCCCAGCTCATCCATTTAGAAACAGTCTGCATAAAAAAGTTTTATTGGTTGTTATTAATGTTGTAAACATAACAGCTATATCCGTTTGATTCTATACCCTTCCCAGGGTATTTTGCAAAATGCAATGCCGCACCAGATGGTGCGGCATTGCAACAATATATTTATTGCGTATCCCCTGCTACTTTAATAGTTGCAGTTCGTCAATAATATTTTTAGCACCACCAAGTTTTTCGATACACCAGAGCACATACCTTACATCCACACAAATGGTACGGTTCAGGTCTTTGTCATAAATCAGTTTCTGGCTCATGGCTTCGTAGTTGCCATCAAAACATAGACCAATCAGGTTGCCCTGGGCATCCAGAACCGGGCTGCCGCTGTTGCCGCCGGTAATATCATTTGTGGTGATAAACGTAACCACCAGATCATTGTACTTCTTATCGATGTACTGTCCGTAATCCCGGTTACGCAGCAACTCTACCTGTTTGGCAGGCAGGTCAAATTCATAGTCGCCTGGTTTGTATTTTTCAAGGATACCCTTACCCGTACAAACATAGTCGTAAAAAACACCATCACGCGGCCGGTAGCTTTTTACATTCCCAAAACTTACCCGCATACTCGAATTGGCATCGGGGTACATTTTTTTAGCGGCTACCGGATTCATTTCCATCATACCTTTCATATACGATTTACCCAATTCGTTGTTGCGGTTGTTGAAGACTGTGTATAATGGCGCATACTTTGTATTATAGTTTTTCACGAACGCACTCGCAAAAGCAAACGCAGGATCATTTTGCAGGGTGAGTCCATCAGGATTGGCTGCAAATGCCGCCCACTTTGCATCATCAAGAAACATTGTATTCGCAAAAACCTGCCTGGCCCATGTTTTAAATGTTGATTCTTCCCTGAGGTCGCCAAAAGTTGCTTTAAGTCCCTCATAAAAACCGATGGGGTGCTGTGCCTTGTCAATATCATTGTAAAACATCATTGCCATCGTTGCAAGTATCTTTTCATCGCTGGGTTTGTCTTCACTGGCCATAAAGTTTTTCCGGGCAGCAGCGGCGGCGGCCATTGCTTTTTTCAGGTCATCCGGCTTTGTATCCGTTTTCACAAGGGCATCTTCCACCTGCAGCATAAAGGAGCCTAATGCCGCAAGCGGTGAACCCACAATACCTTCCCGCATATACTGACGGTGTTTGGCATACGGCATCCAGGCAGTATAATTTTTCGCATACTCTGCAAAAATGTTTTCGTACTCAGGCTTCCCTTTGGCCCAATTGATAAAATCCTGCTCTGACTTTTGTTTGGCTTCATAGGTGTGAAACTGGTGCAGTTTTTTACTTTCACCATCATAAAATTTCCAGTAATTGGCTACGCTGGCATAATTGCTGGCCAGCTTGAGTTTTACAGCCGGATCCTTGATCATCTGCTCGTACATAAACTTAAGCCTGGCATCGCGCAGGTTAACCAGTGATGGATTATCAATATCCCTGCGAAGTTTTATACCATAAGAAGTTTCATAACGGTTTGTACTGCCCGGGTAGCCAAAAATCATTGCAAAATCGCCGTCTTTAATCCCTTTGATGGATACCGGCAGGAATTTCTTAGGTTTAAGGGGGGTATTATCCTTACTGTAATCAGCAGGCTTACCCTCTTTGTCCGCATAAACCCTGAATACTGAAAAATCACCGGTATGCCTGGGCCATTCCCAGTTGTCAGTATCTCCGCCATACTTACCCACACTTTCAGGAGGTGCACCAACAAGACGAACATCCCGGTAAGTCTTGTATACATACATCAGGTATTGGTTATTGTTAAACATACTGTATACCCTTCCGGATATACCATTGTCCTTATCCAGTACCTTATCCGTAATCGACTTATAGACATCAGGTATTTTTTTTGCCCGGTCGGCCCAACTCAGCCCCTGTACACCATCCATCACTTCTTTAGTAACATCAACAATACGGTCTAAGAATTGTACCGTAAGCCTCGAAGGTATTTCCTGATCTTTATTATAGGCATAAAACCCGTCTTTCAGGTAATTGTGCTCCACACTTGATGCACTGGCGATGGCATCATAACCACAGTGGTGGTTGGTAAAGATAAGACCCTGGTTACTTACAATTTCGCCCGTACAACCAGCGCCAAAAATGATAATAGCGTCTTTGATGCTTGATTTGTTGACGCTGTAGAGTTGCTCACTGGTGAGTTTTAGGCCGCGCTTAACCATATCCTTATACACCTGTTCGCCAAGGAGCATGGGCAACCACATACCTTCATCGGCACTTGCCCGGAACAAACTGAGGGACAGCAGCGCCGAGATGAAAATTTTCTTCATATTACTTGCAATATTTAAGCAGCAAACCTAATTAATTTTTGGTGGCTGTGCGAAATAATGTTTGGAATGGTGACCAGGAATAACAGATCACTACCCGGCGTTTTATCCTGCTCTTTGCATCTTCATCCTGTGCGTTATACCTTCGCCGCCTGCAGTATCACTCATGCACGCAGGTTTTACTCCTTTTACACCCGCCCGCTCATAGCCGGATAAGGTTTTATCGGGATGAACCCCATCATTTCGGATGCACCTGATTTTATAGGAATGCTTTTTATTGTTCTTTTTTGAAAACGGAAAGAAAAAACATTGGTTTTCCAGCTGTTGTAAATGATTCGGGATAAGCATCCCCTTTGAGGTTGTAACAGATGGTTAGCCATTCATTTTCGTACTTATACAATGCGGTAAAGTGTTTGCCGGCATTTACGCCTTCTTTTCCATAAATGTCCGCTTTATCACCATGAAAACGCACAACGCCCTTGTCAACACTCTCCGCAATAAGCGTATAGTTACTGTCGCTGATGATAAGTTTTTGTTTTTCGAATGCTGCTTTCAGCAGCTTTGTACCGCTGAACTCCTGTTCGGCGGGTATCCAGGTTCCGTTCAGTTTACCAGATTTTGCCGAAGCGTTTTTTGTACCGGTACAGCCAAGCGTAAAAATCAGCAGGAGAATTGATGTTGTTACCCGCATATGTTTTGTTTTATAGTTTATCACAAAAAGTTATAACACAGTAAAGGGTGAAATTGTAAAAGTTTCACTTCAGCCCGTTGGCAAAAATGACTGATCATGCTAATGTACAAAACCTGGCTGATATCTGTTCTATTGATCAGGGAGAATAGTGGGTTGTTCCGTGTTTACATGGCGCTGACCTGAATCCCTTACATAACAGGGATCAGGCAATACATCATTCCTGAATCATATCAGGGCGCTTACTTCCCTTCAATTTCCAATTGCCATAAATGCTCAGTAACCAAATTTACCGCTTTGCGCAGGTACCGGCGATAAGTACTGAAAGGCAGATTAAGGTAGTCTGCCACCTGTTCCTGGCTGCCTACAGGATTAAAGAAAGTACGGAATAATACCCGGTGAAATTTTTCATCCTTTACCGACTCTTTTATCTGATCAGTGGCATCGCCCAGGCAATCTTTGAGTGAAGCCAGCAGTATGGTGGTGTCTGTATCATTATCAGCGTACTGCATCACAAAGCGGCTGCGCAGCAACGGGTTCGCGAGTAGCTTTTTATCACTCTGATAATCTTTTAGTGCTTCATATACACTGGTGGCAAATTCCTCTTCACTCAGCACCATCATCTGCAGCCGCTGCTTTTCACGGCTTGGTTCGGGTTCAAAACCCAGTTCACGCTGCCCCAGCAGGTTGAGCCAGGTACCCGGCGGTGTTCTTCGCCAGTCGTGCATATACCAGCCATGGGGCAACCCGTTTACCTTAAAGTCAAGGGCAGACAGGTGTTCGAGATTGGCATAGGTGAGTACCATCTTCCAGAATTCGGGCATGGCGCAATTGAGCAGCGTAATGGCCAATCCCGGGGTGGAGAGGTAATATTGTACAATAGCCAGAAAGATACTGCTCTGCAGGTTGCTTACCCCCTGGTATGTATCGGCTGCCATCCAGAAACGGAAAACGGTACATACATCACCTTTGCGCAGATTGAACTTTTCCCTGGCATATTGCATTGCGGCCTCAATGGCTTTATCGGGGATGGTTTCTTCATTGGCGAGTTCATTAATGTTTATCCGCACGATAAACCCGCAAGGTGTTTTTTCAAAATTGCGGAATACCCACGTTTGTGCAGCAGGATGAGCAAGCCAATATTCAAGGTCTTTTTCTCCTTCCGGTCCTTGATGCCGGGCTGTCATGCTTCGTATGGCCTCCTGATCCTGGGGCTGCATCATTTCCATCCAGTAGCTACCCGTTTCCTGCCAGTCGAAATAAGGACGTACCATCGGATGCTGGCGGTGAAGGAAGTTGAGCATAAACAACAGCACCCGCATTTCATCACCCAGAACCTGGTCGAGCTTACTTGTATAATACAGCCGGATACGATTGTAGAGTTCCTTGTTCCAGTCGGGGTTGCGCCAGCGCAGGTCGGCACAGATGGCATCACGGGCCAGATCGTGCGGGTAAAGGCCGTGACGGTTGTTTTCCACAAAAGACAGCTCCTGCAGCCACTCAAAGAGTTCGCTTGCATCTTCCACACCCATTACCTGCTGCAGCAACGATTCAGTATTAATATAGACGATGGCTGATATTTCGAGTGCAATGCGGTGAGCGGGGCTCGGTGCTTTCTGTACAAAGCTCTCCAGCAGGGTACGTACGATATCGGGCGATTCTTCGGGACTGAACTGCTTTCCCGGAAACTGGTCGTACATATCTGCCACCACATTCAGTGCCAGGGGGTGTCCATGTGTAAAGTCGAGTATTTTATCCAACTCTGTTTCGGGAAGGCTTCGCCGTATCAGAAACTCGCGGCTCTCAGCAGGTGAAAGGTTACGGATGTGCAGGGTCTTCATCAGTTGTTGCCAGCCCTGGTCGACTATCCACTTTTTTGAAGGCTGGCGTCGACCGCTGACTACAGTAAGTACATTATCCGGCATCTGGGGTAAAAATTCCTGCCGTATCCAATCGTCAATAGGGTTCAGTTTTTCATAGGTATCGATAAAAAGTACAAATCGTTCGCCACGGTTCTGAAGGGCCTCAAATATACTATCCGTTGTCTGCAAGGCTGTTTGCAAAGCATTCGTAAAATGATCAGGAGAAGCATTGAGGTCTCTGCCATCGAGGTGCAGGAAAGGTATGCCCATATTGGCACAGGTATCGGTATATTCTTTAACAAGGGTCGTTTTCCCCTGTCCGCCCGGTCCGTAAATGTACAGTAGAAAGGTTGACAGCGAGGCCTGCTGCACAATAGCTTTAAAGGTTTGCAGTTCCTTTTCCCTGCCTGTAAAATACCGGCGTCGGTTGGTAGTAAGTATGTCAGCCAGTTTACGTGCCATGCAGTAGTTGGAATAAGATGTTTAAGATACCAAATATTTATTGCAACTACACCATACGCAGAAAACAAAGGTTTGGTTTTCCGCTATCCGGCCATTTGCAGGGACCTATTAGCTGATTATGCGAAGTTTGGCGTAATTCAGCATAATTTTTTTCTCGCCATTGAGTTCAAACTGAACGGTAGCAATGGGATTATGCGCACTTCCTTCAATTTTTTTCACTTCACCGAAACCAAATTTCTGGTGTTCCACACGTTGGCCTGCCTGCAGGTTACTGGTATCGCTGGCCGTAAAATCGGCAGCAGGGGTATGTTCTACCACCCGGGTAGCCGGCTTGGCCGGAAGATAGGGGGGGGTAGTGGTTTTTTTGGCCGGGGGCGGACCATAAGCCTTTTCAGCCTGTGCAGCACTATTGCCCCAGCCACCACCAAAACCCCTGTTCATACGTTCGTGAGCAGAACCACCACCGCCCCAATTGTTGCGTGCACCACCACCTGCATAGCTCTTGTCCACATTAGCTTCGGGTATCTCATCAATAAACCTGCTGGGATCATTCTGTTGCAACTGGCCAAAGCGGTAGCGCGCGTTGGCATAGGTAAGCCAGAGCCTGTCTTTGGCACGTGTAATGGCTACATAAAAAAGCCTGCGCTCCTCTTCCAGTTCCTCCCGTGTATTGATCGCCATGGCATTCGGGAAAAGCGTTTCTTCCAGGCCTCCCACAAATACCACCGGAAACTCCAGCCCCTTTGCTGCGTGAATCGTCATCAGCTTTACCACATCGCTGTCTTCCTTATCATCGTCTGCATCAGTCAGCAATGTAATCTGTTGCAGATAAGCCCCAAGGTCTTTCTCACCCACTTCCCCATCCTCTTCATTCAGTGGCGTTTCTGTAAACTCCTTGATGGAGTTGAGCAGCTCCTGTACGTTTTCGTATCGTGCAAGCCCCTCGGCTGTTTTATCATTAAATAACTCCTTTACAATCTCTGTACTTTTGCCTACAATCACTGCCAGCTCGTAGGCGTTTTTCTTTGCCAGTTCACTACGGAACATCCTGATCATCGTCACAAAATTACCAATGCTTTCGAGCGTACCGGCCTTGTATCCAAAGGTCTGGGCTTTCTCCAGTACCTGCCACATCGTCAGGTTGTTTTCGTTGGCAAAAAGCACTGCTTTATCCACCGAAGTTTTGCCAATACCCCTTACCGGGAAGTTGATGATCCGCTTCAGCGCCTCTTCATCGCTCGGATTCACCACTACACGCAGGTAAGCAATAAAATCTTTTACTTCTTTCCGCTGGTAAAAGCTGATGCCGCCATAAATCCTGTAGGCAATCCCCATTCTGCGTAACGCTTCCTCAAAACTCCGGCTTTGTGCATTTGTGCGGTAAAGAATCGCAAAATCCCGGTTGAAATAATGGTTACGCAGTTTCTGTTCCTGTATCGTATCTGCAACAAATTTACCTTCATCATTATCAGTCATAGTACGTACCAGCCGCAGCTTTTCCCCTTCTTCGTTCTCGGTAAACAATCTTTTCTCGATCTGCCCCTTATTAAAACTGATGACCTGGTTGGCCACATGCAGGATATTTTGTGTGCTGCGGTAGTTCTGCTCCAGTTTCACCACTTTTACATTATCGTAATCCTTCTGAAACTGGAGAATATTTTCAATGGTAGCACCACGAAAACTGTAGATGCTCTGCGCATCATCACCCACCACGCATACATTTTCATGCATAGCACCCAGCAGTTTGATAATTTCATACTGCGCGGGGTTTGTATCCTGATACTCATCAATAAGGATGTATCTGAACTTTCGCTGGTATTTACTCAACGATTCAGGATTAGTCGTCAGCAGGATGTACATTTTAAATAACAGGTCGTCAAAATCCATGGCGCCATTTTTAAAACAGCGTTTGGCATAGCTGTCGTAAATATGACCGGTCATCGGCCGGTTGGCGCGGGTATCTTCCTGCTGGAGCGCCCAGTCGTTCATATAAGCGGCTGGTCCCACTAATGCATTTTTGGCTGCAGATATACGGTTGTACACTACATTGGGCTTGTACTGCTTGTCGTCGAGGTTCATCTCATTGATGACCGTTTTTACAACGCTTTTGGCGTCATCTGTATCATATATCGTAAAGTTGTTGGGATACCCGATTTTATTGGCTTCGGCACGCAGGATACGTGCAAAAACGCTGTGAAAAGTACCTACATAAAGGTTTCGTGCTTCACTGCCGCCGAGTATCTTACCGATACGCTCTTTCATTTCTGCGGCGGCCTTATTCGTAAAAGTGAGGGCCAGTATATTGAAGGCATCCACACCAATCGACATCAGGTGGGCGATTCGTGTGGTGAGTACCTTTGTTTTGCCACTACCCGCTCCGGCCACAATCATGATCGGTCCGTTTACATGCAATGCTGCTTCCTGCTGCGGTTCATTCAGTTGTGCTATGATTGCTTTCATATGGGTGCGAAGGTACGGAGGTTTTGGGGGAGCTATGCACACCTTTTCGGCAGGTTTGTATACAGGTTCAGTGATGGGGTACACGCTTCAGGCATCAGGCGCGGATATACTATCCACGAACCTTGCATATACTTCCTGCCAACCCGCAAAAACCGGATCGGTACCCAAAAAATTATTGTGCCAGATAGTGGTGAGCGGGGCATCCACAGCCTTGCATATAGTGAAGTAATGCCGTAATTCAGTCAATGCCGCTGCAGGTGTTTGCTGCTGTTCATAGTAGCTGTTGGCATCCATATAGCAGAAGGGGTGAATGCGCAGGGGTGTTTCCTGGTTCTGCTCAAGATCGAACCAGTAAAAAGGTGCTGCTACGGATGCCCTGAACCCATTGATACTGCCGTAACCCATAGAATAATCGTTGGTAATGCCTGCCCGCAGCAAATGACCATAGGTGCCCGGCAGGTGAAGACGTATATAATGCTGGCGGCTATGGGTAACCGGTTGCCCGGTTATGGCTTCAAGGGTAGTCTTTTCTGTCGTTAGCAAGCCCGTATCATCACCACTTTGCCAGGAAGGATGTAACCCCACAGTATAACGACTGGCATGATCGGCAATAAGGTGCTGCATCACAGGTTGCTGCGGCAGAATCTGCTTATCATAGCGCCCGTTGCGCGCCGCCACATGAAAAAAATAAACAGGATTGAGGTTGAAGGTTTCGTGCAGTTCGTGCAACCAGTCGAAGCTGTCGAACGGATCCTTTGCCCGGCCCAGCATCACCCGCAAACGTTCTGGTATACCGGCAGGTTGCAACAGTCCGCGGGCCAATGACTTCAGCCAGTGCTTATACCGGATGGCATAGGCCATATCAATATCATAAGTGGGCATAAAACGGAAGGGTTTTCGCTGCACAGTAAAGGAAGGCCAACGCTGTTGCAGACGCCGTTGCAAATCGGCCGCCCATTGGTGAACCAGGGGCTGTTGCAGGAAGCCACCCTTCCAGGCCGCAGCATTGGTATAGGCATACCGCCCGTAGTCATCCACCTGGTAAGGCAGGTATTCTTCGTAACGGCTGATGAGGTAGAAGGTTGCCGCAAAAATATCAAAACCCATATCCCCCCCATTCGTTCGGTAAAATGCGGTATAACCACTATTGACCACGAAATTAATCTCCTGTTGCTTTATGTCATCCTCAAAAAGCAAATGAACATTGGGCAGGTGAAAGGCGTTGGCAGATGAAGGAAGGGTATTGTAATTGATACCCGGGCCGTCGTGGCGTGCAAATACATCAGGATCGGTTGTCAATTCAACGGTTACAGGGATCAGTTCTGTAAATATAAAACGGATAATGTACCGCAGCCTCGGTGAATCTGTATGTGTATATATCAGCAGCAAAATAATAGTGGGTTGAGGGTGTGGGAAACGATATTTACCACAGCCAATGGCTTATGACTTATACCTTTCCTTCCACATTTCATTAAAGGTTTTTTTGCTGAAGTCGAGCGTATCATGATGCTTACGCCATCCTTTAAACAGTTTGTTCACCATCCGGTTTTTGATATTACCGTTGCCCATATTCATCATACGCCGGTTGAGCGAAGCGATCCGCCAGATTTTCCAGGCCCATCGTTCGCTGAAAGACACCATACCCTGTTCAACAGAAATATTGCGGTTGTCAAGCAGTAGTTCGTGGAGGTTGATCTTCACCGCACACACTTCGGTACAATTACCACAAAGCGATGACGCAAAACTGAGGTGCTTATAATCGTCCATTCCCGCCAGGTGGGGTGTAATAACGCTGCCAATCGGACCACTATACGTAACCCCATAAGCATGGCCTCCTATATTTTTATACACCGGGCAGGCATTGAGACAGGCGCCGCAACGGATACAGTACAGGCTTTCCCGGCTGCGGGGATTTGCCAATATGTTTGTACGGCCATTGTCCAGCAGGATTACATACATCTCCTCCGGACCATCACTTTCAGCGGTTTGCCGGGGGCCTGCTACAATGGTATTATAGACAGTTATTTTTTGCCCGGTTCCAAAAGTTGAAAGCAGCGGCCAGAAGAGGCCCAGGTCGGTTAGTGATGGAATGACTTTTTCAATACCAACAATGGCGATATGCGTTTTTGGCCAGGCGCAACTCAGTCTTGCATTTCCTTCATTTTCGGTAATGGCAATAGCCCCTGTGTCGCTGATGATAAAGTTAGCACCGGTAACACCCACTTCAGCCTGCACATATTTCTCACGCAATTTTTGGCGGGCCACAAGGGTTAATTGTTCGGGGGTCAGGTTTGGCGGCGTTCCCAGTTTTTCTGTAAACAGTTTGGCTACATCTTCTTTACTCTTATGCATGGCCGGGGTTACAATATGATAAGGCGCTTCCCCATCCAATTGCTGGATATATTCACCCAGATCGGTTTCCACACTATCAATAGCATGCCTGGCCAGAAAATCATTGAGGTGGATTTCCTCTGTCACCATACTTTTGCTTTTGACCAGTGTACGGCAGTTTTTTTCTTTACAGATTTTCAGTATCGCTTCCTGTGCCTGTTCTACCGTTTCTGCCCAGATTACTTTTCCGCCGCGACGGGTGAAATGCAATTCAAATTCTTCCAGTTGCTGGTCAAGGGTTTCAATCGCACGCCATTTGATATTCTTGGCGCGCTCCCTTGCCAGGTGCACATCTGTAAATTGTGCCTTGCCCTGTGGTACTACAGCATTGTAGCGCCCGATATTAAAGTTGATCTTCCGGCGGTGTTCGATATCCGCCGATTTGACCACGCTTTTTGCTTTAAATGTTGTTGCTGTTGCTGTCATAATCATGAGAAGCGTTTTTTAAACGCGCTTTATTGTACGCGGGTAAGTGTACCTGCCTGGAACTCTGTTACCCGGTAACTACCCACCAAAGGTACGTCATCATTACCCTTACCTGCTGTAGTTTTTGTATCCGTTGAAAAACTGCAGAAAAATACCCGCATTTTATTGCCCGATACCTCGTAATGATCAGGAATCGTTTTACCCTGTATCACAGATGCGCCGCTGTAGCATTTCCCGGCCAAAGCACCGGGACAAAAGCAGCACAGAAGCATAGATATGACCTGAGCATCAGTATAACCTATTTGAGGACACCAAGTGATTTCCCGATACCGGCAAAGGCAGCAATGGCCTTGTCCAGATGGGCCTGATCATGTGCCGCACTCAGTTGTACCCGGATACGGGCCTGTCCCTTTGGTACCACAGGAAAGAAAAATCCGATCACATAAATGCCCTCTTCCAGCAAAGCTGACGCAAACTGCTGCGCCACCACTGCATCATAGAGCATAATCGGAACGATAGGGTGATCTCCAGGCTTGATGTCAAACCCTGCTGCTGTCATTTTTGACCGGAAGTACCGGGTATTGTGTTCCAGGCGGTCGCGCAAGACGGTCGTTTCGCTGAGCATGTCCAGTACCGTAATAGACGCCCCTACGATACTCGGAGCTACCGTATTGCTGAAGAGATAAGGGCGGCTGCGCTGGCGAAGCATCTCGATAATTTCCCTGCGCCCGCTGGTAAATCCTCCGCTGGCACCACCCAATGCTTTGCCAAGTGTACCGGTAATTATGTCCACCCGACCCATCACACCCCGGTATTCATGCGTGCCCCGGCCAGTTTTACCAAGGAAACCCGAGGAATGGCACTCATCAATCATGACAATAGCGTCGTAGCGGTCGGCAAGGTCACAAATGACATCAAGTTGTGCAATGGTTCCATCCATGCTGAAAGAACCATCTGTAACGATGACGCGGCTGCGTGCCCCGGCGCTTTCTTTGAGCTTTGCCTCCAGATCGGTCATATTGTTATGCTCGTAACGATAGCGTGCAGCCTTACAAAGCCTTACCCCATCGATGATGCTCGCATGATTGAGTGCATCGGAAATAATGGCGTCCTGCTCATCAAACAGGGGCTCAAATACCCCGCCATTCGCATCGAATGCCGCAGCATACAGAATCGTATCTTCTGTACCGAGAAAGCCGGCCAGTTTCTGCTCCAGTTCTTTGTGAATATCCTGTGTACCGCAGATGAAGCGCACACTACTCATACCATAGCCCCGGTGATCTATATACTGCTTTGCCGCTTCCACTACTTTGGGGTGAGATGAAAGACCGAGATAATTGTTGGCACAAAAATTCAGTACTGTTTTGCCATTAACGACGATCTCAGCGCCCTGTTCACTGGTAATGATGCGTTCTGCTTTATACAAACCCGCTTCCCGGATGTCTGCAACAGCAGCACCGATCCGTTTTACAAAATTTTCATTCATAGCCTGTTATTGAATGGGCAAAAATAAGTAAGGCATGCTGCATTTCAGCACAAACCGTTAAAGAGTTTTAACATTTAAAACAGCCTTTTGTAACTTTTAACGGCTAATTTCGTTGTATCAAAACATGATCGCCAAAAAATCAATATTGCTGTTTATCTCCATACTCAGTGTTTCACTGACTATTCTGGCCGTTACCCCCGTAACTGGTGATGCAGTAACGCCTATGCCCTGCAACAAGCCCGCCCTGAAATGCTGTAAAGAGGGTAAAAAGATGGTTTCTCCACGCTACGACCCCATCTTTTCGCCTTTTTCTGTCTGATTTTTACTTTTACTGTAACTTTAAATAACATTGACGCGTTTCACTACAAAGCCATTACTGCGGCTTGTGGAGAAGCATCCAAAATGTATGACGGAGAGAGAATATAACCATTGCGTAAACCTTTATGCGGATAACGTATATCGTTTTATCCTGAAGAACCTGCGGCACGAAGAAGATGCCCGGGATGTGGTACAGTGTGCTTTTGAAAAACTATGGGTAAACCGCGAAAATGTGGACAATGCACGCAGCAAGAGTTACCTTTTTACCGTGGCCTATCACCAGATGATAGACCACATCAGGAAGCATAAACGGATCACGTTGCGGGAACATTTTGACGAGAACGCAGCAGGCAATACAGGACAGCAGCAGAATACAAAACGTTTGCTGAATGAGGCGCTGTCCCGTCTTAATGATACACAGCGCAGCCTGGTTATGCTGAAAGATTATGAGGGTTATACGTATGAAGAGATCGGTAAAATAATGCAGCTCAACGAAAGCCAGGTAAAAGTGTATCTCCACCGGGCAAGGTTACTGTTGCGGGAGTATATAGTAAAATTGGAGAATGTATTGTAAACAATGGATATCAGGGGGTTATACCACCCCCCCATCAGACACATGACAATTGACCGCGATAATTACGAATCATTTTTTTTACGCTACACAGATCACGAACTGTCGGTAGATGATAAAAAAGCCGTGGACGATTTTGTAGCACTTCATCCGGATCTTCGCGAAGAACTGGATAGTTTGCTTCGTTCGGTACTGAAACCCGAACCCTTCCATTTTACCGGCAAAAGCCAGCTTTTCCGGATGAGCGAATCCACACAGGAGCAACTCCTCAGCATGCTTGATGGCGAACTGGATACCCGGCTTGCAACCGATCTTACCGAAGCAATAGCAACCAATCCCCTGCTTCAGCAGGAATGGCAGTTGCTTCAAAAAACGCAATCTGATCCCGGGGACATAGTGGTATTTGAAAATAAAGCCCTGCTCTACCGCCAGGCACCCGCCCGTGTTATTGCTTTCCGGTGGTGGCGACTGGCAGCCGCAGCCGTACTGGCAGGGTTCGGCACATGGGCGGTAATCGGCATCAACAGAACATACAATGATAAAAACCCTGTTGCTGTTGTACAACAACAAGGCATTCCCGCTACAACACCGCATATCGTTGCAACACCAGGTACAGGCAGTAATACTACGTTGCCCGCAACAGCATCATCTACTGCTGCTGTTACACCATCGGTATCAGACACCCAAAAATTGTCTTCCTCAACCCTTACCGCTACGGTTGCACCAAAGCAGACAAAGACAGTATCAAAAAGTAATGTCGTAATAGTAACGGATAGTGCATTAGCAACCAGGAGTCAGCAACGTAAACCCCTTTTACAAAATATTAACAACCTCCTGAGTAACGAAAACGAATTGCCGGACGTAACATCTGTACCAGCAGGCAACAACGACTTAACCGGGAAGAATGATGTTGCGCTGGTGGCACCACCATCGTCCACACCGGCTCAACAGGTCAGCAGTACTGCCGCAACAACAACAGCAATTGCAACAATTGCAGCAGTAAAAACCTCTCCTGCCGTAAGTAAGCAGGCCAGTTTTGACGATAACGGCCAGGAGCCGGGTACAAAAACGATATTACGCGGTTTACTCAGGAAAATCAAAAGGGTATTTGTTCGTAATACCGGGGTCAAACCCGATGGTGGAAAAGGTATAATGGTAGCTAACTTTGAAATTGCCGCACGATAATCACTAAAAAATATTTACATGAAAAAGTTTACATCAATGATGGCTGTGGTATTGCTATGCCTGTCGGCCAGTGCACAAAAAGACAGCACGGGTAACAAATCGGGCGATACCATCAGGATCGGCAATATTGTTATTGTAAAAAAAGGCGGTAAAAACGGGGGCCGCGACAGGGATATGGACATCCGTATCGGCCGAAAAAGGCGCAATAATCCTTCCAATATCAGCACCAACTGGTGGATTGTTGATCTGGGTTTCGCCAACTACAACGATAATACCAATTATGCCAATGTTCCCTCCGGGTATTTTGCCAATCGTCCGGGTCAGCCTGCACTTGGTGCCAATGATTTTAAGTTACGGGCAGGCAAAAGCGTCAATGTCAATATCTGGTTCTTTATGCAGCGGCTCAACCTGATCAAGCACCATGTTAACCTGAAGTATGGCCTCGGGCTGGAGCTGAACAACTACCGTTTCAAGTCGAATATCAGCTTCCGGGAAAGCGGAGCCAACCCCTATCCGCCTTATAATGTCAACAGCGGGCCGTTTATACTCCGTGATTCCCTGGCATTTGTAAAAAATAAGCTGGCTGCCGACTATCTCACGGTGCCGATCATGCTTAATTTTACCACCAACCCGGTTTACAAAGGCAGGGGGCTGAGCTTCAGCGCAGGCATAAGTGCAGGATACCTCTACAGCCAGCGCAACAAACAAAAGAGCGGCGAACGTGGTAAACAAAAAAATAAAGGAGATTACGACCTTGAGCGTTTCAAGATATCTTATATCGCAGAACTTGGGCTTGGTCCTGTTCGCTTCTACGGCTCTTACAGCCCAAAATCGATGTTCAGCAACGGGCTTGATTTTAAACCTTACAATATCGGCATCCGCCTGAGCAACTGGTAAACCTTCTCTCTTCTCTATCCTTGCCCCGGAAGCCATTGCTGATGGGGCGGGATAGTGAATACAATCTCCAGTACCGGTTTTTCCCCGTAATCCGTTGATAAAAAAATTACGCGCTATGAAAGATTTATCAGATATTAGTGGCTCATTTTAACCAAAAAAGTAAATCATGGCGTACAACATTATCGACATTGAAGGCATCGGTCCCGTGTATGCGGAAAAACTCAACGCTGCCGGCATTAATACTACAGACGATCTTCTGGAAAAAGGCGGTACCCGTGCGGGACGAAAAGCACTCGCTGACGCTACCGGTATCGATGATGGCAGGATACTGACCTGGGTCAACCATGCCGACCTTCATCGCATTACCGGCGTGGCCGGACAATTCTCAGAACTGCTTGAAGCTGCTGGTGTGGATACGGTAAAAGAATTTGCTACCCGTAATGCATCAAACCTGCACGATAAAATGGCAGAAGTTAATACCGCCAAAAATCTGTCAGGCCGTGTTCCCTCTGCCGAACAATTGCAGAAAATGATTGACGAGGCCAAGACGCTTGAGCAAAAGGTGTTTCATTAACAGGTTACAAACGTGTTTCCATCATTCGGATAAGTGAAACCGGCTTCTCCGGCCCCGGATAAGGGTCTGTGAAAGCCGGTTTTTCATTATATTAAAAATCTGTTAAATCACTGCCGCCCTGAGTACCCGGCATAAAATAAAATGGGGTGGCACGGCGTTTGAATAAGCAGCAGCAAACAAAAGTTCAGGCATGACATTCAGAATCCTTTATTCACTGGTATTAGTCACAGCAGCTTTCAGCCTGCTGGCTTTTGGTCCCGCAAAAGGACGTAAAAAGAGTAACCGGGGCAAAACATCCGCTACAGCAAAACCTGCTGCAATAAAAACCGCGAAAACAACAGACAGTACCGGGAATCCCTATTACATCATTGTTGATAAAAGTGATTATGAGTTGAAAGTATATGATGAGGAAGGCTGGTATGCCACTTACCCCGTTGTATTCGGCAGCAAAGATCTTCGCGATAAGTTCCGCGAAGGTGATAAAAGAACGCCTGACGGTACTTTTAAAGTGATCCTGAAAAAGATCCATCCCAAATGGGGTCCCGAGCTGCTCCTTGATTATCCTAACCCGGAAAGTTTCAGAAGATTTAAGGAAAGAAAACAAAACGGTATGGTTCCGGCAAGTGCCAAAATCGGCAATGGTATCGCCATTCACGCCACAAGACCAAATGAGGAATGGACGGTAGATAATTTTTACAACTGGACGGATGGCTGTGTTTCTGTGAAATATACCGAAATGAAGGACCTGTACAGCTATATTCCGGTGGGGACTGTAGTGACCATACAGCAATAACCCAAAAGCTATCTATACAATTGTTAGCGCTAAGTATAGCAATTTCGACGAGCCATCCTATCCCAAAGATATATCCGGCGAATAGTATACAAAAAGAGGCTGTCTCAAAAGCAGGAATTGAAGGGTTACTATTTGATATTTCCTAATGTAACCGACAATTGATAAACACCATTCAATAGAGACTTTTACAGAAGTGATTTTTGAATTTTATTACATAAAAAAGAGGCTGCTCATGCTTTTGAGACAGCCTCTTTTGATAATGCAATAGACCGGGAGTTATCCGGCGATCGTCATATTCATTTACAGAATAGTATAGGTTTTATTGTACTCATCAACTGTGATGGTATAGGTACCTCCCGGTACACTGAGGTTACCACCACCTCTTGACAATACACCACCGCTGCCACCATAGTTAAAGTCCCAACCTTCTTTGGATACAAACTTAAACTCACCAGCAGGCAGTACCATACCCGTTCTTTTCCATACACCATTGCCCTGGTAGGTCATACTGGGTGCAGAATTGAAATCCCAGCCCTGGAAGGCACCTACGATACGCAGATCGGAGTATATCTCATATTTCGGATTCTTAATGTCGCTGGCATCCCAGATCACGCGATAGGTACCTGCGGTTGCAAAATCGGGGAAGTTTGGACCATTGACTTCCAGCTTGCCGTTATTACCACTTGCAGAACCATAGCTGCGTGTTTCATCAACGGCATTGGAACCATTGTTCCACTGGTTATTGTCGATCATTTTCCAGCCACCCGCAGCGAAGGTGTGCACACCAAGGAACTGGTTGGTACCCGTAAACTTCATTTGCGTTGAGGCAAGACTGAAGGTCGTGGGCGGATCCCAGCCTGCAGCCGAGGCGCTACCCACAAAGCCCATACGACCGGCAGAAATATTAAACTTCAGTGTGGACTTATTCATGCTAACGCGATATACACCGGCTGTGGCTACCTGGATATTGCCGCCGCCCGCGCTAAGGTTGCCGCCGCCGCCATTGCCATAATCAGGTAAACCCCAGGCCTGACCCTGCAGGAATTTAAACTCTGTATTGGCCGGCAGGAAAATATAACACCAAAACATATTATTCAATAAGCCCGCACGTACATCAGGAATCATGCGGATACCATTTGCCGGATCCCAACCCTGGAAACTGCCCACCATATACATTTTTACTTCACGGGCAATGTAAAGAATATTGCTGAAGGTGGAAGGAAGACTGAAGTTGCCGGAGGTAGCCACTGCACGCCATTTTAACTGTGCAATAACACCAAGATCCGTATAACCGCGTGCAGTAAGCGAATCTGAGAAAGCCTTATGGCTGAACGTTCTGGTGGTATCGTTACCATTATTATCACTCGCTACATCCATGATAAAGGGTGCGCCAAAAGGATCATTTTCCTTAACAATCTGCAATTTGTATTTTATTGCGTTGGCAGCTACTGCTGGTAATGCTTTCTGCCATTTGAATACGATGTTGTTGCTGGTGGAAGACGGATCCAGTTCTACGTTTTGTGTAGAGGAGAGCGGGCCATACACGGTAAATGGTGTAACACCATCGCCAAAGCGGGTGATTTTGATACCAAATACATCTGCACTCCTTACTTTGAGCGAACCATTATCGGCTACCACGCTCCAGATCAGGTCGGCCGTTGCAGCGGCTGCAATACCCTTTGAGGCAAGTGCTGCGTCAATCTGCTGATAAGTAAGCGTCAGTTTGGTATCTGCTCCGCTGTTGTTGGATGGAATTTCCAGGATAGGCGCGTCAATATTGCCCCCGGTTTTTAATGCCGCTACCCATTTATAAGTTGGGGCTTTGCCTACGCCGGGCTTGGCTGCTGTCCATGTGATGTCTACCTTTATGGATGGTGTGGCCGCATTCAGAACCAGTACCGTGCCGGAAACTGGTGCCGTCAGTTTAAACTGACCCAACGCTTCGCCGTTTTCTGTTGTGTTGTATTCATACTTCTTACAACCGGCAAATAATACCAGAGCAATCAGTGATAATATGCTGAACTTTTTCATTGCTGACTATTTTATGGTTATAGATCAAAATTTTTGTCTGTGTTGGCCGTTTCTACGTTTACAGGCAGACCGTTGGCATCTCTTCCTGTACCTTTTACCCTGAAGCGAAATTTGCCCAGTTTAAGGGAAGCAGGAATTGAAAACCGCTGTGTCGGAATAAAAGTGTACGAAAAAATGCCATTTCCTTCATCCGTTAAAGCTACCGTTTGTTCACCGCCACCTACCTGGTTGCCATTCACATCGTACACAGAAATGATAAAGTTGCCCGGCACCATACGCTTTTCAGCCTCAACAGTGGCCAGTGGCTGGTTGAAGTAAATGGTTACAGCATCATCCTGTCCTACTTTATTAGGAAATACCCTTGTCAGTGTAGGCACAAAAACTAATGGGTCGAAAGCCTGTGGCGTACAATCCTGCGTTTGCTTACTGCCGTTTTGCGCCTTACACAGAAACTGGAAATGTTTCAATTGTGCAGGTGCGAGCAGAAACATTGCCGTGGCTACAAACTTGTACTGGAATTTGTTGGTGGCGATTTTGGTCATTTTTGCACCGGCGGGAGAGTTTGTCCAGGCCGTGTTGTAAATGCCATCTTTTGATGGATAGCCTGATGCATTGGCATTGGCCCATATCCAGATATATGATTCATTTTCGCCGGCCATACCCGTTCCGGATACGTCCACTGTAATGGTTACCTCATCTTCTGCGGTAAAACTTACGGGAGAAAGTGTAATGGTACCTGTTTGGGCAAACCCGATAAAGGCAGTCATCAGAAAACACATGGATAAAAATATCTTTTTCATATACTATGTTTTGCTGTTTTAGTTTTTAGAAAATTCGTAATTATACGTGATGACCTCTTTACCGGCCAGCAACTTTTTCTGAACCAGGATCAGTTTATTGTTGAGCAGGTTGGCATAACTGCTGAGAACCAGTTTGGCAGAATCGGTACCACTGGCAAGCGTTAACCTGCCGGGTTTGTTCACGTCATCCAGTATCCAGTTGCCATTACCTACTTTGAGCAGTTTGGCGGCTGTGCCGTAATTGATCACATAAGCGCCGGGAGCTGTACCGCTAAGGTTCAGCGTAAGCGTAACCTGGTTTTGACCCAGTGGGGCGGTCAGATCAAGCTCCTTATAAGGAAATCCCTTGCGGATGGCATCCTCATCCCGCTGGGTTACTTTTGAAAGCTTCCAGGTACCCTGCAGGTTGCTGAGGCTGAACGCAGAATTGGGTTCGTATTGCTTAAGCGATTCAGGTTTACAGGCCGCCATATAGAGCGTTGCTGAAACCATAAGTGCGAACATTAACTTTTTCATATCTTATTGTTTAACAGATGAAATTATAAACAACCACCACTTGGATTGGGCAGGAAGTTGACATTAACATTAAATTCCTGCGCAGGGAACTGGAGTACCATACCATTGCAGTTCCAGGGTGCATTGCTGCGGCTTACGCTGGGTTCGCCTTTAGCACCGATGCGTTTTACCTGTTGCAGACGATCCCCGGCCTCATACACCATCTCCAGTTTGCGTTCAGCCCTTACCAGTGCCAGCACCGCGGCTGCAGTTGCAGATACGGGTAATGGTGGTTTTGTACCACCATAAGCCCGGTTGGTGATATCGTTGATGTCGCCGATGGCCGTTGTCAGGTTCTGGTTGAGCGATGCCGCTGCTTCAGCCCTGATCAGTTTCATTTCAGTCATATGCAATACGGGCATTACAAAATCTGCAATCCTGTACTTACTGATACCAAAACCACCAGTAACATTGGTGTACCAGATTTTACGTACATCATTGGTATTGCCTGCACCGGCAGTATAGGCTGCTGCGGTGATGGGCAGTGCCAGCGACTGGTCGATATTTCCGTCGTTCCTGAGGCCACCAAAACGGGGGCCCTGACCCGCTTCGTTTACAAGATAGAAAATTGCTTCGGAAGTTACAGGTTTGTTGAATCGTTTGGTGGCAAAAGAAGCACTGGCGTCAAACGTGGCACCGCTTCCGATAATCACTTCATTGGCATATTTGTAGGCGCTGTCCATTTTATTCATCTGAAAGTAGACCCTGGCGAGGTAGCCTTTTGCAGCCCATTTGGTGGGAAATACACCATTGGTAGCCGGTAACAGATCCTGTGCTTTATAAAGATCACCCAGAACGGCGTCATATACTTCCTTAACCGTATTACGGCTGCGACTGCCTTCAAATTCACTCCTGGTTTTGATTACTATGCCGAGGTGACCATTGTCTGCCGTATAACCATAAGGCTGTGCGTAAAGTTTAACCACTTCAAAATGATTGATGGCCCTTACAAAACGTGCCTGCCCCTCATAGTTGTTCTTTGTGGCCACTGAGGAAGTAACGAGTTCGATATTCTCGATAGTTGTATTGGCCCGCATAATGGCATTGTAAGCGTCACGGTACACTTCGATGGTGCCTGCATCAGCACTGCTGCGGAAATTGTAGATATCTGCATCATAGCCGGTAATGGCAGAACCATCGGCAACATCACTCATCAGTTCGCTGACACGCTGGATACGGCCGCCATAGAAATTACCACCAGCAATCGGCAGGTACATTCCGCTCACCAGATCGCGTACATCAGCCTCCGTTTTATAAGCATCGGTGGGAGAAACAATACCCGCCGGTGTGAATTCCAGTTTTTTACAACCCATCCCTGCCATCACGACGGCTACCAGGATTGTTATAATTTTTTTATATGACATTGTTATCAGATTTAGAGATTAAAAACTAACGTTCAGGCCAAAGTTGATTGACTTGGACAATGGCGGGTTGAGGAAGTTTGAGTTGGCCGATTGGTTACGGGCATCATTTCCTTCGCCATCCCTTCCGGTTTCAGGATCACCAACTGGATACTTGGTGAACAGCAGCAAATTGTATGCAGATACATAGAACTTGGCATTGCTCATTTTCCAGCGTTTGATCATTTTTTCGGGGAAGTAATAGGCAAGGGTCAACTCACGCAGGCGGATAAAGTCTGAACTGAATACCTGCAGAGAAGAGTTGTTGCTGAAGGGGTTGCCTTCCACGCCGGGATAACCTGTAAGGGTAGGCCTTGGATATTTTGCAATATCACCTGGTTTACGCCAGTAATTACCCACATAGAAAGAATAGATGTTCCAGTCTGTGATATAACCAAGACTGCGCTTTCCGCTGTTGTCCCAGATATGACCACCCATCTGGTAAGTAAACAGGGTATTCAATTCAAAGTTTTTATACTTGAATGTATTGGTAATACCACCGGTGTAAGTAGGATATACATTGGCTACCGGTACTTTATCGCCGATACCGGAAGTTACATTCAATGTTTTGGTGCGGTTGCCATCTTTATCAAGGAAAATAGGCAATCCGTCTGCCGGATCAACACCAACATACCTTACAGTGAAGATGGTTCCGATGGGCTGGCCGGGGAGTACCCTTGTTTCGTTGGTACCACCCGCAATAGCATCCGGCAATACCGATCCGATACTGGTTACCTGATTGTAGTTGTAAGCAATATTGAAGTTGGTTGTCCAACTGAAGTTTTTATTGCGGATGTTCGTTGTGTTAAGCGTAAACTCAGCACCCTGGTTGTAGAGGTCGCCAAGGTTCTGCGTCTGGTTGCCACCGATACCGTTGTAGGCGTTAATGGCTACAGAAGTGAGCAGGTTGTTGAACTGGGTAGTACGTTTGTACAAGGCCACTTCACCGCTGATCCTGTTTTTGAGGATACCAAATTCAATGGCAGCAGTGATTTCATTGGTGGTTTCCCATTTCAGGTTGTCGTTGCCCAGAGAAATACGGCCATCTGTAGTGGGGTTACCACCGTAGCCGCCACCACCGGTAGCCCTTGAAGTATCAGCAGTGGGATAGCCTGCTTTCCAATCTACGTTGTCGTTACCCACAAGTCCCCAGCCCACACGCAGTTTCAGGAAATTAAACACCTTCTGTTTTTGCATAAATGCCTCTTCACTGATGGCCCAGCTACCCGATACTGTGGGGAAGTAGCCCCATTTGTTTTTCTTCTGTGCAAATACAGAGGAGCCGTCGCGGCGCATTGAGGCCTGGAGGAAGTAACGTCCCAGGTAGTTGAAGTTTAAGCGGGTAAACAGGCTCTGGCGGATTTTATTAAAACCAATCTCCAGGGGGTTCCTTGATTTTTCCCTTTCATACACGTCGTTTTTACCTCCATTGAAGTAGGCAGCATTACTGACGCCGCCATAATTCTGGAACATGGTTTTATCTTCTGTCTGCTCTGCACCACCCATAACATTAAGGGTAGCCTTTTCCGAGATTTTCCAGCGATAATCCACCTGCACACCGATCTGGCTGCTGGTGTATTTATTAAAGTTATTGTAGGCATCACCTGAATCTGGTCTTGGCGTATTGGGGTTTGTCAGCAGGAACGCTTTGTAACCACCAAACAATGAATTGGACTGGTTGTAATTGAAATATCCTTTTACATTCAGGTCTTTGATAAGGGTGTAAACGGCGTTGATACCGCCATTGAAGCGTTGTTCGTTGGAGCGGTAATCGGAGTATTTCCGCTGGGCTTCGAGGTTATTACCACCACCAAAATCCCAGGTTACGCCACTGTTTGCACGGAAAAAACTGCCATCAGTGTTATAGACGGGATAGTAAGGCAGACCGGTACTCATGGCCAACCCAAGACCGCCGTTCCAGGCGTTGTTGAGCAGGTTACTTACACCGGTATTAAAGCTGGCGTTGACGCCGATAGCAAGTTTCTTGATGGGTTTGATGTCGAAGTTTCCACGAATGCCGTAGCGTTTATAGTCGTTCCCGACAATATAAGAATTTTCGTTACTGAAGCTACCACCAATAAAATAGTTGATGTAACGGCCTGCTTTGGAAACCGACAGGTTTACGTTCTGGTTGCCACCGGAGCGTGTAGCCAGATCCCACCAATCAGTACCGGCACCGCTGAGTGCCTGGTTCAGGGGGAAACCGCCGGATACACCGGGCAGGTTTTGCTGGAGGCCGGTATTGCCATCCATCTCCCAGGCTTCCTGACGAAGTGCAAGCCAGGTATTTTTATCTACGAACTTTGGCTTTACGGAATAAGTAGACACACCAAAGCGGGTAGCAAAATTCACCTTGAGTTTATTACCCTTACCTCTTTTGGTAGTGATGATGATAACACCATTGGCACCTCTGGAACCAAAGATACCGGAGGCTGCAGCGTCTTTAAGGATCTCCACAGACTCGATTTCATTCGGATCAATGTTACCAAGCGGGTTCCTGTCCTGGCCAAGCTGGTTGCGGGTAGCGCCTCCTACGTAGTTGTTTTCCACGGGAATACCATCAATTACAATCAGCGGATCGCCGCTCTGTGTAAGCGTGGCGATACCCCGGATACGGATCACCGCACCAGAGCCGGCCATACCACCACTGGTATTGATGTTTACACCTGCTGCTTTACCGGCAAGGGCACTCTCAAAACTGGGGGAGGGTACGTTGGCAATCTTGTCTGCGCCAATCTTTGAAATGGTTCCCGTTACTTCCTTTTTCTTCTGCGCGCCATAACCAACAATCACCACCTCATTGAGTTGCTGATTGTTTTGTGCAACCTGCACATCAACAGCGCTGCGGCCATTCAGTGCCACTTCCTGGCGGCTGAAACCCGCTGATGAAAAAATAAGTGCTGTGGAACCTGCCGGAACGGTAATCTTAAAATTACCCGAACCATCCGTTTGTACGGCTACTCTACTGCCCTTGGCAGTGACATTCATACCGGAAACGGGCGAATTGTCTTTAACGTCGGTTACTTTACCGGTAACAACCGTCTGCGCCATGGCAGCGGTACCGATCAGCAGCAACGCAATCGTTTGCGATAAAAATCCGTAGATTTTCTTCAAGCTTCTTCTCATAAAGCAAACATTATCGTTTTGTAATAAATAATTTGAAAAACAGAATGTGTATAATTTACGCAATCGTAATGTGTAAATTATACACAAATAAAAGCTCTTTTTTTTAAAATTTAAACTTTTGTTAAATCTTTTTTTTTAAACCCCTTCTATTCCTTAACAATTAGTTAACGGAATAAGGATAGACCACACCGATGCGTAAAATGCTGCATAACAGGCCATTATCCATTTAGATGGGTTAAAAATCGATGCCAAACCATTTCTTCTTTTTCTTTTCGTACTTCTCGTAATTGAACTTATAGAGCTTCCCGGGCCGATGCGGTACATCCTGCTCCATTTCGTTGGTATCGGTTAAGAAATCCATGGAGAAAAACTTCTTCCGGAAGTTTCGCCGGTCCATTTTAACATCCAGAATGGCCTCATAGAGGTTCTGCAGTTCGCGGAGAGAGAATTTTTTGGGCAGCAGGTTGAACCCCAGCGGGTGTTCCTGTATTCTTTTCTGTAACCGTTCGTAGCAGGCATCAAGGATTTCTTTATGGTCAAACGCAAAATCAACTGCGCTTTTAACATCGTGCCAGTGGAGTTCATTTTCCAGTATCTTAAGCTTGTGGTGCTGCACATTAACCAGCGAACAATAGGCTACGGTTACTACCCGACCCGCCGGGTGACGGTCTACCGCACCAAAGGTTTGCACCTGTTCGAGGTAAAGGTCGTTCAGTCCTGTACGCTGTTTGAGTATCCGGTATGCGGCGGCATCAAGGTCTTCGGCGGGATAAACGAGATCGCCGAGAAGAGAGTACCTTCCTTCATATTTCTTAAGATCGCTCCGGATGAGTAATACCTTGAGCTTGTTTTCGTCGAAGCCGAAAATGACACAATCCACGCTGAGGGCGAGCCGGTTTGTTTCGGCCACCTCCGATTGTATGGTCTGCAGGGTTTTACCCTGCCTGAGTTGCTTGCCGTTTGTTATCGTTATCATCTGTTGTTCCACAAGAAATTAATAAACTGTTAGCGGATAAACTGTGTAAAATGAGATTTGCCGTTCTGCTCCGCACGGATAAAATAGGTTCCGCGGGCTAAGGGGACGAGGTTATTACCGATCGGCAGTTGATACTCACCTTTAGCCCGCGTGCCGGCAAAAAGCGTTTGCAGGGGTTGCCCCATTATATTAACCAGGGTCAGCGTAATCCGTCCGTTTGCCGGTACGATGTACTTCAGAACGGCACTACCCGTAGCAGTGGGATTGGGAAATACCCTTAAACCAAGCCCATTCCTCTCGTTCGGTATTTCATTAACCGGCGTGGTTACCACACCGGTTACGTTTTTATTGACATAAACATGGTATTCTCCCGGCTGCAGAGAGATGCTTTGTGTTGCACCTGTTGCACTGAATGTGGCGCCGGTGAGGTAGTCGTACCAGGTACCTGCGTTCTGGAAACTGATGTTGAGGCTTTGCGGCACCACATCAAAGTTGCCCATAACCGTCAGGCTGAGGCTGGGGTCGGTAAGCTGAAACCATTTGACCGCGCCAACAAGGTTGTAATTCATATTACTGCTGCTGAAAGCAGGCACCTGTGTGCGCCTGAGGTTGATGAGGCTTGCAAATACATCATAGAGCCTTTTGCGGCGTACGTCCTGGTAGTACTCCCAGCGGAAGGGCTTACGCGCTGTACGGCAGGCGTCATTGTTGGGATCGTTGTTGGGGAAGCTGCCGTTGCTACAGGCATTGATGGATACATCGTAGCCCAACTCGCCCAACTGCCAGATCATTTTGGGGCCGGGTATGGTAAAAAACAATGCTGCTGCTGCCTCGATGCGCCGCAGCCCCGTGGTGGTATCCCGGGTGTTATAGCTGCCTGAGCTGTTGCCAAAAGTCAGGTTTTTATACATCAGGCGCTGCTCGTCATGGCTTTCCATATATCCCATGGAGTGAGGAAAGTTCATCTGCCTTTCACTGCTGTTGTACACGATCCCACTCACATTGGAGTTGGTATTATAGCCCATGGTGGCCTCGTTGTAAGGATTGGTCATATTACCCCAGGGCAGGAAACCATAATTGGCCAGTTCCTTGTCTTCCGCGGTTTCGGCAAAATGTTCAAGGATCATATAGGTATTGGGACTGCGTGTCCAGATACTGTCGGCATAACGCTTCCAGATGGCAATACGGCTTGCATCGTAAGTACTCCAGGCCCCCACATTATTGGTAAGATTTTGGGTAAACCCTTTTGAGAGGTCAAAACGGAAGCCATCGATCTTGTATTCATTGATCCAGTGTTCGAGCGTGCGCTGTACGTAATACTTTGTGGCCGGTGATTCGTGGTTGAAATCGTAGCCCACACCAAAGGGATGCTTGTCGGTTTCGTTCAGCCAGGGATTGTTGGGTGCGGGCCGGTTGAGCGTTGGGTTCCAGTACATCCGGGCATGCGGCCCCTGGCCAAATTCGTGGTTGAATACGATATCCATGATTACGGCAATACCGTTCTGGTGGCATTTATCGATATATTCTTTGAGTTTGTTCTTGGTACCATAATATTTATCGGGTGCCATAAAGAAAGTAGGGTTGTAGCCCCAACTGTCGTTGTTTTCAAATTCGCTGAAAGGCATCAGTTCAACAGCATTGATATTCAGCTTTTTAAGGTAACCGAGCGTATCGATCATGGCCTGCCAGTTGTGGGCACCCACAAAGTCGCGCACCAGGGCCTCATATACGATAAGGTGCTTTTTATCCGGACGGGTAAAGTTGGTTACCTGCCAGTTGTATTGGGGTTCCTGTGTTTGCAGCACACCGGCGATCTGCGTCGTTTTACCAAAGGGATAAGGCTTCAGGTTGGGATAGGTAACCACATCGATCTGCGCATCGCCAAAGGGTGAGGGGTCCAGTACTTTCTGTGTGTAGGGGTCAGCGATACGAAGATTGCCATCAATGAGGTATTGATAGGCGTATTCGGTACCCGGTGTAAGGCCGGTAATTCTTTTCCAGTAATAGTTGCCATCGGGTGTTCTATTCATCTGGTAGGCTGTTTGGGCTACCCAGTTGTTAAAATCACCGATCACAACCACATCTGTTTTTTGCGGAGCATAGAAGACGAGTGTTACAGAAGTGTCGCCGGGTTCGTAATTAATGCCTTCGCGTACACCTGCGGGTAATGCGGCCACGGGTGTGGTGGGTGCGATATAAAACACCACGGAATCCTTCAGCGTACGGTCGGGGTAAACCGCTTCCATACGAAGTACCTGGTTGCCTGCAGCGGTAATCACCGGGTTAGCGGTAATGCTTGTGGCAGCGTTGGCGATGGCAACTGATGTTCCATTATAATAAACTGTAAGATTGCCGGCTTTGGAAGCGACTCCCTTAAAAGCAACGGGGTTGCCAACGGTTGTGTTGATGGGTTCGCGATAGAGGGTAAACCGGGGTTCAAAATAGGGTTGGTTGATGCGGATCAGGGTATCGGTAAGTCCATTGATGGGGATATACATATTGCCCTGATTTTCGCTCAGGTCAGCACATTTGCCTTCAAGAGGACTACCCGTGGGGTTGTAACTGCGGAATACCATCGCCAGTCTACGGATGACCTCATTGGTGGGTACGCCATAAAATGTACGGATATTGCTGATCACATACTGGTATTTGTTGCTGCCGAGCGGGGTCATTTTATGGGCGGCATTATTGCTGTTCCAGGTGGTGGCGGTGTATTTCCAGTCGCCCGCCCCTGTACTCAGGTTGGTGATAACGCCGGTGTGGATATATACGTCTCCCGCATAGTTGTTAAGCCCCTGGTTACCTTTCGATGCATCGAATACGATGGTGATGGCACTATTGTCTACAGGAAACTCCTGCGTCCAGGACAGCAACTGGCTGAAGGCAGGAAAGAAGGTACTGATCAACCCAAAGAAAAGGATCATTTTCTTCATATCACAAGCAATTTAATGTGTAAAATACACACATTCTTAATACCAGCAAAGAAATGTTGGTATTAAGGTTGGCGATAAACCCTTTTCCCATCCACAAAAGTGGCGATTACGACCGTTTTGAGGATGGCATCGGGTGGGCAGGTGAGCAGGTCGTTATTGAGGATGATAAAGTCCGCAAACTTACCCGGTTCGAGGCTGCCTTTGTCTTTTTCCTCAAAACTACCATAAGCTGCCCAGGTGGTCATGCCCCTGAGGGCGTCTTTGCGGCTGAGGGCATTTTCGGGCTGGAAACCTCCGGCAGGAAAGCCTTTATCGTCTTTGCGTTCTACTGCGGCGAAAAAGGTTTTAAACGGACTGATGTCCTCTACGGGGAAATCGGTACCGAGCGGAATCCATTTGTTTTGTGCCAGTAGTTGCTGGTAGGCATAAGCGCCCTTAACGGCATCGGGACCAAGCCGGTCGGCCGCCCAGTACATATCGCTGGTGGCGTGGGTGGGCTGTACAGAGGGCACGATAGCATAGCGGCCAAAATAGTCAAAATCGGCGGGGTTAACCACCTGTGCATGCTCGATACGCCAGCGGCGGTTGTTGGGCCCTTTGAGTACTTCGGCATAAATGTGTAATATTTCGCGGTTGGCACTGTCGCCGATGGCATGGGTACAGGCCTGGAAACCACTGTTGATGAGCAGAGCAGCAATTTTACGGTAATACGCTTTGTCTTTCAGTAAAAACCCGCGCCATCCTGCACGATCGGCATAATCGTGCAGCAGGCAGGCACCCCGGCTTCCGAGTGCCCCATCGGCATAGAGTTTAAACGCATTTACCCGGAGGCGAGGGGTGGCATAGGGGCCGGTTTTGAGGTAATGGTCGTAATTGATGCTGCTGTCGGACAGCATGGCGTTGATGCGGATCCGTAAACTGTCTGCCCGCTGGAGGCTGTCGATGAGGTCAATTTCGGGTTTGAGAAGACCGCAATCCACGATGGTGGTGAGGCCGGCAGCAAAGCAGTTTTGCTCTGCTTTGCGCAGGGCTGCGGCGATCTGTGTATGCGATGGTGGTGGTATGATGGCGCTGACGAGGTCAACCGCATTGTCGATAAGGATACCAGTGCACTGGTTGTTCTTGGTTTCGATGGTACCACCGGTAAGTTGTTGTCCGGGCAGGATGCCTGCCTGGCTGAGTGCCGCCTGGTTGGCGATGGCTGCGTGTCCGTCGATGCGGCCAAGAAGCACGGGGTTGTTGGGAAAAAGCTGGTCGAGCAGGGCTTTGTCGGGAAAGGCTTTGTCGGTCCAGTCGTTCTGGTCCCAGCCCCGGCCTGTGATCCACTGCCCCGGTTGTACGGGATGTTCGGCCACAAAGGCTTTTACCCGGTCGATGCAGGCCACCCAGCTTGTTGTACCAGCCAGATTGGCACTGTTGAGGGTAAGTCCGTAGTTGTAAAAATGCGCATGGGCATCAATAAAACCGGGATAAATGTATTTCCCCCCCGCGTCTACCATATCGTCGCTTTCATAATCTTTTAGTATATCGTCCTTTTTCCCCACCACCAGTATCTTCCCGTCCCGGATGGCCATGGCTTCGGCGGTGCTGAAGCCGGTATCTACGGTATAGATATGGGCGTTAAACACAATGGTGTTCACCTGCTGCCTGAACTTACAGGCGGAAAACGTCAGCAGACAGAGGAGGGCCGGGAGGCCGTATTTGATGTTGGAGTGATGCATGAAACAAAGTTAGTAATTAGTAGCAGGATAAGAGGTTCCGGTAGTAAGTACCAACCAGGTACTGAGTACTGCCTGCCCAAAGGACTATAACTCCCGGGGTAAACATCGGGGTAAACCCGCTGTTATAACCCGGGGGCTACGGGTAGGATATCCCACTGATGCGCCACTGATGCGTCACTGATGCGCCACTGATATCCCACTGTAAAGAGAAGTGGGATATCTATGGGTAAACTGTATGACAAAACTGTTAAAATTCTGTGAACACCCCGGGGCAGCCATCCCTTTCCGCAGGGGATACCGGCAACCTGCCGGGGAGTTACAGGTAAGCAACCCCCTGCTAACCACGGGTTTACCGCAGGGCTGGTACGGGGTTACGGGGGCGATTCGCTTTCCGGAAAATATTGTAAGGACGCAACAGAAGTGGTTGCGTTAATGCAAAAGATATTTCAGGAGAGAAAAGAAGAAATCGTTGCCTATTTTAAACATCAACGTTTAAAAAGTACTGTAAAGCCCAGCGCATAGCAACAGGGCTTTGTAGGGTACAAAAGGCCGTCAATGAGAGGTTTCATTGCCGGCGGAGATTTACTATTCGCATTATTTGTATATTTGAAAACAGCAGTTTTTTCCCAGTCAGTTACACAATACCATTTTATCGCACGTGCGTAAATTTTAAAAGATGAAATACATAATCTGTATTACAGCCTCCTTATTCTCTTTAACCCTCTACGGGCAGGACACAAAAACCCCGTTTGATGGACATAATTGGGAGGCACCCTATCACCTGCCCATACCGAAAGACTGGACAATCGAACGGTTTTTGATCCCCATCAGCTTTGCCCCGCAGATCCGGTATCAGGGTGTTGAAGACATACGCTTTACCCCGGGCTGGGGAAAGGTAAACAGCGACGGGTACTGGACCTATGCATTTTTGTGGTACTTAGACGGTTCGCCAAAAACGGATGCAAAAATAATAGCCGGGAATTTAAAAGCCTATTATACCGGCCTGATCAGGAGTAATACCGACAGCACAAGGGCTGCCTCCGAAAAATGGATGCCGGTGACTACTGCCTTTAAAAAAGTACCTGCTGATAAAGGGGATATTGGAACCTATACCGGCACGATCAACATGAGAGACTTTATACAGCGCAATGCAATAAAGCTTTATTGTAAGGTACACATCAGGGCTTGTACGGATGAGCAGAAAACTGTTTTGTTTTACGAATTATCACCCAAGCCTTTTGCCCATCCCAACTGGAAAGGTCTTGATCAGCTCTGGCTGGATTTTACCTGTAAAAGAGCCGGTACCCCCGGGTAAATTGCGCACCAGAAACCGCATCGGCATAATTGTACAACGCTGCCGGCAACCCGGATAATGAGGTATTCAAACAGCCCGGGGCATTCTTTACAGCATTCTCCGGGTATGGCACATGCAGCATTTTTACAGGTCTTCTTTATGCTCGCGTTCCTTATACCCGTAAAGCCGCACAGATGCTTTCTGCCAATGGCTACAGGTTCACCCGGTTTCGTTCTTCCTGTGAAGCGGAACGGCGCTGCCGGCTGGCTTTTACGGCGCTGCTGCCAAACTTATAACTGAAATTGAGGCTTATGCGGCGCCCCTCCCATTGGTTGATCCATTTAATGTTGAGCCCGGCACCGAGATAGCGTGCCCGGTAAGCCGACGGACCAATAATGTTGTTGTAGTTTATCCGTATGGAAGCACGCCCGTCCCACAACGATTTTTGTACACCGCCGCTCACAATATAACTCGAACGCACCCGGGTAATACCATCACGGTAAGGTGTACTGTAGTAGGCGCTGGTCTGTATTTTTATCTTCCGGGGCAATTGAAAAGTGTTTTCATTGCCAATGTCTATGCTGAAAAAGTTCTGGTTAAAGGCATAACCCGGGTAGTTCGAATTGGAATTGCCTCCGCTGAAGCTGAGGTTATTGTCCATCGACCACCATTTCAACGGCTGAAAGCTGGCGCTGACATTGAGCGATGCGTAAGTGGCATTGCCCACATTAGCCGTAATGTTTCTTACAGCGCCTGTATTTTTATCCTGAATAATCACATTGGTACTTTGTGCGCGGGTATGGCTGTAGCTGAGTGTGGTATATAGAAAATCGTTGTAACTGTGCTTGAGTTCGAGGGACTGTGTAAAGCTCGGCTTGAGCCCCGGGTTGCCTTCAAACTGGGTAAAGGGGTCGATAAAGTCGATAAAGGGGTTGAGTGACTGGTAAGAAGGTCTGTTGATACGGCGGGAATAACTGGCGTTCCAGGTATTCCTGTCATTCTGCCGGTAAGTAAGGAATACGCTGGGAAAAAGATTGGTGTAGTTGCTGTCGCGTACCTGGTTGAGTGTTATACTATTGCCCGTATAGTTGGTATTCTCTGCGCGCAAGCCCATCTGCAGGCTGATCCTTTTCCAGTCGCGCGTAAAGTTGATATAGCCCGCAGCAATACGTTCTGTATAAAGAAAGGTATTTGTCCGGCTGAGGTCTTTTGCCCATTGCCCGGCATTATCTAAAGAATCTACTTTGAGGTAATTGTCATTCTGCACGGTACTGTACTTGGCGCCGGCTTCAAGCTTTACTTCTTTGTTGTATACTTTGGTAAAATCCAGCTTCACGGTTTTGATATGGATATCCGCCGGAGTTTGGTTACGGAAAGTGTATGGTATGCGGTAGTTATTGCCGGTTGCGTCTCTAAAGATATTTGCATTGGTATTTTCAGCCCTTCTTTTAAACCGGATATAGTCTGCATCAAATGTCAGTTCGCTGCCCGCACTATCCAGGTCGGCTTTGAGGTTTAAGTTGTAACTCATGCTGTTATTGATGGCATCATTACGTTTTGCTGTAATAATACTGTTTTGTTTTGCCGTACCCGCACTGCTGAAGGTGGTTTCATTATCGGTAAGCGCCAGTTCATTATCCCCATTCCCTTTTATGAGTATGCCCACCACTATTTTTTTACCCGGCACATAATCCATGCCTGCCTTAAACGAACTCCAGGTGGTTTTGGGGTGCCAGTAGTTACTCCTGTCCTGGTAAGTGGTTGCCGTACCATCAGCAATAACGCTGTTGTAAGTCAGCTTGTTAAAGCTCTCGCTATAGCCAAGACTGGCATCGGTGAAAATATTAACCGATTTATTGCGGTGGTTCAGGGAAAGGCTGGTACTTGCTTTGGGGTAACGGCCATAACCACTGCCTGCGGCAAGGGATCCATTGGTACCATACTGCTTGTTTTTCCTCAGGCGGATATTAATAATGCCTGTTTGCCCTGCTGCATCATACTTGCTGGAGGGATTACTGATGATCTCTATTTTACTGATGGCATCTGCCTGCAGGTTTTTCAGGTATTGCACGAGTTGTTCACCAGCGAGGTAAAAGGGCTTACCATCAATATAAATATTGGCAATACCCCCTTTCAGCTTCAGGTTATCATCTTTATCCACCGTTACTGCCGGGGCCTTTTTGATGAGTTCAAATGCAGAGTTACCTACAGCTACAATACTGTTTTCAATATTGAGTACCGTTTTATCGGCCTGTATTTCAATAAATTTTTTCTTCGCCTGTACTACCACGGCCTTATTGGTTTGCGGGTTGATGGCAAGCACAATTACGGGCAGGCGCATAACGGTGGCATCTATCTTTACCGGTGCTGAGGTATAGGGGGCGTAGCCAACCGCTGTAATTTTTATGATATACAAACCAGTGTCTTTGAGGTTGATGCTGAACCGGCCTGCAGTATCGGCTATACCGCCTTTAATGGCCTTATTGCCTGCTCCGCCACTGAGTACCACAATATTGGCATTTGCAACAGGCTGCTGGCGGACATCCACAATCTTTCCGGTAATGGTTTGCTGCTGCCCCATTGCAAAACCCTGTAAAAAAAGCAGCGAAAGGATAAGCTGTACTGTTCTCATGTATGTATTGTGTTATTTGTCCTGTAAAAATGCAGACACCCGTCAGCAAATCCGGTTTTTTTCGACAAACGGGAAGGTATCTGCCCTGAATCTTCCGGAGGCGTTCATCGGCTGTAAAAAGGTATTGGTCGAAGAAAAAGATTAATCACGCAGAATCGGGCTTACTTTTAGGCCATGAAAAAATGGGTGAAAATTTTGCTGCATGCCATGTTCTGGTTCTATCATTTTGCCTGGCATTCTGTTATCGGCAGGATCATAACAGATAAAAGTCTTCATGAACTCCGGTATTTTTTTGACCCGCTGTCCATCAGCCAGTATATATTATTTCCATCGGTATTCTATTTCAATTACTTTGTTATCCTGCCCCGGCTGTACAAAAAAAGAAAGATCGCATTGTCATGGTTGTCATGGATCCTGCTGCTGGCTTCTTTTATTCTTGTAAGGTATCTTGTACAGGAAGTGTGGTTCCCCGAATGGCTGGGCATCAACAATTATTCCCCGGGTACTTCTATAGCGTATTATATTTACGACAATATTTATTTTGGTGGTGTACTCATCATCATCAGCGTACTTTTCTGGGTGCTCAACGACAATGCCTGTGCACAGGAGGAGAGATACCTGCTGATGCAGGAAAAGAAGTCGGCTCAACTGACTTTTCTCAAAAACCAGGTAAATCCGCATTTTATATTCAATACCCTCAATAATATATACGCGCTGGTCAGCACCCGTTCGGATATGGCGCTGCCCAGTATAGAAAAGCTCTCGCACCTGATGCGCTATATGTATAAGGAGAGCGATGCCGGGCAGGTAAGCGTGGTTCGGGAGCTGGAATACATCAGCAGCTTTATCGATCTCCAAACCATCAGGCTGCGCAATAAAGACAGTGTGCAGTACACCTGCTGCGGGGTGGCTGAGGGGCAAACCATTGCACCACTGCTGCTCATTCCTTTTGTAGAAAATATGTTTAAACACGGCATACTCAATCAACCCGAAAAACCTTTGCAGGCCCGTATCAGAATCGATGGTGAACGCCTGCAACTGTATACTGCCAATCACATCAATACCCGGGTGAAAGATGATGCTTCAGGGATCGGGCTGGAAAATGTACAAAAAAGATTAGCTTTATTGTATCCGGGTCAGCACAGCCTGATAATCAGGCAGCACAATGGCATCTACGAATGTACCCTTGATATCAAACTCAATCATGCATGAAATGCGTAATAATCGATGATGAACCGCTGGCGGTGGAGTTGCTCAGCAAATACGTCGGCGATCAGGAAAGCCTTACGCTTGCTTTTGCCACCACCAACCCTTTTGAGGCGATCCGGTTTATTCAGAAAAATGAAGTGGATATTATTTTCCTGGATATGCAAATGCCGGAGCTTACCGGTATGCAGGTGTTAAAAATTATCGGCGGGGATTACCATATTATTTTTACCACTGCATACACTGATTATGCACTGGATGGTTACGAATATAATATTACCGACTATCTGCTGAAGCCCATTACGTACGAACGATTTGAAAAAGCTGTACAGAAAACAATACCTGCCCACCATCCTGCTGCGGCAAAGAGCATCCTGAACGGAGATGATTTTATATTCATCAAGGCCGACAGCAGAATGATTAAGGTCTCCCTCACAGATATTTTTTTCATAGAAGGGCTGAAAGATTATGTCAGTATCCGGACGGCAACTGAAAAACTGATTACACTCCAGAACCTCAAAACACTGGAACAGGAACTCCCTGCCCGGCAGTTTTTACGGGTACACAAATCGTACATTATCGCCCTTGGCCGGATTGATGTTGTTGAGCGCAACCGGATTTTTATCGGTGCCTACAGTATCCCGATCGGGGAGACTTACCGGGATGCCTTTCTGAAAAGGATTGGCGGTAATAAAATCTGATCTCCCGTTGGCGCTTAACAGGTACGATCTGTATATTTGCATCCATCATTATGCTGTATATATCACCCTTTGAAGTACTCGAAATGTCTGTTGCCGGTTTGCAGGAAATGGACAAACGCGCACTCCTGTTCAAAAAAAAACAGTTGCTGGCTGAACTGGAGCTGCAGCAAAGCAATACGGTTACCATCAAGAACAGGGAATTTACCCGCAACGATATCATCGCACTCTTTGAGCAACTGGAAACGGATGGCAATAGCATTTACCATATCGCCATTGTAAAAGATCCGGTACTGCTGGCGTTTCTGCAAACAGGCGAAATGGCTTCAGGCGAAAAGTTTGCTGACAACGTCCTTTATCACGAACCTGGCTTTGTAGCCTTTGTTTCTCCGTTTTACAAAGCCGTATTTCAGCAGGTGATCCTGAAACGCATTATTGCGGCCAACTATACGTATACCTATGCGGTTTTTGCCAACCCGGTTTTTCTTACCGGAGCTGATTATGACGCCTGTATCGGTGTATTACATGGGTACATTGAAGAAAGGGTAAGAGCGGCGGATATGCTCAAAGAACGTTTTGCAGCGGATCGCTTTACCGACTTAACGGCTCTGGCAGATTTTTACAACTACAGTTGGGTACTTACCCTCAACAGCTTGCCTGATACTTTTGCTGCGGTACGGGAAGACTATACAGTGGTCTTGTATAATTTTTCCATCGACTTATGGAATGCGGGTAAACGTGATACAGCCCGCACACTGCTTTATGGTATAAAAGAGATCAACAGCGGGGAGCGGATGATCAATATGGTAAAAGAGCTGACGGAGCGTTTAGCCGGTGCAGACAACCGCCCGGCATCCACTTCAGACAGCGACTCCGGCGGGTTCAGATGGGTATGGGCACTGGTTATGTTTATCGTGGCCATTGTGCGGATTGGTAATACCTGCAACGACACCAGCAGCCGCGACAGTTTTTCTTCCCGGTTCAGGTACAGTGACTATACTGCCGAAACCAAGCCCATGGAATTTGTGATGGGTTATCCGGCTTTTCAACCACAGAACAAGCGTGACAGCAGTCTGCTCTACCTGCTCAACACCCTGTTTCACTCAACCGAACCCAATTATAAAAATAAAAATCATGCCACCCTGAATACGGGCGATGACCCTTATGCTGCCCTCTTTAAAACGCAAGGCTTTGCCCCTGTTCCGGGGGATGGTACCCGGGTCATCAACCTTAATCCGGCAAAGAAACCACAAGTGGTGGAAGAAGTGCCGGATGCGGTACAGATGGCTGAGGAACCCCGGCAGGCTACAGCGGGAACGGTTGCTCCTGCAGAAGAGCGTGGTATCATAAGTACGGCTTCCACCCTGCAACAACAGATTGCTGATGCCCAGAAAAATGGCGGTACCCGTTCAACAAAAACAACCCTGCTGATCGAAAATAAAATAATGTACGAAACCATCCTCTTTTTCTATGGCGATAAGCGGGTATTCAGCGTGTACCTCAAGCCTTTCAGCAGCTACACACTACCAGTAGATGCCGACTCGTACAAGGTATTCGGCTATGGCGGCACCCATTTCAATTATACGATTGCTGCAAACAATAAGAAAGCAGTTGAGCGGTATGGTAAAAGGAAAATGACGGGCATCGGTCGTTTTTCAGAAATCAACCTTAAAATGCTCAATTGCCTGAAACCTGCACAAAATATTGTTTTCAGTGCTATACCGGGAATCGACAACAGTAAGGAACAGGCTAAGCTCGTCATCAATTTCGACAATGAGCAATACTTCAGCCTGTCTACCGGCCATGGCATTGTTGCATTCAAAACACCGCAGCCAAAGTATCCCAATGACCCTTTTTAACCCAAATTTTGCTATTGCAAAATTTGCCCCGATGCTGCGGCCAGGGTTTGAAAACCTTCGGCTGACGCAAAATACTATGCATGTTGGCCAGGGTTTAGCCAATGCCCGTTCCGCTGAAAGGGTTCTTACGGCGATCGCTGTCGGGGTGAATGATGTACAATTGCATCAGCGCCACATAGAGTTCATCGTAGTTTTTCCTTTCAATGGCTTTTTCGCCAATCTCAATAAATTTTTTGGCCTGGTGCTGGTCGCGGAAATCACCCATGGGTTGTGTGGCATAATAATGAAAGGCACCCATGAGTACGGAAGGGTCTTTTTTACGAACCTCCCAGGAAAGTTGCCGCAGTTCATCAATTTTATTGCGGAGTACAAAGCTGCTGCCCGCATTAACGTAATCATTTTCTTTCTGCACAAGCTTTTCAAACCGCGATTGCAGCGATGGGCTGGCCGACTGGCCGATCCAGTATTGACATTCTTCTTTCTCGCGGAAATACTCCTCTTTTACAAAAGCGATCGCCGAACTTTTATCCTTGCTGTCGATGGCTCTCGACAGGCGGCGCTTCTTTTCTTCCACCTGATATTTGAGGTCGGTCACATCATCCTCTTTAAGATTACGCAACTGTCTTTCCATCTCTTCCAGCTCATTAATCTGCCGTAGGGTTACTGCCGCCTCTTCAAAGTGCTCGCGTTCTTCCAGTTCTTTTAATTCCTCCCTTGCCAGGAAGAGGATGCCACTCACCTCACTGCGCAGCCTGGCGAGATTGATATGCCTTTCGCTCGGGCTGAATACTTCACCAAATTCCTGATCGTTCATCAGGGTGATGGCGGTTACATGAAGGTCGCGGCTCTCACTCATTTCCAGCAGGATCTCCACATCCGATCCCTTGATGAGGTCATGCTCCAGTTTACTGCCATTGATTTCAATGATACCAATCGGGATGCAGGAAGCCGGCATGGAAAAATGGCTGCCTTCAAGTATATTGATCAGGAGTGATTCGCTGTTGGTACGCGTAATGGTTTTGGTAAGTGTCTTGACTATTTTCTTCCGCAGGGGGAGTATGGCATTTTTTTCAAACACCAGTTCAAGTCTTGTGGTATTGTTGACCACATCATCCACCTCGATACAGATATCGTTGGGCAGGGGTTGACCCTCGATGCTGAATTTACCCTGGGTAATCAGGATAGTATCGATCGGTACCGGAAGCTGGTCCTGCTGGTGGTTGTACAGTTTCAGGGTGAAGGCATTCACCTCATTGGCCTGCAGCGACAGTATTTCCGAAATACGTTCGGCTGCCGGTTTCAAGCCGGAATCATACCCGCCGTCACTGCGGGTGATCCGGTAAAAACTTCCGGCAGGCAATCCGCTGATCAGCGCTGTAAAGTACTCATCTGTTTCCCTTGATGTTTTTGCATAGGCCATTTTAACGTTAACAGCACTATCCGTTGCCCGGATAATATCGTTGAGCCCGGGCTGTAATGCGGCAGGTTTTGCACCGGCATAATAAGCTGCGCCAGCCGCCACCGCGGTAGTGGGATCTACTTCCGCACTTACCGGAATACCGAGTTCGGCTGCCAGCATCTCCCTGACCAGTGGCACATAGGTACTCCCCCCAATGAGGATCACCTTACTAAGTTCATCGCGGGTAAGCTTATTTCTTTCCAGTACTTTTTTGACGAGTTCAACAGAGTAGCTCACCTTGCTCCGGATCGCATCATTGAACTGGCTGCGGCTGATGGTCAGGAACAGCTCCTGCACGGTGCCGGTATCATCTTCCGCTTCAAACTCAATATCTGCCTGTTCTGCCAACGACAACGATACTTTTGCTTCTTCTGCTTTGAGCAGGAGCAGATAGTAGAGTTTATTGTATTTGCTCTGGGCACTGCGCAAATCGGTACAACATTCGCTGAAGCCGCCTCTGTCGTGCAACCAGGGCAACAGGATATTGTCGATGATCGCATTGTCAAAGTCAAGTCCGCCAAGGTAATTGTCGCCCTCATGATCCACCACTTTCATCTCCTCATGCTGTATGCGTACCAGGGCCACATCAAAAGTGCCACCACCCAGATCGTACACCAACCACCGTCCTTCAAGCGGGGTGCCGTAATTTTTATTGGCAAAGGCAAGGCTTGCTGCAATGGGCTCCTGAAGCAGCACAACTTCTTTGAACCCGGCCTCATAACCCGCTTTTTTGGTAGCATTACTTTGAATCGTATCAAAAGAAGCCGGAATGGTAATGACTACTGAGGCAGGCTTTTCACCGGTATAAATAAAGTTTTTCAGTTCGTTCAGCACAAGCGCCGAAAGTTGTATCGGTGTACGGAAATCGCCGAGCGAGCCTACAAAAAAACTATCCGTTGTACCCATTTTTCTTTTGAAGGAACTGAATACATTACAGGGGTCTTTTTCGATATACTCTCTTGCTTTATCGCCAACGATGATGCGGTTGTTGCGGAACGCCACAACAGACGGAAGCGTCTCTTTAAATCCAACCGGATTTTTAAACACCTCAGCCTGTCCGTTTTTAAATTGCGCAATCAGCGAGTTGGTGGTGCCAAGGTCAATCCCGAAATTAATATTGTTATTCATTTGATTGTTTTTCCACCAGTACCACGGCCTTCTGAATAATGACCCGGCCCGTACTGTCTGTTTTTTCAAAAATGACTGGTTTGATCACATCACTGATAATCATCTTTGCCTGCAGGTCGCCCACAATATTGGCCTCGCAATCGGTACGCGTTTCGCTGTATTTTTCACCCGAAGGATTATGGTAACTGAGGCCCATTTCTTCCAATGCTGCTTTGATGCGTTCAATATTGCGCAGCAGGGTGGACATTTCCGGTCGGGTACCGATCTTCTTTTCCATCTCAAATACCTGATTGATGATCCTGATCAATTCCTTATTCATAAATACGTATTCGGTACAAAGATATGGTATAGGCTTTATTCATGATGCCCGATCGTGGCTGGCTCAACCCCGATCAGCCCCGCCCAGTTTGCATTATTTCCTTCTGTAAAAAAATACAGCCCATCAGCACGTATAAGTTATAGTTTTGCAATTACTATGTACGATCAGCAACAAGTAATGGCCTTGCAGGAGGCAACCCGTCTTTTTTCAATTTCACAGGCTCCTGTTGATGCGGCTTCTGCAGAAGATTTACGGCAGGTACTCCGGTTTCATGAACACCGGTACTATGTAAAAAATGACCCGCTGATCAGCGATGCTGAGTACGATTTGCTTTTTAAAAAATTACAACAGTTTGAAGCAGATCATCCTGCATTGGTTACCCCCGACTCACCAACACAACGGGTAGGCAACAGTATTGGTAAAGATTTTACCACCGTGCAGCACCTTGTACCCATGCTCAGCCTGGAAAACAGTTATAATGCGGAAGACTTACTGGACTGGGATCGTAAAGCCCATGAACTGACGGGTCTGGAACAAGTGGATTACTGTGTGGAGCCAAAATTTGACGGGGCAAGCATTTCCCTCATTTATGAAGACGATCTTTTAACCCGGGGTGCTACCCGGGGTGATGGTGTGGATGGGGAAGAAATCACAGGCAATATCAAACAAATCCGTTCGGTACCGCTTTCAGCAGCTTTTTCAGCATATGGTATCCGCCAGATTGAGGTACGTGGTGAAGTATTGCTGAATAAAAGTAATTTCAAACGTTATAACGACCAGCTTGCAGCACAAAACCTGCCACCATTAGCCAATCCCCGCAATGCTGCTTCGGGCTCGTTACGGATCAAGGATACCAGAGAAGTAGCAAAGCGCAACCTTGAAGCATTTCTCTACCATGTAAGTTATGTTTTACCTGCAGACAATGCACCCGAGCAACATGCACTGAACAGCCATAGCGGGATGCTTGATATGCTCTGGCAGCTTGGCTTCAAGAGTCCGGTTGCGGAAAAGCGTGTTTTTAACAACATCGGAGCTGTAATTGACTACTGTCAGGCTTATGAGGCAAGGCGTGATGACCTTCCGTATGAAATAGACGGCATGGTCATCAAGGTCAACAACCTCCGGCTGCAGGATAAAATGGGCATGACCACCCATCATCCCCGGTGGGCGATTGCGTATAAGTTTAAAGCCCGGCAAGGCACCAGTAAGTTGCGCAGGATTGAATTTCAGGTAGGCCGCACGGGCAGTATTACGCCGGTCGCGAAAATAGATCCGGTACCCATCGGTGGGGTAACGGTATCTTCTGTGTCATTGTTCAATGAAGACGTGGTTCGTGAAAAAGACCTCCGCCTTGGCGATACCGTATTGGTGGAACGCGCCGGTGATGTTATCCCCTATATTGTAAAACCGCTTACCGATTTACGGGATGGCAGTGAAACCCCCATTGTGTTTCCCAAAAACTGTCCGGTTTGCGGGGATGCCTTGTTCAAGCCGGAAGACGAAGCCGTTTGGCGCTGCGTGAACATCAACTGCGAAGCCCAGGTAGTGGAACGCATCATCCATTTCGGCAGCAAGGATGCAATGGATATACGCGGACTTGGTGAAGCGAATATCCGCAAATTTTATGAGCTTGGTCTGCTGAAAGATATACCGGGCATCTATACGCTCGACTTCGAAAAGATCGGCCGGTTGGAAGGTTTTGGAAGAAAGTCAGTCGAGAACCTGCAGACAGCCATACAAAACAGCAGGCAACAGCCACTCAACAGGCTCATCTTTGCCCTGGGCATCCGTTATGTGGGTGAAACAACCGCAAAAACATTAGCCAATGCCGTGCAACATTTGACCGATTTTACCCGTCATACCGAGGAGACCCTTTTAGAGCTGGAAGACGTAGGCATTAAAGTAGCACGCAGCATACATGAATTTTTCAGTCATAAAGACAATTTAGCACTACTGCAAAAACTGGAAGCGCTCGGCCTGCAGTTGAAAAATGAGAAAAAAGAACGCGCTGCAACCGGTAACCTCAATGGACAAACATTTTTGTTCACTGGTACACTTAAACAACTCAAAAGAAGTGAGGCCGAGGGATTGGCCGAAAAAAACGGAGGTGCTGTTTTGGGCAGTGTCAGCGCAAAACTCAACTACCTCGTGGTAGGTGAAGACGCAGGCAGTAAGCTTGAAAAAGCAAAAAAAATCAACACGATAAAAATCATTTCGGAAGAAGAATTTTTATCGTTGCTGTCGTCATAGTAAAAAAAAACTGTATATTTACTCTTATCCTTATTTATCGAAAAAAAAAGCTGCTGCAAATACCAATGCAGGGCGACATTAAAACGAAGCAACATGATCAAAAAAATTCCAGGAGAGGTTTGGAAACAATTGCTATTCAGTGGCCACAAGAACCTTCGCAGAAGGTATGCCGTTTCTTCACATGGCCGGGCTGCCAGCTACATTGCTGATGTAAATGAAGATGGTAAGCTGTTGAGCGGTTCACTAACCTCCGGTTACAAAACACTAAACCTGCATGTAGCCAACAGCAATGGTACTATTTACCTGCACAGGGAAATAGCAAAACTGTTTTGCAAAAAGACATCGCCAAAATACAAATTCGTTATTCACCTCAACCACAAAAAGACAGATAACAATTATAAAAATCTGAAATGGGCTACACAGGAAGAGGTAAGCAGTCACCAGCAAAACAGTCCTGAAAAGATTGCTTATAAAGAGCGGCAAGCGAATCGTCTGGTGGGCCTGAAACTTACGGCGACTCAGGTAAAAGCTATTAAGGAGGCAATCAGGAATCCTAAAAGAAAATTGACCTACAAACAAATGGCGGCAAAATATGGGGTGAGTGAAATGACCCTTTATCGAATTAAAAGCGGGGAAAACTGGGGGCGGATAAAATAAGCGTTGCCCGTTGTTGTGATGATATTAATTTTACCGGGCCGGGACTCTCCCGGCTCGTTTTTTTCATACCTTTCCATTGATTATGATACAGGATACAACACTACAGTTTCTCACCAATTTATCGAAACATAACAATAAGGTGTGGATGGATGCAAACCGATCTGCCTACCTGGCTGCTAAAACCGATTTTGAAAGTTTTGTTGACCAGGTAATCAGCGCATTGGCCGTTATTGAACCTGGTATGGCAACGCTGAAGGCTAAGGATTGCACCTTCCGCCTCAACCGTGACATCCGTTTCAGCAAAGATAAAAGTCCATACAAAACCAATATGGGTGCCAGTTTTGCCAAAGGTGGTAAAAAAGGCATTTTTGCAGGATATTATTTTCACCTCGAACCCGGTAAAAGTTTTGTGGGCGGGGGATTATGGATGCCTATGGCACCCGAACTCAAAAAGGTACGGCAGGAAATAGACTATAACTACGAAATATTCAGGGGCATACTCAGAAACAAAGCCTTTATCCGTCATTATGGAGGGCTTCAAAGCAGTGATGATCAGTTACTCACCAGACCGCCAAGAGGGTATACCGAAGATAATCCGGCCATTGAATGGATTAAGCGGAAGAGTTTTGTAGCCATAAAGCCACTCGACAATAAAATGGTAACCGGAAAAACACTGCCCAAAGAGAGTATCGCTGCATTTTCGGCCCTGCAACCCCTTATTCACTTCCTGAATACAGCAATGGAATAACCACAGTGATATAAAAAGATGGCCAGTGATAAAAATCACCGGCCTTGCTTACCTCTGAAACCACAAGAAAAAAAGGTATAATACTATATAAATTACTTTATCTTAATTATCAATTAACACGATAGTTCCGTACACAAATATGCCGAAGGATTTCAATAAGATGATAGGAGTAGATAACCGAGCAGGATGTAAAAATAGTAATTTTCTTAAAATTACATAATTTTTTTTTCCCTACGACCGATTACGGCTCATTTCCCGGGCTGCGTTTTCATAGACTTTCGCTTTTTTGGTGTTGTACCACCATTTTGGCAATGTCTTTTTCATAAGGGTATCAATATTACGCATACCAAAAAGATTCCATACCCCATGCAGTTTTCCCCCTATACCCGACTGTAAAGCCCTGAGACTCATGGCAAAACCCGCATCCAGGTATTCCATATGGTGCCAGTAGCCGGCCGGCATAAAGAGCGTGTCCCCGTGTTCAAGGATCACTTCATACCCCCGGGCCAGTTTTACTGCCGGAAAATTCTCATAGTCGAATTTTTCATGGTAACCCGCGTAGTTTGCCACACTCAGTACTTCCCAGGGTTTGCGGTAGAGCTTACTTTTTTCTTCATACGGAAACAACAATACTCTTTTTCGGCCAACAAACTGGGTATGCAGGATATGGCTCAGGTCAATGTCGAAGTGCATATGCGTGATGGATCCCTGACCACCTACAAAAAGCATCGGATATTTTTTTACAAAACCACGCATCAGCTCTTCCGGCCATGTAAAATCAGCCGTAATCTGCGGCGCGTGTTGAAAAATGTTGAAAAGGAAGATCCGGAGATCCAATGGACCGGCTTTTACTTTCCGCAGATAATCGCCAAACTTCATATAAGCATCGGCGGTGTTAATTGGCGTGTAGGCATCACTTTTTACGTTGTTGTAAACCCCTACTTCCGTTTGTCCCACAATATCGATAAAATAATCCCAGTTCCACTTTGTGTATGCCGGCCACGACTTTGCCACGTCTTTGATCACCAAAGGCTTCATCGGGCGGTAATAGTTTTCCTTAAACGTCTCCGGTGAAATATGATCCACCGTGTCGATCGCTTGTAACTGCATGCTTGCATTTTGCTGCAAAAGTAAGCATTCGCTACAAAAAACGAGGCTTAGTTTGTGGCTGGCGGTAATCGATAAACTTTACCGCAACCGGCTTTTGCTGACCTTTCAAAACTAATAAGTGTTAGTTTTGCCAAAAAAGAATATGGCGCGTATTACAGTTGGGAAAAACAGCTCCAAAAAAGAAATGATTCTCCGGCAGGCCGTTATTCTTTTTAAAACCAGGGGATTTTCAAAAGCCTCCATGCGCCACCTTGCTGAAGCCATGGGTGTGGAAGCACCCAGTCTTTACAACCATATCGGCAGCAAAGATGAATTGCTGCAGGATATCTGCTTCAAAATAGCCGCCGAATATACCGGCCAGCTCAACGAAGTGGAAGCCCTTGACGAAACGGTAAGCTACAAGGTAGAGCAGGTCATCCGGTTTCATATCCGCAAAATGCTTCATTCTTATGATGAAGTGTTTGTGGCCAATCACGAATGGCGGCACCTGCCGGAACCCTATCATACCGACTTCCTGCAGCAGCGCCGATGCTATGAGCAAAGATTGGTTGCCCTGATTGAGCTGGGCATCGCCGCGCAGCAATTTAAACCCATCAATCCTTATGTGGCTGTTCTTACGCTCCTGTCGGCTGTACGCGGACTGGAGTTCTGGAACCGCCACAAAAAAAACATTACTGCGGCTGAAATTGAAGCAGGTATGGTACAACAATTATTAAACGGCCTGATACAATGATACATTTTCATCCCCTGCGGATCAAAGACATCCGCAAAGAAACCAGCGACTGTGTTTCCATCGCATTCGATATTCCCGAAACACTGCGGGAGCAATTTGCCTTTCAGCAAGGGCAAAACATCACCATACGCGCCAATATTGACGGAGAAGAGTTGCGTCGCTCCTACTCTGTATGTACAGCCCCCCACGAGCAGGAACTACGGGTAGCTGTGAAGCAGGTGGATCAGGGTAAATTTTCCACCTATGCCAATACAATATTGCAAAAAGGCGATGTAATAGAAGTCATGCCACCTACAGGACGTTTCTTTACCCCGTTACTACCGGAACAGCAAAAAAACTACCTGGCCTTTGCTGCAGGCAGTGGTATTACCCCCATTATTTCCATCATCAAAGCCACGCTGCACCAGGAACCGCAAAGCCATTTTACCCTGGTATATGGCAACCGTAGCCGCAACAGCATCATATTTTTTGAGGAACTGGAAGGCCTGAAGAACAAATTCCTCCGGCGTTTCACCCTGATCAACCTGCTCAGCCGGGAAAGAACCGAAGTACCGGTTTGTTTTGGAAAACTGAATACCGCTAAACTGGAAGAGCTGGGCAAACTGATCGACTATACCCGCATGGATGATATTTTTATCTGCGGCCCGGAAACCATGATTTTTCAGGCCAAAGACTATTTGGAAGCGCTGGGTACAGACAAGCAGAAAATACACTTTGAGCTGTTTGCAGCACCGGGAAAGACAACCAAACAGCCCCTGAGCCAGGTGGTAGTTGATGATGGTGGTCCCAAAAGCCGGATCACGGTAAAGTCTGACGGACGCACCTTCGACTTTTCCCTGCCATTTGATGGCGAGGCGATACTCGATGCTGCCATCAGGCAGGGAGCCGACCTGCCCTTTGCCTGTAAGGGCGGTGTATGCTGTACCTGCCGGGCCAAACTGATGGAAGGCGAAGTACATATGGAAGTAAATTATGGACTGGAACACGAAGAGATAGAGCAGGGCTTTATCCTTACCTGCCAGGCCAGGCCGGTTACCGAAAAGGTTGTCGTTGATTTTGATGTGCGATAGTGCCGGAGTATATGTGGCATGTATCACCTGCATAAAAAAAGCCACCACAATTGTGATGGCTCCCTATGCTATTAAAATTTGACTTACCAGGGATACCTGTTCGCCGCAATCATCGCGTCTGCAATACGTCTGCGTGCATCCTTACTGTTGAAAGGATCGGTTTTGGTAAACCGCTTGATACCCAGCAGCATCATACGCTGCTCATCACCACTGGCAAAAGCGTTGATCGCTTCCTTGCCCGCTTTGTTTACCTTGTCCACCGCGTCATTGAGGTAACAGCGCATCATATCCACCTGCACACTGCTTGCAGCTTCACCCTGCTTGTCGACCAGTTTCATCACCCGCAGCAATATGCTCTCCCCTACAAAGGCTTCAATGGCCATATCAGCAATATTCATCAGGATTTCCTGCTCGTTTTGCAGGTTCATCATCAGTTTTTGTACTGCTGCACCTGCCGTCATCAGGATGGCTTTTTTCATATTGGCAATAATTTTACGCTCACGGGCGAAGGGGCTTTCATCACCATTACCAAATTCGGGAATGCTCATGAGCTCCTTTTGCACAGACATGGCAGGCCCCATCAGGTCCAGCTTTCCCTTCATTGCACGCTTCAGCATCATATCCACTGTCAGCAAACGGTTAATTTCGTTGGTCCCCTCATAAATGCGGTTGATGCGGCTGTCGCGGTAGGCTTTGCTCACCACATATTCATCGCTATACCCGTTACCGCCATGTACCTGCACACATTCATCCACAACATAATCCAGCACTTCGCTGCCATGTACTTTCAGGATAGCACACTCAATAGCGTATTCTTCTGCGGCACCCAGCAACGATTCATTAAAAGGTTTACCAGCGGCCTGCAGTTCGGCCTCTTTGTCATCAATCCACTTACTGGTGCGGTAAAGCGCACTCTCTCCGGCATAAATACCTATAGCCATTTGAGCCAGTTTGTACTTGATGGCACCAAAGTTGGCAATCGGCGTTTTAAACTGTTCGCGGGTTTTCGCATAATCCACAGTTGTACTCAGGGCCAGTTTGCTACCACCCAGGGCAGCAGCGCAGAGTTTTAACCGGCCAATATTGAGGATATTAAAGGCGATGATATGCCCCTTCCCGATTTCACCCAACAGGTTTTCTGCCGGCACTTTGCAATCCTGGAAATATAACTGCACGGTAGAAGACCCTTTGATACCCATTTTATGTTCTTCCGGCCCCTGTGTAAACCCTTCAAAACCACGCTCAACAATAAAGGCTGAAAATTTATCACCATCTATTTTGGCAAATACGGTATACACATCTGCAAACCCGCCGTTGGTGATCCAGCATTTCTGCCCATTGAGGATATAATATTTGCCATCATCGCTCAGTTTGGCCGTTGTTTTTGCACCAAGGGCATCACTGCCACTGTTGGGTTCGGTAAGTCCGTATGCCCCTTTCCATTCGCCCGTAGCCAATTTGCTTACATACTTTTGCTGCTGCGCTTCTGTACCAAAATAAAGGATGGGGAGGGTACCAATACCCGTGTGTGCCGCAACGGCCACACTGAAGGAATAGCCACCACCCAGGCCCTCATTCACCAATGTGGAGGTGATAAAATCCTTACCTAGACCGCCCAATGCTTCAGGAATACTTGCACCCAGCAACCCCTGCTCACCTGCCTTCTCCATCAGCGAAGGCATCAGCCCCGGTTCCATGGTATCAATCTTATCGGCTATTGGCAACACTTCTGTGCCCAAAAACTGCAGACACATATCCTTTACCATCAACTGTTCTTCGTTAAATTCTTCGGGGGCAAAAGTATCGGAAGGACTGCTTTCCTTTACCAGCCATTCACCACCTTTAAGTGTCGCTGCCGTCATTGTTTCGCTGCTCATAACGTTGGTATTTATACTATTATAAAATCGTGATCGTTGCACTTTAACCCGCTCTACTTCAGGTTGTCATATACCTGCTGCAGGGTAGCTTTTGCCACATCCACATATTCTGTTGGCACACCCGACAGGGCTTCGTTAAGGGTTTGTGTGGCCAGTTCCATCGTATGCGTTTGCAATTGCTGTGCTGCCGGTGTCAGGTAAATCAGGTTGATCCGGCGGTCTTCTTTCGATGGTACCCGTTTTACCAGTTTCAGCTTCTCCAGATTATCCACCAGCCTTGTGATACTGGGTTTATCCCGGAAGGTTGCTTCGCAGAGTTGTTGCTGGCTCAGTCCGTCTGCCTTCCACAAGTGGTACAATACACTCCATTGCTCAATCGTGATCTCCACGTTGTGCTGCTTAAAATTCTTCTGCAACCGGCGGGCAATGGCCGTACTCGCCTTACCGGTAATAAAACTGTACAGTTCTCCTCGCTTAAATTGGTTGTTGGGCATATAGTTGTTTAAACAACCTTTCAAAGATAATCTTTATTTTGGTCTGCAAAAATTTATTTTTGTGTTACCGGCAGTGGTACCGCTGTGCTGCATCGTTGTGTCACTCATTTGTACCGCATACCACTTCTCACCATACATGACCATTATCAGCATCATCACCGCCATCCTGCTGCTGGGCTACATCAGCCTGCTGGTGTATTACCGCGCCGCATGGGTATCCATTCCCCTATGGAAAGCGCCGGCATTGCCCTGTCATACTTCCATCACCATCATTATCCCCGCACGCAATGAGGCAGACCATATACTGCCCTGCCTCAGGTCGATACTGGCGCAGCAATACCCTGCCCATCTGCTCGAAATCATTGTTGCCGACGATTTCTCTACAGATGCGACCCCGGCCCTCGTACGATCGGTGAACCATTCTTCTGTGCGGCTGCTGCAGTTGAGCGATTATGTCACCACACCCATCAATGCTTATAAGAAAAAGGCCATTGAGCTTGCCATTGCCCGATCTGCCGGGCAACTGATCATCACCACCGATGCCGATTGCCTTGCGCCACCCGGCTGGCTGGCTACCCTCGTCTCTTTTTACGAACGGTACCAACCCGCCTTTATTGCTGCCCCCGTAGTATTTACTGACCAGCCCGGTTTTCTCTCCATCTTTCAGTCGCTCGACTTTATGACATTGCAGGGCATCACCGGCGCCTCGGTACACCGGCGCTTTCATGCCATGTGCAACGGGGCCAACCTGGCCTACGAACGCGCAGCTTTTGACGCGGTGAATGGCTTCAGCGGTATTAACCATATTGCCAGTGGCGACGATATGCTCCTCATGCATAAAATCGGCCAACGCTACCCCGATCGGGTACTTTTCCTTAAATCGGCGGCGGCAATCGTACAAACCCACCCCGCACCCACGCTCCGGGCCTTCCTCCACCAGCGCATCCGCTGGGCCAGTAAGGCTGACCAGTATGACGACAAACGTATTTTCGGGGTATTGCTGCTGGTTTACCTGCTTAATGTGCTTTTCCTGGCGCTGCCCGTCAGCGCCATTTTTGCCACTGACGGATGGGGGGTTATGCGTACCTGGGGGGTATTACTCGCTGTTAAAACCATTGCCGAACTCATTTACCTGTACCCCGTTGCACATTTTTTTGGTAAAACAAAATGGCTTTGGTGGTTTGCACCATCGCAGCCCTTTCATATCTGTTATACGATCCTTGCCGGGTGGCTGGGCAAGTTTGGCAGTTACCAGTGGAAGCAGCGGCAGGTGAGTTAAGGTTTGTTCATATGTGCAGAAGCCATTAAATTACATCCATGTCACAAGCAGCGTTTTCGTTTCGCCAGCAAACCTGGAAGCGGCTCAAAAAAAACAGGGGAGCCATAGCCGGACTTGTCATTATTGGCCTGGCACTGCTGGTATGCCTTTTCTGCTACCTGCTGGCACCCGATGCTACGCCCAACGCCGATCAGCAAACGGTAGAGATACAGGCAAAACAGCCCGGTTACAGCCAGCAATTTTTAAAACTGCCCGATGCCGGAAATGCCGGGGGCAACTGGTTCTCCCAACTGCTGTCCGGACGTGCCAGCAACTATCGCCTGCTGCCCATCAGCGGCTACCGCGTTGATGGCGATTCATTGCTGGTGAATAAATACATCGATGCCGATACGAGTGTGGTACAATACTATTCTATCCATAGCCTTACAGGCGGGCAGCCTGCGCTGCTTGGTACCAGCATAATCAACAGAACCTACTGGCTTGGCACAGATAAATTCGGGCGCGACATCTTCAGCCGCCTGCTGATTGGTACACGGGTAAGCCTTGCCGTTGGTCTTATCGCGGTCATCATATCACTTACCCTTGGTATACTGCTCGGCGCACTGGCGGGCTACTACCGGGGTTGGGTAGATGAAGTAATCATGTGGCTGATCAATGTTACCTGGAGCATCCCCACATTATTACTTGTCTTTGCCATCACACTTGCATTGGGTAAGGGTTTCTGGCAAATATTTATTGCCGTAGGACTCACCATGTGGGTAAGTGTAGCCCGGCTCATCCGTGGCCAGGTAATGGCACTCAGGGATCTTGAATATGTACAGGCAGCCAGGGCGCTGGGTTTTAAAGACATACGCATCATCGGCCGCCACATCCTGCCCAATATACTGGGGCCGGTAATGGTACTGGCCGCCGGTAACTTCGCTACTGCCATCATCGTGGAAGCCGGACTCAGCTTTCTCGGTATCGGTGTGCAGCCGCCACAACCCAGTTGGGGACTGATGATCAAGGAAAACTATAATTTCATCATCACCCACAACCCCATGCTGGCCATCGTACCGGGGCTGGCCATTATGCTGCTGGTACTGGCTTTCAACCTTCTGGGCAATGGCATGCGGGATGCGTTTGATGTAAAGGGATAAAATGACCCGGGCTTATCTGCCTGTCAGGAATTGTTGCTCAGGGCTCCGGCTGCTTTTCCTTTTGTTTAAGGTAAACAACAAAGGCTGCACAAAGTAAAAACATACCCCCTGTTTTATCGGTTTCAACAAGGTCGCTCAAAAAGTTGACCGTAACCACCATGGCCAATACAGCCGTTACTGCAAGTATGGCCAGGCGGTAGTGCCGATCCTGCTCAAGGTGGTAATGCCGCTGCAATTGAATGAACAGCACAAACAGTAAGCCTGTAAAAAGCAGTAATCCCGGTAACCCTTGTTCTGCCAGCAGTAACAAAAAGTAGTTGTGCACCGTGGAATGTTCAGGATTATTGCTTACATAGGTTTTATACGCTGTTACAGCATAGGGTTTATAAGTATCGTAAAAACTGTTGGGGCCGGTACCCAGCAACGGATGGTCTGCCGAAAGCCGCACCGCAGCAATCCAGCGGTAGAAACGTTCGGTGGTGGACATATCTTCCCCTTTGTAAGTTGCCCTAAGGTGTTCCCGGAAATCAGTGTGAAATATGGTCTTGTTATAGTCAGGCCGGTAATCCAGGTAACGGTTGTTCACCAGTAACCAACCACCCGTTCCCACGACCAGCAACACAGACAGCAGGAGCAGGAGCAATACCCGTCTTTTTTGTACGACCCATACCAATACTCCTGCAACAGGAATGGCCAGCCACGCACCCCGCGAATAAGAAAAATAAGTTGCGGTCAGGAAAACGAAAAAGAGTATTGCGCTTATCCATTTAACAGTCTTACTGGCCGTCCAATACCAGGCTGCGGTAAGCAGGGGCAATATGGCCACCACCATGGCACCATAGTTGACATGGTTGCGGAAAAAGGGCGTTACGGTATCATTCACGCGTTCAAAACTGAACCCATAAGCTGCCTGCCGGAAAATGGCCATTACGGCCAGGCCCGCCATAGGTGTAATGATACAAAGCGCCGCAACCACCCAATGCCGGCGGCTATGCAGCAGCAGCAGGGGCATAGCGGTAAAAGCAACGAGGTACCAGCCCTTTGCCAGCAGGTATTTTACCGCAAGCAATGGGTTGGCGGCAAACAAGGTGGTGATGGCTGCCCAGCCCAGCATCAGGAGGAGCATTGTGGTTACCTGGTGTGCGGGCCATGCCTTACGGAGCAGTAACGGTCGCCAGACCATGAGCAAAACAGCAATACCCGTCATGGCCAGCATCAGCAATTCATCCGGGAAGTCGGTACCCAGTGCAGGGGTAAAATGGTATTCGGTTGATACCGGTAACGTAAACAGCAGCAGGCAGAGCAGGTAGCGCAGGTTACTTGCGACAAATGGAACAACAGGCAAAATAAGCGGCAGCAGCATAAGCCATGACTGGCTGGTAACAACAGCGGTAACAGCAGCAGTGCCAAAGAGCAGGCCGTAAGGCAAAAAGCGCAGCCATCGGTTATACTGAAGGTACCTGTGCTGCATGGTTCCTTTTTCGTTCAATGGTCAGTACCACCATGGCGGTAAAGAAAGCCGACAGCAGTAAGGTGGCGAGTGCAATAAATGGCATATCCGGTTTACCGGGCTTTACCGCCGGGTAAGCCTTTTCCAGTACCACCAATGGCGGTGTTGCTGTTTGTATATTGAGCACAATTTCGTCGAGCAGCCGTTCGTTACGCTCCAGTTGTTCCAGGGTACGGCGCTGCCGGTTGCGATCGGCTGTGTCTGCCATATTGCCGGCTTTCCCCAGACCTGCCCGTTTCTGCATATTGTCGCTGCGGAGCGCATCTGCAGTTCGCTGGTTAAGCGACGTATTCAACTCCCGGTAGAGTGCTTCGGTTTTTTCAATCACGAGGTTGGCAATGGCTGCTGCTGTAGCAGGCGTTTTATCCCACACAGCCACTTCAAGCGCACCGTTGGCCGTTTTCGTGATGCTGACATTTGTTTTCAATGTTTTGACCGCCCTGCTCCGGGCGGCTTCGCCCGCACCAGGCGATTGGTAATGCAGGGCAAGATTGAGGCTATCCACCACAAAGCCCAGAACATTACCGGCAGAGGCAATGGTATACAACCGGTCAAGGTCGTCGGCGGTACCAAAGTTGGCATACAGTTGTTCAACATGATCCGCAAAAAGCCTTGCCCGGTCTGTGAGCATACTGTTTACCGGCAGTACGGTGGTTGCGGCGTGGTATTGTTTGGGCAGCAACCAGGCCACCAGCAGTGCAATACCCGTAATGAGGAGTGGAAAAAGCAGCAATGCTTTCCACCATTGGCGCCACACGCGCAGCATATCGTATAAGGAAATGTCCTGTTCCCGTTTCATATTGCTAATATAGGATTATGAAGGCAGAGATCGCATTTTTTTATGCGCGGCTATCCACAGACAGATGGCAAAACCACTCTGTGACACCAATGCTGCAATAGCGGCTCCTTTCGCTCCCCATACAGGCATCAGCAGGCCGTTGCACAAAAGATTAACCATTACTGCAACAAAACAAATACGGATAAAAAGCCGGGTATGCCCGAGTGCGGTAAGTACTGTACCATACACCTGTGTTAAGCAATACGCACTTAACGCAGCCATCGACCAGCGTAGTACGGAAGCACCATATGGATCTGCCTGTTTATACAACAAGCCCTGGCATTCCATGGCAAATACACTGGTAACAACAGTTGCCGGTATGGCAAAACCGAGCAGCAGCAGGGCCGAACGGGCAGCGGTTTTCCGCACCAGTACACCATCGTTGCAATGACGCGCAATAAAGGGCAGCAGAAACCCTGCCACCAGAAAACCCACCATGTTTCCTGCATCCAGCAGACGGTAAGCGGCTGCATAGGTACCCGCTTCACAGGCGCCGTTGTGGTGCAGACGGGTCAGTAAAAAACCATCAGCACGGTTATGTGTTGTCATCAGCAACACAATCATCCCGAAGGGCAGGGCCGCCACGAAGAGTTGTTTATCAAATACCCTCCGGACGGCAAAAAGAAGATTTGCCTTTTGCCGGAGTAACAGCAGCAATACCATTATAACCAGCAGTATAGACAGCGTTTGTATGCCGGCAAAACTTTCGATACTGATGCGGCCAAAGCTACCGGGGAACAAAAGCATAGTTCCACAGGCAGCAAGTGCCAGCAGTTTATCGGCTACAGATACCCATGCATCGGCCGTAAACCATTGCAGGGCCGTAAGGCTGTTGCGCAGGAAAATAAGAAAGGAGAAAAGGAATTGGTTAAGCCCGAGGAGAAGCAGCCAAACCGGGTGTCCGGTACCCATCAGCATACCGGCAAGCCCGAGCAGCCCGCCATACAGCAGACCCATCAGCAGTTTGAGGGTTGCTGTTGCACCATATTGCTGTTGCAGCCAATCGGGGTCATGCGCGGCACGACGGTTCCAGGCAGTGCTGAGCCCGGCATCAAGAAAGAAATTGAATATACAGGCCAGGTTGAAGAGCGCAAAATATTGCCCGTACACTTCTGTACCCACCGTATTTTGTACTTGCCTGTCAATACCAAATATCCATACCGGTTTTACCAGTACGTTGAGCAATACCAGCAGAAAAAGGGAGGAGAAGAATTTTTTTGACAATCAACCCGGTTTAAATAGTATGATGATGCCCGTTGTGACATAAGCCTTCGGTTATGCAGTATGGCTATACGCCCGGAGAGACACCAGTCTCATAGCCTGCATTCATTCAAAAACGCCGTATGCTGCGGTGCTGCAGACCCGATCAACTTTCGGGGGCTACCTGCACATTGCGTGAGAAACCTTCTTCGAGTGAAATAAAGGTTTCTGTCCGTTCAATACCTTTGATTTTCTGCAACTCATCGTGCAGGACAAAGCGGAGCTGGTTAATGTCCTTGCATACAATTTCGATAAACATGCTGTAATTGCCGGTGATATAGTTCAGCCGTACAATTTCGGGGATGCGTTCCAGGTCCTTGGCCACGGTATCATAGAGCGAACTCTTTTCAAGATAGATACCTACAAATGCGGTTATATCATACCCCAGTTGTTTGATATCTACGTTCAGTTTTGTACCTTTAACAATACCAAACTCCTGTAGTTTCTTAATCCTTACATGGATGGTGCCACCACTCACAAACAGTTTTTTCCCAAGGTCGGCATAAGAAATTTCAGCATTGTTCATCATCTCGTGGATGATCTGAAGATCTAATTTGTCAAGATTTAATTTCGCAGCCATTTTAAAAGGTTAAATTCGTTAAAATTTAATATTAAGTGCAATATATTAAACAATATCTATAATTTCAAATTAATTATTAAAATATTTACAACATAATGAACTATTACTTAGTTTTACATCAGTTCTTCTTCTGGCAGTAGCCGGAATAACATTGTGGGGTGATGAAATTTTTGGCAGACATGCCCCCTTGTCTCGGGGGTGAGGACAACAGGATAAACGCAGCATAGAGCCGCTTTGCCGCAAGGCAGAGCGACCAGGGTCGACCACTGAACTTTGTGCTATGGCTAACTGCCTCGTGGAGGTTCGATCCCTCCCCCTACAGCTTTTGTATCATTATCCAATCCAATATCCGGGGTAAACCAAACCTCAACCTCCAAGTAAGGAATTTTCCTCCGTTTTCGGGGGGATTTTTTTTTGCCTGTCATGCTCATATCACCAGCAGCAGAGCAGCACTACGCGGTTGCCTTCTACCTGGAGGTTCCGATCCTGGGTTGAACAATTACCTGCTTTCCAGGCATTCCTGAATCCTTCCCTTTAAACGGTGCGTTCACAAACGCTTCAGGCTATCTGCCACGCTGCTATTTATTCAGCAACGCACCCAGTTTGGCATCCAATGCCGGGCCACGCAGTCCTTCAGCAATAATTTTACCATCCGGATCCACCAGTACATTGTAAGGAATGCCCTGCAAGCCATAAAGTGGTACAGCCGCACTGCTCCAGTACTTCAGGTCGCTGATTTGCTTCCATTCCAATCCATCTTCCTTAATGGCTGCCAGCCAGGCACTTTTATCCCGGTCTAAGGATACACCCAGTACCGTGAAGTTTTTATCTTTAAAACGGTTATAGGCTTTCACCACATTGGGGTTTTCGCCACGGCAGGGACCGCACCAGCTCGCCCAGAAATCAACAAGTACATATTTACCACGTAACTGGCTCAGGGCAAACGGATTACCGTCAGTATCGGGCATGCTGATTTCCGGCGCTGTACTGCCAATGGCTGCAGGCTGCGGTGCTGCCTGCTGTGCCGCACGCTGGGCAAGCATGGTGTTGAACTGGTCAACCATGGTGGCCACAGCAGCATTGCCGGGATAACGTTGTTTCAAACGCCCCATTGGTTTTTCAAGTTCCAGCGGGTTAATATTCCTGGTAAAGCCAAAAGCAAATAAGGCCATTACCGGGTTCGTTGTGGTATCAATGTACTTAACAAGGTAGCTGCCATATGCGTTTTCCTGGTCGCTGCCTTCCTTGCGCCGGGCAGCCAGCAAACTATCAGCACCCTTGGTTTGTGCCAGTTGCTGTACCTGTTGAGCGAGGCTGTCTAATGCACTGCGGCGGGCCGAAACCTGCTGTATAAAACCTTTCAACTGTGCATTGGCCGGCGTATTGAAGTCAATCGTGCTGATGTCGAGTTTTTTCAGGTCGGCAGTAAAATCGATCTTCTCCCTGTCGTTGATGAAAACAAAGAAGGTATTGTCCTGCGCCAGGCGGATGCGGTACATGCCCTGTTCCTTTGCAGGTGTACTAAGGGTAAAAAGTCCACCCTTACTTTTTGCCGAATCCACAATCTCGGGGTTGCGTTTGCTGAAAAATATCTCTTCGAGGTAAACCGTCTGATCGGCAGCATTCCTGATATTCCCATTTACGGTAAACCGGCCATTACCAGCATTTTTACACGCTGCAAGTATACCTGTCAGCAGTAAAAACATCATTACTTTCTTCATCCTGTTATTTTTTACGCGTTTAATTTTTGATGGAGCAGGCTGTTCACAATAGTGATGTCGGCTTTGCCCTTGCTTTTTTTCTTTACCTCGCCTACAAACAGGCCGATTAACCCTTTCTTTCCTTTTTTATATTCCTGTACTTTATCCGGCATGGCTGTCAGCACTTCATCCACCCACTGCTCAATAGCGCCGGTATCGCTTTCCTGCACCAGGTTGAGTAATATCGCCAGTTCGGCAGGTGTCTTATCCGGCGACTCCAGCAGTGCAGGGAATATACGGGAAGAAGCAGTGCTGAAGTTTGTTTTACCCGATTCCACCCATGCTACCAATGCGGCAAGGGTGGCAGCCGGCAGTGGAAACCCGGTAATACCCGTTCCTGTTTCATTGAGGTGCGACCTTACCGGCCCGAGCAACCAGTTGGCCGCAGCTTTACAAAGCGGCGTAGCCGCAATAACCGCATCATAGTATTGCGCCATAGCCTTATCCTGGCAAAGTTGTGCGGCATCATAAGGCGTCAGGCCAAGGGCGGTATAGCGGGCTTCTGCCGCCGCAGGCAGCGGATCCATCGCAGCCTTTATCGCTTCAACATAAGCACTGGTTACCACAAAGGGGGTAAGATCAGGCTCAGGAAAATAGCGGTAATCATCCGCCTCTTCTTTGGTGCGCATCGAAAAACTTGTGCCCCTCTCTGCATCAAAACTGCGTGTTTCCTGTATAATGGCAGCACCGGTGGTGGTTAATTGTACCTGGCGCTGCAGTTCATGTTCAATGGCCCGTTTTACATTGCGGATGCTGTTGAGGTTCTTTACCTCGACCTTGGTGCCGAGCGCAGTTTCGCCCTTAAGCCGGATGGAGATATTGGCATCGCAACGCAGGCTGCCTGCCTCCATATTGCCATCGCAAACGCCAATCCAGCGAACGAGGCGGCGGAGTTCGGTAAGAAAAGCAAAGGCTTCATCCGCACTGTGCAGCGCAGGTTCGGTTACAATCTCAAGCAGGGGTACACCGGCACGATTAAGGTCGATACAGGTGTATTGATCGTCCACATCATGGATACTCTTACCCGCATCCTCCTCCATATGGATACGGTTCAGCGGTATATTAAGCCGTTCGTTATTGACAACAATGGTTACTGCTCCATTTTTGCAGATAGGGGTGGTATGCTGGGATACCTGGTAACCCTTGGGCAGGTCGGGATAAAAATAGTTTTTACGGGCAAAATAATTGTACGATTCGATGCTGCATCCCAGGGCAATACCGAGGCGGATGGCATGATCGATGGCTTCGCGGTTGATACGGGGCAATGTGCCGGGATGCGCCAGTGTAACGGGGCTGATATGCGTATTGGGTTCGCCGCCAAAAGCCGCGCTGTCTCCGCAAAACAACTTACTGCGGGTAAGCAACTGGGCGTGTACTTCCAGGCCAATAACGGCTTCGTATGTATCCGGTAACATGGGACAAAACTACGGAATAAAGCAGGAAGGTTTGTGCGGCATGGGAAAATGCCCGGCAATCTGTATTGTGTATTGAGTACTTAGTACAGAGTACTCAGTATCAAGTATCAAGGCAGAAGCCGACTAAGTACTGAGTACCTTGTTTTCACTAAACGTATACGTAAAGTTGTACACATAATCATTGGCCAGTGGATCCACCTCAATAAACCGCCCCGTTTGCGGATCGTGGTTGCGCCATTTGAACTGGTAATAGCTCAAACTGAGTACCGTTACAAGGCATCTTTCCCATAGCAGATCCTAGGTAACCCCGTAGTAAAGCCGAGGATTACCCGTCTAAGCTCGTCTTTTCCCATACCAGGTACTGAGTACTTTAGTACCTCTATACCTCACGCCGGTCCAATCCGGGTATGCTTACCCATACCGTGGTACCTTCTCCCGGGGCACTGGTAATACTGAGTGTGGCTTCCATGGTTTTCAGCAAGTCTTTGATGATGAGGTAGCCTAAACCATTGCCTTTGCGGTTGTCGTTGTTTGCTGCCGATATAATCACCTGTCCCTTCATGATATGCGATACCTGTTCGGCAGTCATTCCCGCGCCCCTGTCTTCTATACTGAGTACCAGCGAATGTCCCTTGCGGGTACCCCCGATACAGATACTGCCCTCCCCGCTGAAATTGATGGCGTTGGCTACCAGGTTGTAGACGAGTATTTTCATCGGTTCAAAATACTGGAACAGCGTCAGTGAGGGGTCGATTGTATTGCTGAACCGGATACCTTTTTGCTTAGCCATAGACGCCAGTACACTTACCGACTGGTTAACCACCGCGTATACGTTAAAGCGCTCCCGGTGCAGACGGCGGTTTTCCTGCTGGTATTTGATCCAGTTGAGGATATTGGTAGAGAGCAATTGCAGTTCCTGCGCCGTATTCGCCATTTCGCGTATGGTTTCGTCCTGCAAAGACTCAGGCATATGCTTTCGTTCTTCCACCAGTTTTTTACCCGCCACGGTTACAAATTTGAGCGGGGTAACAATATCGTGGCTGATGATGGAGATGAGTTTTGTTTTGATGGTATTGTTTTTTTCGAGTACCTCATTCTGCCCTTGCAACTCGGCTGTTTTTGCTGCAACCAATTGCTCCAGCCGCTGCTGGTTAAGCACCAGGCGGCGGGTACGGAAGCGGAAAACAACACCCATGAGGATAAGACCCGTTAAACCCGCCAGTACAAAAAACCACCAGCGCCTGTACCAGGGGGCAGCAATGGTAAAGCTGATTTCTTTATACAAATAGTTACCCGTGCCAAAACCATTCCGCTTGCGGATGCGCAGCACGTAATTACCAGGTGGCAGTTTGGTAAACCGGATGATGGATTCATTATCGGTATTGATGGGTTTCCAGCCGGGCATATCGTTAAGCTGGTAAGCCACGTAAACATTCTCTTTGTTGCACCAGGCCGGGAAGCCAATCTGCACCATTATCTCACCTGTTGTTGAGGGCAGCATAAGACGGGAAAGGCTGTCCGGGTTTAGGTTTACACTATCCACCACCACTTTATCAATATACAGTTCTCCATCCGGCATGGCTGTCACTTCTTTTCCGGGATCCGCCCAGAGCAAACCATCCATCGTGGGAAAAGAGAGTACCTGGTTGCTGAGTTGCAATGCGCAGGGCCGGCAACCACCATTCATCTCCGTCATGTCCATCCCGTCATTCTTTCCGTAATAATGATAATACACATCCCCGGTATTCTTTTCATACGCGTCAATCAGCTCGGCAATACTGGTTTTAAAAAGCCCTTTGTTGGTGCTGATCCAGCAATACCCTTTATTGTCGGGCCGGAAACAGTGGGCATACAATAAATAACTGTTCTTATCCAGTGGCATGGCCTTGGTAATGCCATTCCTGCGCACATAAAATCCTTTGCCGTAGGTACCAAAAAAAACATAATCCTGGTATTGCCACAATGCCCGCACACAATTATCCCTTGCAGGAAAGAGCGTATCCAGTGTATTGGTAACCCTGTTAAATTGTAAAAGTCCGTTGCAGGTAGCCATAAGTATAATACCAGGGCTCGTTTCAAGTACATCAAAAAGCATATTCTCAATACCCGAACGATGCATATACCTGATGGTATCGCCCTGCAGGTAACCAATTCCACGCTCATGGGTAACCAGCCGTTGCCCGTTGGCCAGCAGTGTAACAATAGTGTGGCGGGTGGTTATCTTCGGGTATATCGTTCGCTGGTGGGTGATATAGTTATAACTGGCCAGGCAACTGTGCCCATACTCCTCCCTCCGCTGCGAATACCAAAGCATACTGTCTTTTGTATGGGACAACATATAAAAGAAATTTCCTTCGATGGGCATATCCGGATTGGCAGCCTGCCACTTACCCAAAATATGCCCTTCACTGGTAAGTATATTACCATCGGCCATCTCGAGTTGTGTATAGTAAGCATTTGCCTGATCGGGCGTCTTGCTGTGGCGCTTTACCGGCTCCACCTGGTTTTGGCTGATCACAATCAGTCCTTTTGAATTGGTGCCGAGAAAAAGCAGTTTTCGCTTTTCGCTGTACTGGGCATAGCGGATAAAGGCATCAGTAGGCACAGCATCACAGCATACCCGGGGTACCAGCACCCCATTCTGCAAAGTAAGCGTCCAGGCCATATTATTCCTGATCAGGATGGGATAGGCCATGCCATTATCCCAGATCAGCAAACCCTTACCCGGTGCCTGGATATCAAAAAAAGCCGGCAGGTTCAACGACATGGGTACAGATACATTGCCCGGGCCGATATACCTGACCTGGTTGTACTTCGTCAGCACAAAGCAGGAGTCTCCTATTTTAAAACCCGCTTCTATATCTGTCGTATCTGATGAGCCGGCAATACGCTCGTTTGCATACCGGGCATAGTAGTAAAGTTTTTTAGTGTTGATTACAAAACAGGATGTATCTGTCAGCGGTAATACCTTATCATAGGGAAGGTTATATATCTTTCTGGAGGGGTGCCGTTGTTTCCAGGCAAACAGGCTGTCGGAAAGTGCAAGGTAAAAGTGATTACCAGGCTGCGTTGGGCTCTGTGTTGTCACTTTGGCAAAGGGTTCTAAACGATTTTTACTGATACGCACCACATTACCATCAACATCGGAACTGTAGAGTGTACCCGCGTTATTGCGCAGGATAAAAAGCATCCGTTCTGCGGTAATAAATGGCGTATTGGCATTGGAAAAAATGCTGAAGTGGAGTCCGTTAAACCGTACAATACCGGCTTCCGTAGCCATCCACAAAAACCCCGTCTGCTCATCCCATTGTATACCTTTCAGCCCATTGGAAGGCAGCCCGTTTTCTGTGCGGTATTCGCGGATATTAAACCCTGTCTGTGCGAGGGCAGTACGCCCATACAGCAAAGTCATACCCCATAAACAAATGATACTCAACAGGCGCATAAAAAGGTTTACAAGGCCAATTTAAGCGATTTGTGTCAATAATTAACATTATAAAGGGAAGCCAGTTCCATCAGCTCACGCAGGTTACCTGCACCTGTCTTTTCCAGTATGCGCGTTTTCAGGGTCGATATCGTATTCATTTTAAGGTTCAGTGTATCTGCAATCATCTTGGTTCCCGTTCCCTTCAGTATATAATGCAGGATCTCAAGTTCGCGCGGCGAAAGTGCCGTAAATGGGTTTTCCTGCTGCGAACCGGCAACAGTCCTTTTCTGTGGTGCTTCATTGTGCAAAAACTGCCGCAACGTATTCAGAATCTCATCTTCACCAACCGACTTGGACAGGTAGTATTCAATACCGTACTGTCTGATCGCTTCGCCATAGACTTCCCGGGGTTGCATCGAAAATACAAGTATGTTCAGTGCCGGATACAGCCGCGTGATATTGGGTATCACCTCAAGACTGTTGCCATCGGAAAGGATCACATCCAGTACCAGGTGAGTGTATTTTCTTTGCACCAGTTCCCGCATCAACTCATTGCAGGTACCCACTTCATGGATATCTGTATAGCCCAGGTTGAGCTGCATATACAGCTTCAGACCCTTACGGATCATGCTGTGATCATCAGCGATTAAGATACTGGGGGATACTATACTGCTCATCTTACGGTACTTTTCTTAATAAAGCTTGTGCGGTTTCATATACCCTGCAGAAGCGATAACAAAAATCTGTAAATAAAGCTTAAATATCGTAGAATTAATTCTACACGCAGTTTGGCAATAAGGGTGGAAATTGCACACAGAATCTACTTTTTACTTACTAAATTAAGTATATCTCTTAAGAAAATCTGCAATACCGATTCCCTTTCAGGGTAACACAGACGGCTAAAAACAGGTGTTCTCAGAGATATAACTGGATACAAAATAAACAAACTAAACAGTATTTGGGTAATGGCGGCATGGTGCAGACCAATGAACCAGCCATTATATGGGTCAACATTGCATAACCATCAATATTGTCCATGTCACTACATTTATAACCAGCAACCCATACCAACCCAGTCATTCTATCAAATGTACTGGGTTTTTTTATGTGAGTATAACACCAATGGTACAAATGGGCTTTCACGTTTTTTTAACAATTGGCTTATGCAATACACCGTAACCCCCGCATCCCTCTGCAAAACCATTGGGTATGCAACGCCAGACATTATTTTTCAAAGACGCACGCTACTTTCAGATCAGTTTCCAGTGCCTGTTACTCGCGTATGGTATCTTTTACCTGCAATGGGCAGCCGAATGGTGGTTATATGCTATTTATACCGGGGTATCGCTGGGTACACAACTGGCCGCAGAACTGATCCGGCAACGAGGCTGGCCCGAATGGCATAACATGGGCTGGATCAAGAGTGCACTCATCAGCGCACTGGGTCTTTGTCTGCTGCTCAAAACCAATCATGTATACGTTGCTGCCGGGGCTGCCGCTGTTTCGATACTGTCTAAATACCTCATCACCTTCCGGGGCAAGCACATTTTTAATCCATCTGCACTGGGTATTGCGGCAGCGGTATGGATAACGGGTGAGGCATGGGTAAGCCCCGGACAATGGGGCAGCGGTATCGTCCTTATGCTCGGGGTATTTTGTACAGGATTTATCGTGGTATCCCGGGTACAAAAATTAGACGTAAGTCTGGCTTTTCTTGGCACATTTGCAGGGCTGCTTTTTCTGCGGCAGGTGGTTTACCTGGGCTGGCCGGCCGACTACTTTATACAATCGGTCAGTACAGGCAGTCTCTTACTTTTCTCCTTTTTTATGATTACGGATCCTAAGACGACACCCAATCACCCCATCGCCAGGATTGTCTGGGCCATCATCATCGCTGCCGTTGCCTTCTATTGCGCCGCATTCAAGTTTATGAATGCCACACCCATCTGGGCATTGGTGGCCATGCAACCATTGGTACCCCTTTTTGACAGACTTTTTACCGCAAAAAAATTCCAGTGGCATACACAAAAACAAGTACTCCACAGCAGATACTGATTCTATTTATCAATTTAATTCTTCAAACATGAAAAAAATTATCGCAACCGCAACCGTACTGGCCATCTTCGGGCAACACCTCTGGGCCTTCTGCGGCTTCTATGTAAGCAAGGCCGCAGGCACCCTTGAAAACAAGACCTCACAGGTAATCCTGGTAAGGGATGGGAACCGCACCGTCATTACCATGTACAACGACTTTACCGGCAATCTCAAAGATTTTGCCATGGTGGTACCTGTACCTGTGGTATTGCAAAAGCAGGATGTAAAAGTGGTGGACAACGGCATTTTCCAGCGGCTGAATGATTACAGCGCGCCGAGACTGGTGGAGTACTACGACAATAACCCCTGTGCCATGCGTGAAGAGTATAAATACGACAGCAATGCGCCAATGGTAAAATCAATGACCACGGAAAGCGTTGGTTTACTGGCTGCCGGTGCAGCAAAACGCAAGGTAACCATCGAGGCACAATACACGGTGGGTGAATACGATATCCTGATCCTCAGTGCCAAAGAAAGCAACGGTCTCAAAATCTGGCTGGATGAAAACGGGTACAAGATACCTGCCGGTGCCGAAGAAGTACTCGATCCCTATATTAAAAGTAACCTGAAGTTTTTTGTGGTGAAAGTAAATATGGCAGAAAAACAGAAAAGCAATAACGCCTTCCTTCGGCCACTCCAGATCAGGTTTGCTTCCCCGAAATTCATGCTGCCGATCCGGCTTGGGATGGCGAATGCCAATGGCGACCAGGATATGCTGGTGTATGCCTTTACCAAAACCGGACGCGTGGAAACCACCAATTACAGAACGGTCAATATGCCTACCGACAAAAACATCCCCTTATTTGTACAACCCAATTTTGCCCGTTTTTATGCCGATGCCTTTCAGCATACCTGGGCTAAGGAAGGAAAAAGTGCTGCTTTTCTTGAATATGCCTGGGATGTAAGTCCTGCCAATTATGTAAAATGCGACCCATGCGTCAGCAACCCACCAGATTATAATGACCTGGTACAGGCGGGCGTTTGGTGGATTAAGCATGATGATTACGAAAACTATGTAAACGAGTTTGACGGCAATAAGGGCAAGGTATTTTTTACGAGACTGCATATCCGGTACAACAGATCGTCTTTTCCGCAGGATCTCAGCTTTCAAACCACCCCCAATATGGAGGCTTTTCAGGCAAGGTATATCATTACACATCCGGCAACGGGCAGCCTCACCTGCGATGCGGGTAAGGCTTACCTGAAAGACCTTAAGGAGCGCCGCCGCAAAGAAATGAAAATGCTGGCATTGCTGACGGGTAAGGATGTGGATGAATGGCAGGAAGATATTTCTGCAGTAAAAGATGAGGAAGATAACGCGGAAGCCATGTACGCAACACTGGCCCTGGCTATGCCAAAGGAGCAGGAAAAAACCGGCATACCTGCGGGATTGATTGTGCTGGGAACAGTCTTAGTGGGGGGAGCGGGTGTAATGCGGTGGAAGGGTATGATATGATCAGCCTGAACATGGCTGTGTACATCAGTGGTTTTATGGTGAATAAGCAAAAAGGTCTTACAGGAAAGGGTGGCTGCCCGATTACTGTAAGACCTTTGCTTTTGTGTATGCCTGCAATTACAGGATCACTAATTTTTTATTGACCACATTATTACCATTGCTGATGCGCACACGGTATAGTCCGGATGCATATCCCCTGGTACTCAGGTCTTCACGGAATTGCAGGGTATTGTTGTACGATTTGCTGAATATGCGCTGCCCGTTAGCACTGAACACTTCAAGCAGTGTATTGCCCTGGAGTGCTTTACCGCTGATGGTTACATGATCCTGCGCAGGGTTGGGGCTGATAAACAGGTCAAATGCAGGATTAAACTTCGCTGTTACAATCTTTGAATATTTGAATGAGCCATCACGATCCACCAGTTTGAGGCGGTAGTAGTTGAGCCCGGGTTGCGGATCAAGGTCAGCAAAATTGTAGGTGCGGGTCAGGGAGGAATTACCCGCTGCTTCCACGCTGCCGATAGCCGTAAAGTCGCTGCCATTGGTTGACCGCTCTACAATAAATTTGCTGCTGTTGACTTCCTGGCTGGTTTGCCATTGCGCCAGTACACGGCTTTTGTCTGCACGGGCGGTAAAATCAAGCAGCGATACCGGTATGGTAAACGTGATGGTAAAGTTACTGTTGGAAATATCAAAGAAGCTGTAGTTCGAGAATATACATTCTACCCTGATCCTTGCAGTGGTGGTGGTAGCCACATTAGGAACGGTAATGACCTGCGAGCCATCATTGGGCGTGCTGGCCAGTATGGTGGTTGGGTAGGTCAATCCACCATCTGTAGAAAGTGTAATGCGTACATCGCTGCAACTTACGGGCGCTGTATTGGTTGCGTTAACAGACCAGGTTACGGTTTGTGAACTGTTGCCCGCCCAGGTTACCGCAGTATTGGGCGCAGATACCGTGAACGGACCCGCCGATCCCCTGACTACAAAGGAGAGACTGTTGTAGTTGACCCCACCCCCGGCTGCCTTATTATCCCGCGCTGTAAGCCTGAAATTAAAGGTTCGGTTGGTACTTCCCGAGTACAATACCTCGCGGAAAGACGTTGTATTATTTGCGATATCACTCATCTTGGGTATCGTACGCGTAGGTGATAGGACAGGTGTATAAGACCTGAAATTGGGCCCCGATGTACTGGCGGCTGTATTGATCCCCTCAGGTCCAAGGTCAAACTGTTCCCAGCAATAAGTAAGCGGGTCATTATTTGGGTCGGTGGCTGAACCGGTAAGTGTAAAGGGTGTACCCCTTGGTATACTGAACCCGCCTGTACCGGTATTAACCAAAGGAAAACCATTTCCCGTACTGGCGGTTACCGGGCAGAGCTGACCTCCTCCGGACGTAATATAAGTGACAATTTCATCAAAACTGATGGTGTGGAAATAGGCATCGCTGTTATTCTGCAGGTCATCCGTATCACAAATACCCGCATAGGCCATGATCGTGGAACCACTACCCACTTCATACGCAGCAGTTGGTTCACGGTTACCGGCACAGGCCCCGTTGCCACCATTGAAAGGATGATTCCCGCCAAACTGGTGCCCCACTTCATGTGCCACATAATCAATATCATAGGGGTCTCCCACCGGTGCCCCGCTACCCGTAACCCCACTGGCTTTTTGCCCGGTCAGGCAAACCACCCCAAGACCCGCCAAGCCGCCGGCACCTGTACTGAAGGTATGCCCGATATCATAGTTGGCATTCCCGATTGAGGCATCAATTACCGTCTGGCTTTCGTCAATAAGCACGAAGGGATCGTCGTTACCTGTAAAGGGGTCGCTGGCAATGGTCGTAAAAACAATATTGTTGTTGTTGGCCACCAGCACCAGGCGTACGGCTACTTCTTTCTCGTACACCCCGTTAACCCGGTTTACCGTAGTGGCAATGGCAGACGCGGTAGCCCCAAGTGTACCGCCAAAAAATGCTGCATATTCATGCGTACAGGCCACAGCAAACCGGTAAGTCTTCAGTTGCGTGCCATTACCCGCCAGCACACCGGTATTACCTGCCGGGCCGGCATTGTTGCGCCGCACTCCTTCGCAGATGCTTACCGCTTTATTAGCAGGCTTAAAGTCTTTCCTGTAATAGCTGATGTAATAATCAAAACTGTTCTTGAAATAGGGATCGATAAATACATCTCCCTGTGTGGTGAGTACCATGGCGTGGAAACCACGATAGGTAAAATCAATCTTCACCGTTGCGGTGGGGTCGGTCAGCCCCTGGCCGGTATAGGTTTTAATGGAAGGCAATTGACTGGCCAGAGCGGGTGCCAGCATGGGCGATTCCCATACTATAAACCTGGCCATACTTTTATCAGGCATGGGTAGTTCCACCAGCAGGGGTGTCATTGTTGCTGCAGGGGTGAACTCCATCGGCGCTGCTGCAAAAATGGTGCGGTAAGCCGCAACATCTAACTTATAGGCTGCAAATGCATTGGGAACAATTACCCTTTCGGTAGTACCGGCACCCGGGATATTGGCCTCGCTTACTGCTGTCCAGGCATTATTTTGTACAAAGGCAACCTGGGCTTGCAATAACAGGCATCCTATTACAAAAGCCAATGAGTACATTTTTTTCATACGCTTATATGGTTTAAAACTGAAGAATAAAGGTACGGGTAAAATTAATAAACGGTAAACAGGTGGTCGGGGTTGCCGTAAAACGATATGATCCTGCCGGTTGGCAGGATCATATTGCTGATGATTATATTTTTAACGGTGTTGTTTACCAGCCCAGCAGCCATGCAAAAATGAGCGGAGCCACAATTGTAGCATCGCTTTCCACAATAAACTTGGGGGTATTGATATCGAGTTTTCCCCAGGTAATTTTTTCGTTGGGTACAGCCCCGCTGTAGCTGCCATAAGAAGTTGTACTGTCGCTGATCTGGCAGAAATAACTCCAGAAAGGCACATCATGCCACTCCAGATCCTGGTACATCATCGGCACCACACAAATGGGGAAATCGCCGGCAATACCGCCACCAATCTGGAAAAAACCAACCCCTTTGCCGGAAGAGTTATTGCGGTACCAGTCGGCCAGCCATACCATATATTCAATACCGCTCTTCATCGTACTGGCCTTAATCTCGTTTTTGATCACATATGAGGCAAAGATATTTCCCATCGTACTGTCTTCCCATCCCGGCACTACAATGGGTATATTTTTCTGTGCTGCGGCCAGCATCCAGCTATTTTTGGGGTCTATTTCATAATATTGTTCCAGTATACCACTCAGCAGCATCTTATACATGTATTCATGGGGAAAAAAGCGCTCGCCTTTATCATCGGCATCCTTCCATATTTTATGGATATGCTGCTGCAGGCGGCGGAAAGCTTCTTCCTCAGGAATACAGGTATCGGTAACCCGGTTGTAATGGTTTTCCAGCAGTTCCCACTCCTCTTTTGGGCTCAGGTCGCGGTAATTGGGTACGCGCTTGTAGTGGCTATGTGCCACAAGATTCATGATGTCTTCTTCAAGATTGGCGCCGGTGCAACTGATGATCTGCACCTTATCCTGCCGGATCATCTCAGCAAGGCTGAGCCCCAGCTCTGCGGTACTCATAGCCCCCGCCAGGGTAATCATCATTTTGCCCCCTTCCAGCAGGTGCGTTTCATAACCCTTGGCCGCGTCCATTAATGCTGCTGCATTAAAATGGCGGTAATGGTGCTGGATATACTGCGATACTGGTCCTTTATTCATGCGTATGCTTTTATGGGTGCAAAAGTAAGTTTTTTGGCGACAGTACACTTACGAAAAAAGCGCCGCCTTTGCAGGACAGCGCGATTTTTCATCTAACCAAAACCAAATATGAGAAGACTGTATTGAAGCGGTTATTGATGGTACCCCGCTTGCTTGACGGTGGTTATCATACTACCTGCAACGGATTTATTTCTTTCTTTTTTCTTTTGAAAAGACCGACAGGTCGCCATTGGCTGTGGCTTTTACCGTTACAATGGCTTTAGACCCTGCAAGACGAACATAATATACCGTTTCACCACCATCCGCATACTCAATCACCTCCTGCTCAGGTACATACGCATCATACTGCACTTTAAGGCTTTGTGCAACAGAGAGTGGCAACTGCTTAAGGTTGATATATCTGGCCGTTGCCAGTAATTCCCCCTCGATGCCATAATAGGCTTCTACTTTTTCATTGTTGTAAACGAAGGCAGCCTTATATATGTCTTCGCCACCCACCTGTTTCCAGGCAATATTGTCTGCACCCGCAAAGGCGCGGTCAAAACTGTACTTTACTTTCTGGTTAACAGGTTCATTGCCGTTGGCGGCAAAACCGATGGTAATGGCGCTAAGGAGAATGGCTGCTGTAGTGAACATTTTTTTCATGACGATAATTTTAGATTACTGATAGAATAAGTTGTGTTAAAACTGTTTTTGTTTTTTAATGACAGGACAAAGCTATGCCGGGTTATGTGCTGTAAAAAGTGTATAATGATTGGTGGTAAGGCTAAAAAAAAGTTTTTGGATAAACGGCAAAAACAGGTCATTTACTTATGCCGGCAAAAGCATTAAAATCCTTTACTGCACTATGTTTGCAGGAATTTCATAAAAAGATCACAACATGGATTAAGGTTTCGTTAATGTTGATGGAAACCGGATTACCCAACAGTTTACACCTAAAGCAATACAATTAAAGTATCTTCATCACATTAAAGCAATACACACATCAACTATCTCGCACACGCATATCTTTCTTTTAATCACCGCGGTATACTCACCGGCAATATGATCAGCGATTATGTAAAGGGGAAAAAACAGTTTGATTACCCAGTTGTTGTACAAAAAGGCATTGTGCTGCACCGGGCAATAGATGCTTTTACCGATGCGCATACTGCTACAAAGGAAGCCATGCAGGTTTTCCGTCCGCATTACCGGCTTTATGCAGGTGCATTTGTTGATGTGGCCTATGATCATTTCCTGGCCAATGACACCAGTGTCTTTCCCGAAACCGCGCAACTCCAATCTTTTGCGGCGGCTGTTTATGCAGCGTTGCAGGAAGACATCATCATGCTTCCTGAAAAGTTTGCGGCCATGCTGCCCTATATGGTTGGGCAGGACTGGCTCAGCAATTACCGTTTTGCCTGGGGTATCGAAAAGAGTTTCGGTGGGGTAGTGAGGCGTGCTGCCTACCTTACCGAATCGGCTGTGGCCTTTGACCTGTTCAACAAACACCTTACCCTGCTGCAACAGTGTTATGCAGCTTTTTTTCCTGAGCTCCAAAAATTCTCCGTTTGTCAATTGCAGCAGTTGCTGAACCACTGATTCTTTTATCTTTACAAAAAAATGATATGCTGAGATCATTGTTAACATTTCTTGTATGTGTTACCTGCCTCATGGCTGGTGCACAGGATAAAGTGGCCCCATTAGACAAGTCGCCGATGGATATGAGCTACTGTCCGCCAGGCTATCCCGTACTCAAAATACAGGACAAGGCAACCGAGCCCCTGCTGGCCAGGGTCGTGTACAGCAGGCCACAAAAGAGTGGTCGTACGGTGTTTGGCGAATTACTCGAATACGGGAAGATATGGCGCCTTGGCGCCAATGAAGCTACTGAACTGGAATTGTACCAGAACCTGAAGATCGGCAACAGTAAAATGAAGAAGGGGCGTTATACCATGTACTGCATTCCCAATACTGATAAATGGACCATTATCATCAATAAGGATACCGATACCTGGGGTTCATTCAAGTACGATATGAAAAAAGACCTGATGCGGTATGATGCTCCGGTGGTAAAAATAACCGACCGGGCAGAAGCCTTTACCATGGTATTTGAAAAAAATGGTACAGGTTACAATCTGGTAGTGGTATGGGATGATGTTAAAGTGACCGTTCCTTTTTCTTTATAAATTATGATGCGTAAAATCCCGGAAATAACTGCTGCCATATTGATCGCTATGGCTTTGCTTTCGTGCGGCGCGGCTACTGAAGAAAAAGCGGTATCCGGCGATACTACGTCCCGGAAATCAGCCATCACAATCAAAACTGAGGCTGCCAATCCGTTCCGGACGGTCGATGCTTCGCCGATGGACATGAGTTATTTCCCGGAAGATTTTGCCAAAACAAAAACAGGGGATGCCCTGCCGGTTATGCGCATCATCTATAGCCGTCCGCAAGTAAAGGGGAGGCCTATTTTCGGAGGTATTCTGCAATATGGTAAAGTATGGCGGCTTGGTGCCAATGAGGCCACAGAGATTGAGTTTTTCCAACCGGTCTCCATCAATGACAAAACAGTAAAACCAGGCCGGTATATCCTGTACTGCATCCCCGAAAAAACAGTATGGACAATCGTTTTCAACAAGGATATTTACAGTTGGGGGCTTACCAGTCATACAACCAAAGACGTTGAACGGTTTACCGCACCTGTATTGGGCCAGCAAGCTCATTCAGAATACTTTACTGCCGTTTTCAGTAAAACGGACAACGGTGCCGACCTCGTGCTTGCCTGGGGAGAATGGGTATGCCGTCTGCCTATCCGGTTTTAGTACTTCCGCGATACCGGTTTTCTGCTGTATATACTTTTTTAGTCAGATATTTACACCATGTGTGGTATAGCAGGCATCATATCACCAGCGCAAAATGGCGATGGCATCCGGCTGCAGCAGAAGTTGCAGACCATGACCCATGCCCTGGCACACCGGGGGCCTGACGGTGAAGCACATTGGGTAAATGAAGCAAAAACCTGCTGGCTTGGCCACCGCCGGCTGGCCATCATCGATACCAGCCCCGGAGGTGTGCAGCCCATGCATTATGCCAACCGGTACACCATCATTTACAATGGTGAATTGTACAATTATACTGAGCTCCGTGAAACACTGCTGGCAAAGGCATATACATTCCGGTCGCGAAGTGATACAGAAGTCATCCTTGCCGCATACCACTGTTACGGTGTTGATTGCCTGACGCATTTTGATGGCATGTTTGCCATGGCCATCTGGGATGAACAGGAGGGTATACTCTTCGCTGCGAGAGACAGGTTTGGTGAAAAGCCTTTTTTTTATACCCGCCACGAAGATTGTTTCTGGTGGGCAAGTGAGATGAAAGCATTATGGGCAGCCGGCATTGCGAAGAAAATTCAGCACAAGGCGCTGCTGAATTTTATAACGCCCGGACTGGTGCAGGATCCCTCAGACCCCGGTGCTACCTTTTTCAGCAATATCCAAGCCCTGCCCCCCGCCCATTACCTGCTCTTCAGACAACATACTGCAGAATTGCAACTGATACGGTATTGGACGCTGCCTCGAACCACTGCCCCGGCGATGCCTGAGCAGGATATGCTTAACCAGTTCCGCTCCCTGCTCAGCACATCGGTACAACGGCGCCTGCGCAGTGATGTACCGATCGGTACCAGCCTGAGCGGTGGAATAGACAGTTCAACGATTGCTGCACTGCTTCACCAAAAAGATATCCATTTAACCACATTCTCTGCCATTTTCCCGGGGTTTGTAAGAGATGAATCAGCCTGGGTAAAACAGGTTACCGAAGCCTTTGGACTGATCAACCATACCACCTCACCCAACGCTGATGAATGGGTAAAAGACTTTGAACGCCTTTGCTTTTACCAGGAAGAACCCTTTGGCTCGGCCAGTGTATATGCACAATACCGGGTATTTGAGCTGGCAAAACAGCATGGCATAACCGTGTTGCTTGACGGGCAGGGGGCCGATGAAGTGTTAGGCGGATACAACCGCTACCTGCATTGGTTCCTGCAGGAGTTGTGGCGGAGCAACAAAGCAACGTTCAGGCGTGAAAAAGCAGCCCTCGAAACAAATGGCGCTTTGGTCAACTGGGGCTGGGCAAACCGTTTGGCAGCGCTCTTTCCCCGTTTGGCGGCAAAGCAACTGCAGCAACGCACCTGGCAGCAACAGCAACAATCCGGCGTTAACCGCGATTACCTGGCCACCTACGGCAACAAGGCATATCTTCAGAAACCGGTTATTTGCTCACTCAACGATATACTGGCTTATACCACTACGGCAATGGGGCTGCCTGAACTGTTGCGCTATGCCGACCGCAACAGCATGGCACATGGCCGGGAAGTACGCCTGCCCTTTCTTAGCCATGAATGGGTGACGTTCATGTTCAGTCTGCCTGCAACCTGCAAAATCAGGAATGGCTTCACTAAATACCTCCTGCGCAGTTCCATGCAGGGTTTACTGCCAGATCCCATTACCTGGCGAAAGGATAAAACCGGGTTTGAGCCACCCCAGGCGCAATGGTTGCAACACAGGGCAATGACAGGGTACATGCAGGATGCACGGGAACAATTGGTAAAGCAGCATATTTTAGACAAAAGGATCCTGTATCAGCCATTACAGGCCAATACTGCACATGAAGCCGCTAACAGCGATTGGCGGTACCTTGTGGCCGTGCATACCCTCTTCTGATGTCACTCACACAATTTAACCGCTGCTGCCGGCTGGCTATGCATCGCCACTATCACCACCCGGTTGTCTTTGATGACCAAGCGGATACAGCCATAAGCACGCGCAAAGAAAAGCTGCGTACTCCCTTCTGACTCAATCGTACGAACCACTTTGCCCAAACCCTTCATCTTTAAAGCCGCTGCCCTGGTCAATCCCAGTACGGCAACAGACAGTTTTCCCCTGAATTCCGCACGCATTTCAATGTAGTTGTGATGGGTATAGAAAAAGCAGTCATGGTCAAGAAAAAAAACACCCCCTCCGCAGTTGAAATCGCTCCCATCTTCCGTATCACCGGTAAAACAAGGTAGTTTTTGCTTTACCTGTTCCTGTGTAGCTTTTGGCGTGAGGCCTGCCAGGGTCCCCTTTTTAAGATCAGCCATCAGATTATTACAGTCCTGTGCTGCAGCATGCGTAAAAGCAGCCAGCAGCAAGAGCAGGGTGATCATTCTTTGCATATCATTTTTGCACAAATGTATGATGAGCGATGGCTATGCCTTATACCCTTGTCAAGGTATTTTCCGCGTATCTTTGCTGCCACTAAATTATTCATATGAAACTTGCTACAAAGATCATCCATGCCGGTATGGAACCCGACCCCAGCACCGGGGCCATTATGATCCCCATCTACCAAACCAGTACCTATGTACAGGAAGCACCGGCACAACATAAAGGTTATGAATACGCAAGAAGCCAGAATCCCACCCGGAAAGCACTCGAAGAGGCCTATGCAGCGATAGAAAATGCTGCTTACGGGCTGGCCTTCAGCAGCGGTGTGGCCGCCACAGATGCCGTGATTAAACTCCTGTCGCCCGGCGACCAGGTCATCTGTTCGAGCGATCTTTATGGGGGCACCTACAGGCTGTTTACCAAAGTGTTTGAAAAGTTTGGCATCCGTTTCACATTTGTTGATACCAGTAATAATGAGGCCGTAAAAGCAGCCCTTACCCCTTCGACCAAATTGCTTTGGGTAGAAACACCCACTAATCCGCTGATGAATATTACCGATATTGCTGCCATGTCTGCCATCGCCCGTTCGGCAGGTGCATGGCTTTGTGTGGACAATACATTTGCTTCGCCATACCTGCAGAACCCGCTCGATCTGGGCGCCGATATTGTTATGCACTCCGCAACAAAATACCTGGGTGGACATAGTGACGTGATCCAGGGCGCACTGATGCTGCAGGACGCTGATCTGCGCGAAAAGTTGTACTTTATCCAGAAAAGCTGTGGCGCTGTTCCCGGTCCGCAGGACTGTTTCCTCGTACTGCGGGGCATAAAAACGCTCCATTTACGGATGGAGCGTCATTGCGAAAACGGTATCCGTATTGCCCAATGGCTCAAAGCCAACCCCAAAGTGGCTAAAGTATATTGGCCGGGCTTTGAAGATCACCCCGGTCACACGGTTGCCAAAAGCCAGATGCGCGGTTTTGGTGGCATGATCAGTTTCGAGCTTGTAAACGACAGCCTCGAAGAAGCCAGGCGCGTCCTTTCGGCTACAAAGCTTTTTTCGCTCGCCGAGAGTCTTGGTGGTGTAGAAAGCCTGGTCAACCATCCTGCATCAATGACACATGCCTCCATACCCAGGGCAGAAAGGGAAAAAAACGGTCTGCGCGACAGCCTCATCCGGCTGAGTGTGGGTATTGAAGATGCAGACGACCTGATCGACGACCTCCAGCAGGCCATTGGTTAAGTACGTCGTATCTGTATTTTCCAGTTCAGTCTTTTTCCCGTTTCGCCGGTTACCAAAACCCACAGTTTGCCATTAGCCAGTGCAGCACCGGGGCCGGTAGTCTTAGGCATACCTGCACTCCGGTATTCAGGTGTTACATCCCGGAGGGGCATTGCCAGACTCAGCATACCTGCCGGGCTGGAGGTTACCACACATTCTTTCCGGCAATACAATGCGGCCCCATTGTCGGTCTGTACGGTAATCACCAGTTCGTAAGCCAGCGCGCTGCCCGGTGCGATGGACTCGCTCAGCACAGTAACGGGCTTACCATCTGTTGTGGTAAGTTCATATTCCGCATAGCCCTTAAACCCCACTACTGTGCCCTGCGGATTTTTTGTATAGGCCAAAAGATCATCCGGACTGTCTCCCGCCGACTGGTGCCTCGCGAATACAATATCCCCGTTTTCTATTTGTTGTGTACCTGGCTTTTTCCTGCTGCGGAACAGGCGGCGGTAGTCGCCGTTATTCTCCATTTCCCCCATATAAATACCCATGGGTACTACCACACTGCGCTCTGCACTGGTGCTGCGGTTGAGCAGGGCAGGAGGGGTTTGCGGGGTGGTAAAATACATATTCTGAAATGGCGCATCATACATCGGGTAGCCAATAGATCCCATCCTGGTCTGCGGGTCATAGCTAAGCCCGATACCCTCGGTAAATCCATGCTGGATACGGAGATAATGGCTATCCACAATACCCGCCCTGCCACCGCCTTCCATACCCACAGTAAATTTTGAACTGCTGTACAGGTGATTGTTGTACGCGCCCAGGTAAGCCCCTTTGCGGATACCCGCACCATGGTCGCCTCCAAGGATGTAACAGCTTTGTCCCACATAAGATGCAGGCTGGTCGGCCTCCGAATAGCAATTGAGTAAGGCACTGCGTTGGTTTTCGCCGGAGGTATTTTCGCCGTCTAAATTATAAGCACCGCCCGCACGGTAATACTTTTTGGGATTGTACGGAAAAGCATATGGCTGGTAAAGACCTGCACTATCGGCCCAGCGCCACCAATATGCACCGGCACCGGCCGACAGCGGATCAGGCAGGTACCCGTTTCGGATAGCCGCATACACAACCCCTTTCCGTACAGCAATGGTTTTGTTGTAAGGCAGTTCGGGGCTGGCATTGGAAGCAGCATGCCCCATCGAATAGGTATTACCCAGAAAGTTCTGGTCGCAAACACCCCAAAGTGTATTCGATACCACATCTACCTGATCGAAAGAAATATTATTGGCATCGCCTCCCTTTACATAGATACCATTACCCCCGTTCTGTACACAATGCACCTGTTTGAATACAGCATTATTGCTATTGCCATACATCGGGTGGCCGGGCTTTACTGCAGCATCTGCCAGTACCTCAAGCCCGTTATAAAACTGCCGGATGGTAACCTCCCTGAAATCCACCTGGCATTTGACACGAATGCCATACCAGGTAGTATCGGGGCTGGTATAATTGATATTGCCATAGAGGCTGATACCATTTACCACCGATCCGGCTGCACCCGGATAAGCAAAAAAGAGACCCTTCTTTGCAAACGCCAGTTTGGTATAGCCAACATCACCCTCAAGGCGGATCGTGTGTTCAATCCGCAGACTGTCGCCACCAATAAAATATTTTTTAGGCGCGCCGGGGATATATATTTTATACCGCTTTAAAAAATATGGGTTCTTTACCCAGTTGGCATCCTGCGCAATCGTCTGTAGTGCGTTGAGGCAGGCAAGCACTACGGGGCGGTTATCGAATTGATCATCTTCAGCCCTCGCCCCCCACCAAAGCAGGTTTACCTCATTGCCGGTAATCTGGCGGATGTACTTTTTTCCATTGGCATTCTGGATGATGATACCACCATCCGCGGGCATGGTACCACTGTACTGGGTAAATGTGCCGCCCCTGAGTGTATCGAGGATAAAAACGACTTTATCAGCCACCGAGGAGGTTTGAAATGTGGTGATGCTTTTATAGGATACCCCGTTTACGGGTTCACCATCTTTAACAGGCTGTGCATAGGTGGCAGACAGCACAAAAATGAATGGCAATACTGCAATAATATGCTTGTACATACGGGCTGATATTTACGGAAAGATACGCCGGGAAAGTCAACCCGGTTATCAGGGCTGCAGCAGATTGATGGCGCCGGGCAGTATGGTGATTTCAAAGCGGGAAGTGGTTTCAACCGGCTCACCATCAATATGCAGGGGCGCCATACGGGGATTCTCAATTGTAATTGCTGATGTATGAAAGTAAAGGATACTTTTTTGTGCAAAGCCCTGCTCATCCCAGGCACTGATTTTACCCGACCGGATCTGCCAGGCCGTTTTCCAGAGCCAGGTGAGGCGATTCATTTTCTTAACCACTACAATATCCAGCAAGCCATCGCTGAGGCTGGCACGGGGTGCGATGGTAACATTATTGCCAAACTGGTTACTATTGGCGATACTGATAAACCAGGCTTCAAGTGCCATCGTTTTTCCATCAACAGTAATCGTAAAAGGGCAGGGAGAAAACCTGAAAAAATTGCGGAATGTCTGCTTGATATAAGTGGCCAGACCCCGTTTGCGCTGTTTGGCAAAATCATGAGCCACCTGCGCATCAAAACCAAGCCCGCAAAGCATACAACTGAACCTTCCGTTAATGGTAAAAGCGTCTACACGTCGTGCATTGGCCTTAAAAACCAACTGAAGGGCGCTGTAGCTGTTGCGCGGAATACGGGCAGCAAGGGCAAGGCCATTACCGCTACCCATAGGAATGATACCGACCCTTACATTCGTGGCCACGAGGGCAGCAGCAACCTGGTTTACAGTGCCGTCACCCCCGCAGATCACCACATCTGTTACCTGCTCCGCAAGTATCTTTTCGGGCAGGTACCCATAATCTCCTGCTGCATTGGTATGACAGATTTCAAACGGAATACCCTGTTCATGCGTTTCCGTGCTGATCATTTTCAGCAAAGCCTCCTTTCCCTTTGTACCCGATACAGGATTGATAAAATAAATGATCTTTTGTGTCATTGCTGTTTATTGTGTACGGGATCAGGTTTGCGGCAGCAGTTGCTGGTGATGCCGGGTATGATAGATCGTAAAAAATAACATTTCGCGCAGGGTGATTTTGCCGAGTAGTGGATGGGGAAGGATATAGCTGTCCAATTTTTCTTCAGAACAACGTGCTGCCTTTTGCTGTAGTTTTTTACCGAGGTGAAGAAATGCCGACACTTGCGCATCCCTGGCGGGCAACCCTTTTACAGGTGGTACAAAGCGGCCACCTGCACGGCCGCCATTGGACAGTTTTGCTGTATAACGCGCCACCATATCATCATAACTGCGCGAAACACGGTTGGCTTTGCCGAAGCAAATGCGGAGCACAAAACCCGGAAGGCTAAAAGCCTGGCAAATAGGGCGTGTAGCCCGTATCAGGTGATCGAGGTGCTGCGCTGCACTCCATTTTTCACCCTGCGGTGAGGCATATACCTGATCACTGAGCAAGGCAACAGCCTTAGCAAAATCCGAAAATGCCTTGTCGATACCCAGCCTGATATCCGTTCCTGTTGTCATCATATTTTATCCATACGCTACCACCGCATCAGGGCACTGCCCCAGGTAAATCCACTGCCGAATACGGTAAGACAAACAAGGTCTCCTTCCCTGATCTTACCCGCTTCCCATGCTTCACACAGGGCGATGGGTACCGATGCTGCCGTAGTATTGCCGTATTTTTGAATGTTGTTATGTACCTGATCATCGCTAAGGCCCAGTTTTTGCTGCACAAACTGGGCAATCCGCAGGTTGGCCTGGTGCGGGATCAGCATATCTATATCCGAGGGTGTAAGACCATTGGCCTGCAGGGCTTCCATCACCACTTCGGGCATTTTAACCACAGCTTTCTTAAATACTGCCGGGCCATCCATATTTGGAAAGTTTTGTGCCTGGTCAATCATGGCATGACTCATAAACATATCGCCGATGGGTGCATTATTGAAATCAGCAACGCCTTTCTCCACCCAGTAGTTGGCATGTGTACCTGGGTTATACATCGCCAGTATCTCTGCGCTTTCACCATCGCTGTGCAGGTGTGTGCTCAGTATGCCCTGCCCTTCTTTTTCGGTAGGCTGCAGCACCACGGCTCCCGCACCGTCGCCAAAGATAACCGATACATTGCGCCCGCGCGTACTGAAATCCAGGCCAAAGGAGTGTTTTTCACTGCCAATCACCAGGATGTTTTTGTACATACCCGTTTTGATAAACTGGTCGGCCACAGAAAGCGCATATACAAAACCACTGCACTGGTTGCGGATATCCAGTGCCCCGATCTCGCGCATTTTCATGGCGCGCTGTACCAGTACACCACAGCCCGGGAAATAATAATCGGGGCAAAGGGTGGCAAATATGATAAAGTCAATATCCTGAGCGGTAATCCCCGCCCGTTCAATAGCAATCTTTGCAGCTTCCACGCCCATGGTGGTAGTGGTTTCATTAGTGCGGTCGGCATATCGCCTCTCTTCGATGCCTGTTCTTTCGCGTATCCATTCATCTGATGTGTCCATATACGCCATCATATCTGCGTTGGTCATTACCCGATCAGGTACATAGTAGCCAATACCGGCAATCTTGCTGCGTGGCATAGTCAATCGTTTTTAAATGTGGGGCAATTTACAAAATGTGGGGTATTTGCAACCATTTCAAATGCAACGATTTCAGGGTCAGTTCACCCGCACCATTTCTTTAAGTACGAAATCTTCGTCATACAATGGGCGCAGGCGGCTTTTGTAGTGGATCAGCACAGCGTTACGGAGCTCCGCATGGCTCCTGATCAGTTTGGCCGTAAAATGGTCGGCCAGTGGAAGCAGGGACAACTTACCCTTGTCCATTTTTACTTCAACGATATAAACCAGATCTTTAACAAAAAGGTTCAGTACCGACCGGCCATCAATATCCGACAGGTAACCCGTAGCCTTAATCGTATCGCCGGTAACTACTTTAAAAGGACGCATCTCTTCGATATAGCCCGTAATACCAATGGCATATTCCATGTCGCTCTTTCCTGTGATGATTACTTTTACCGGCTCGGCACGGTTACCTCCCGGCTTTTTTACAAAAACCGCCCATTTGCCCATATAGCTTTCATTAAGAGCAAGTACAGGCTCCGCATCAAGCCGGTAAGACGAGCGGTACGGGCAACCCAAAAGTATAACCGGCAGCGCTACAGTAATAATATTCAGCCATCTTGGTTTCACCCGATAAATATACCATCAAAAAGATGTAAGGAGAAACAGTTTATGTCAAAAAGGTTTTTTACCTTAATGCCGAAACCAAAATGATGATGAAAAAAAATATTCACCTCAGCACCGTATTGTTTTGTTTGCTCATGGGCTATGGGCTTTCTTGCAGCAAGAAGGAAAACCCAACGCCCAATCCGCCGGCACCCGGCATTTTTGCACCGCCGGATTTCGGGTATAAAGTGGTCGGGTATTTCCCCTCTTACCGCAATCCCGCTGCCATCCCGGATGTAAAGTTCAGGATGACCAACGTCGTCAACTATGCCTTTTTTACGGTCAACACCTCGGGAGGATTAACGCTCAACAGCCCGTCAACATTCACAGCAGTTATTGCTAAGGCCAGGGCCAATAATGCACGCATTTTTATGAGCATCAATGGCCTGAGCAATGATTTTAAAAATGCCACAGCCAGTGCAGCCACACGCAATAATTTTATAAAGACAATCATGAACCAGGTACGCCAATACGCACTTGACGGCGTTGATATGGACTGGGAATTCCCCAGCACCAGCGATGGCTCAGACATACAGTTTACGGCGCTGATGAAGGAACTCAGTGATTCCTGCCACCTCAATGGCAAATATTACCTTACCGCCGCCATTACGCCAGGCAAGTATGCGGGTGGTTTCCGCGATGCCATCAAAGCCGAGCTCTTTGGTTATGTGGACTGGTTCAACGTGATGGTGTATGATGATTTCAGCGTGAGTACCCCATACAAACACCATAGCGATATGGCGTTTGTAAATGTATCGCTCAACTACTGGCTCAATACCCGTGGTATGCCCGCAGCCAAATTTGTGCTTGGTTTACCGGGTTACGGTCGCCCCTCGGGCATCACACAAACCAATACCATACTCACCTATACCGGCATCCTGGCCCAGGGCGGGAACCCCCTGTCCGATTCCGCAACAGTAACCTCATCAGGGTTTGCCACCCCATATACTGTTTATTACAATGGTACGGCTACAATCAAGCTCAAAGCCATTATGGCCAGGCAAAGGGCAAACGGTGTTATGCTCTGGGAAAAGGGTCAGGACGCCAGCGACAACAACTCCCTGCTGAAAGCCGCCTGCGATACTGTGGGCAGGACGTATTGAATAAGCCGTTGCAATGCGGCAAACCAAAATCGGATAAACACGGCACGGCTGTTGCAAAAGCATCGTTCAATTCCCCCCATTCCCTATATTTGCCCCCTTTATGGCGCAGAAAAAACTACAACGCTTCGCAGCAATCAGTACTTTTCCCAATGTACTGGAATACCCTGAAAGCATCAGCGGACGGTGGGCCGGGCATTTCGGCAACCCCAACCCCATTGTACTGGAACTGGCCTGCGGCAGGGGGGAATATACCGTAGGCATGGCCGCCCTTTTTCCCGACCGGAACCATATCGGGGTCGATATCAAGGGCAACCGCATGTATATCGGCGCCAAAAAATGCCTCACAGACGGGCTGCACAACGCCGCTTTCCTCCGTACACAAATTGAACGGATCCATGAGTATTTTGCCCCGAACGAGGTATCCGGCATATGGATCACGTTTCCCGACCCCCAGCTCCGTATCTCAAAAGCAAAAAAAAGACTCACCCATCCCCGCTTCCTCAGGCTGTATAACCAGTTCCTGCAACCGGGTGGCCATATTCACCTCAAAACAGATTCACCGGTTTTGTATAACTTTACCAAACGGGTTTGCCATATGTACGGTCTCAAGGTGGTGGAAGACATCAGCAATGTATATGCCACCCCGGGTACCAGCGATGTGTTGAAGATCAGGACGCATTATGAGGCACTCGACATTGCACAAAGTAACCAGGTATATTACCTGTGTTTTACCTTGCCCCAAAACCTCCCCGCAGCAGACGATGCCGATGAGGCTTTGCAAAAATTAACAAGAGATGAAGAAGAAGCTGGTTGAAGGACAAGACTTTTATTTTAATGATCACGGTTATATGGTACTTACCGCAAGGTACCACCTCGAAAAAGGTACCTGTTGCGGCAATGGCTGTCTGCACTGCCCCTTCGATTATAAAAATGTACCTGAACCCCGCCGCAGCCAGTTGCAGGAACAGTTGAAAAATGAAGAAAAATAAGCCCACTTCCAAAATTGCCGGGAAATCCGCTAAAATACCTGCCAAACCGGAGCAGCCACGAAGCACAGCTCCTGCATACAGTTTTTTTGAGGACGTTTATGCCGTAGTGAGGCAGATTCCCAAAGGCAGGGTTACCAGTTACGGAGCAATTGCTGCTTACCTCGGTACCCGGCTCAGCGCCAGAATGGTAGGCTGGGCCATGAATGCAGCAGGCGCAGCAAAACCAAAGGTGCCGGCACAAAGAGTGGTCAACAGAAATGGAATGCTCACCGGCAAACACCATTTTGCGACCCCCACATACATGGAAGAACTATTGAAGAAGGATGGGGTGGAGGTAAAAGACGATACCGTTGCAGACTTTAAATCACGCTTCTGGGATCCAGCCGAAGCACTATTATAAAACCAGAGATATGCAGCATTTAAACGACATTCCGGCTAAAGAAATCGTTCCCGGATTTTGGGGAAGATTTGTTCATGGTGAGCAAAGTACACTTGCTTTCTGGCAAATCCGTGCCGGGCACAGTTTACCGCTGCATCAGCACGTACATGAACAGATCACCCATATTGTTTCGGGCGAAATGGAGATGATGATAGGTGGGGAACAAAAAATACTCAGTGCCGGTATGGTATCGGTGATTCCTTCCAATACGCCTCACTCCGGTTATGCACGCACAGACTGTGTGGTGATCGACAGCTTTGCACCAGTGCGTGAAGATTACCGGTAGGCCGCCGGTCATTACAGCTACAGTCTTTGCCGGAAAAACAGGGCGTTTAGTACCCCATTACGACCATTCTTGTATTGCACAGATTACTTATTGTTCGTAATGATACCGGTAATCCCAATGCCTGTCAGCACCTGTGCTATTCTGCATCACTATTGAAAGCAGCGACTATTCATCCAAAAGATCAGTTTCCGTAAGCGCGAGTTCCCGCAACACTTTATGCTTTGCCGGGAAAAATCCGGCAAAAATGAATAAGAGCAACATCGCAAATATGATAAATACCCAATTACCACTCAGCAGATAACACACCAGCGAAAAAAGAACCGGCGCCTCTCCCAAAGCCCAGCAAAAGATAGATACTGCGGTATAGGCCTTCATTTTATCAGTGGGGGTAGCTGTTGCTGCACGGAGACGTTCCGTTCTCCGTTGAAAATTTTTTATCCCGGCATAGTAGCCCGCAAAAGCCAGTACCAGTGCCACAAGCTGGAGCATTTTCTCCACACCCGGATTGGCGGCAAAGGAAAACAGTGCTTGCTGCCGCACAATAATAACAATGATCAGGAACAGCAGTTGCCCCATGAGCAAAGCCCTGTAGATGACCTGTAAACGCTTCAGCATAGCCCGCATAGCCATGATTTAATGGTAATAAGGACTGATCATAAAATAGATCACCACCCCGGTAACGGCTACATAAAACCAGATGGGCCAGATGATGCGTACCAGTTTTTTATGTTTGTCGAATTCCCCCGTAAGCGCCCGGT
>JAAFIK010000070.1 GCA_013298665.1 Chitinophagales bacterium
ACGTTTTGTAACCATGCAAACTGCTGCCACCCGCACCATCCTGCAACTGCCCATACCCCAACTGGCGGTAGGACAGCAAGCCTGCCTCACCTTGTTTCAACCGGCAGCAACAGTGGTGTACACCGTCAAACAAATGCACTCGCGTTCGGGAAACTCTGCACTGCTCGACCGGCCCATGTCCGGAAAAGCATTGGGCATCATCAACGGGAACCATATAATTTTGAACAGTGAATAAGCTTTCAGCAACAAAAAAAGGGGGTCTTACAGGCGCTGCGATGGTCTTACTGGCCTTTGTATTTGTACAAACGGGTATGCCCTTCAGCGGCTCACACCAGTACGCTATTTATACACTTTTCACGGTGGGCATCATCTGGACGCTCATCGGCTTTGCCCAAAACAATCCCGGCAATACTTCCTTCAAATCCTTCTTTGCTGAAGGCTTCCGCTGCTTTATCGTTGCCACACTACTCATGGTGGTCTATACTTTCATCATCCTGAAAACGCATACCGCATTCCGGGATACAGCCGCCGCCGAAGTTAAAAAGCAATTGGAACTTTCGGGCAACAAAACACCCAATGAAGTGGCAGACCAGGTGGTGCAGATGAAAGACAAGTTTGCCATCTTCATCACCGGCGGTGCCGTATTTGTTTACCTCATCATCGGATCGCTGGTGACCGCAATAACCAGCGCATTTCTCACCCGTAATAAATCATAATTATGGACCTCTCCATTGTAGTGCCGCTGTTCAACGAAGACGAATCCCTCACAGAGCTGATGGCCTGGATAGAGCGCGTAATGACGGCCAACCAATACAGCTATGAAGTCATTATGGTTGATGATGGCAGTACCGATAATTCATGGGAAGTCATCAGCACACTCCGCACTAAAAACAACGCCGTACGCGGCATCAGGTTTCAGCGCAACTATGGCAAAAGCGCTGCCCTCAACGAGGGTTTTAAAGCAGCCCAGGGCGATGTCATCATTACGATGGATGCGGATATGCAGGACAGTCCGGATGAAATACCCGAACTGCAACGGATGATTGCTGAAGAAGGTTACGACATGGTAAGCGGCTGGAAGAAAAAAAGATACGACAATGCCCTCACCAAAAACCTGCCTTCCAAATTGTTTAATGCCGCAGCAAGACGCTCATCGGGCATACAACTGCACGATTTTAACTGTGGCCTCAAAGCCTATAAACGCAAAGTGGTTAAAAGCATTGAAGTATATGGTGAAATGCACCGGTACATTCCTGTACTGGCCAAATGGGCAGGCTTCCGTAAAATTGGTGAAAAAGTAGTGGAGCACCGCCCCCGCAAATACGGCGTCACCAAGTTTGGCTGGGAGCGTTTTGTCAACGGCTTTCTCGACCTTGGCTCCATTATGTTTGTGGGTAAGTTCGGCAAGCGCCCCATGCACTTTTTCGGCCTTTGGGGATCAGTCGTCTTCTTTGCAGGTATCTGTATCTGGATTTATCTCGGCATCGCCAAATTTGCCTTTCAGCAATACAATATGACAGACCGTCCGCTGTTCTACATCGGACTCATTTCCCTCGTCATCGGTACACAACTTTTCCTGGCGGGGTTTATCGGCGAACTCATTTCACGGAATGCTGCAGATCGCAATACTTACCTGGTCGAAGAACGGCTGGGAGACAAGAGCAATGTTGCTGAAAATTGAGGAAAAGAGAAAGCAACACATCATCGCTATGGTTGCGTAAAAACAGTCTGAAGAAAAGATAAGGAAACGATCCGGATATGTCCGGGGCAGACAGGGCGCAATCCTGGTGTCTTTGCAATCCTGAGCGCATCAGTCTACCGCAATACTTTCTTGACCAATACCTTTTTGTCATCCACATACACCGCCACATAATACACGCCGCTGCCCAGTTGCTTTACCGGTATGGTATAAATAACATTGCCCGCTGCCTGCTGCGCCGCCTGCCGGTAAACCAACTGCCCCGCATTGTTGTGCATGGTAATGGCGATCCTTACCGGTGAAGCGCGTGCAATCTCCACCCTGAGCAAATCGCTGGCAGGATTGGGATTGACCTTTGTCCATTCCCTTACCGGCTGTATACAGGGTACAATGTGGTTCAGCACTACCGAATCGAGTATAAAACTGGTATCCGCAGCAATGTTCACACGGATACGATAGCTGATGTTCTGCAAAGGAGTCGTGGAAAAATCATCGGTAATCCTGAAATCCTGTGCCGCAAAACCACCCGCCCCCGGAATCGTGGCACGCACGGAATAGCTGCTCTCCGAAGCCAGCTTACGCTCAATTACCACGCGGAAAGAGGTATCTGTTTTAAGGTTCCAGTTGAGGCTCGATACACAGTTATTCAGCCCGAACTGCTTTACATACAACCGCCGCAACAACAATACAAAGGCTTTCTTTACATCAGGAATGCCATACCCTGTACGATCGTTGGGGTTGGCAAAACGATCGGCCGACTGACGGAGTGCATCCACAACTGTCATATTGCTTACTTCAGGAAAGGCCTGCCATAAGCAGGTGGCCAAACCAGCTATATTCGGGCAGGCAAAAGAAGTACCATCGCCAAAACCGGGTTGCCCGCTGGACGTGTTGGCAATAACTGTACTCACACCTACAGAAGCAATATCAGGTTTGACCTGCCCGTCTGATGTTGGGCCAAAACTGCTGAAACCCGCCACCTGCCGGTTGGTATTCACCGCACCAACGGTCAGCACACTATCCCCGTCAGCGGGCGCTGTAATAAAACGCCAGGTCTTGTTCCCTTCATTTCCTGCTGCCACCACCACCAGTATTCCTTTTTTGGCAGCCAGGTCGGCAGCACGGGTAATCATGGTGGTATTGCCATTCATATGGCTGTAGGTGTAATTGTAGATGATATTCGAAAAAGTAGAATACCCCAGCGATACCGAAAATATTTTTGCCCCGGCACTGTCTGCCCGCTCAGCAGCAGCAGCCCAGTTTTGTTCCTCAACCGGATATTCTGTAGCCGCATCTTCTGTACGGAACAGGTAAAAAGCCGTAGCCGGTGCCGACCCTACAAAAGCACCCGGCAGATTGGCAGCAATAGTACTCAGGCATTGCATGCCATGCGGGTGATCTTCATTTACACTGCTTTCATTGGCCACAAAATCCCAGGTACCCAGTACACGGTTATTCAGGCGCATACTGTCGAAAGTGGGGAGATCAAGATAGCGGTAAAACCCTGCATCCATCATTGCCATCACCATACCTTCACCCTTGAAACCATGGTTGTGTAAAAACTCCCCGTTATGGATATGAACCTGGTTGTACGACTGGCCATAACTCAAAACATCCTGCAAACCTTGTGGCGTGAGCGGCGAAGTGATCTCATTCCCGGTTGCCCCATCGAACTCCTTATTGCTGCCGGTTGCACCGCTCAGCTTTGCCCCCACGGGCGCAGGGGCAGCAACCACAAAAGGAAAGGCACTGATGCGGGTAAGGGCAACCCCATCGCTGGTTTGTATGCATACCTGGTTTAGCCACTTACTGGTATTGAGTATGGTCACAGCACCCGAAAGCCGGATGCTGTCGATGTATCGTTGGGTTACAGGAAGATCAGTTGAATCAATAGCAATACCCATTTGCTGGCGGCGGGCGACGGCCTTGGCCGAAAGATAAGCAGAAGGATTTGCAAGCGAAAAACTGTTGAATGCTTTGTCCTTCAGTCTTACAACAAACCTTGTTTGCGTTTGCGCCGCCTGCCCCAGGCATCCCGTAAGAAGCAGGAGTAATACTACTCTTTTCATAACATCTGTTTAGTCATTAACCGTACCGCCCTGTACAGCGCCGTCGTATGCCCATTTGAGCCAGGTGGCGCCCCAGGTAAAACCGCCACCAAAAGCAGCGAGGATAATATTATCGCCTTTTTTCAGTTGGGGTTCCCATTCCCAGAGGCAAAGCGGTAATGTACCCGCTGTTGTATTGCCGTATTTCTGAATATTGATCATCACCTTTTCTTTGGACAGCCCCATACGGTTGGCCGTAGCATCGATGATGCGCAGGTTGGCCTGGTGCGGCACCAGCCAGGCAATATCATCGGCCGTAAGGTTGTGCTTCTGCATCAGTTCATAACTCACATCCGCCATCCCCTTCACCGCAAACTTAAACACGGCCTGCCCCTCCTGGTAAACATAGTGTTCTTTGGCTAAGACAGTTTCCACTGTTGCCGGTTTAACCGAACCACCCGCCTTCATATGGAGGTAACTGCGCCCTGAGCCATCGCTTTTCAGGATGGTATCAATCATACCATACCCCTCCTCATTGGGTTCCAGCAGCACTGCACCTGCTCCGTCGCCAAAGATGATGCAGGTAGCCCTGTCGCTGTAATCGATGATTGAACTCATTTTATCGACACCCACCACCACTACTTTTTTATAACGCCCGCTCTCAATATACATCGACCCCGTACTGAGCGCATAAAGAAACCCCGAACAGGCCGCCTGCAGGTCGAAACCCCAGGCATTTACCGCACCTGCTTTATCACAAATGATGTTTGCCGTAGCAGGAAAAACCATATCCGGTGTTACTGTAGCGCAGATCAGGCAGTCAATTTCGGCAGGTGCGATGCCCCTTTTGGCACAGAGCAATTTCACCGCTTCCACACCAAGATCAGAGCTGCCAAGCCCCTCTCCTTTGAGGATCCGCCGCTCCTCCACCCCGGTACGGGTACGGATCCATTCATCGTTCGTATCCACCATCGTTTCTATTTCCTTGTTGGTAAGCCTGTATTCAGGCACATAGCCGCTTACTGCGGTTACTGCTGCTGTTATTTTCTGCATGGTTGTTGTAAATGACCCCTGGTCTGTATTGGTTTTAATAATTTAATAATACGCAGGAAAAGCGACAGGCCATAACTGTTCTGGCTCCGCGATCCTGCATTGTCCGGGATCAAAAATACGTAAAAAACCAAAGCCCCATTTTAACCCGTGGTTTTACAGTTGGCCCCAAAATCAGGGTTTAAGGCGTTAGCTGCCAAATAATGCTTATTTTCGCGATCAACGGCAAAAATGTTATGTACGCATATTTAGAGGGGAAACTGACGCATAAAAGCCCGGCGATGGTTCATGTTGACATTAATGGTATTGGCTTCGAAGTCAGTATCAGCCTTAATACCTGGTCGCATATCCAGCATGCTGATCATGCAAAATTGTACACCTGGCTCCAGGTCAAGGAAGATGCACACCATCTTTTTGGTTTTTTTGACCCGGCAGAGAAGGATATTTTTCTCCAGTTGATCGGTGTTTCAGGCGTTGGTGCAGCAACTGCACGAATGATGTTGTCCTCACTAAAACCGGAGGAAATAACAAGGGCAATTGTGCAAGGCAACGTAAAACTGCTCGAAAGCGTCAAAGGAATAGGAAAGAAAACCGCTGAAAGATTGATACTGGAGTTGAGGGATAAAGCGGGTAAATCATCCGCCATTTCGAACATGACCGGTGCAGCAGGCAATAAAACAGAGCAGGATGCGTTAACGGCACTAACTGCCCTGGGTATTTCCCGCCAGCAGGCAGAGCAAACAATCCAAAAAATTATCCTCGCAGAACCGACGATTTCTGATTTAGAAGACTTGATTAAAAAAGCATTGAAAGCCATTTGAGTGAATTCTACCTTAACTGAATACGGATGTTGCTTATTAGAAATTATTTTCCAAAACTGCCTGGCATTGCTTTGTTGGCGCTCATGTTGTGTACTGGTGTAGCGAAAGCACAAACAGATTCCCTCAAAAAGAAACCTGCAGCAGCGGATACCTCAAAACCAATTACCGGCGCAATCCTCCCCTACCCGATCCACGACCGGCGGGGAGATAACCTGTCTGACAACCGGAAACGGACATACGACCTCAGGACGCCTGCAAACATAAAAGATTCGGTGGTTTATGACGCCAAAACGCGCACTTACATCATCTACGAAAAAGTAGGCGGGCGCTACTACCGCTCCCCTACCACCTACACCTATGACGAATACTGGAAACTCCGTGCAAGACAGGCAGAAAACGAATACTTTAAAAAACGCGCCAATACCCTCAGCGTACTCAACCGCAATGTTGCCAAACCAAGACTCCCCCTGTACGACAACCTGTTTAACCGTTTATTCGGTAATGGTAAGATACAGATTACGCCGCAGGGAAGTGTGGACCTGATGCTGGGCTACCAGGGACAGAACATTAAAAACCCTACCCTGCCCGAACGTGCCCGCCGCAACGGGGGGCTCGACTTTCAACCCAATATACAACTTAACGTCAACGCCAATATCGGCGACAAACTGAAATTCCCGATCAACTACAATACCCTGGCCAACTTCGACCAGGACAACCAGATCAAAATTGATTACAGCGGAGGGGAAGAAGCCATTGTAAAACGCTTTGAACTCGGTAACGTTTCTTTTCCCAGCCGCAGTACCCTCATTCCCGGCGCACAGGCGCTTTTTGGCATCAAAACACAACTGCAGTTTGGAAAACTCTTTGTCACCACAGTATTTGGCAACCAGAAATCACAGCGCCAGAGCGTAAACCTCCAGGGAGGCAGTTCCTCACAACTTTTCGAAATCAAGGGCGATGAATATGAGGAGAACCGTCACTTTCTGCTCGGGCAGTACTTCCGCCGCAATTACAATAAAGTGATGAAGAACCTGCCCGCCGTTACCACACCCGTACAAATCCTCCGTATGGAAGTATGGGTAACCAACCGTACCGGCGTTACCACAGACGCTCGCGATGTGGTGGGTCTGATGGACCTGGCAGAAGACCAGCCCTTTGGCAGCTACCCGCCCATCAGCGGCAACCTGCCTTCCAACCTTACCAATGGCCTCTATTCCACCATTGTTAACAACCCCAACAGCCGTAACCCGGCTACCGTGGCCAATGCCCTGGTTACGCTGGGCCTCAAACCCGTACAGGATTTTGAGAAAGCCTTTGCCCGTAAACTCGACTCCACACAATACAGCTACAACCGCCAGGCTGGCTTTATCTCGCTCCAGTTGCCCCTGCAGCCCGATGAAGTGCTGGCAGTAGCCTACCAGTACACTTATAATGGCCGTATCTTCCAGGTGGGAGAGTTTTCGCAGGACCTGCCACCCGACAGTACCTCGGCCAACCAGAAAGTACTGTTCCTCAAATTGTTAAAAGCGACCTCGCAAAGACCACAACTGCCCATCTGGTCGCTCATGATGAAAAATATCTATTCGGTGGGCTATGGTCAGTTGTCGCAACAGGATTTTAAACTCGATGTACTGTTCCAGGAACCCGGTCTGGGCTGGAAACGCTATGTGCCTTTTGGCAATAAGAATCTGGGGGCACCCATCATTTCGTTGATTAACCTCGACAGGCTCAACAACCAGCGCGATCCGCAACCGGATGGGGTGTTCGACTTTGTGGAAGGCTGGACCGTACGCTCAGAATTCAGCCGTATCATCTTCCCGGTACTGGAGCCTTTTGGCCGGGATCTGGCCGAACAGATATATACCACGATCCCGCCATCCATAAAAGATACGCTTTATTATGCCCTTTATGACTCCATAAAGGTAAACGCCCAGCAATACCCCAACCTCAACCGGTTTGTACTGAAGGGCAGTGCTAAAACCACCGGTTCCTCCGACATCAGCCTCGGGTATAATATACCCCGCGGATCGGTAACCGTAACCGCCGGCGGAAGGGTATTACAGGAGGGCGTGGATTACGACATCAACTACGACCTGGGCACCATCAAGATCATCAACCCGGCCATTGCCAATGCCGGCCTGGAAACACAGGTTACTTTCGAAAACAATGCCGCCTTTGGTATCCAGCAACGCAACTATATGGGTATTCGCTGGGATTATATGGCCAAAAATACCATTAAGCAACAGTTGTCCTTTGGCGGAACCATTGTACGCCTTGGCGAAAGGCCATTCTTTACAAAAGTAACCTACAACGAAGACCCCATACGAAATACCATGTACGGCTTCGATGTGAATTACCGCAAAGAAATGCCGCGCCTCACCAAGATACTCGACAAGCTGCCGTTTTATCAAACCACTGCGCCATCCAGCATCAATGCCTATGGTGAAGTGGCCTTCCTGAAACCCGGGCACGCACCGCAGATTGGCCGTGGCAGCAATGGCCTGGTCTATATCGACGATTTTGAAGGCAGCCGTGCGGGTATCGACCTGCGCTTCCCTGCCATCAGTTGGGCCCTTGCCTCCACGCCCGCCAATGCAACCGACAAAACGGGTACCATTCTGTTTCCCGAAGCCACCCTCAACAATGATATCGACTATGGTCGCAACCGGGCTAAAATTGCCTGGTACCAGATCGAACCCGCCTTACAGCAGTTCAAAGGCCCCAACAACCCATTGGGCAGCAATGTTAACGAACTGAGTGATCCGCGCGTGCGCCAGGTCTACCAGAAAGAAATTTTCCCGCAGCGTACCACCGGCTTTGGCGAAAGCCAGCTCACCACATTTGACCTTTCCTATTACCCTACAGAAAAAGGGCCGTATAACTTTGATGCCGTACCTGGCAGTATCGATGCCAACAATAAACTGCTGAACCCCAATAAGCGCTGGGGCGGGCTGATGCGCAGTATCGACCAGATCGATTTTGAGACCAACAATATCGAGTTTATCGAATTCTGGATGCAGGACCCCTTCATCCTCAAGCCCTCTTCTTCGGGTGGTAAACTGTATTTCAACCTGGGTAATGAATCTGAGGATATCCTCAGGGATGGCAGACGCTTTTACGAAAATGGGTTGAATACCCCCAACGCACCGGCGCCCACCGACCTCTCCAACTGGGGGCTGGTACCACGAAACCCCATACAGGTAACCAATGCCTTCAGCAACGATCCCAACGACAGACAGTACCAGGATCTGGGGCTGGACGGACTCAGCGATACCGCAGAACTGACCAAGCGGCAACCCTATATCAACCAGCTCACGGGTACGCTCAATGCCACAGCACTGCAACGTGCCAAGGCAGATCCGTCAAGCGACAACTACCGCCATTATCGTGGTGATGATTATGACGCGCAGGCAACAGGCATCCTCGGCAGGTACAAGAACTTCAATAACCCGCAGGGTAACTCCCCCGTGGCCACTTCAGGCTCAGCCTTTTCGTCGGCAGCAACATTATACCCCGATGCAGAAGACCTGAACCGTGACAATACCATGAATGAGGCTGAAGAATACTTTCAGTATATTGTGGATATTAAGCCGCCCACCGCATCGGAAATGGCCATCGGCACCAATTTTATCGTGGACAAAAAGCAGGTGAACGTATCGCTGCCCAACGGTACATCAAGGGCAGAGACCTGGTACCAGTTCCGCATCCCCATCAGCGCCTACAACCGGAAAATCGGCAACATACCCGACTTCAAATCGATCCGGTTTATCCGTATGTTCCTGACAGATTTCAGCGACAGTATCACCATGCGCTTCGGTACCCTCCAGCTCACCCGCAACATCTGGCGCCGGTTTACCTTCAACATCGATTCCACCGGTCTCTACACACAGGCCAGCAACCCGAATACCACGTTCAATGTGGGTGCGGTAAACATTGAAGAGAATGACAAACGCAGTCCCCTGCCCTACCGCACACCCAAGCTGATCGAACGCGTACAGACACAAAGCAATAACGGTGTAAACCTGCTCCAGAACGAACAAAGTATGTCGCTCCAGGTATGCAACCTGACAAAAGGCGATGCCCGCGGTGTAATACAAACCTTTGCCAACCGCGATCTCCGCCAGTTCCGCAAACTCAGCATGTATATCCACGCTGAAGATTCCAAAAAAACAGAGAACCTCAAAGACCGCGACCTCAGCGCTGTAGTCCGCATCGGTACCGACTTTGTGAGTAACTACTACGAGATCAAAATCCCGCTTCGCATTACCAAACGCGGCGCCGGCAGCATCAATGCAGACAGCGACCAATACAACGATACCCTGTGGAACCCTGCCAACTCGCTCGAAGTGGATCTGCAGACACTTACCAAACTCAAACAGGAACGCAACCTGCGGGGTACACTGGGCACCATCTACCGGAAATTGCAGGGCAGTGGCCAGACCTATTCCATCATGGGTAACCCCAACCTCGGTGAAGTAAGGGGCATCCTGCTGGGCGTGGAAAATACCAATGCCAGCGTATCGGATGCCTGTGCTGAAGTATGGCTGAACGAACTCAGGCTTTCCGCGCTTGATGAAAAAGGCGGCTGGGCAGGGCTCGGCAGGGTCGATCTTACACTGGCCGACCTCGGTACCCTTTCCTTCTCGGGTAATATGCACACACCGGGATTTGGTACGCTCGAACAGCGTGTGAACGAGCGCTCGCGCGATAACTTTACCCAATTCGACATTACCGCCAACCTGGAACTGGGCAAACTGTTGCCCAAAAAATCCGGACTGAGCATACCCGTATTCGCCAGCTACTCACAAACAGTAAGCAAGCCCGAATACGATCCTTACGACCAGGACGTAACGCTGAAGGATAAACTAAAGGCGGCACCATCTGCACAGCGCGACTCGATCCGCAACGATGCCATCGACTTCACTGCCACCAAAACCATCAACTTTACCAACGTACGCGTCAACAAGACAAATGGCAAGAAACCAAAGATCTACGACATCTCCAATTTTGACGTCAGCTATTCGTATGTCAACACCAAGGCACATACCCCGCTGATCGAAAACAACGAAGTGACCAAACACCGCGGGTCGCTGGGCTACAATTTTGCACCCACCCCCAAATACATCGAACCGTTTAAAAAACTGTTCCGCAAAACAAAAACGCACTGGTTCGACCTGATCAAAGATTTCAACTTTACCTGGATGCCCTCCCAGCTCACTTTCCGCGCAGACGTTAACAGGCAGTTTGGCGCCATCCGTCCGCGCAGTGTAGGCGTATCCAAGTATACCATCCCCGAAACCTATGATAAGTATTTCACCATGCAGCGCGATTATATCATGCGCTGGGACTTTAACCGTGCGCGTACCCTGAAGTTTGACTTCACCGCCACCAACAATTCAAGGATTGATGAACCCTTTGGCCGTTTGGATACCAAACAAAAAAAGGATAGCGTCCGGAAAAACTTCTTTAATGGCGGACGCAATACCACCTATAATCAAAATGCCACATTCAGCTATACCCTGCCCACCAGCAAGTTCCCTTTGCTCGACTGGACAAAGGTTGACCTGAAATATATGGCTACCTACCGCTGGATAGGTGCAAGCCGCCTTGCGGTAAACCTCGGCAATATCCTCGAAAACAGCCAGCAGCAGGAAGCTAACCTGCAGCTCGATTTTACACGCCTGTACAGCAAGCTCAAATTCTTCAGGGCCATAGAACAACCGCCCATGCCCAAACCCGACAAGTCTGCAAAAGTGAGCCGTAAAATCGTCATCAATCCGCTTAATGCAGATGGTACAAAGAAAACCGCCAAACAGATCAAAACAGAAAAGAAAGCTGCACGCGAAGCCCGCCGCAACAATCCTTCCCTGCCTTATGTAGGTACCGTGGGCCGGATATTTGGCAAACTGCTCACCAGCATCAAGCAGGTAAACATTACGGCTTCAGAAAACAGCAATACCCGTTTGCCCGGTTATACGGACAGTACGCGTGCCTTTGGACAGAACTGGAACAGCATGGCACCCGGACTTGATTTTGTACTCGGCCGGCAGCCTGATACCAACTGGCTCAATAAGGCTTCCCGCAAAGGACTGATTACCAAAGATTCACTGTTCAATGATATGTTCCGCCAGTCTTACGACCAGCGCATCACCTTCTCTGCACAGCTCGAACCGGTAAAAGACCTCAACATCACCGTCAACTTCAGTAAGAATTTCAATAAGAGTTATACCGAACTCTACAAAGACACAACGGGCAGCGGCACCCGTTTCGGTCACCTGAGTCCGTATGCAAGCGGTGGTTTTGACATCAGTTATATTTCCTTCAAAACACTTTTTGGCAAGTTCGACCCGAACCGTGTATCAGAAACATTCAGGAAATTTGAAAGCTACCGCCTGATCATGTCGCAGCGCCTCGGCAAAGAAAACCCTTACAGCAGCGGGCAGCCCGCGAATGCAGAGGGCTATGCTTATGGTTATGGTAAATATGCCACAGACGTGCTGATCCCTGCCTTTATTGCGGCTTATACCGGCCAGGATCCGCAGAAAGTATCGCTGGTCAAACAAAGCAACCCCAATATCAAATCAAATCCCTTCCGGGGTTTGCTGCCCAGACCCAACTGGAAGGTTGACTTTACCGGGCTTACCCGCGTCAAAGGCCTGGAGAAAATATTCACCAACATTACTTTATCGCACGGCTATACGGGCAACCTGAGCATGAACAGTTTTACCTCTGCATTGCTCTACCAGGATCAGTCAAGGTTCGGTTATCCTTCCTTCTATGATACCACATCAAGGAACTTTATCCCCTACTTCCTGATCCCGAACATTACCATTACCGAAAACTTCGCACCCGTATTCGGCATCGACATGATGTTTACGAACCAGTTGCAGGCCAAGTTTGAATACATTAAATCACGTACCCTCAGTCTCAGCCTTATCGATTTCCAGTTGAGCGAGGTGAGAAGTACAGAAATGACCATTGGAGCGGGCTTCCGCAAGCGTGGCCTCAAACTGCTGGGCGGGTTGAAGCTCCCTAAATGGCTCAATAAAGACGGAGGTAGTAAATTAGACAATGAAATCAATTTCCGTTTCGACTTTAAAATACGCGACAACATCACCGCCAACAGCCGGCTCGACCAGAATAATAATTTTGCCACCGGTGGCAGCAAGGAAATCACCATCAGCCCGAGCATCGATTATTACCTCAACAACCGGGTGAATGTGAAACTCTTCTTCGACCAGCGCCGCGTAAATCCTTACATCTCCTCCAGTGCCCCAACCACCAATACCAGGGCAGGTGTACAGGTACGGATATCGCTCACACAATAGGCATATTTAAACCCTTTATAATCAAAAGCCCCCGGTTAACCGGGGGCTTTTGATTTCCTTCCATGAGTTATACACCATAAGCAGCATTCTACCGTAAAAAATTGCCCACGAGGAACGACCATGATTTTTATTACCATTTCTTAACCAAAAAACAACAAACATGAAGACCTTCAAAGCATCGCTGGCTATGCTGCTATTCGTCAGTCTCTCTCTGCTTTCCCACGCACAAATCAAAGGCAGGGTAACCAACGCAAAAGATGGTGCCCCTATTGACGGGGTTACCGTAAATGTCAAAGGTGGCCTCGCCGCCACTTCTACCAATGCTGATGGCCGTTTCACCATCAATGTAACCAAAAATGAAGTAACACTCGCTTTCTCCGCAGTAGGCTTCCTGCCCAAATCGCTGACCGCAAAGAACGGACAGGACATCACCATTACGTTAGACCAGGACACCCGCAGTATGAATGAGGTGGTGGTAACCGCTCTTGGTGTAAAGCGGAACAAAAATTCCCTGCCCTATGCCGCGCAGCAGGTGAGCGGCGATGAGGTGAGCCGGGCGAGGGGTGGCAATATCGCCAGCGCCCTTTCCGGTAAAGTCTCCGGCCTTCAGGTCATCCAGGGTAATGGCATCGGTGCCTCCACCAATGTGGTGATCAGGGGCAACAAATCCCTTACCAGCAGCAACCAGGCACTGTTTGTGGTGGATGGAGTACCCATCGACAACTCCAACACCAATTCTGCCAACCAGCGCACCGGCCGGGGCGGGTACGATTATGGTAATGCTGCTGCCGATATCAACCCCGATGATATTGAATCGGTAAACGTCCTCAAAGGTGCAGCAGCAACAGCCCTTTATGGCTCGCGCGCCGCCAACGGGGTAATCATGATTACCTCTAAAAAAGCCAAACGCGGGCTGGGTATTACCGTCAACTCGGGTGTCATCATCGGTACTATGGACAGATCCACGTTTCCCACCTATCAGAAACAATATGGTGCAGGATATTCAGATCCTTATCAAAAAGACGGCTTTCTTTATTTTGATGCTAATGGCGATGGTGTTAAGGACTATGTAGTACCCACCGCTGAAGATGCATCATACGGCGTAAAATTCGATCCCAACCTGCTCGTATATCATTGGGATGCTTTTGACCCTGCCTCACCCAATTACAGAAAAGCCAAACCCTGGGTAGCTGCTCAGAACGATCCGCGTTCCTTTTATGAAACATCGGTTTCCACCAACAACAACGTTATGTTTGATGGCGTATCTGATAAGGGGTTTTTCAAACTGGGCTATACCCGCAACTCCGAAAAAGGCATACTGCCCAACAGTAAAGTCATCAAGAACATCATCAACTTTGGTGCATCCTATGCCATGACGGATAAACTCACCTTCTCTGCACTGATCAACTATTCAAAAATAGATGGTAAAGGCCGCTATGGCACCGGGTATAACGGGCGCAACGTTAACCAGAATTTTCGCCAGTGGTACCAAACCAATGTGGACGTACAGGAACAGAAAGAAGCCTATTTCAGGAACAGACAGAACATTACCTGGAACTGGTCTGACCCCTCAACCGCAGCCGGTACAAGGCCTATCTATACCGACAACTATTACTGGATCGTTTACCAGAACTATGAAACCGATACCCGGTCGAGGGTATTTGGCAATATAGCACTGGATTATAAGCCCCTGAAATGGCTCAGCCTGCTGGCCCGTATTACGGTGGACAACTATACTGAACTCCAGGAAGAACGTATTGCCGTGGGCAGCCAGTTGGTACCCGCCTACAGCAGGTTCGACCGCACCTACAATGAAATCAACTACGATTTTATGGCCAATGTTGACCACCAACTGACAGCCGACATCAACTTTAAGGCACTCGCCGGGATAAATATGCGCAGGAACCAGATCCGCTCCAGCGCAGCAGCCACCAATGGCGGCCTCGTGGTAGCGGGTTTATACTCCATTGCCAACTCCAAAGGAACGGTAACCGCACCAGTGGAAGCCTACCAGCCCAAGGCTGTAGATGGTTATTTCGGCGGTGTTACTTTCGACTTCCGCAAGTTCCTGACCGTTGATGCCACCATCCGCCGCGACAGGTCGTCCACCCTTCCTGAAAGTGCCAATGCCTACAATTATTATGCGCTTTCGGGCAGTTGGCTCTTCTCTCATCACCTGAAAGAATTGTCCTGGCTTTCTTCGGGCAAACTGCGGGTAAACTATGCCACTGTTGGTAATGATGCACCCTGGGGCAGTGTGAAAGATGTATATGATCAGCCTGCACCCTTTGGTGGCAGCCTGCTCTATTCACTGCCGCCCAACAAAAACAACGACAACCTCATACCGGAAGAGACCAGGAGTAAGGAAATTGGTATTGAAGCCGCCTTTCTGCGCAACCGGCTGGGCTTCGACATCACCTACTACCATACCAATACCACCAACCAGATCATTCCCGTTGCAGTATCCACCTCCACCGGTTACAGCAATAAGTTTGTAAATGCAGGTAACATTGAGAACAAGGGTATTGAACTGTCGCTGTATGCCACCCCGGTTAAAACAAAATACTTCTCCTGGGTGATCAACGTAAACTGGACGCGGAACCGCAACAAGGTACTCGAACTGTATAACGACAGTAAAAACCTGCAACTGGCCGCACTCCAGGGAGGCGTAAGCATCAATGCCACATTGGGTCAGCCTTATGGCACCATCCAGGGCAAGACCTGGGATCTCGTGAATGGCGAGCGGCTGGTAAAAGCCAATGGCCGGTACAGCCTGAGTACGTCAACCTCAAACGTGATCGGTAATGTTAACCCCGACTGGACAGGTGGTGTTTACAATACGCTGAAATACAAAAACCTCTCACTGGGTTTTCTTATTGATGTGCGCCAGGGTGGTGATGTTTTCTCGCTCGACATGTTTTACGGCATGGCTACCGGTGTGCTGCCTGAATCTGTTGGGCTGAACGACCTCGGTAACCCCTCACGCAATACCATCGCTACCGGTGGCGGGGTGATTATGCCCGGTGTAACAGCCGATGGCAAACCCAATACCAAACGCGTGGAAAATGTGTTCGGTACTTTTGGCTATGCACAAAATCCTGCTGCCGCATTTGTATATGATGCGAGCTATGTAAAACTGCGGGAACTGAACCTCACGTACAGCATCCCCCAACGCGTATTTGGAAAAGTAAAAGCCATCAAGGGTGCAGAAGTGGGCATCATTGGCCGGAACCTGTGGATCATCCACAAAAACCTGCCTTACTCCGATCCTGAAGAAACATTGTCATCCGGCAATGTACAGGGTTATCAGAGCGGTGCCTATCCCACCACAAGGTCAATCGGTGTCAACGTAAAAGTTAAATTCTGAACAACAGGACAATCGTGAAGCATCAGCCTTCACCGTTCCTTAAAAATACAACAAATGAAAAAGATAATTATTGCCATACTACCGGTGCTGTTGCTGGCGGCCTGCACCAAAGACATCTCGCGGTTTAACGAAGAAACAAAAAAGCCTGCAGCCATTCCCGCCGGCACGCTGTTTACCAATGCAGTGAAAAATGTCACAGACGGGCTGGCCAGCCCGCGTGTAACTGTAAACGTATTCCGCTTTACGGTAAAACATTGGGCCATGTCCGTTTACCAGGATGAGGCACAGTATGATTTTTCCACCAGGGCTATTCCGCAGGCCTGGTGGGCACGGATGTACAGCGATGCGCTGATTGACCTCAAAGAGGCCAGTCGTCTCATCACATCCGATGCCACCATCATCCCTGCCGTAAAGGCCAACCAGTTGGCCATCCTCGATATTACGCAGGTATATATCTACAGCATACTGGTCAATACCTTTGGAGACGTGCCTTACTCAGAGGCCTTAAACGCCAATAACCTGTTTCCCAAATACGATGATGCCAAAACCATTTACACCGATCTGCTGAAGCGGCTGAAAACAGCGCTTACCAGCCTCAATGATGCTAATGGCGGTTTCACGGCTACGGAGGATGTGATCTACAAAGGCAATACAGCTAAATGGATCAAATTTGGTAACTCGCTCTTGCTGAAGCTCGGCATGATCATCGCCGATGAAGATGCTGCGGCTTCCAAAGCAGCCGTAGAAACGGCAGATGCACAGGTATTCGGATCAGCGGCAGATAATGCCGTATTCACTTATCTTGATGCCAGCCCCAACAACAATCCGCTTTTCACTGAGATTGTACTGAGCGGGCGTTCGGACTATGTGGCGGCCAAAGACCTGATGGATGTGCTGGTGGCCAATGCTGATCCGCGCAAAACCAAGTATTTCGGTACCAACAATGCCGGTAACTACGCCGGTGGTGTGGTGGGATTACCCAGTACATTTTCCGACGTGTCAAAGCCCGGTGCACTCGTTGCCGCCCCCGGCGCGCCCTGTCCGCTTCTTGATTATGTGGAGACGGAGTTCTACCGTGCTGAAGCCAAAGAACGTGGCTACAATGTAGCCGGTACTGCGGAAGAACATTACAACAATGCCATCAGGGCGTCTATCCTTTATTGGGGTGGAACGGCTGCCGAAGCAGCGGCCTACCTGGCCAATCCTGCGGTGGCTTATGCTACCGCAGCAGGCAGTTGGAAACAGAAGATCGGTATCCAAAAATGGATCGGTTTGTACAACCGCCCATTTGATGGCTGGATCGAACTGCGCCGTATGGACTATCCCGTACTGTCCTTGCCCGTGGGTGCCAAATCCGGCTTCCCCAACCGCCTCACCTATCCCGGTAATGAGCAGCAACTCAACGGTGTCAACTATGCCGCTGCTGCTGCCAAGATTGGTGGCGATAAGGTGGAAACCAAAATTTTCTGGGATAAGAACTGACCAGGGTAATATCCATATACAGAAATAGTTTTGTCAAACGTGAAGGCCGTCCGGAATGGACGGCCTTCACGTTTACAATCCATGATACTTATGTCCTGGCTCCCCCGGTCTGAAACAGGGCTTCCCGCGGGGTAAACATCGGTGTCAAAACCCGCTGTGCTGCCCCGCCATCTTGCCACTCAAATCTTACCTCAATGCGCAGATAACAGGAAAATCACTGCTTAGTACCGGGGTACTAAGTACTTCGTACAGGGTAGGCAAAAGGTAGGATATCCCACTGATGCGCCACTGATGCGTCACTGATGCGCCACTGATATCCCACTGTAAAGGGGAGTGGGATATCTATGGGTGAACGCTGGCTGAACAGGGAGCAGTATCTGGCCGCGGGGTAAACATCGGGATCAAAACCCGCTGCTCTGTCCCGTCATACTCAGTACTCAGCCGGGCGTATCCTCAATCTTATGCCTTGTACCGCGGGGTACGACGGGTCTGATCTTCTATAACTCCTCTATAGGTCACCGGTATTCCATCAAGGGCAAGACCTCCCGGGGCAACACCGGCTCCTGTTTGTCGTCAAGCTCCAGCACCACGAGGTAACCATGAGCGCCACCCGCC
>JAAFIK010000071.1 GCA_013298665.1 Chitinophagales bacterium
GTATTCCATCAAGGGCAAGACCTCCCGGGGCAACACCGGCCCCTGTTTGTCGTCAAGCTCCAGCACCACGAGGTAACCATGAGCGCCACCCGCCGCTTTTACAGCATTGGCCAGCCGCTGCTGGTCGCTGTCGGCCAGACGCCCGGCGGGCGTCCACAACTCTTTGGTACAAAGACAACCCACCGTAGGCGTTTGCGGAAAATAGGACGTACCGGCATAATAAGCCGGGTCAACTGTGGTACCATGTGCGATGATATCGTTTCGACCGGCAGCAGAAGCAAAATAGGTTTGCCAGAGGGGGGCATAGTTTCTGCAGACCGCCGGCAGCATAGATTGATACAGGGGTAATGACCAGGCCGTATCGGTTACCGGTTGTTCAAGGAAATCATTTACCGGCATTTCGAATGGCATGGCCAATTGCAGGTTATCGGTGGGACCAATAAAACTGATCTTCGACCGGCCGAAGCCAAACATCCGGAAGATGCCCTGCGGTGTATTGCCCAGGCTGAAACAGGCGGGCAGGTTGCTGAGGCTGCGGGCAAGCTGGGGTACGGTAAAGACAGCCCCTCCTGCATCACGTATAAACTTTCCGGCGGCATCACGAACAATGGCCAGCCCCGGATAATTGCGGTTGTGCCGCTGCAGGCTGTACACCACAACGCTGCCCGGTGCAAAAGCGGTATCAAAAAGAATGGGCAGCAGTTTGCGTACCTTAACCGCATCTGGTGGCGTTACAGCTTCTGTCAGCAGTTTCAGTACCGGCGTATCCATCGCTGAGCGGCCAAATTTCCTGATGCAGGTCTCCTGCAGTACCCTTGTACCCATGGGTTTGGACAATTGACGATAGGCCAGACAGAGACCAAAGATATCCGGTGCCGTGGTTTGGCCCTGCAAGGCAGTTACCGGTAATAAAAACTGCCCGGGATACAGTGCATAGCTTACCCTTAGCAAGGCCCGCTGAAAATCCTGGCTGCGCAGCCCCGCATTCGCCCAGGCCAGTTTCAGGCGATCAGCAGCCCAGGTGGGTTTTTGCCGCAGCAACTGCATGGCATAAAAAGCCTCCTGCCAATAGTGTTCTGTACTATCGGCCAATGGCTTGCGCAGGTAAACACCAATATTGCGTTCGGTAAGGTTTTTAGTAAGTTTATCGCGGTTAACTTTTTCAGTAAAGGCAAAATAACCGGAATCTTTGGTTTGTCCGCTGGCCACCGGCACGAACAGGAACAACCATACCCCCATCAGGCATATGCCCTTATGACACAGCCCTTGCAGATGTTCTTTAAACGTAGTACTATATCGGGAAATACAGGACTGCATCAACCCTGTAATTTTACACCGTAAGCCAGGTCGCCGGCATCGCCAAGACCGGGTACGATATACCCCTTGGCCGTGAGTTCATCATCAATATCCCCGCACCAGATGGTGGCCTGGGGTTCTGCACGTTTTACATACTCTATACCTACCGTACAGGCAATGGCACAAACGATATGCAGGTGGCTGAACTGGCCTTCATTACGCATAAACTGTATGGTCTTTACCAGGGAGGCACCCGTAGCCAGCATCGGATCACTCACAATCAGTACACGCCCCTCAATTTCCGGACTCGCCATATATTCCAGTGCAATATCAAAAGTACCATCCGGGTTATGCTTGCGGTAAGCGCTGATAAACGCGTTGTCGGCCTGGTCGAAATAATTCAGTAACCCGTTGTGCATCGGCAGTCCCGCCCGCAGGATGGTAGCCAGTACCGGCTGCTCTTTCATGCTCTTGCAGGCGGCAATACCCAAAGGGGTGGTGATTTCTTTTTCTGTCCAGTCCAGCGTTTTGCTGATCTCATACGCCGCTACCTCAGCGATACGTTCTAAATTGCGCCTGAAGCGCATACGATCCGCCTGAACGGAAGTATCCCGCAGTTGTCCCACCCAGTTGCTTACTAAGGAATGTTGTTCGCTTAAATTGATAACCATCTCGCTTGTTTTGATTGCACAACAAATCTATATCGTTAAATCGGAAAAATCAGTAACCGGCAGGCATAAAAAAACTTTACCGGCCTGCTGTACGGGCTGGTAAAGTTTTACCGGACACCTATCTTTATTTAAGGTTGTGGTATACTTTCTGTACATCTTCATCCTGCTCCAGCCTGTCCACCAGTTTCAGCACATCATTGGCTTCCTCCTCACCCAGCTCTACCGTATTGCCGGGTAAGCGGGTCAGTTCTGCGCTGATCACCTCGATGCCTTTGTCTTCCAGCGCCTTACTCATATGACCAAATTCGTTAAATGCCGCACGGATGACAATATTACCTTCGCTGTCTTCCCCGATTTCCTCCAGTCCGAAGTCAATCAGGTCCAGCTCAAGCGCTTCAAGATCCTGACCGGTATTTTTTATTTTAAACTCACCCAGGCGGGTAAAGGTAAAAGCAACGCTGCCGCTGGTGCCCAGAGCACCCCCGCACTTGGTAAAATGCATCCGTACATTGGCTACGGTACGGGTAGAATTGTCGGTTGCTGTTTCTACAAGCAGGGCTACTCCATGCGGTGCATAGCCTTCATACACAATTTCCTCATAGTCTGCCTTGTCCTTACCCGTTGCCCTCTTGATGGCTGCTTCCACACGATCCTTGGGCATATTACAGGCCTTGGCGTTGAGGTAACAGCGGCGCAGGGCCGGATTATTATCAGGATCAGGGCCGCTCTGTTTTACGGCAATGGCAATTTCTTTACCGATACGGGTAAAGTTCTTGGCCATCTTATCCCAGCGGGCAAACATGGCGCTTTTACGTACTTCAAATATCCTTCCCATAATTTTTTTCTGAATTAATGATGCAGGAGATGGTTTGCAAAACCGGTAATGCTTTGCCCGGTTCCCTTAGCGGGTTGCGCAAAACACAATGCTGCAAACGATCTGTTCCCTTACAGGGTTGCAAAAATAGTGCTTTCAGGCATTATTTGTACATTTGGGGCATGAAGCTGATTACTAAATTGAGCCAGTTGGACCTGAATAAACGGTACACTTATGCCGATTACCTCACCTGGAAATTCCAGGAGCGGGTAGAGTTGATCAAAGGCTGGCTGCATAAGATGAGTCCGGCGCCCAACCTGGGGCACCAGGCAGTATCCTTCCGGCTAAGCCTGCAGGCAGGTAAGTTTTTTGAAGGAAAGAAATGCGATGTTTTTACCGCCCCTTTTGACGTGCGGCTGATGGATAAACGTAAGCAAAAAGAAGACGGGAAAGTATTTACGGTGGTACAGCCCGATATCTGCGTGATCTGTGATGCAGATAAATTAGATGAACGCGGTTGTATCGGTGCACCCGATTGGATCATTGAAATACTCAGTCCGGGTAATACCAAAAAAGAAATGCAGCTCAAATACGATCTGTATGAAGAAAATGGGGTGCGCGAGTACTGGATTGTTCATCCCGGCGATGCCAATATTGCAGTTTTTCAATTGAAGGAGGACCAGAAATATCATTTTAAAAAGTATTATGTAAAAGGCGATAAAGTACCCTGCGACCTGTTCCGGGGACTGAAGATCGATACCAATAAAGTATTTTGATGCCCGACGTGATTTTTGCTTACCCACAGCTATACAATTTTGTACACGAAGTTTTTATCCGGATAGGATGCCCCCCCGCTGATGCCGCAACAGCCACCCGGGTATTGCTTTCGGCCGATCTGCGGGGAGTGGACAGCCACGGTGTTGCCCGGCTGAGTGGCTATGTACGGCTCAAAGACGTGGGACGCGTGAACGCCACCCCACAAATACGCATCACACACGAAACTCCTTCTACCGCCGTGGTTAATGGCGATCGGGGGTTGGGACTTGTAGTAGCGCCTGCAGCCATGCAGATCGCCATCAGCAAAGCCCGGGAAGTGGGTACGGGCTGGGTAAGTGCGGGCAACAGCAATCATTTCGGGATTGCCGGTTATCATGCCATGCTGGCCTTACCGCAGGATATGATCGGTATTGCCATGACAAATGCATCGCCACTTGTAGCGCCCACATTTTCCACCGAACGTTTACTGGGTACCAACCCCATTGCCGTAGCCATACCCGCCGGAGAAGAGCAGCCCTTTGTAGCAGATTTTGCCACCACCACAGCGGCGAATGGTAAACTGGAAATACTGCAACGCAAACAGCAACCCGCCCCAACAGGATGGGTGCAGACGCGTACCGGTATGCCCAGTACAGATGCCGGCGAAGTGAAAAATGGCGGTGCCCTGCTGCCACTGGGGGGCGATCGTGAACACGGCAGTCATAAAGGTTTTATGCTTGGTGCAGTAGTGGATATTTTCTCTGCCATCCTGAGTGGCGCCAATTACGGCCCCTGGGTGCCACCCTTTCCTGCTTATGTACCCATGCCGGAAGATATGCCGGGAGAAGGGATCGGCCATTTTTTTGGTGCGATGCGTATTGATGCCTTCCGCCCCGCTGCTGATTTTCGCCGGCATATGGACCAGTGGATACGTCGTTTCAGTACTGCGGCAACAGTGGAAGGTGTGGCAAAAGTCATTATCCCGGGTGAACCCGAAAGGGCGATGGAAAAGGAAAGAATGACCCGGGGTATACCATTGGTGCCAGCAGTGGTGGAGGATCTGCGGCAATTGGGTGCGCGGTTGGGGGTAATGCTTGATTCTTGACTCTTGATACTTGACTCTTGATACTTGATATTTAAATCTATTTATGAAAGTAATGAAATTTGGCGGCACCAGTGTTGGTAAGCCGGAGCGGATGCACGAAGTGGCAAAATTGATTACCCGGGACGGGGAAGCGAAAGTGGTAGTGCTTTCTGCACTCAGCGGCACCACCAATGCCCTGGTGGAGATCGGCGACTCCCTCAGCCGCAACAGCCGCCGTGAAGCGTTTGAACAGATCGAAAACTTAGAAGCCCATTACCGCAATTTTATCGGCGCGCTCGTTACCTCACCCGATGCCCTTGCAGCAGCCGCAGCCATCGTAACTGAGCATTTTGAGTTCCTGAACATCATCCTGAAAATATCGTTCAGCGAAGCCCTCTACAAAGACATCCTGGCGCAGGGCGAACTGCTGAGTACAAAACTGTTCTGCGTTTACCTCAGGGAGCAGGGCATCAGCCATGAATACCTGCCTGCACTGGAGTTTATGACCATCGACAACTACGATGAACCGCAGATCGGCAGCATCCGTGTAAGACTGGCACAACTGCTGAAAAAGCACAGCGACTGTCCCCTCTTTATTACACAAGGCTATATCAGCCGCAATTCGAGGGGTGAGGTGGACAACCTCAAAAGGGGGGGCAGTGATTACAGTGCTTCACTCATTGCAGCAGCCATTAATGCTACCGTTTGCGAGATATGGACCGATATTGATGGTATGCACAACAATGACCCGCGCGTGGTGGGTAAAACCTTTGCCATTGAACAACTGAGCTTTGAAGAAGCCGCAGAGCTGGCCTATTTCGGTGCCAAGATCCTGCACCCGGCAAGCATCTGGCCCGCGCAGCATTACAACGTACCGGTTCGCCTGCTCAATACCATGCAACCCGATGCCAAAGGTACCCTGATCACCGAGGTAGCGGGCAGCGAAGGCGTAAAAGCCGTAGCCGCAAAAGATGGCATCACCGCCATCAAAATCAAGAGCAGCCGGATGCTGCTGGCCTATGGCTTTCTGCATAAAATATTTGAAGTATTTGAAAAGTACCGTACCTCCATTGATATGGTTACCACATCGGAAGTAGCGGTATCGCTCACGATCGACAATGATATGTACCTGAAAGAAATTGCCAGGGAGCTGGAGCCTTTTGGTACCGTGGAAATAGATACCAATCAGACCATTGTCAGCATTGTAGGCAACGAGATCACGGCTACGCCCAACCTGCTCAACAAACTCTTTGATGCCATTACAGGTATACCGGTAAGGATGGTGAGCTATGGTGGCAGCAGACACAATGTATCGCTGCTGATACCGAGGGCGCATAAAGAAGATACCCTGCGGCTGCTCAATAAAGGGCTGTTCGGGTTGGATTAAGCCATTACCGGATACGAAAAAATACAGCACATATTAACACAAAAAACAGGCACCTGGCGTGTCTGTTTTTTTATGTACTGTTCGTAAAAAAGAATTGCGCGCGATTATGCAACCATTTCAAAAGAGCCATCGTCTGTCTGATGGTTTTTCATAGGATATTGGATTATAAACGGGGCTACATTTCTATGTCGGCCCTTCTTTTTTGCAGTTAACTGAACTACCGGGCATAAAAAAACCTGCATCGCACTGATGCAGGTCCATATATGTATAAGCCATTATATAATCAGCATGGCATCACCGTAACTGAAAAAACGGTACTTGTCTTTGATCGCTTTTTTATACACTTCCATCATCAGGTCGTAACCCGCAAAAGCACAGGCCATAATGAGCAGGCTCGTTTTGGGCAGGTGAAAATTGGTTACCAGTGAATCGGCGATGGAGAAGTTGTAAGGCGGATGGATAAAGTGATTGGTCCAACCCTCAGAAGGCTTAAGCAATTTCTGTGCAGTAAACGAACTTTCGAGTGCACGCATGGTTGTGGTACCGATGGAGCAGATCCGGCGGCCGCCTTCCTTGGCCTTATTAACGATGGCACAGGCCGTTTCATCAATACCATAATATTCAGCATCCATTTTATGCTTGCTCAGGTCTTCCACTTCAATGGGACGGAAGGTACCCAAACCGGTGTGCAGGGTTACCTCAGCAAAACGGATACCCTTGATTTCGAGGCGCTTGATGAGTTCGCGGCTGAAGTGAAGACCCGCAGTGGGTGCAGCCACAGCACCTTCATGCTTGGCATATACCGTCTGGTAACGCTCTTTATCGTCTTCATCCGGCTTGCGCTTAATGTATTTAGGCAATGGGGTTTCACCCATAAAGTCGAGCATTTTTCTGAAGTCCTCCTCACTGTCTTCCCACAAAAAGCGGATGGTACGGCCACGACTGGTGGTATTGTCTATAACCTCGGCCACGAGCTCGTCGTGGTCGCCAAAATACAATTTATTACCCACCCTGATTTTACGGGCAGGATCAACGATTACATCCCAGAGACGATTGGGGCGGTTCAATTCGCGGAGCAGGAATACTTCAATCTTGGCGCCGGTTTTTTCCTTACGGCCATACATACGTGCGGGGAACACTTTGGTATTATTGACCACAAATACGTCTTTGTCGTCGTAATAGTCCATAATGTCTTTGAAATGCTTATTGTCCATCTGGCCGGTCTGGCGGTTAATCACCATGAGGCGGCTGTCTTCACGCTTTTTGGCAGGATTCTGGGCAATAAGGTTGAGGGGAAGATCGAAACGAAACTGACTTAACTTCATGTGATGGGACTCCTTTTTTTGATTGCGTTATCACATGCCAGGTATGGTAAATATACACAGAGGATATGAAGCCTTTTCGAGGCACGTATCATGTTACGGCATGATTTTAAAGGGGCAAAGGTAGGGATTTATTGCAATACTGCCAACGGCACCACCGAAAGGCCTGATCAGCAGGTCATTTACAGGTAGGCCGTCAGTTCATCAGGAACGGTGATCACCGTAATCCGGTCTTCCACCCGGTCGTACAAAAAACCCTGCGCCTCCATTACCCGCAGGTGTGCCACAAGGGCATCGTAAAAGCCATCTGTATTGAGGATAAATATCTGCTTGCTGTGGATATTAAGCTGGTTCCAGGTAAGCATTTCAAAGAGTTCATCCAGCGTACCAAACCCTCCCGGAAGGATAATCGCCGCATCACATTTTTCATAGAGCAACTTTTTACGGGTGTGCATATCCTCCACCACCATCAGCAATGTAATACCTTCGTGATGGTGTTCCCATTCCATCAGCAGCCGGGGTATGATACCGGTAACAAGCCCTCCCCCATCCAATACGGCATTGGCCACTGCCCCCATAATACCCTTGTTGCCTCCGCCATAAATCAGCCGGATCTGTTTGCGGGCAAGCAACCGCCCGAGTGCTGTGGCATGGTTGACAAAGTTCGGGTTATCCCCACTTTTACTCCCGCAGAAAACAGCCATTGCCTTTATCATGTATCACCTGGATTTAGGCTGCAATAGTAAGGAATATCGGGATACCGTTTATGAATATTTGATTATCTTGAGGCCATAATATCCCTTACATCAAACGATACATATGTCTCCTGCACTCCTTTTTTCTTTTGTTATCGGTTATTTTCTCCTGCTGCTGGCAGTGGCTTATTTCACGTCAAAAAATTCCAACAACGATTCTTTCTTTATCGGCAACCGCAACAGCAACTGGGTACTGGTGGCTTTTGGCATGATCGGCACATCGCTCAGCGGGGTTACCTTTGTAAGCGTACCGGGTACCGTGGGTTCCAACGGATTCCAGTACTACCAGGTGGTGCTGGGTTATTTCCTCGGTTACCTTGTGATTGCCTACGTTTTATTACCGCTTTATTACCGCCTCAACCTGACTTCCATTTACGATTACCTGGCACAACGCTTCGGACCGGTGTCCTACAAAACCGGCGCCATGTTCTTTATTGTATCGCGTGCATTGGGTGCTACGGCCAGGATGTATCTCGTGGTGAATATACTCCAGTTGTTTATATTAGACAAAATGCATATTCCCTTCTGGGCTACAGCATTGGTGATCCTGCTGCTCATCCTGCTCTATACATTTGAAGGCGGTGTCAAAACCATCGTCTATACCGATACCCTTCAGACTACGTTTATGCTCCTCGGCCTGGTGGTCTGTATTGTAGCGGTGATGAACAAGCTCGACCTGGGTTTGGGTGCTGCACTCAGCAGCCTCAAAGAAAAGGGTATGACCACCCTCTTTAATACCGATGCCAACGCCCCGGGCTTCTTTCTGAAGCAGATACTGGGAGGCGCCTTTATCACGATTGCCATGACGGGACTCGACCAGGAGATGATGCAGAAAAACATCAGTGTGCGTACGCTGAAGGGCTCACAAAAAAACATCATGACCCTGAGTACCGTACTGCTGCTGGTGAATTTTCTCTTCCTGCTCATGGGTGGCTTACTGTATTTGTACGCCGCACAAAACCAACTCACCATAAAGGGAGACGATCTTTTCCCGGCCATTGCGCTGGGCGATACGCTTTCTGCGGGCATTTCCGTCATCTTTATCATCGGTCTTATCTCAGCATTGTTTCCCAGTGCTGATGGTGCACTTACCGCGCTCACCTCCTCTTTCTGCATTGATATACTGGGGCTGAAAAAAAGAGACGATCTTGACGAAAAGGCCAAGCGGGTGACCCGTCTGTCCGTTCACCTCGGATTTGCCGTATTGTTTTTTCTGCTGGTGATGCTGTTCAAATGGATCGACGACAAATCGATCATTGATGTGATCCTCAAAGTAGCGGGTTATACCTACGGACCATTACTGGGGTTGTTTGCTTTTGGCATCCTTACAAAGCGGAGCATCAACGACAAATGGGCACTCATCATTTGCCTCTTGTCGCCCCTGCTCGTTTTTGGCATCGACTTTATCAATAATCCCGAATGGTTCATCAAGCGCTTCAACCTCAGTGCCGAAACGGCAGACCAGCTCAAAGCCTTTTCCACCAGGGTTTTCCATGGCTTTAAGATCGGCATTGAGATACTGATCCTCAATGGGTTGCTCACCTTCCTCGGGCTGTTCCTCATTTCGCGGAAGACAAACCCGGTAGAGGCACATGCCCCAGTTGTTAACGAAAACTAAAAAAGCATCCGGCTAAGCAATTTTCGCCTTATTTTTGTGTTATGGGTAAGTGCCATTCTGTGTTTTCATGCGGGATGGCATTGTTTTATCACCAGATAAAGGAATGTGATATGAATGGAAATATTAATATAGCTAAGCAGAGAAGCTGGAAAGAGAGCCAGGCACACAGCAGTTGGCAGATATTCAAGATCATGGCAGAGTTTGTGGATGGATTTGAGGCAATGAGCCGGATCGGTCCCTGTATCTCCATCTTTGGTTCGGCGCGTACACAGCCGGGGCATAAATATTATGAACTTGCGGTTGACATTTCGCGCCGCCTGAGTGAGGAAGGATTCGGGATCATCACCGGTGGTGGTCCGGGTATCATGGAAGCAGCCAACAAAGGCGCATCGGAGGCTGGCGGTAAATCGGTAGGGCTGAACATTGACCTGCCTTTTGAACAGCACGCCAACCCGTATATTGACCGCGACAAGTCCCTGCAGTTTGATTTCTTCTTTGTACGAAAAGTGATGTTTGTCAAATACTCCCAGGCCTTTATCATGATGCCCGGCGGCTTTGGCACCATGGATGAGTTTTTTGAAGTGGCCACACTTATCCAGACGAATAAATTCAAGCAGTCGCCCATGATCCTTATCGGGTCGGACTACTGGGGTGGCTTACTGCAATGGATGAAAACAGTGATGGGTGAAAAGGAAAACAACATCAATCCTACCGATCTTGACCTGATCAGGGTATTCGACACCACAGAAGAAGTGGTGAAGTTCCTGATTGAATACTATACCACACATCCGTTAGAGCCAAATTTCTGATGACGATTATCAACGATAGCGCAGCAGCTTATGCCGGGCGGTTTACCAGTGCAGCACCCGCCGCATTGCAGGCTGCTGAAGATGCCACCTGGCAGGATCATCCGCAGGCACACATGATCAGTGGCCTGCTGCAGGGGCGGCTGCTCCGGATGCTCAGCCAGATGATTTGTCCGCAGCGTATCCTCGAAGTAGGCACATTTACCGGCTACAGCGCCATTTGCCTCGCAGCAGGTCTCGGGCCCGGCGGAATATTACACACGATTGAATACCGCCCTGAAGACGCCGCTACTGCTGCACAGCATTTTATCCAAAACGGAGTTGGCGATGTCATCCGGCAGCATATTGGTGATGCACACCAGGTTATCCTCACGCTTGAAGAAACCTGGGACCTGGTATTTATTGATGCCGACAAAGTGAGTTATATTGACTATTACGAATTAATTTTGCCGCGGGTAAGAAAGGGGGGCTGGCTTATCGCGGATAATGTGCTTTTTCACGGGGAGGTACTGGAAAACCCCGTCAGCGGTAAGAACGCAAAAGCCATACATGCTTTTAATGAACACGTACAACAGGACAGCCGCGTAGAACAGGTGGTACTCACCGTAAGGGATGGCCTGATGCTCATGCGAAAGTTGTAAGCCTGCGAAACAACATCTTTAATTAAAAAAAATTATGCAGATCAGATCAATCCTTATCGCTTTCGCCATGATTGCCGGCTTACCGGCTGCGGCCCAGCGCCTCACACCCGAAGCGTATATCGAACAGTATAAAGACATGGCCATCCGCGAAATGAAGCGCATGGGTGTACCGGCAGCCATCACGCTGGCACAGGGGCTGCTCGAAACAGAGAGCGGCAACAGTATCCTGGTAAAAAAATCCAATAACCATTTTGGTATTAAGTGTAAGTCCACCTGGGCAGCCAGCGGCGTAAGCCACGACGATGATGCCAGGGGAGAATGTTTCCGGAAATATGGTACGGCCGAAGAGAGCTATCGCGACCACAGTAATTTTCTGCGTGGCAATGAACGTTATGGTTTTCTGTTCAGGCTTGATGTTACCGACTACAAGGCCTGGGCGTATGGCCTCAAAAAAGCAGGCTATGCCACCAACCCGTCCTATCCCCAGATCCTGATCAAAAACATTGAACAATATAACCTTCAGCAATACACGCTTGCCGCGGCAGCAGAGGCACCCAAGTTTGAGACAAGCAAATACACCAGCGATCCTGAAGTGGCTTTTACCCCCGGGGAAGACAGCCGGTACAACGATAAAATGGCTGAAACAGATACTGTTGCCACCAATATCCCGGAGAGCATTATGATAGACGGGCTAAAGGCAGTACAGGGCAAAAAAGGCACATCCTTACTGGCCATTGCCGATAAGTTTAACCTCCGCCTGGTAAACCTGCTTGCTTACAACGGGCTGGCGAAAGACGGCATCCTGCAGAACGACCAGGTGATCTATCTCGAAAAAAGCAAACACAAAACGGCAGCCCCGGCCCCCGCACCCGTAGCTGCAAAAACCCATATTGTACAGCCCAAAGAAGGCCTGTATGCCATTGCTAAAAAATACAACATCACCCTGCAACAGCTTCGCGAATGGAATAACCTGGCTACTGATGACCTCAGGATCGGGCAGGAATTGATCATTGCGAAATAAACCATTTCAACCCCGGAACTTATGGCCATCATTACGGTACACGATAAAACTTTTGAACCCTATATTTCTGCAGCGGCGATTGACGGGCAGATCAAAAAACTGGCCGCACAGATCAATACCGATTATGCGGGTAAAAAACCCCTGCTCATTCCCATCCTCAACGGATCGTTTATGTTTGCCTCCGATCTTTTTAAGGCCATTACCATTGAGGCGGAGATCTGTTTTATCAAGCTGGCTTCGTATAAGGGTACCAAATCCACGGGGAATGTCATCACTTCCATCGGACTGGATGAGCCACTGGAGGGTCGTCATGTAATTGTGGTGGAGGATATTGTGGATACGGGCAAGACGCTTGCTGAATTTTTGCCGCAACTGGCCAACCAGCAACCGGCATCCCTGAAGATTGCCGCGCTGCTGCACAAACCCGAAGCCCTCGCCCATCCCCTCACCATCGATTACCTCGGCTTTAATGTACCCAATAAATTCCTGCTGGGATACGGGCTGGATTATGACGGGCTGGGGCGTAATATCCCTGAGATTTATACATTACAGGAATAATACCATGCAGGGGCACAGGCATCATATTGAGATAAATTGCGGTCTTATTAAAATATTTCTTATTTTACCTCTATAATGTTTGCTTTGCAAAAAGTTGTTGTATATGTCTTGTTACTGTTCACCGCAATAGCTGCAAAAGGACAGTATTACCTCCGGGGAGAAATCACGGACGAGAAGGAGCAGCCATTGCAGAATGTAAAGATCTATCTCCACTCCAATCACCTGGTTTATTACTCCGGCACTTCGGGCGGCTTTGGTATCGAAACCCGCCAGTTGTACGACTCCCTCACCATCAGTCTTGAAGGCTATGAAACAAAGGTATTTCCGGTAAAGTCAGATATCTACCAGCACCTGAAACTCAAAGTACTCCCCGACGTTTCCAACCGCAACCGCCCCAAACTGATTTCCATCACCAAAGACCTGAAGCAACACGACCGCTTCCGGTGGTTCCTGAATGATGAATCGTATTTCCAGGTGGTGGAAAATGAATATGCGGATGCCGGCAAATTTCCCAATACCGGTTTTTCGCTCAATGTCAACAAGGCCTCCTACAGCAATATCCGCCGCTTCCTCAATACCAAAAGTACAGTGCCTCCCGATGCCATCCGTACGGAAGAACTGCTGAACTATTTCAACCTTCATTACCAGCCACCCGCAGGCAATGACGTTTTCCGTATCGAATCGCAACTGACCAACTGCCCCTGGAATCCGAACGAGCAATTGCTTTTCGTCAATGTTAATGCCCGTCAGTTGGCCCTCGATCAGATCCCCCCCGGCAACTTTGTTTTCCTGATTGACGTGTCGGGCAGCATGGATATGCCCAACCGCCTGCCCCTGCTCAAAGCAGCGTTTCAACTGCTGGTAAAGCACCTGCGCGAACAGGATACCGTTTCCATCGTCATGTATGGCGGCACCGTGGGCATATGGCTGCCCCCTACCAGCGGCAAGGAGAAAGAAAAGATCAGCACATCCATTGAAGAACTGACCGCCTCGGGCGATACCCCGGGCGAATCAGCCATCATGACGGCCTACACCCTTGCGGAAAAAACCTTTATCAAGGGAGGGAATAACCGCGTCATCCTCGCCACCGATGGCGACTTCAACGTGGGCAATATCTCTGAAAAAGCACTGGAAGACCTGATCGTCAAAAAGAAACAAACGGGGGTGTACCTCACCTGCCTGGGTGTAGGCATGGGCAACTATAAGGACTCCAAACTTGAAACACTGGCTAAAAAAGGCAATGGTAATTTTGCCTATCTCGACGACATCCACGAAGCAGAGAAGGTATTGGTAAAAGAACTGACACAAACCTTTTATGCGGTAGCCGATGATGTATTCCTGAACATCGAATTTAACCCGGCCATGGTAAAGGAATACCGGCTGATCGGGTTCGACAATAAAAAAGATGCCATTGCAGACAGCACGGGTATTCTGGAAGGCGGGGAAGTGGGCAGCGGAAGCAGTGTGCTGGGCATTTTCCAGATCCGCCCTACGGAGGAGAATGTATTTTCGGATGGCGCTTTACTCGATACCAGGCTCGCCGGTGTATCCATGCGTTACCGGGGTTGCGGGGATACCTTGCGGCAAAAGATAAACTATACCTGTCCGCGCAACTTTGCCCACTTCAAAGACATTGATGCAGAACTGCGGCTTGCCGCAGCCCTGGCCATGTTTGGCCTAAAACTCCGCCAATCCAAATACGCCGGCAACATTACCTGGGATGATATAGAACTCATTACCGCCGCGGCCGTCAAAGCAGACAATTACCTGCAGAACCAGTTTCTCCAACTGATTGATAAAGCAAGGAAAATTTACCCGTCGAAGAAGAGGAAGAAGTAATTGCAGTACCCGGTATGCAACATACCATATTTATCCCAACTCCGTCTTCAAATACTTCCCCGTATGGCTGCCCTTTACCTTCACCAGGTCTTCCGGCAGTCCTTCAAAAAGAATATCACCACCACCATCACCACCTTCGGGACCGAGGTCGATGATATGATCGGCCATTTTAATCACATCGAGGTTATGTTCAATCACCAGTACCGTATTGCCCCGGTCAACCAGTTTGTTCAGCACCTCCAGCAGGTGCCGGATATCCTGGAAATGCAGACCGGTGGTGGGTTCGTCGAGGATGTAAAAGGTTTTGCCCGTATCCCTTTTAGACAGTTCGGTAGAGAGCTTTACCCGCTGGGCCTCACCACCGCTGAGGGTAACCGCACTCTGGCCCAGGGTGATGTACCCCAGCCCCACTTCCTGCAGCACTTTTATTTTGCGGTAGATATACGGCACATTGGTAAAAAACTCCACCGCCTCATCCACCGTCATATCCAGTACATCGCTGATGCTCTTACCCTTGTACCTGATCTCAAGGGTTTCGCGGTTATAGCGGCGGCCATTGCATTTTTCGCAATGCACATATACATCGGGCAGGAAGTTCATCTCAATCACCCGCATGCCCCCACCCTCACAAACATCACAGCGGCCACTTTTAACGTTGAATGAAAAACGACCCGCGGTATATCCCCTGATCTTTGCTTCGGGTACGGCGGCAAAGAGCGTCCGGATATCGGTAAAGAACCCGCAGTAGGTGGCAGGGTTGCTGCGCGGCGTACGCCCGATCGGGCTCTGGTCAATCTCAATAACCTTATCAATATATTCCAGTCCCTTGATGCTCTTGTGCGGCATCACGGTCATTTTTGAATGATAGCAAAACCGGGAGAGCAGGGGATAGAGCGTTTCATTGATCAGGGTTGATTTGCCGCTGCCACTCACCCCGGTAACCAGGATGAGTTTGCCCAGCGGCAGTTTGATGCTGACACCCTTCAGGTTATTGCCTGTAGCCCCTTTGAGTTCCATTACCTTACCATTCCCCTTGCGCCTTTCGGCAGGCACGGCAATGGTTTTGGCACCACTCAGGTATTGTGCGGTTTCCGACCGGGAGCGCAATACCGCTTCGGGTGTACCCTGTGCCACGATCTGCCCGCCATGCTTACCCGCTTTGGGACCGATATCCACCAGGAAATCGGAAGCCATCATAATGTCTTTGTCGTGCTCCACCACCAGCACACTGTTGCCAATATCGCGCAGGTGCTTAAGCGCCTGTATAAGCTGGTGGTTATCGCGCTGGTGCAGCCCGATACTCGGCTCATCGAGGATATACGTGATGCCCTGCAATTGCGACCCGATCTGTGTGGCAAGGCGTATGCGCTGGCTCTCCCCGCCGCTCAGGCTGCGCGAAGGCCGGTTGAGGGTAAGGTAAGTCAGCCCCACATCGAGGAGGAACTGCAGCCGCTCGCGTATCTCTTTCAGCACATCGCGCGCAATGGCATTCTGTTTATCCGACAGCCTTTTTTCAATACCGGTAAACCACAGTTGCAATTTGTCGAGGTTGAGGTTGCCCAACTCGGAGATGTTCTTTTTATCGACCTTAAACCAGGTACTTTCTTTTTTGAGGCGTGTGCCATTACAGGTTGTACAGGTTTTGAGTTCCATAAACTGCTCCACCCATTCCCGCAGCGCTTCGGTGGTGTTGACCCCGCCAAACCAGCGCTTCAGCATATTGATGATGCCTTCATAAGCGGCTTTTTCGTCATAGGCTTCCGGTGTATTGTTCGTGGTGGTAAAACCCTCCTCACCCGATCCGGCTTCTATGGCCACTTCCACGGCTTCCTCCTGTCCGTACAGCATGAGGTTGATGGCTGTTTCCGGCAGATCGGCGAGCGGCTTGTCAAGACTGAACTTATGTTTACGTGCAAGCTGCTGCACCTGTTTGAAAATATAGGCTTCGCGCTCCTCTCCCAATGGGGCAATACCGCCCGCATTGACCGACTTCGACCGGTCGGGTATGATCGCGTCCATACTCACCTGGTAAACCGTACCCAAACCCTTACAGGTGGGGCAGGCGCCATACGGTGAGTTGAAGGAAAAAGCATTGGGTGAAGGCGCCTCATAACTGATGCCCGTATCCTCACACATGAGCTGCTTACTGTACTGCACCACTTTATTGTCGTCGTTCACCAGCAGGAACATGAGTTCCTTCCCCACCTGCAGACTTTTTTGTATGCTCTGGCTCAGGCGTACTTTCATATCGTCGGTTACCGCCAGGCGGTCGATCACCACTTCAATATCGTGTATCTTATAGCGGTCCACCTGCATCCTGGGTGCCAGGTCGCGCACCTCTCCATCCACCCTTACCTTCAGGTAACCCTTTTTGCGGATGTCTTCAAACAGTTCGCGGTAATGCCCCTTGCGCCCGCGGATCAGCGGTGCCAGCAGCGATACCTTTTTATTTTTAAATTTCTTAAAGATATTGGCCACGATCTCCTCCTCGCTGAACTGCACCATCATTTTGCCCGTATTGTAACTGTAGGCATCTGAAGCACGGGCAAAGAGGAGGCGCAGGAAATCGTACACCTCTGTTACGGTACCCACGGTACTGCGCGGGTTTTTGTTGGTCGTCTTTTGTTCGATGGAAATAACGGGACTGAGGCCGGTGATCTTGTCCACATCCGGCCGCTCCATATCGCCCATAAACTGGCGGGCATAGGCACTGAAACTTTCCATATACCTGCGCTGGCCCTCGTTGTAGATGGTATCGAAGGCTAAGGATGATTTACCGCTGCCGCTTACCCCGGTAAATACCACCAACTGGTTTTTCGGGATGCGGATATCGATATCCTTCAGGTTGTGTTCGCGTGCGCCAAAAACTTCTATATATTCCACTCCGGTGGGTGCTTCGGCGGTGGTGGGGCTGACCGCTTTTGTTGATTTTGCCATATTACTTACTAACGCGGTAAAGATACGGAGGATTTGGGCAGTACTGAGTAAGGTAAAGGGTAAGGGGATATTTTCAAGCTTTCGCAAGCCCCCGCGCTGATCTTTGCTACAATGTAGTATTACTCCGATAGCTATCGGAGGCGAGTTTACACCTGCCGAGCGGAACGCACGGGTAGCACAAAAGCCACATCGGTGCTGCCCCGAAACCAGCGGTAATGGGTTTCGGGTCTCTTTTTTGTTTCTTTTTGGAGAAGTTGCAAATCCCGCCACAGGCGGTGGCGAAAAAGAAAAAGAACAGCGTGATGAGGATAATCCTAATCACTACCTCCCCACAACATTGAAAACGAAAAGTTGAAACACCCCAACCCTTATCCCAAAAATACAGTAACTTTATCTTCGCCAGCAACGTTTTATGGAACAACAACAACTGTTAAACGCGATCAGCAGCTATTTCGCCCGGTTGCAGGAAAACATCCGGATACAAAATGCAAACCAGGAATACGGGATCAATATCCATGCGGAGCGGATCCTCATCG
>JAAFIK010000072.1 GCA_013298665.1 Chitinophagales bacterium
CTATACCTGCCTATAGGAGGACCTAAACTTTTGATAGGTCGACCTATACCTACCTATAGGAGGACCTAAACTTTTAATAGGTGGACCTATACCTACCCATAGGAGGACCTAAACTTTTGATAGGTGGACCTATACCTCCCTATAGGAGGACCTAAACTTTTGATAGGTGGACCTATACCAACCTATAGGAGGACCTGAACTTTTGATAGGTGGACCTATACCAACCTATAGGAGGACCTGAACTTTTGATAGGTGGACCTATACCAACCTATAGGAGGACCTGAACTTTTGACCAAAAAAGTACTAAATACCGCTCAGCAGTATTTTTTCAACGGCGGCGGCAAAATGAGTGTGTTCGAGTTGTTGTATCTTTTGAGCGAGTGTATCCGGAGTGTCTTCAGGGCTTACCGGGCAGGTCTTTTGCAGGATCACCTGGCCATGGTCGTACCATTCATCCACAAAGTGAATGGTGATACCGCTTTCGTGTTCGCCTGCGGCAATCACTGCGGCGTGTACGTGGCGGCCATACATACCCTGGCCACCATAAGCGGGCAGCAGGGCAGGGTGAAGGTTGACTATTTTTCCGGGAAAAGCCTGTACAATTGCCGGGGGTATTTTGAGTAAAAACCCGGCCAGTACTATAAAGTCTATACGGTGGGTTTGTAAGGCACTGAGGCAGTCGTCTCCTCCGGTAAAAGCACTATTGGGTAATATAAGTTGTGGTACGCCGTAGCTTGCTGCTGTTTTGAGTACGGGCGCATCTGCCTTGTTGGATACCACCAGTGCAATCTTAATATGTGGGTGATGGCGGAAATAGTCGAGCAGTTTTTGGGCATTACTGCCTTTGCCGCTGGCAAAAATGGCTATGCGTAGCCCTGTTGTATCTGCCTTGGAGGCATTTTTGAAAAAACCGAGGCGGCGGAGTATCTTTTTTTCATAATTCCAGAAGAAGCGGAATTGCCCGAAACAGAACCCAATGATGAGGATGATGACCTGATAGCCAAAAATGAGCACCCCGATTTTGAGCGTCCACCAGGCCCAGGTGTATTTATCCACTCCCAGCCAGGAAGTGATCTGGCGGCTGATCCAGGCAGTAAGGGTGCCGGTTACCGCGAAGGTGCATAAAATGAGCGCCAGGCTGGTACCACTGACCTTCCATTTTTGTTGAAGTTTGCTAAACATGGTGCAAAAATGCGGCAAAAGCTTGTGAAACGAACAAAGTTTTTAAACCCTGCAGCCTTGTTTACAAAAGTATGACAAACACTGGCACCCAAGTTGCACAAAACGCTGAAACACAAGCCAGACAAGGGTAAAATTTTTTTAGAAATGTTGATATATTGTCAGCATCCTGTCTTATTTTTGCACCCAATTAAGGATATTTTTCCACACCAGTCCCGACTTTAACTGTATGAGTTGTTTTAGAAAAAATTTTAACAAAGTCTTAGCAAGTCTTCTGTTTACAGCGTTCCTCTCCCTCTCCTCCTCTGTTTTTGCGGCTGATGGCAAAGCACTTTTCCAGGCGAACTGTGCCAACTGCCACAAACCGGATAAGGATTATACCGGCCCGGCCTTACAGGGCGTACGTGAGCGTACACCAGATCCTGAATGGGCTTACCGCTGGATAAACAATGTGAATACGATGCTGGAAACGGATGCTTATGCCAAGGGACTGCTGGCAAAGTGGAAGTCGAAAATGACCCAGTTTAACCTTAAGAAAGAGGAGATTAAGGATATTCTGGATTATGTGGATGCTTACAAACCCGAAACTACGGACGGAAAGTCAGTTACGGGTAAACCGGCTGCCGAAGACAGCAACTATCTGTTATACGGTTTGCTGACGATTATCCTGGCTATTGTGGCTTTTATCCTGCTCCAGGTCAACAGCAACCTGCGTAAACTGACAGATGATAAGGAAGGCGTTCGCAGGGGTGAGCCGGTTCCTTTCTATCGCGACAAGACTTACCTGATGATGGGCGTATTAGCCCTCTTTTTTACGGGTGGTTATTTTCTGGTACAGTGGGGTATCGGTTTGGGTCGCTCCAAAGATTACCAGCCGGAACAACCGATTTATTATTCCCATAAAGTGCATGCCGGTACCAACCAGATTGCCTGTCTCTACTGTCATGGCGGTGCGCAGGATAGTAAACATGCCAATATTCCTTCGGTAAACGTGTGTATGAACTGCCATATGGCGGTGAATAAATATGAAGGGCCGGACGTACTGACGCATGAAGATGGATCGGCGGTGAACGGAACGGCTGAGATACAGAAGCTTTATGCTTATGCGGGCTGGGATCCTGTAAATAAAAAGTACAATGATGATAAGGATGGTGACGGACAGCCGGATGGGGCTAAACCGATTGAGTGGGTGCGTATCCACAACCTGCCTGACCACGTTTATTTCAACCACAGCCAGCACGTAAAAGTGGGTAAACAACAGTGCCAGACCTGCCATGGTAACATCCAGCAAATGGGTGAGGTAAAGCAGTTCAGCGACCTGAGCATGGGCTGGTGTATCAACTGTCACCGCGAAAGCAAAGTTGATTTCCCGGATACCGCGGGTACGGGTGGTAACAAGTACTATAATATATATGAGAAGTTTCACCGGGATATGAAGGCTGGCAAAATCGACAGCGTTACGGTGGAAAAAATTGGTGGTCTGGAGTGTCAGAAATGCCACTATTGATCAGTCGTTATCAATACAGCAAACAAGTTTAACAGCAGGATATATCATTAATTAACCAACAATTTCCCGGTTACCTAAAAGTGCCGGGGACTCAAAAGTCCGCTACCTGCGGATAAGGTGTATGGAAAAAAAATATTGGCAAAGCTTTGGCGAACTCAACCATTCTGAGGAATTTCAACAGTCTGCCCAAAATGAATTTCAGGAAGAATTGCTGCCACTGGCAGATCTGGATGACAAGGGTATCCTGGAGGTGAAAACCCCGAGGAGAGATTTTCTGAAATACCTCGGTTTCAGTACGGCAGCGGCAGCAGTGGCTGCAAGTTGCGATATGCCGGTTAAAAAGTCGGTACCATTCCTGCAAAAGCCTGATAATGTTATTCCCGGTGTTGCCAGTTATTATGCATCTACATATGTGAATGGTGGTGATGCGATTGCTGTAGTGGTGAAACAACGTGACGGCCGCCCCATCAAAATAGAGGGCAACGAACTTTCGCCCATTACCGGTGGTGGTACAAGTGCCCAGGTGCAGGCCAGTGTACTTGACCTGTACGATATGACCCGTTTGCGCTACCCGCAGCAAAAGGATGGTAAAGACTTTAAGGAAATCAGTACGTTTGAAAACTTCGACAAACTGGTAGCGCCATTGCTTACGGGTAAGGCTGTCGTACTGCTCACTTCCACCATCAACTCCCCTTCTGCTTTACAAATCATCAGCGAGTTTATCGCCAAATATCCCGGCAGCCGCCATGTACAATATGATGCGGTAAGTTATTCCGGTATGCTATCGGCCAATGAAGCCTGTTATGGTAAAAGGGCTATCCCTTCTTACCATTTTGATAATGCCAAAGTGATTGTCAGTCTTGGTGCCGATTTCCTGGGTACCTGGCTGAGTCCGGTAGAATTTTCAAAGCAATATGCGGCAAACCGCAGGATCAGGCACGAGAACCCGGATATGAGCCGTCATATACAGTTTGAGAGTATGATGAGCATGACGGGTTCGAATGCGGACGATCGTTATACGCACAAGCCTTCCGAAACAGGTGCTATCGCCCTGGCACTCTATGCCAAACTTGGTGGTGCTGTTACAGCGCCTTCACTGGGCGCTGAACTGCAGAAGGCCGTGGATAAGGTAGCTGCTGAACTGGCCGCGAATAAAGGCGCAGGATTGGTGGTGAGCGGCAGTAACGACATGAATATCCAGGTGATTGTGAACGCCATCAATGAGGCCATTGGTGCGGGCGGAAAAACCATCAACTGGGGTATGACGTCTAATTACCGCAACGGTAATGATAAAGACATGGCGAAACTGACGGACGACCTTAACGCGGGAACCGTGGGTGCCTTACTGATTTATGGGGTCAACCCGGTGTACAGCTATGCTGATGCAGCGAAGCTTAAGACAGGACTGGCTAAAACAACAGCCATTTCCTTCAATGGCACGATGGATGAGACGACGGAATTGTGTAAATTCAGTATACCTGCCCACCACTGGCTTGAAAACTGGGGCGATGCAGAACCGAAGACGGGTCATTTCAGTATGGCACAGCCGGTTATCCATCCATTGTTCAAGACAAGGTCTTTTGAAGACTCACTGCTTAAGTGGGCAGGTAACCCCCTTACTTACGAAGCCTATTTCAAGAACTTCTGGACAACCCGTTTGGGTGGTGCAGACGCTTTTATGAAGGCTCTGCAGGATGGGGTAACTGTACCGGCAACGGCTGTAGTGGCAGCAGGCAGCTTTAACGGTGCAAAAGTAACAGAAGCGCAAACGAAGATTGCCGCAACAAAAGGCGGTGATATGGAAGTGGTACTCTACCAGAAAGTATCGGTGGGTAATGGCAGCCAGGCGAATAACCCATGGTTGCAGGAACTGCCTGATCCGATCTCCAAAGTAACCTGGGACAACTATGCCATGGTAAGTCCGGCTACGTACAAGACGCTTTTTGCAAAAGATGTATTACACGATAAGGGAGACGCGGATACTTATGAGGTACACCCCGAAAAGCCGATCCTGAAAGTGACGGTAAATGGCGTGAGTATCGATTTGCCGGCCATGATTATTCCTGGTGTTAACAATAATACCATCGCCATTGCGGTAGGATATGGCCGCCAGAGCGCAGAAGCGGGTAAAACGGCTGAGTATATTGGTAAAGCGGCGAATGGCGCAGGTAAAAATGCTTATCCGCTGGCGAAATTTGATGGAGAATCTGTATTGTACAGTGGTTTTCCGGCCAGGCTGGAAAAACCCGGTGGTACTTATCCGCTTGCACAAACACAGGTACACGGATTTACCGAAAACCGCCCGGTATTGTACGAAACTTCATTGGCGAAATACAAGGCAAATCCTGAAGAGGTATGTGAAGAGCCGAATAAGGAACGCGAAATGCTGCTGCCTTATGGGGGTAAAAACTATAACGAGGACGCAACGATTTACGATAAGGAAACCCTTGAGCGCCCCGGTATTAAATGGGGTATGAGTATTGACCTGAATACCTGTACGGGTTGCAGCGCCTGTGTGGTGGCTTGTACCTCTGAAAACAATGTGGCTGTGGTGGGTAAAAAGCAGGTGCAGAAATACCATGAAATGCACTGGTTGCGGATTGACCGCTACTTTACCGGTAGTGCAGAGAATCCGGATGTGGTGTTTCAACCGATGCTCTGCCAGCATTGTGACAATGCACCCTGCGAAAACGTTTGCCCGGTAAATGCCACCAACCACAGCAGTGAAGGACTGAACCAGATGACGTATAACCGTTGCATTGGTACCCGCTATTGTGCAAACAACTGTCCGTTTAAGGTACGCCGGTTCAACTGGCTGGATTTTACAGGGGCGGATAGTTTCCCCGACAACCAGAACCCGCTGATTAAGGAAGGAGGACTGGATGAAGTGATTACCCAGATGAATGATGACCTTACGCGGATGGTACTGAACCCTGATGTAACGGTTCGGTCGCGCGGGGTTATCGAAAAATGTTCTTTCTGTGTACAAAGGTTGCAGGAAAATAAACTGGCGGCTAAAAAGGCGCAGGATCCATCGATGGTAAGGAATGTGAAGACGGCCTGTATGCAGGCTTGTCCCACAAACGCCATCAGTTTTGGTAACGTGAACGATAAGGAGAGTGATATCTATAAAATACGCAATACAGAGCAGGTGCATCGCAATTTTTATGTATTGGAGCAACTGCACGTATTGCCGAATGTGAGTTACCTGGCGAAGATTAAGAATACAGACCGGCATGTAACGAATGCGGCAGAAGAGGAACATGAAGCGGCCGGTGCCAAAGAGGCGCACAAAGCATAAATAAAAGGAAAGGGTTATAAACAGCATACATTATTTAAAAGCAGTCCTGCAGCAATCAGTAACCGGGCAGGCGGCTAAAGCGTAACATATTATGTCATTATTAAAGTACGAATCGCAACTCAGGGAACCGTTGGTGGATGGTGAAAAAGATTATCACCAGGTAACGGAAGACATCATCCGCCCGATTGAGATGAAACCGAGCCGCCTCTGGTATATCGGTTTCTTTATCAGTGTTGGCCTTTTGTTATTTGGTGTATATAGTGTGTACCGTGAGGTAACCTATGGTATTGGCCAGTGGAACCTTAATAAAACCATCGGCTGGGGTTGGGATATTACCAACTTCGTATGGTGGGTAGGTATTGGTCATGCGGGTACGCTGATTTCTGCGATCCTGCTCCTGTTTCGGCAGGGCTGGCGTACGGGTGTAAACCGTGCGGCTGAGGCGATGACGATTTTTGCGGTAATGTGTGCGGGTCAGTTCCCGATCTTTCACATGGGTCGTGTATGGCTTGCGTTCTTTACGCTGCCTTATCCCAACAGCCGCGGTTCGCTATGGCCCAACTTCAACAGTCCGCTGATGTGGGACGTGTTTGCGATCTCCACTTACTTTACGGTATCACTGCTGTTCTGGTATTCGGGGCTTATTCCCGATTTCGCCACGGTGCGGGACAGGGCTAAGACCAAACTGCGTAAATTGTTGTATGGTATTGCGGCATTTGGCTGGACGGGCAGTACCAAGCACTGGCAGCGCCATGAATCACTGTCACTGGTACTGGCGGGTTTGAGTACACCATTGGTACTTTCGGTGCACACCATCGTATCTTTCGACTTTGCAACTTCGGTTGTTCCGGGCTGGCACACCACCATCTTCCCGCCTTACTTTGTAGCTGGTGCCATCTTCAGTGGTTTTGCAATGGTACAAACCCTGATGATTGTGGTGCGGAAGGTGCTGAACCTGCAGGATTATATTACCATCGGGCATATCGAAGCCATGAATAAGGTGATTGTACTCACGGGTAGTATTGTGGGGTGCGCATATCTTACCGAATTGTTTATTGCCTGGTATGGCGGTAATCCTTACGAGTGGTATGCGTTTAAAGAGAACAGGGCCAACCTGTTCAGCCCTTATGGCTGGAGCTACTGGCTGATGATGGCTTGTAACGTTATTTCCCCGCAGTTGTTCTGGAGCAGTAAAATGCGCAGGAATATCACGGTTACTTTCTTTATGAGTATCATCGTGAATATCGGTATGTGGTTCGAACGTTTTGTAATCATCGTTACATCAACCTACCGCGATTTTATCCCTTCAAGCTGGAGTACTTATTACAGTCCTTCTATCTGGGAAATCGGCTTTTACCTGGGTACGTTCGGTTTATTCTTTACCTGCTTTTTCCTGTTTGCCAAATACTTCCCCACCATTGCTGTGGCTGAAATCAAGGCAATCCTGAAAACGAGCGGAGAGAATTACAAACGTAAAATGACGGATACAGAGAAGAAGGATGCTGAGAAATTCTATCTTGAGGAAGTTGAACACGCGCATTGATATTACAAACAAGAAAGTTTATTAAAACAGAGGATATGGCTGGAATAAAAAAATTTGTTGTGGGTTGCTTTGATGATGAAAAAGTACTTTTTCCTGCGGTGAAAAATGTACGCAAGGCAGGCTATAAGATACACGATGTTTATACGCCGTTCCCGGTTCATGGCCTGGATCACGCGCTGGGGCTTCGTGAAACGAGTCTTCATACGGCAGGTTTTATTTATGCTGTTACGGGTACCACTACTGCGCTGAGTTTTATCGGCTGGGTATTTACGAAAGACTGGCCGCAGAATATCGGGGGTAAGCCGCATTTTGCTTTACCGGCCTGGATACCGATTACCTTCGAAACAACGGTGCTTTTTGCAGCGGTGGGTATGGTACTTACGTTCTGCTACCTGTGCCAGCTTGCGCCTTTTATCAAGAAGCATCATTTTCACGAGCGGGCTACAGACGACCTGTTTGTGATGGCCATTGAGTGTACGGATAAAACGAACGATGGCGACCTGCAGGCATTTCTGCAGAATGCCGGTGCAAAAGAGGTGAATGTGCAGGTGGCTGAAACGGGCTGGTGGCTCGGCCGCTATGATCGTGAACAAAAATTGTACAGGGAAGAAAAGGGTTATTAATACAGCGGAACCGGCTGGTTCCTGCAGAAACGATACATTTTACAGCTATTAATTTTTAAAATGAAGCTTAAAAAAATAATATGGGTTACAGCAGTTGCTGCTACGGTGGTGGCAACGGTGGGTAGTTGCGGTGTAAAACGCGAACCCGGTACAATTTATATGCCTGATATGGCTTACAGCCGGGCATATGAAACCAATGCGCTGCTGGATTCCTCCATGTTCACCAGCAGCGAACCAGCAGCGGGGCACAAGATATTTTATAACCGCCGACCCGTGCCGGGAACCATGGAGCGCGGTGAAATCGCTGCGTATACCCTGCCTAATGATTCAGTTGGTTATCGTATGAGTGCAGGGGTTGTTAACCCGCTTGGTCCTTTGAGTAAGCAGGACAGTGCAGAGGCTGCGCGCCTGTTCAACATCAACTGTGCCATATGCCATGGAGCAAAAGGTGCGGCCAACGGACCCTTAGCCACATCCGGTAAAATTGGCGGGGTAGCCAATCTTACTTTGGATATGTATGTTAAGATGGCAGATGGTACCATGTATCACTCCATCCATTATGGCAAAAACAATATGGGTAGCTATGCTTCGCAACTGAGCCGCAAACAACGCTGGCAACTGGTGCAATACATCAGGGCATTGCAACCCAAACCGGCAGCAGCAACGCCTGTAATGGCTTCGGCAAAAACAGACACCGCGGCTACGGCAGCAAAAAAATAAAACAGTAAACGTATTCACACAAAATAATTGATCAGATGAACCGGAGTCACCAGTTTGAAATACCAGGATCTTATAAAAAGTGGACGATTGGCCTCATCGTTGCAGGTGCCATAGCCGTATTGTATGGCATGATCTTTTATCACCCGTTCACACCGGTGGTACATGGCGCTGCACACGGTGCTGCACATGCTTCTACAGATGCCACCCGTTTCTGGTCGGTATTGCTGCAGAACAGTGTATTCTGGTTGCTCGTGGTTAATGCAAGTATGTTTTTCATTTGTGTAACCACGATGGCGATGGGTGGCTGGCAGGTAGCCCTCCGCCGGGTACCCGAAGCGATATCAAGCGTGGTACCTATCATCGGCACGGTTACTTTTATTGTATTGATGGCACTGATCTGGGGCGGACGTACTGATATTTACCATTGGTTAGATGAAGAGGCGGTAAAAAATGATAAGTTACTGACCTGGAAGAAGGCTTTCCTGAACCCGGTATTCTTTACCATCTGGTCGGCTATTACCATCAGCCTCTGGTACCTGCTGGGTAAAAAAATGCGCTCTATCAGTTTAGAGAGCGACAGGAACGGGCCTATGGATTATGAAACGGGAAAGAAATGGATTTTTAAAAATACCATCTGGGCATCGCTCTTCACTGTATTCTTTGCCCTTACCGTAGCGTCAACCATTCCCTGGCTCTGGCTCATGAGCATTGATGCACACTGGTACAGTACCATGTACAGTTGGTACACTTTTGCCAGTTCTTTTGTGTCGGGTATGTCGCTTGTTGCCATTTTTGTGATTTACCTCAAGAATCGCGGTGAACTTGAGTATGTTACCGACGAACACCTGCATGACCTGGGTAAATTTATGTTTGCATTTTCCGTATTCTGGACATACCTGTGGTACAGCCAGTATATGCTGATCTGGTATGCGAATATTCCTGAAGAAACGGGATACTTCAAAATCAGGGTACAGGGACCGTATAAGGGCATCTTCTTCTTTAACCTGATTGTGAATTTTCTTTGCCCGCTCCTTATCCTCATGCGCAGGGGAAGTAAGCGTAACTTTACATTGGTTACTTTTATGGCCATCCTGATCATTTTTGGGCACTGGATCGATTTTTACCAGATGGTGATGCCGGGTACCCTGAAAGAACATTCAGAACTGCTGCCTTTTGAGTTTGGCGTAGCCTGTCTGTTTATCGGATTGATCATGTGGGGTGTTGGACGATACCTGTCTAAAAATTCACTACTGGCCAGAAACCATCCTTTCCTCAAAGAAAGTATGATTCACCATACCTGATGAATAAAAACAGCATTCGGGCAGTGTTATTTAAACAAGAGAACAGATTATTGAATATTGAAAATAATTTTGAGTTATGAAGGAATTTCTGATGATACTGATTGTGGTCATGTTTTTTGTGGTCATTTTCCAGATCGCCAAAGCCAGCGAATATGTGAGTGTGCTCAAGGGGGAAGAGAAGACGCGCAAACAGAATAATAAGATCAATGCCTTTTTACTGATGGCCTTCCTCGTACTGGGGCTTGCCGGTGCATGGTGGTGCAACCACCTGTTCTACGGTAAAACGCTTTTTCCGCAGGGGTCTGCCTCTGTGGAAGGAGAAAAGATTGACCTGATGCTCTGGCTCACGCTTGGTGTTACCGGACTGGTATTTATCATCACCCAGGTACTCTTGTTTTATTTCTCTTACAAATACCAGGAGAAAGATAATCGTAAAGCATATTATTTCCCGCACAACAATAAACTGGAGTTGATCTGGACAACGGTGCCGGCAATTTTTCTGACTGTACTGGTTGTTTTTGGTCTTAAGTTCTGGTTTAAAATTACCGGGGATGCGCCAAAGGATGCTGTGGTGGTGGAAGTTACGGGTCACCAGTTTGCCTGGGAATTCCGCTATCCTGGTAAGGATGGTGTGCTGGGCAGAAAAAATTACAAGCTTACAACGGGCAAGAATCCACTGGGGGTTGATTTTGAGGGCGATAAAACCAGTCACGACGATATCCATGTAGGCGCTACGATGCATATCCCTGTAGGCCGTCCCGTTAAATTAGTGATCAATGCGCAGGATGTTATCCATGATGTGGGGCTTTCACATTTCCGGATGAAGATGGATGCTGTACCAGGTATCCCCACTACGATGTGGTTTACCCCAAAATACACTACAGAGCAGATGAAGGTTAAAACCGGCAATCCGAACTTTGTGTATGAGATTTCCTGCGACCAAATGTGCGGAAAGGGTCACTTCTCCATGCGTGGGGTCGTTGTTGTGGAAACGGAGGCAGAATATAAAGCATGGCTGGCCGGGCAGAAGCCGGAATACTGGTCGTACAATCCTGCTGCTGAACCCAAAACGCCAGGAACAGTTGATACAGCAGGTGCCGCAAAGCCGGTCGTTGCTGTCGCGGTAAAAGGGAATAAATAATTTAAGACGTCTGAAAAAAATATTATCATGAGTAGTGTAGAAAATTTAACAGGACACGGAACGGCGGTGCATATTGATACCGAACATGGTCATCATGAGGAGCACCACCATCATGAAACATTTATTACCAAATATGTTTTCAGTCAGGATCATAAGATGATTGCCAAGCAATTCCTGATTACGGGAATGATCTGGGCGATCATTGGTGGTCTTTTCTCGGTATTGTTCCGGTTGCAACTGGGTTATCCGGAAGAAACATTCCCCTGGCTGGAAGATCTGCTTGGGCATTGGGCCAAGGGGGGAAAACTTGATCCTGAATTTTACTACGCGCTGGTAACGATGCACGGTACGATCCTTGTATTTTTTGTACTGACGGCGGGCTTGAGCGGAACGTTCTCCAACTTCCTGATTCCGCTGCAGGTGGGCGCAAGGGATATGGCTTCACCATTTCTGAATATGCTGAGCTACTGGTTCTTCTTCCTGTCTTCAGTAATCATGTTCTCTTCCCTGTTTGTACAAACGGGTCCTGCAAGTGGCGGGTGGACAATTTACCCACCCCTCAGCGCCATTGGTGAGGCATCGAGTGGTAGTAAGATTGGTATGGATCTGTGGCTGGTTTCTATGGCCATGTTTATTGTATCAGCACTGCTTGGCGGGTTGAATTATATCTCCACGATACTGAACCTGCGTACCAAGGGTATGAGCATGACGCGTTTACCGCTTACCATCTGGGCATTTTTCTTTACGGCTGTTCTGGGTGTTTTGTCTTTCCCGGTATTGCTTTCGGGCGCCATATTGCTGCTGTTTGACCGGAACCTTGGTACCAGCTTCTACCTGAGTGACCTTGTGGTGAATGGTAAGATACTGCCCAATGAAGGCGGCAGTGCCATCCTGTTTCAGCACCTTTTCTGGTTCCTTGGACATCCTGAAGTATATATCATCCTTTTACCGGCGATGGGTATGTCTTCCGAAATTTTATCCACCAACAGCCGCAAACCGATTTTCGGGTATATGGCCATGGTGGCTTCCTTATTCGCCATCGCGATCCTGGCCTTCCTGGTATGGGCTCACCATATGTTTGTAACCGGGCTCAACCCCATGCTGGGTGGCTTCTTTGTATTGCTTACGCTGCTTATTGCGGTGCCGAGCGCCATCAAGGTGTTTAACTGGCTTACCACCCTATGGCGCGGTAATATCCGTTTTACGCCTGCGATGCTTTTTGCGATCGGGTTTGTAAGCCTGTTCATCAGTGGTGGCCTGACGGGTATCTTCCTTGGTAACTCTGCACTGGATATTCACCTGCACGATACCTACTTTGTTATTGCTCACTTTCACATTGTAATGGGGGTGGCCTCCTTCTTCGGGATGTTTGCCGGTGTTTACCACTGGTACCCCAAAATGTATGGCCGCTACCTCAACAATACACTCGGATACATCCACTTCTGGATCACTATTATTGGTGCTTACCTGATTTTCTGGCCTATGCACTACGAAGGTCTTGCAGGTATGCCACGACGCTATTATGATTTCAGCAGTTGGGAATCCTTCAAAATGTTTGGCGGGCTCAACCAGTTCATCAGTTTTGTTTCGATTATTGTATTCCTGGCCCAGTTGCTGTTTGTGTTCAATTTCTTCCACAGCATCTGGAAGGGTCGTAAGGTAACGAGTACCAATCCATGGGGATCAAATACACTGGAGTGGACCACGCCGGTTAATCCTGGTCATGGTAACTGGCCTGGCGAAATTCCCGAAGTGCATCGTGGTGCCTACGACTACGGCAAGGATGGTAAAGAATTTATTCCGCAGGATGTGCCTGTTGGTGCCGACGAGAGTCATCACTAAACGGGGTACTACCGGCGGTAAAAGCGCGGTAAAATAAATCGGTTGGTGTGCGAACGGGAATGAATAGAAAGTTTTATGCAGCGCGGTCAACCATCAACAGTAAAAAATATGCAGCAGGAGGATACAACCATAACCAGGTCGGCTTCGTTCAACCTGGCCAGTAAAGTGAAGGATTATTTTCAACTGATCAAATTCACGCTGAGCTTTATGGTGGTATTCAGTACTGTGGTGAGCTACCTGATGGCGCCACAGGTAAGTTTCGATTTATTATCAGTTCTTTTATTATTCACCGGTGGTTTACTGATTACCGGATCTGCAAATGCGATTAACCAGATAGCAGAAAAGGATACCGATGCGTTGATGAAACGTACGGCCACACGTCCGGTGGCCAGCGGGCGGATGAGTGTGAACAACGCGACCGCTTTTGCTATTGCTACCGGTGTGCTGGGTGTTGGGATTATGTGGTACTGGTTTAATTTTTCGAGTGCCATGATAGGCTTGTTCAGTCTCTTTTTGTACGGATTTGTTTATACGCCGTTAAAAAAAGTGAACTCCATCGCAGTACTCGTTGGCGCCATTCCCGGAGCCTTGCCCTGTCTTATCGGCTGGGTGGCAGGTACGGGTAATTTCAGTGCAGGGGGATGGATACTTTTCGCCATCCAGTTTTTCTGGCAGTTTCCCCATTTCTGGGCAATTGCCTGGGTGGCACACCAGGATTACAGCAAGGCGGGTTTTAAGCTGTTGCCCAGTGATAAAGGCCCAACACGGTTTACCGCCGTACAAACGATTATGTACAGCGTGATGATGATACCCGTGGGTATTCTGCCTTATATGTACAAAATGAGTGGCGAAGCGAGTATGTGGATTGTACTGGGTTGTAACCTCTGGATGGTTTATACCAGTATCCAGTTGTACAGGCGGATGGCAGTGGCCAGTGCAAGGATGGTGATGTTCAGTTCTTATTTTTACCTGGCATTGGTACTGCTGGCATTGCTGGCAGATAAACTACCGGAGGCCGGGTAAAACACAAAAGAGATTTATTATGATGGCAGCATTAAAAATTGACAATAGCGGTAATACGGGGAGACAACGAAAGATGCACCCGCACAAGTTTACGCTCTGGATAGGGATTGGCAGTATCCTCATGATGTTTGCCGGGTTGACGAGTGCTTATATTGTGAAAAGGAACCAGGCGAGCTGGACGAGTTTTGAGTTGCCAAAGGTATTCTGGCTGGCCACAGGTGTTATTCTTGTGAGCAGTTTGACGATGTTTCTGGCACTCCGCAATATCAGGCAACGGCAAATGGCCAGGTACAGAATACTGCTGATGACGACAATGCTGCTGGGGATTGCCTTTGTACTCCTGCAAACCTTTGGTTTTGTGCAGTTGTGGAAGAATGGACAGACCCTGCAGTCAACAGTATCGTACTCTTTTTTGTACATCATTGTTGGGCTGCATGCGCTTCACGTAGTGGGCGGTGTGGTGGCACTGGTGGTCATGTTTTTGAAAATATTCAGCACCAGGCAAAGGAATTACAGTGCGGTACCGGTGGAAGTGATGAGTACTTACTGGCATTTTGTAGACGTATTGTGGATCTATTTATTGCTCTTTTTACTGATGATAAAATAAACATACATAATCCTTATTATAATCGATAAATAATGGCTACAGCAGCAATACCAACAGGAATGAAGTGGTGGAACGGAGGGAGAAGCCCGTTCAACGCCAGCTATGGTAAAGTAATGATGTGGTACTTCCTGATGAGTGATGCCTTTACCTTCGGCGCCTTCCTCATCAGCTATGGTACTATCCGTTTCAGTGTAAACTACTGGCCCGATCCCAACCAGGTATTTAATGCCTTCCCGGGTTTTGGGCACCAGGATCTGCCGTTGGCTTTTGTTAGTTTGATGACTTTTATCCTGATCGCCAGTTCGGTTACGATGGTACTCGCTGTACATGAGGGGCATCACATGAACCGTAAAGGTGTGGAAAAATACATGCTGATGACCATTGTTGGTGGGTTGGCCTTTCTTGCCTGCCAGGCATGGGAGTGGACGCACTTACTGACAGGAGAACACATATCGCTGATGGAAAACGGAACACTGGCTGCAATACCAACTACGGTGAGTGGTAATCCCTGGGGAGCTGCAGTACCGCATGAAGCGATGCTGGCAGCATTGCAGAAAACGCCGCACGACCAATTGGTGTCTATTGCAGGTTCACTGCACCACGCAGGCGGAGCCCACCACGATATGTCTAAAATGGCCGATGGTGAACTCATCAATATGATCCGGGCGGCCAATGTACATGTTACGCTTCCCGGCCCGAGGGCATTTGGCGGATACTTTTTCGGCATTACCGGTTTTCACGGTTTTCACGTATTCAGCGGGGTAGTGATTAATGTGATCATGTACTTAAAGGCCAAATGGGGGCATTTTGACCAGCGTGGTCATTATGAAATGATTGAAAAGACAGGATTGTACTGGCACTTCGTAGATCTTGTATGGGTATTTGTATTCCTGTGTTTTTACCTGATTTAACGGTAAAGGATTTCAAACAATAAACAACTTATCAGTATTTATATTATTACGTTATGAGTGAACATACATTAACATCACCGGAAGTCAGTTTTGCTGCAAAACCATCATCGGGTACCAAGCGGATATGGAATGTTTTCTGGTTACTTTCCTTTATCACAGTCATTGAACTGGTGCTTGGTTTTGGCCTTGCCAAACACTGGTATGGCAGTGCAGGCATGATCCTTTTTATAAAGGGTGTGATCTGTATCCTGTCGCTTGCGAAAGCCTATTATATTGTTAGTGTTTTTATGCACCTGGGTGATGAGATCAGGAATTTTATCATGACTATTGTGGTACCCTTGCTGCTGTTTATCTGGTTTATTGCTGCCTTCCTCTGGGATGGTAACAGTTGGAAAGTATTGCGTAATACCGATGCCGGTTCAAGAACAGAGCAAAAGGCGACACCGGCAGCAAAACCAGAGGGTGCGAAGGATTAACCAACGAATAAACAGGACTTTGTCTTTATATTTGCACAGCCATCGCCCCATGCGATGGCTGTGTTGTTCTAATACGGAAAATTATGCGCAAGACCGCGATATGGGCTTTGTTACTGGCCATTCTTTTACCCGCTTCTGGATACATTATTGTAAAATACCTGAGTACAGATGCGGTGCATATGCCGGGTCATTATTTTGAGCCGGACAGCGTGGTTAGCCGGACGGTGAATGGTAAAATGAGCAGGGATACCATCTGGCACCAGGTGAAGAACCTGCGCATGACCAACCAGTTGGGTAAAATCGTAACGCTGGATTCGATAAAGGATAAAATACTGGTGGTCGATCTTTTCTTTACCCGTTGCGCGAGTATATGCCCAAGGCTGGCACGGAGCATGAAAAAGCTGCAGGATTCTTATGCGAAAAGTGATTCTCTGGTACATTTCCTGTCGGTGAGTATTGATCCTGAAAGTGATTCTGTGCCCCGGCTGCGTAAATTTGCAGATAAGTATGGTGCGAATCACGACAACTGGTGGTTTGTTACCGGGGATAAAAAAGAGATTTATGATTTTGCACTGAGCGAGCTCAAAGCCAGTATCGCAGATACCACGATCACGCCGGATTTTGTACATACCGACCTGTTTTTTTTATTGGATAAACACCGTGTTGTGCGTGGGTTTTATCACCAGGACGATTCAGTGGCTATGGCCAGGCTGGCCAATGATATATCGGTACTTACGCTGGAGCGGGACCGGAATAAACCTTCTTTTTTCCGCAATTTTATCCCGATCCTGCCCGTTATTTTTCTGGGTATCGGAGTCGTGTTTGTAGTGATGCTTCTCCTGAACCGGAAGAAGAAAAATACATCAGTCGCATAAAAAGAAAATCAACATATGCTTGAACCCGTTTTACAAAAGAATGACCAGCGTGCAAAACTGCTTATTGGTATTTTTTCATTTGTTGTTTTTGCGGCAGTAACCGTTCTTGGCAGGTACAATCTTGCCGGGAAAGTGAAGTTGTCTTTTGATGTACATTTTTTTGCACTGGCCAATGCGGTGATTAATGGTACCGTAAGCCTGTTACTGCTGGCTGGTCTGCTGCTGGTACGCCAGAAAAACTATAAGCTGCACAAGCAGGTGATGCTGCTGGCCATGCTGCTGTCGATCCTTTTTCTGGTATCCTATATCTGTCATCATCTTTTTGCGGGTGAAACTGTGTATGGTGAAACTGATGGGGTAAAAGGTCTTAGTGCGGCGGAACTGGCTGCTGCCGGGAGCAAAAGAGCCGTTTATCTTGCCATCTTAGTTACCCATATCCCCCTAGCAGGCCTTGGGTTACCCTTTATTCTTTTTGCGGCATACCGGGCGCTTACGGGGGAATTCGACAAACATAAAAAACTGGTACGCATCATCTGGCCCATCTGGTTTTATGTAGCCGTTACCGGGGTGGTGATCTATTTTATGATCAGTCCTTATTACCATTAAAATCATGGCTATGCTGAAGCGTTTACAGGTCATCTACAGGGCTTTGCTCATGGGGCAACTGCTGTTCCTGATCAT
>JAAFIK010000073.1 GCA_013298665.1 Chitinophagales bacterium
TTTCCCCAACCTGTTTACAGAGGGTAAGGTGGACTGGGAGAAACTGAAAGCAACCTTCAGTGATGATATTAATTTTGCCCATGAGAGATATGTACTGAACTGGGCAGGCAAATCCGATGCCTTTAAAGTACTGCAGGTGCCCACAACGGCTACGCTGAAACCAATGCCGGAAGAATCCATCAATTTTGACACCACGGAAAATATTTTTATTGAGGGTGAAAACCTGGAAGTGCTGAAAGTATTGCAGAAAAGCTACTACAACAAAATCAAATGTATCATTATTGACCCACCGTATAATACCGGCAGCGATAGCTTTATATACCCCGACAGCTTTAAAGAAAGCAAAGAGGCATACCAGCAACGCATTGGTGAAAAGGACAGCGATGGTTATTTAATGAAAGAAGGGATGTTTCGCAAAAACAGCAAGGATAGCGGCCATTATCATAGCAACTGGTTAAGTATGATGTACCCTCGCTTGTTTCTGGCAAAGAACTTATTAAAAGACGATGGGGTGATATTTGTGCATATTGATGATAACGAAGTGCATAATCTAAGGTTGATTATGAATGAGATTTTTGGTGAGGAAAACTTTATTACTGAAATAATTTGGCAAAGAACTTTTGCTGCGAAGAATGATTCAAAGTATTTCTCAACAGAACATGAGTACATTTTATTTTACGCAAAAAATATTTCAGAAATAAATCTCAACCTTTTAGAAAGGGGCGAAAAACAAAACGCTCGTTATGTAAACCCCGATAATGATATGAGGGGGCCTTGGACTTCAACAGATTTATTGAGAATGGAGCACAGGGAAAATAGTGTATATACGATTATATCTCCAACCGGGAAAAAATGGATTCCTCAACCAGGTACAAGTTGGCGTCATCCTGAAGAAGAGATGAAAGAGCTTATCGTTAGCAATGAGATTACTTTTGGTGTAGATGGCAATTCTAAGCCGAGGAGAAAGCGTTTTTTAAGTGAAGTGAAACAAGGTATAATACCACAAACAATTTGGAAGCACGATGAAGTTGGTCATACTCAAGATGCAAAGCAATCTTTGAACAGACTTTTTGATGGAATTCCTGTATTTAGTACCCCAAAACCGATAAAACTGGTAAAGCGAATGCTTCAAATTTCTACAAACGGAGATACTCAAGACATCGTAGTTGATTTTTTTGGGGGGAGTGGGGCAACTGTTGAGGGATTGTTGGAGTTTAATAAAGAGGATAATGGTAATCGCAAATTCATATTAGTTCAACTTCCAGAGATTTGTGAAGAAGATACAGAAGCATATAAAATTGGCTACAAAACCATTGCCGATATATCCAAAGAACGTATCCGCAGGGTTATACAAAAAATTGAGAAAGAGAAAGCCGCAAAGCCCGATATGTTTGATGATGGCAAACAGGATCTGGGTTTCAAAGTATTTAAACTAACTCCTTCCAATTTTAAGATATGGCGCAGCAACGAGGTAAATGAAGAAAACCTGGTGCAACAACTGGATGCCTTTACCAACCCGGTTCATGCTGATAGCGCTGAAAAAAATATGTTGTATGAGTTACTGCTCAAGGCAGGTTATCAATTAACGGATAAAGTGGAGGATAAGGGCAGCTTTTATGCTATTGCCAATGGCCAGCTTATTATTGCCTTACAAAAACTGGATGCTGAAATAATAACAATAATAATTGCTGCAAAACCAAAGAAAGTCATCACGCTGGATAATCTTTTTGCCGGTAACGACCAGTTAAAGACCAATACGGTATTGCAAATGAAAGATGCCGGGATAGATTTTAAAACGATTTAATTTAAAAAGATGGGCATACATTCCATTCGCATACAAAACTTTAAATCAATAAAGGATAGTGGCGAAATTATACTGGAGCCTTTAAATATTTTGATTGGCCCCAACGGGGCTGGTAAAAGTAATTTTATTGCTTTTTTTAAGTTTTTGAACATGCTGTTTGAGCAGCAGTTGCAAAATCATATTGCCCGTAAAGGCCGGGCTGATGGTTTTATGTATTTTGGGCGACAATCAGGCTTTATGGCCGGGGACGTGATTTTCACCAATGACGATGATAAAATTGCCAACCGTTACCGATTCAGGATGGAACCAGACCAATCCAACAGTTTGTTTTTTACCAATGAGTACAGCGATTACAATATGCAGGCAAAGATTTCTGATCAGGTGTCCTGGAGTCCTAAGCCCATTAACTATGGCGGATCTTACGAAACGAAAATGCATGATGTAGCATTTTCAAAGCGTACTGACTTTCTGAGGGAGTTTTTTCAATCTTTTAAGGTATTTCACTTCCACGACACCAGCGATTCCTCTAAATTAAAGGGGTTTTGCAATGCAACAGATTATGAATACTTAGTGGAAGATGGCAGCAACCTGCCAGCTTTTTTGTACAGGATGAAAGAAAGGGCGCCCACCAATTTCAAAATGCTTGAATTTACCGTGAAGTCAATAGCCCCTTTTATTGACAGCTTGTACTTGCTGCCTGATGCAATAAACGCTAACCAAATTGAACTCAGGTGGAAAGAAAAGGGGCATGACAATCTCTTTAATGCTTATTCCCTCTCGGATGGCACACTGCGCTTTATTTGCCTCTGCACCTTATTACTTCAGCCAAACCCACCGAGTACCATTATCATTGATGAACCTGAATTAGGGTTGCATCCTGCGGCAATTACCAAACTCTCTGCAATGATCCGAAGTGCATCTGAATGGGCACAAATAATCATTTCAACACAATCTATCAATTTGTTAGACCAATTCCGTCCTGAAGATATTGTTGTTGTTGAACGGGGAGATAACCAGACAGTTTTTAAGAGATTAAGTAAAGAAGGGTTAGGCGAGTGGTTGGATGAATATACATTAAGTGAATTGTGGAGAAAAAATGTTTTGGGGGGCAGACCATGAAAAGAGGAATATATTTTATAGCAGAAGGGGCTACTGAAGTACAGTTTATCGAATCAAGCCTGCGATACCATTTTTCTGCAAAGGGTATTTATGATGTAAGGGCATTTGATATGGGAGGGTCAAATAGTTATGGAAAATATTATAATGATGTTAGAACCTTCTTAAAGAGGGAGCATGATATTATTGTAACAAGTATGATTGATTTTTTCCGCCTCCCAAAGGACTTCTCCGGTTATGAAGCAGCAAAGAAACTAAACGGTAACAGCAGCCAAATAGTGGCACTTGAAAATAGCATTAGCCAAAGCATCAATCACGAACGTTTTGTGCCTTATATTCAGCTACATGAGTTTGAAGGACTGCTTTTTACTGATATGAAAGGATTTAATCAGATTCCTGGTTGTGACCACAAAGCCTTATCTGCCCTAAAGGACATTGTATCCGGATATCCGAATCCTGAGCTTATAAATGATGGCCCGGAAACGGCTCCTTCAAAGAGACTAAAAAGAATTATTCCGGGCTACGACAAGCCGCTTTATGGTGCTTATATTGCACTTGAAAATGGCCTGGATTCAATTATTAATAAATGCCCCCGTTTTAAAAACTGGCTGGAGGTATTAGAGGCCAAAGCAAAAGAATGAAACTGCATTTTGATAGTAACCAGGAATATCAGTTGGATGCCATAAAGTCCATCACTGATATATTTGAGGGGCAGGCTTTGAATAATGGTGATTTTGAGTTCAGCATCAACCAGGCCGGGGCGCTCCATTCCGAAAACGGGTTTGGCAACAGGCTTACTTTATCAGCAGAACAGATTTGGGAGAATGTAAAAAAGATTCAGGCAGGCAATGAGATAAAGAATAGCAAGGATGAGCTTGAGGGGATGAATTTTTCCGTTGAAATGGAAACGGGTACCGGTAAGACTTATGTGTACCTGCGTACTATTTTTGAGTTAAATCAATTATACGGGTTTAAAAAGTTTGTTATTGTAGTGCCGTCAGTAGCTATCAGGGAAGGCGTGTTAAAAAACCTGCAAATTACCCATGAGCATTTTCAAACATTGTACGATAAGGTGCCCGTAAGCCCGGAAGTGTATGACAGTAAAAAAGTATCCAACCTTCGTGGTTTCGCCAGTGGCAATGCTATACAAATCCTGGTAATCAATATTGATTCTTTTGCAAAAGATGAAAATATCATCAATAAGCCCAATGATAAACTTACCGGCAAAAGACCCATTGCGTTTATTCAAAGCTGCAACCCCATCGTTATTGTAGATGAGCCTCAGAATATGGAAACAGAAATAAGGAAAAGGGCCATAGAAAACCTGAATCCGCTTTGCACACTCCGTTATTCGGCAACACATGCCAATTTGTACAACCTGATGTATTCACTTAATCCCGTAAAGGCATACGACCTGGGTTTGGTAAAGCAGATAGAGGTAGATTCGGTGTTGAGTGAAAATGATTTTAACAGTGCATATATTCAGGTGGAATCAATTAACAGGTCGGGGAACAGCATCACGGCAAAACTAAAGATTGACGTAAATACACCTGACGGCATAAAACGAAAGACGGTTACTGCTAATGGCAGGAAGAATGATTTATTTGAATTAAGTGGCCAAAATGACCGGTACGAGGGTCTAAAAATATATGAAATTGATTTTGGCAGCCAGCAAATAGAATTAACGAACGGCGTAGTACTGGGTGTTGGGCAATCGCAGGGCGGTATGAATGATGAGCTAATGAAATTCATGATCCGTAAAACGGTGGAAGAGCATTTAAGAAAAGAGAAGCAATTCCGCAGTAAAGGCATCAAAGTGCTGTCCTTATTCTTTATTGATAAGGTTAAAAACTACCGGGAGTATGATGTAAACGGCAATAAAATTACCGGAAGATTTGCCCGCTGGTTTGAAGAAATATACCGGGAAGAAATTGCAAAACCAGCGTATAAAGAATTGATACCCAATAGGGTGGAAGACCTGCACGAAGGGTATTTTTCTCAGGACAATAAGGGAAGAGTAAAAGATACAGGAGGCGAAACACAGGCTGATGATGACACGTACAAACTCATTATGCAGGAGAAAGAGCGGCTGCTTGATGTGAATACCCCTTTACGTTTTATTTTCAGCCACTCTGCATTAAGGGAAGGCTGGGACAATCCGAATGTATTCCAGATATGTACATTGAATGAAACAAAATCTGAAATCAAGAAACGGCAAGAAATTGGCCGTGGTCTTCGCCTGAGTGTAAACCAGGAAGGGCAGCGGATATTCGAAAGGAATATTAACAGGCTTACAGTAATTGCCAATGAATCGTATGATGAATTTGCAAAAGCCCTCCAAAAAGAAATTGAGCAGGATTGTGGTGTGGATTTCACCGGCAGGATAAAAGACAAGGGCAAAAAGCAAACGGTAAATCTTCGCAAAGGCTTTGAAGCTGATCCTAAATTTTTACAGATATGGGAAAAGATACGGTTTCATACCAGGTACAGTGTTAATTATGATACGGCAGCACTCATCACTTTTGCGGCAAAGGCAGTAAAGGAAATGCCTGAAACAAAGCGGCCATCTATCAGGAGCAATAAAAACAAAATACTGATTACTGATGAAGGCGTACAAGGTCAGTTAGTAAGTGATAGTGGTGACGATGATTATGATTTTCCGCTTGAAATGCCTGATATGCTTGGGTATATACAGTCAAAAACAGAGCTGACCCGCAGCACCATACTTGAAATACTCAAGCAATCGGGCCGCATCGCTGAAGTGCTGATTAATCCCCAATTGTTCATGGACAATGCTGTGGTTGCTATAAGGCAGGTGCTTTACGAGCTGATGATTGATGGGATTAAGTATGAAAAAATTGGCGGGAAAGTGTACGAAATGAAATTATTTGCCGATAATGAACTGGAAATTTATGTTGACAAATTTACCCATACAGTCAGCGAGCCAGATAAAACAATATACGAAAACCTGATTCCTTTGCAGTCTGAAGTGGAAAGCCAGTTTGCCAGGGATTGTGAAACAAGCGAAAATGTGGAATTTTATTTCAAACTCCCTTTTTGGTTTAAAATCAACACCCCAATCGGCACGTATAACCCCGATTGGGCAGTTGTGTTTAAAGATGAAACGAAGATCTACTTTGTAGCCGAAACCAAGAGCGCCGGGCAGGAATTAAGGGGCAGCGAAAAACTGAAAATCAAGTGCGGGAAGGAGCATTTTAAAGAATTTAAGGATATTGTTTATAAACGGGTGGCAACGGTTTCGGAGTTGGGGAAATGAACATAAGCAGACTATAGAGGGTGATTGTAAATTATTATAATTATTTGGCTCTGAATATAAATGTTTTGGAATTGAATATCTTTAAAAGAGGCTTTTACTAATCAACCCATTGCTTTTCTTTCCATTGTTTCGCAGGGAGCAAAAAGAAAAAGAATACATGATGAGGATGGTCATAATGACTGCCTATACACAACAGTAAAAGCGAAAATCAGAAATACGCCCGGCTTATGCGGGCACCCTGCAATCGCTATAGCAGCAGGCAACATAAAAAGACCGCCCCCGTGCGGGAGCGGTCCTGATCAGCGAACCATACCATTTCATAAACTGGCTTTGCGGGCTTCAAGGGCAGCGATGAACTCCTGCGTGGCGATGAGTTCCTTTTCCAGGCGTGCCTGGTCGAACTCTTTAGCCAGCAGGGCCACCACACCGTAGTTGTCCCTTTTTTCCCTGAGCAGGTACTGCTTCAGTTCCAGCTTTTTTTGTTTGGTAATATTATCATCCTTTACCTGACCATCGGGCAGGGAAGCGATGATACTGGTAAGTGCGGTCAGTTCCACATTTACCGTCTGCAATTCAGCTTCCAGTTCCACCGCTGTTTCGGCATAGCTGTTGCGCTGCCGCTCCTGCGAAAGTTTACGGAACTCAAGGTCGCTGTTTTCTTTAGCCGCGAGGCTGAGCAACAGGCTGCAGTCTGCTGCTGTGCTGATGAGATTTACTGAATAGGCCATTTTTTTAGGTTTTAAATTGTTAATTAATAACCCAAAATTATAGCGCCTTTATCCGAAAAAGAACAGTGCTGGGGCGGATTAACTTTCCGGTTACCAAATTTTAACAACCGGAAAATTTGCTAAAAAAGCATGCGCGCAGATTGCGTTGCTTCCTGCTCCAGCGCGCTGATGCGCAATTGCAGGATCACCTGCGCTGCATAACTGCAGGATTGCATTTTTTCGAGGGTTTGTGTTTCCAGTACCTCCAGCCAGAGCCGCTCCTTTTTACCCGCATCGCCCGGCGGCAATTGCCGGCGCAGGTGCCCGGCGGCGAGCATAACCTGCAGGCATTGCTGGTAGCCGGCCTGTAGCGCTGCCAGTCTATTTTTTTGTTCGGCAACCAGGGCCATACATTTTTTTGCATACCTGCGGATCCTTGCTGCATCTGCATTACGCAGCTTCTGCAGTTGCGCCGTTTGGTGCGGGGTCCTGCTGTGCAAACTTTTTTCGAGGGCCGCAAGTTTGAGTAATGCTTTTGTAGGCAGACTGCGGGCAGCTTTTTCTGCCATAGATAAATGACTGCGGGTAACGCCGAGATAAATGGCGAACTGTTCCTGGGTGAGCCCAAATTTTTCACGCAAATGTTGAATGCCGGACATAGGGGTGTTTTTTGTTAGCGCTTTATTTTTACAACAGGTTGTGGCAAATTTCCAACTTTTTTTGAAATTGTCACAGCCTTGTGGCAATTTTTTTGTGGCAATTTAAAATGTCACAGATTTTTTGCCACAAAAAAATGGGGCGAAATGGGGTCTTTTTTTGGGGGGTGGGGGTGTGGGAGTGGAGAAAATGGAGGGATGGCCCCTGCATTATTTATATACCACTATATATCACCACCCGGTAATCATACAGTTCATACAAAAGCGGCTGCTCCCGATCCGGAACAGCCGCCGTTTTTGTGTGATTATTTTATAGTGTAATGGACAACGGATTTTTATCCGGCGTTATTTTACCACCACCAGTTTTTGCGTCAGCTCTACGCCATGTATAACGAGGTGAAAGAAATAAGTACCGGCTTCCAGTGTTGAAATGTCTATCGGCAAATTATTTTCTCCTTTTACCAGGTTCAACTGTCCCTGTAGCGCCGTTTTCATATTTTCTTTGTACACAATATAGCGGCTGACCGTTGCCATACCCACATTTGTAATCGTTACCCGCAGGGCATCGGCAGCAGGATTGGGGTACAGGGCAATACTGGTTTTACCCTTTACAAAAATACTGCTGCCCGCAACCGGTTTGTTTTGTTTATTAACCAATTGGTAGTAGTTCCAGCCTGTTGCTGCTTTGTCGTCGGTGTAACTGCCTTTGGTTGCCCGGGTATCGGCAATGGCCGCAAATTTTTTGCCATCGGTACTGTGGAGCAACCTGCCATCGGCAATACCGTTTTCCCAGCTTACCTGCACGGCCGCTCCGTCGTTTGCCGTACGCAGCGCAATACTGCTGGTGATGGCCGGCCTGGCTGCCGCGGTAAGGGTACGGGTAAAAGTATAACTGGTCAGCACCGTTTCTGTAGTGGTATTGCCTGATGTACGGTAGCCGGTAAATTTGATGGTGATGGCAGCACCGCCATTGTCTGTTACTTCTACCAATCCGTACTGGCCTGTGGAGGAGCTGGGGTTTGGAAAAGTACCCCCTTCGCTGTATGTGCCACCCTTGGTTGAGCCGCTGTTGTTAACGGCTGCGGCCTGAAATACCGGGTAATCATTTACATTGTTGCTGCCCGTAGAAAAATCGTGATTGGTGCCGTTGTCGATCGCCAGCATGTGCGCATCACCACTAAGGATAAACATATTGCGTATGTTATTATCCCGGAAAAAGTTGGACAGTTCTGTCCGCTCGGCGGTAAAGCCGCCCCAGTTGTCCGTTTGGTTGCCACCAAAAGATACGCCACTTACCCAGGCGATGATATAATTATTGTCTCTCGCAAACAAGCATTGGTTTTTGAACCAGGTTTTTTGTGCCGTCCCCATCATGCTGCTGCCGACGCGTTCAGAACGCAGGTCGGATAAAATGAAATGTACCCGGCCAATGGTAAACGCCTGGTAGATGGGTACATTGCCCGTACCCGCCGCCAGGGTGTAGTGTGGTACATATTCCTGGTAAGCCAGGCGCGCATTGGTTCTGCCGGCAGAATTGCCCGCACTGTTGTTGCCACAATAATCGTGATCGTCCCACACAAAAGCCGTGGCTGTATTTTTGAGAAAGTTGCGCGATGGGGTTTGGGAAAGCATATTCTGTTCGTAAGGCAGGCGGTGTACATTAATATCTGTACCCGAATTGGGGTTGGCATAATGAAAGTCGCCCGTAGCCATATGGAACAATGGTGTCTTATTGTTCATTAAAGTATAGGCCTGGTGATTGGAACTTACCGCACAGGAGCCCACGGTAAACTTAAAGGAAAAGGGCTGCGCCGCCGGGGTGGTAAATTTGCCGATATCATCGCTTGAATTGTCGGTTACATTGCCCGATTCAACAGCATAAAAATAAGTGGTGTTGGGCGTTAAGCCGCTGATGTTCATTTTGGCCATCAGGTTGTTGCCGGCCGATGCTGTAGCGAAACCGGAGAACTGTGGTTGCGATAAAGCAGCCGAGGTACTTACAACCAAACGGCAGGTGGTGGATGCACGCGTTAGCTTTGCCACTACGGTGGCAGATGTGGGTTGTATAGCCCCGCTCCACATATAAACAACTTCATTAATGGTGCCGCCCGTTGTTGGCGTAATGCCCGTCAGTTCAAGGTCAAAACTAATGTCAGAACTGGCACCGTTTACCTGGTGTACTTCCACGGCAATTACATTGTTGCCGTTTACAAAAGCACTGGCGGCAATACCGGCTGTAAAAAAGCTGTTGCCATCATCGCTGGCGGTGGTACTGGCGCCCGTGGTATTGCTGATGGTACCTGCGGGCATATTATTCCGGTACACTTCCGTACCGTTTACATATACTACAATTCCATCATCGCGCCTCAGCCGGATGCTGTAACCGGTATAGGCGGCTGTGCTGGTAATGGTAAAAGCTTTTCTGAAATAAGTGGTGATAAACCGGCTGCCGGATGGTCCGCCGTTTACCACGGTGGCCTCGTCGCCATCGCCATAGCCCAATTGCGCCGGGCCGGCAGCCCATGCCGCGTCATTAAAGCCGGCAGCCCGCCAGCCAGTACCCTGGTTGGAACCATTGTCTAAGTATTTCCATACCGAACCCAAAGGCAGCAGCACATCATCTGCCAGGGACACTAATGATACGCTGAGCAATAAACCGAACAATACAATTTTTTTCATAATGTTTTGGTAACAAAACTATTGATTTGTGCAAAAGAACCCCGGGGTATTTGGTTATCAAATCATTAAAATGCTGCTCTGCAGAACGCATCACTGACTTTTAGTTTTGAGTGGGATTTATTTCAGGGAACAGGGGATGGGTGTATGCCGTTTTTTTACAGCATTTTTATTCCCTCTTCGTCACCCTTCATCACCAGTTGGGCATTATTCCCAAAACAATCCTGTTATCAACTATTGCTTTGCAGTACAACTGATGGATATGCGCAACATTTTTACGGTTCTTATTTCAGGGATGTCCTGTTTCCCGGCTACCGCACAAACCATGGCTGCCAATGGCCGCACCACGGGCAGCGCTCTGCCGCCTGTGGCCGTAACCAAAATGGATGAAGCCATACGGTTTGACGGGGTGCCGGATGAACCGATCTGGAACCGGGCAACCCGTTTTCCGGTAACGCGGCAAACACCCGATTACCAAAGTACCCCATCGGAGGAAACAGACCTGCGTATGTTTTACAATAACGACTATATCTGGTTTGGCGCAAGGTTGTATTATAAAAATACGGCTATGATACAGGATTATTCCAAACAACGGGATGCCGGTGGCCCGATGGATTTTATGGCTTTTGCTTTTGATGGCTATAATGATAAAACCAATGGGCTGGCATTTGCCACCACACCCGCCGGTTTGCGCTGGGATGGCGCGATCGTTTTCAACTCAACCGGGGTAAGCCTCAACAGCAACTGGAATACCTATTGGGAGGTGAAAACCAGCCGCGATACCAAAGGATGGTATGCAGAGTTTAAAATCCCTTTGTCGAGCCTCCGTTTTAATGCCGATAAGGAAGACGTGATCATGACGTTTATGGCCTGGCGCAAAATCGCTTACCTGAATGAGTTCCTCGTGTATCCCGATATTCCACCCAAATGGGGATTGCTGAGTTTTGCCAATATTGCCGAAGGGCAACCCCTGCTCTTTAAAGGGATAAAGAGCAGCAACCCGCTTTATATTACGCCTTATGTGCTGGCGGGCACCAATGGAAACAAAGTTTTGCGCAATGGCACCACCGGCTACCAGCACCTCACTACCGGTACTGCCGATGCGGGGCTTGATGTGAAATACAGCCTGTCGTCAACATTTACGCTCGACGCCACTTTCAATACCGATTTCGCACAGGCGGAAGTGGATAATTTTCAGGTGAACCTCAGCCGGGCGTCTTTATTTTTTCCGGAGAAGCGCGAGTTTTTTTTAGAACGAACGGGGAATTTCAGTTTTGGTTTTGACGGCAATAATGATGTGTTCTACAGCCGCCGCATCGGGCTCGACAATGGCAATATTGCCCGTATCTATGCCGGGGGCAGGCTTACCGGCAGGGTCAACCAGTGGGATATCGGCTTACTGAATATGCAAACGGAGGATCCGGGTACGGGTGGATCAAAAAACCTTGGACTGGCAAGGATCAAAAGACAGGTGGGCCGGCACAACAGTTATTTCGGGGGCGTATTTACTTCTTCCGTCGGCAGGGGCAATCAGCAATGGTACACTTATGGTGCAGATGCGTTGCTGAAGCTGCCCCTGAAGAGTTATGTAAAACTGGCTGTGGCCAAGGCCATTGCAGACAGTAATACAAAAGCGTTTACATCGGTTGATGATGTACGGCTGCATGTGCGGCTGGAAATTCCGGATGAAGCCGGGTTTAATTTTTACCTCGGCTATGGTATTGCGGGCAGTGCCTACCAACCGGCGCTGGGCTTTGAGGAGCGGGGCAATATACGCAGCTACGATGGCCGTATCGGGTACGGTTTCTTTCCGGCAATGTCAAAACATGTGTTCAAACACCTGGTAAGACTGGCAGGTTACCGGATTGATGGTTTTACATCGGGCAACAAGGAGTCGCTGGGCACTGAGCTGGGTTATACCGGCGAATTGAAAAATGGCGCTGCGGCGACTGCCCGTTTGTATTACCAGGAGGAAGTACTCAGTATGCCCTTAGTGTTGTCGGCTGCTGTAGCCATCCCTGCAGGGCAGTACCGGTTTAATGGGGTAAAGCTGTCGGTCAACACGGCTACGGGCAAACCCTTCAATGCCAGCCTGGCTGCTGATCTGGGGTCGTATTACAATGGCCGGCTATTTTCGTGTACGGCTTTTTCCCGCTGGGATGGATCGAAAACCTTACAGGTGCAGGCTACGTACCGGTACAACCAGATCCGTTTTGGAAACGGTCTGCCCGCTTTTACCAATCACCTGGCTTCGCTGTCGGCCGTATTGAATTTTACGGTTAAGCTGAGCATCAACGGGCTGTTTCAGTACGATGAGCTGAACAACAGGATCGGTACAAATCTCCGGCTGCGGTATAATGCAAAGGAAGGAAACGATTTGTTTGTGGTGGTGACCAATATCAATAATACCAACCGTTTCCGTGAGCGGCCAACTTTGCCGGTTTTGCAAAGCTGGCTCGCATTGGTGAAGTATAAGCATACTTTTCTGGTGAAATCAAAAAAGCCCGGTCGTGTATCGTTGTAGGATGAAGTGGAGCGGGGTGTGTTTCAGATTTCCGCAAGGTGTCGCGCTTGTGCTCGCCTGGCTGTAGTCTTACTCCGATAGCTGGGGGAGATGACGCTACACTTACCGGACGGTACGCACGGGCAGCACAAAAGCCACATCAGCAGGAACGTCATGATTTTATCAATCCCGGCTTTTAGCATCGGGCGGAACGCCCAGATCGGAGCATCAGTGGCGGAACGCCCAGATCGGAGCATCAGTGGCGGAACGCCCAGATCGGAGCATCGGGGACAAAGCATCGTGACAAAAAAAAGAATACATGATGAGGATGGTCATAATGACTACCTGAATACAATGGTAAAAGCGAGTTTGAAATACACCCAATGGTGGTACTGCGGTATTGCCGGTAAAGTTCACTGTATATTTGCAGGGATCAAACCGGTTATTGACAACAGTGGGTGTCTGGTAAAATGTACTGCTGAATGTTGCCCATAGAAAAAATATATAACGGATGGACAAAACAGCGCCTGTACCGCCATATGGCTTACTGGTGCTTCTGGCTGTTGTTGTACGCCTCTGTCAACAGCACCAACAGTGCCATACCGTTCGGCAGGTGGATTGGCCTGGAACTGGTGATCATGCTGGTGAAATTGCCCTATACCTATGCGATGATCTATTTGCTGGTACCCCGGTTTTTAATACAGCGGCGGTATGGTCATTTTTTTATACGGGCACTGGTGTTTACCATCGTTGGGGGAACGCTGCTATGGGGTATGCATTACTACCTGTTCACCGGTTTCCACCATTTTCACGAATCTGAAAACTTTTTGAGTGCTGCATTTTTTTATAAAGCGATGGACCTGGTATATGTGGCCACTTTCCCGATTATTGTAAAGCTGCAGCAGTTTTACCAGCAGCAGGAAAGACAGAACCGGGCCATTGCAGAGCAGAGGCTGAACGCAGAACTGGAGTTGCTGAAACATCAACTGCAACCGCATTTTCTGTTCAATACACTCAATAACCTGTACGCCATGGTATTGACGAGTGATAAAAATGCCGGTAAAGCGGTGCTGCATTTATCCAGCATGATGCGTTATATGCTCTATGAATGTAATGGTCATACGATAGCGCTGGTAAAGGAGATTGAACACCTGCAGAATTATATAGCGCTGGAAAAGATACGCTATGGCAAACGGGTAACCGTTTCATTTGAATCGGGCGGTGATATTGCCACCCGGGTTATTGCTCCGCTTTTGTTGTTTGGCTTTGTTGAAAATGCGTTTAAGCATGGGGTAGGGGAGCATATTCATGAAGCCTGGGTGCGCATCAATTGTTGGGTAAAGGGCGATGTGCTTGATTTTTTGGTGGAGAACAGTCTCGGTATGGCAGCTCCCGGTGCCGAAACCATCAGCACATACGGGGGCATCGGGTTGCACAACATCAGGAAGCGGCTGGAGCTGATGTATCCGCAACGGCACACACTGGCCATTACGGGTAGCGGCACTTACCAGGTACACCTGCGGTTAACATTGGCTTAGCAGAATAAAAAATAGTATTGCATGCTGAAATGTATCATAGTAGACGATGAGGAAATGGCCATCAAAGTGATTGCGAACCATGCAGCACAGGTAAAAGAACTGACCATTGCGGGTACGTACAATAATGCTGTAGCGGCATTTGCGGTATTGCAGCAACAGGCAATCGACCTGGTATTCCTTGATATACAGATGCCGCAAATGACGGGACTTACCCTGATCCGCTCATTGTCAAAGCCACCCCATATCATCTTAACCACGGCGCACCGCACGTTTGCACTGGAAAGCTATGACCTGAATGTGATTGATTATTTGCTGAAGCCCGTTTCTTTTGAGCGGTTTATGCAGGCCACGGGTAAAGTGCTGCAGCTTGAAAAAGTTCAGCACGAAGCAGCACCCATAAGCGGATCGCCACCGGCAATCACGGGTGAAGCCCCATTTATATACATCAAAAGTGAAAGACAGTTTATAAAAGTGTTGCTGGATGAGATTTTGTATATCGAAAGCATCAAAAACCACATCAGGATCATTACGCTTAAAGAGGTATTGATCACGCTGCTGCCCATATCCGACATGGAGGAGAAATTACCGCCCCAGCGTTTTGTGCGGATACACCGGAGTTATATTGCTGCCGTATCAAAAATTGCTAAATTTACCCATACCACAGTTACCATCGGCAAATCAGAATTGCCGCTGGGTGAATCTTATAAAACGGAGGTGCTGAAGCGGCTGGGTCAGCACCTTATCTGAGCGAAGCAATGAAAAAAGTATTGATCCTTGGCGGTACCACGTACGATCATATTGTGTATCTGCCCGAACTGCCGGCAGCGGTGCCGCAAACCATCCATATCGCCCCCTTTGCAGAAGGCACCGGGTCAACCGGCGCGGGTAAGGCGCTGAACCTCACCAAACTGGGTGTGCCGAATACCTTGTACGGGGTGGTGGGAAATGATGGGTATGGTAAGCAAATCGTAAAGTACCTTAAAGCACAGCAAGTGCGGCTGGTGTACGACCTGGACGAAGCGGGTACGGAACGGCATATCAATATTATGGATGCTGCTGGCGGGCGGATATCAATGTTTATCTCGCAATCTTCTGCCCGCATAAAAATGGATATGCCTTTGATGAACAGGCTTGTGAAAGCTGCGGACATCATGGTGCTGAACATTATTCCTTATTGCCTGCCGTTGATCCCCTTATTAAAAAAATGCAACAAACCGGTTTGGACGGATCTGCATGATTATGATGGTGTCAATCCTTATCATCGCCCGTTTATTGATGCAGCGCAATACATCCATTTGAGTTCAGACAATTTACCCGGGTATAAAAAGGTAATGGAGGCAATGGTTGCGTCGGGTAAGGCGCTGGTGATTTGTACCCACGGTAAAAAAGGGGCTTCCCTGCTCACCAGCGGGGGAGAATGGATTGAGCAGGACGCGATACCCGTCAAAAAAATTGCGGATGCTAATGGTGCAGGCGATAGTTTTTTCGCGGGCTTTCTGTATGGATTTATCAACGGGCATCCGCTGAAAACCTGTATGAAAATGGGTGCAGTCTGCGCATCGCTTTGCGTACGCTCAAAAGAACTGGTATCAGATAAGCTTAACGCGGCCTTTTTGCTGAAAGCGGTTTGACCCGTACACACGCAGCAGTAAGGTACATGGTGGTGGCAGGAATGGCTGCAGGATATGGTACTGTAATTGTCTACGGCCAACCGGAAACAACAGGGAAACGGTGTTGTATCATGCGCTTACATTCACCAGCAGTGTCAATACCTCAAGGGGTGGAAAACTTTTGTTCCGGACCTGTGTTTCGTAGAACAGTATTTTGACGGTTCCGGTTTTTATTGTGCGTATGGTGAAGCTGACCTTAGCAATATCCCCCAATCAATTAAATGTATGTTTTGCTGTTGGTTGGAATATGAATTCCAGGTACAAGTTTGATTTGGATGATATTGTTAAAGAACTACTGTGTTATTCGCTACTCCGCCGGAACAGGGAATGCGATTGTTGTTGCATTTCAGTTTCGCAGGTACGTTTGTTTTTAGCCGGCAGCTTGTTTGCGAAGCCATGAAATTCCTGTTACACTTTGCTGAACAGGAATTTCATGTGCATCCGGTTAAATCATCAGGCCTATAGCTTTGAGGCAATAACGCTGCCCATTTTCATGGGGTTGGGGTCGTTTTGATGCGCTGCCGCATTTTTTGCCCAATCCACAAGCTTTACTTTGTCTTTCTGAAAAATCATCATGTGTGTTGATCCGCCAAATTCGAAATGTCCTATTTCATCACCACGTTTTACCGGAACAGGCGGGCTTCCTTCCAGCACCTGAAATTCAGGCGCAATTACGCAGGTTGATACTTCCACCATTCCAATGCAAATGAGAGCGATGTATCCGCATGTTTCATGCTCCATAATAAAAATTGCGCGTGCTGCCACATGAGCAAGATATGGCTGTGATTCAGTACCTTCCCATGTTCCGGATGCTTCGTCCTGCCCCGGACGCTGAGCAAAGTAAGTACCCGGTTGCACCCAGGAGCAAATTATTTTACCATCTAAGGGCGAATTCCAACGGTGATAATGTGTCGCAGAAAGATAACCCTGGTACAATTGTCCCCCTACAAAATGATTTGCCCATTCTTCCCGACCGGCAAAAAGGTCAAGCAAGGAGTAGTCATTGTCCTTAATCCAAAAATAACTTTCAAAACT
>JAAFIK010000074.1 GCA_013298665.1 Chitinophagales bacterium
TCCGGATGAACCCGGCTACAAAGGCGTTTTTATCAATGCGCATATTGTAGAACTGACAGGTAAAGAATGGGCCTACAATGAAGGCTGCCTGAGCATACCCAAGATAAGGGAAGACGTGTACCGGCAGGATACGGTTACGCTGGAATACCTTGATGAAGCGCTGCAACCCCGGGTACGAACGTTCAACGGCCTTACTGCCCGTATCATCCTGCACGAGTACGATCATATTGAGGGTAAACTCTTTATCGATTACATCAAACCCCTTAAAAAGAAACTGCTGAAAGGAAAACTTGATGATATCTCCAAAGGAAAGGTAAAAGTGGATTACCGGATGATTTTTCCAAAATAGCTGACAATCAGTCATCTGTATTAAGAACTGCCCGATTCCTTTCCGCCCGTATCTGTGCGCATCTGCGCCGTATTTCCCCTTATGTCTGCCAAATATGAACTTGGGTTGATTTGCCCCCGTGAGGGTTGGTATTTTTGACTTAGTATGTATCTTTATCGCCTATATCCGATGCTTACTGTTTAACTGATGTTCAATCATCCTGCTGATACGCCAAACGTAATGCATTAATCTTTAAAACAGAAGCCCCCGGGCTTCACCCAAAACCATCACAGTATGAAAAAAGTGTTACCCCTTGTATTTTTATTTGTCTTTTGCGTTGCCGGCACAGCCATGGCCCAGCAACCCAATGGCAGTACGCCTGCTGCAGTAACGGATACCAATGTGGGCATCAGTAATATTGCCCCGCTATACAGGCTTGATGTTACCACCGGTGTGGACAATGATGGCATCCGTCTGCGGGGCATCAATACGGGCAATCTCCGTTTGCGTCTGCAGCACCAGCCAGCCAATAAAGAGTTCAACCTCCTGCTGGGAGGCCCCGCCTCTCTCTTTGGTAATGGTAACTTTGTCATTACCGATGTAACCAGCCTCGATTCTGCCCGTCTCCTCATCAATGGAACAACGGGTAATATTGCCATCGGTGGTACCAATACCAACCCGGCAGAAAAACTGTTTGTAGATGGCACCATTGGTGCACTCGGGTTGAAATTAGCGAACAATGCAGGGCTTAACCGCATCCTCGCCAGTGATGCTGCGGGAAACGCTACCTGGCAATCTGCCGGCACACTCAACCTCACTGGTGGCAGTGGTACGCTCAACTTTCTCTCTAAGTGGACGCCCAACGGTACCAGCCTCGGTAACTCGCTGCTGTTTGACGATGGCACTTATGTGGGGCTTGGTAATACCAGTCCCGGTTACCGGTTCGACCTCTCCACGCCCATCAATAATGATGGTCTCCGGGTAAGGGGCAGCAACGCAGGTAATACCCGTTTTGTACTCGGTAATGCAAATGCAGGTAAAGAATTCAGTATGCTGGTGGGCGGTGGGGCATCAGCCTATGGCAACGGTAATTTTGCCGTTACCGATATGAATAATGCGGATAGTGCAAGGTTGCTGATCAATGGCACAACGGGTAATGTAGCCATTGGCGGCCCAACGAATCCTGCAGAAAAATTATCGGTAAACGGTACCGTACTCGCAACAGGGTTGAAAATCCCTACCAATGCCGGACTCAATAAAGTATTGGTGAGTGATGCGGCAGGTGTGGCCACCTGGCAGACGGCCAATATCCTCAATACAGTTAGCGGTGGTGGCACCCTCAACAGCATACCCAAATGGACACCGGATGGTACCACACTTGGCAACTCACAATTGTTTGACAATGGCAACGCTGTTGGCATCAACCAGCCCGCTCCGCAGTACCGGCTTGATGTGGGTACCAGTACTAATGGTGATGGCCTCCGGGTAAGCGGCAATACAACAGGTACTGTTCGGATGCGGCTGAATAATACGGCTGCCGGTAAGGAATTTAATATGCTGATTGGCGGTAGTACCTCGGCTTATGGTAATGGCAATTTTGTGATCGTTGATGCCACCAGTCTCGACTCCACCCGCCTGGCCATTAATGGTGCTACGGGTAATGTTGCCATCGGTGGTACCAATAATCCTGCACCACCAGAGAAGCTGACGGTGTATGGTGTTACGCAAACACAGGGGTTAAAGCTGCCGGTGGGAGCGGGTCTCAACAAGATACTGACCAGCGATGCCAATGGTAATGCTTCCTGGCAGGCGGCCAATGCCGTTAACCTGCTGTCGGGCAGTGGTACGCTCAATTATGTAACGAAATGGACACCCAATGGTTTTACCATCAGCAATTCGCAGATTGTGGATGATGGCACCAATGTGGGTATTGGTAATGTATCACCGCTGCGTAAATTAGACATCTCCAGTGCTACCAGCTATACCGGTATCAATGTAACGTCTCCGCAGATACCCTCCATCAACCTCACGGCTACCAATGGCGTTAATACCGGGCGTGAAGTGATCCGTTTTGGTGAAGGGGCCTTTACACCCGGAGGTGCTACGGTAAATGCGCAGATCGCTTATTACCGTTCTGCCGAGGGCGTTAATGCCAATAACCTGGTTTTCTCTGCCGATAATGGTGGTACGCGGGCCGACCTGAGCATCAGCAAAACCAATAACGGTAATGTGGGTATCGGTGTCATCAATGCTTCCCAGAAACTGGAAGTCGCTGGTACGGTGATGGCCAATGGGTTGCTCATCCCCACCAATGCCGGTACCGGAAAAGTACTCACTTCCGATGCCTCGGGTAATGCCACCTGGCAAACACCCGCTGTTACCGGCAGTACATCGGTCATTTACTCCGGCTGGATCACTTCTCCTTACAATTCCCGCGATACGACTGTTGACGCTACCTGTGTGCGGATCCGGCATATTGATGCACCATCACTGTCTGCAGCAGCACTCAGTAATGCCATGGTGATGGTGTACATGCGGGTTGGCAGTATCGGCCCCTACAGCCTGCCGTATATCAGCGATGCCGGCGGTGCCACCAACCAGATCCACTATATTCTGAACCAACAGAAAATATTTGTTTACCGGCATACCTTCAACACCTGCCGTTTCAATAATGGTATTCCTGAAACCTATGCCGGTCAGCCGGTATTGGTGAACCTGCCCCAGTCTCTCGAATACCGCTATGTGATCATCACGGGTACGCTGGCGGGTGGCCGTATCGCCGATATGCCTGCGCTTGGTGCTAATGAACATTATGCCGGCAGCGTAAGTGAAATACCGGATATGGGGAATGCCATGCCACAGGGGCGCATTTCCAGCACTGTGGAAAGATAGGGCATCAGGGCTTTACCGCAGGGCGAAAAACAGTATAGCAGTAATACATAAACAATATAACTTGCAGGCATGATTAAAACAATCATGCCTGTTTTGCTGTGTGCCGGCAGTTGTTGTACTGTCCTTGCCCAACCCACCACTGATACAATGGTAACGGTGGGACAAAAAACCATTACCCTCACCGAAGTGGTGGTGAACAATAAACTCAATGTTCCCAATTTCATCAGCCGCATCCAGAACGATACCAGTTTTTACAAAGCTTTCCGCAACCTGCATATCCTTCAGTTTTCTGCCATCAATGATATCCGGATGCTGGATAGAGACGGCGAAAGCAAGGCTACGCTCCACAGCAAAACCCGCCAGTTGCGATCGGCTCAATGCCGGCGTATGGAAGTGCTTGAAGAAACCGTAACCGGTAATATGCGCAACAGCGACGGGTCGTTTAATTATTACACGGCCAATATGTATGCGTCTCTTTTCTTTACCAGAGATTCTGTGTGCGGGGAAGACAATATCGTGAGTGGCCGCGGGTTCAGTACGGCCGGCCTGAGTGGTATGGACAAGCACAAGGAACAACTGAAGAAACTTTTTTTCAACCCCGGCAGGAGAATAACCGGAATACCTTTTGCCAGTAACAAAACATCCATCTTTGACGACGACATGGCTGATAACTACGACATGAGCATCGATATGGATGCGTACAATAAAACGAGTTGCTATATTTTTAAAGTAAAGGTAAAACCCGGTAAGGAGGATGCGGTGGTGATTGATGAAATGACCACCTGGTTTGACGATAAGACTTATGACGTGATTGCCCGCAACTATTCACTCAGCTATGATGCCGGGGTATATGATTTTAAAGTGCAGATGGAAGTTGAACTTACCCGTTTCGGGGAATACCTTGTACCCACCCTGCTCCGGTATCATGGCAATTGGGATGCCCTGTTCAAAAAAAGGGAGCGGGGTGTATTTACGGCAATCCTGTTCGACTTCAGCCGTTGAGCATCGCTATTCCAGTTCGCGTCCCTTACTGTAGCGCCGCCATTTTTCAATGACCGCACTGATGTCTTCCGGCAATGCGCTGGTAAACATGACCTGCTCCCTTGTACGGGGATGGATAAAGCCCAGTTCGCGTGCATGAAGTGCCTGGCGGCCGCAAAGTTTAAAGCAGTTCTCTACAAACTGTTTGTACTTTGTAAATACGGTTCCTTTCACGATGGCATCACCACCATAAAAATCATCATTAAACAACGGGTGCCCGATATGCTGCATATGCACCCTGATCTGGTGGGTACGACCGGTTTCCAGCCGGCACTCAACAAGCGTTACGTAGTTGAACCTTTCCATCACTTTATAATGCGTGATGGCGTCTTTGCCATGCTCCCCGTCCGGGTAAGCCGTAAACAGTTTCCGGAACCGCAGGTGTCTGCCCACATGCGCCACCACGGTACCCTCCTCTTCTGTAAAATCGCCCCATACCAGCGCCACATAACGGCGGTGTACGGTATGCGCGAAGAACTGTTTGGCAAGATCGTTCATCGCCTTGGGTGTTTTGGCGAGTACCAGCAGGCCACTGGTGTTTTTATCGATGCGGTGTACCATGCCAAAGCGGGCCAGATCCTTTTCTTCAAGACCGGGGTTCTGCTGCTGCAGGTGATAGGCAATTGCATTGATGAGTGTACCGCTCCGGTTGCCGCTTCCGGGATGTACCACCATGCCCGCAGGTTTATCGACAATGATGATGTCTTCATCTTCAAATACGATGTTGATGGGGATGTCTTCGGGAATGATGTCAGACGATTCGGGGTTGCGGGTTTCATACACCACAATCTTATCCTGTGGCCGGATGCGGTAATTGGCTTTGACCATTTTGTCGTTTACCAATACCATTCCATCCTCAATCGCCTGCTGTATTTTGTTGCGCGTGGCACCTTCAATACGCATCATCAGGAATTTATCGAGGCGCATCGGTTCCTGTCCGCCCGCCACAATAAGACTCAGCCGTTCATACAACTCGTCTGACTCCTGCATTTCTTCTTCTGGTCCGTTCAGTTCGTACATAAGCAAATTTGATCAGTTATCTTTGCAAACTTAAAGCATCGTATTGGATAAGCAGAATGTATATGCCAAAGATTTGGGAACCATCGGGTATCAGCAGGCCTGGGACTACCAGGAAACCCTCCTGCGGGAACACCTCGCCGTAAAAGCCGGACAGTCTTCCACACCCGCCCGGCACCAACTGCTTTTCTGTGAACACCCACCCGTTTATACCCTCGGCAAGAGCGGGCACCTCGAAAACCTCCTCATCTCCGAAGCTGAAATGGCCAGCCGCAACATCGAATTTTTCAGGACCAACCGTGGTGGTGACATCACTTTTCATGGCCCCGGGCAACTGGTGGGTTATCCTGTTCTTGATCTCGAAAAGTTTTATACCGATATCGGCCGCTACCTGCGTGAACTCGAAGAAACCATCATCCGGGTGATGGCTGCTTACGGCCTCAAAGGCGAACGCAGTAAGGGCGAAACCGGTGTATGGATGGATCCGGGTATTGCCGGGCAGGAAAGAAAGATATGCGCGATGGGGGTACGCTGCAGCCGCTGGGTAACCATGCATGGCTTTGCCTTTAATGTGAATACAGACCTTACTTATTTTGATCATATTATTCCCTGCGGCATACAAAACAAACAGGTAACCTCCCTTCGCCGGGAACTCGGCCATGATATACCTATGGCTGAGGTAAAAATGCGGCTGCTCGAAAATTTCCGGGAGGTGTTTAACGCCAGTATTGCGGAAGGCTAAGGGACTCTGTTTTTCTTACCCTGCTCAACGGGTAGAGGTATTTGCTGGTTTTTTCCGTCTTTCAGTACATAGCACTTATTCTTTTCCAGCAGGGCGCCATTCTCATACAACTCAAAATGAAACCATCCGGCATGGATGAAGTTGACCTTCTCCAGCGTCAGGTAGGTGTCCGGTATCTTGCTGAGTTCAATTACCAGTTTGTCGTTTTCATCAAAAAACTTTACGGAATATTTTTTTACGGCCGCATCGGGCAGGTTGATGATGATGTAACTTTCTTTGCCCGTAAAGATGCGCTTACTCGGTATCCATCCCAGTGGTTTGGGCGGGTCGGTAACAATGGTGGTAAGGTTCTCCGGAATTTTTCGGGTTGTGGTGTCTTTAACCGGCCGGGTGGTATTGGTGTATACATAGCTGCCTCCTTCAAAGGCTACAAATACACGGTAATACATTTTGGTATAGGGTGGCCTTGCGTCTGCAAACCCATTCTCCTTATTCTGCGGGTTCAGTACCGAACCAATGGAGGTGAAATTTTTCCCGCTGTCGAAAGAGCGCTGGATGTTGATGTTGGTAATGGGCCGTGCATAATTGTTTCGCCAACTGATGATGATCCGTCCATCAATATTCCTTGCACTTATTTTTGGTAAAGTGTCTTGTGCCTTTGTATGCACAGGTGCAAATGCGGAAGCCAGTAAAAGTAGAATCAAAAATTTATGCATAATGCCTTAACGCAGGATATATGGTACCTATTATCGGCAGCAAAGATAAAGGGTTGTTAAAAAGAATCAAAAAACAAGGGTGTCGGTACTGAGAGATCTGTTGCCCTGTAACCCACCCGTATGTACGCAAAGCACATGGGCACCCGGGGCAAAATAGTTCTTTGCAACGAGGTCATACAGGCCGTACAGCATTTTGGCGGTATAGACAAAATCAAGTGGCAGGCTGTGCCGTACCCACATCTCATTCATAAAGGCGAACAGGGTTTTATCCGGTTTTGCATATCCCCCGAAGGCATAAGCCGTCTGAACGGTAAACCTGCTGTCGTGCGTATTGCTGCCCAGGAGGTGATGCAACCGCTCCCGGGTATCGGTCATTCCCTTTAATACGGTGATACCCGTAACCCTTGTATCCGTTGCTGTACCGGCTAATATGCCCGCTGCGGTAGTAGCTGTACCCATCGCCACTACCCAGTCGGTAATGCCTGTTATGCCCGCGAGGGCCGGAATCCCCGCAGCACCGGCTGCCCCCAGCGGATGGTACCCGCCTTCCGGGATCAGCAGGTGGGGATCCAGTTGCTCAATGAGCCCATCCGTAAAACTGCTTTCCGCCTTAACTGCATACGCTTTCCTTGTGGTAAACAGCAACGTCATGCCATAGGCCTTGCATTGCTCCAGGGTAAGCGAAAGTACGCGCGGCTTTTCCCCCCTTACGATACCGGTACACTGCAGACCGGCATCCCGGGCTGCATACGCCAGTGCCACGAGGTGATTGGAGTAAGCCCCTCCAAAGCTGACGAGATGCCGGTGGCCCTCCAGCCGTGCCTTATCAAGAAAGCCCTGCAGTTTGAACCATTTATTACCGGAAACCACGGGGTGCAGCTTGTCTAACCGTAATACTGATACCCTGATACCCCTGTCCTTCCATGCCTGTTCATGCAGTTCCTGGATCACGATATTGTGATTAAATACGGGCAATCGCGTTTTGTTTTTATGTTTGGCTTATTTTCGCAGCGCAACAAGATAGATGTTGCCGGTATAACAAAGTAAACAAAAAAAAATGCAACCCACATTATTGATATTGGCAGCAGGGATGGCCAGCCGCTATGGCAGCATGAAGCAGATACAGGGCTTTGGGCCTTCCGGTGAAACCATCATGGATTATTCCATCTATGATGCCATACGTGCGGGGTTTGGGAAAGTGGTCTTTATCATCCGTAAAGATTTTGCAGACGATTTCAAAGCCATCTTCGAACCCAAACTGAAACATAAGATAGCGGTTGAGTATGTTTACCAGGACATCTATGCCTTTATCAATGGGTACCAGGTGCCCACAGAACGCACCAAACCCTGGGGAACAGGCCATGCGGTACTCTGTGCCAGGGATGTGGTGAAAGAACCCTTTGCCGTAATCAATGCAGATGATTTTTACGGTCGCGATGCCTTTCAGCAAGCGGCATCGTTTCTGCGGGATGATTGCACGCCGGAGCGCTATGCCATCATCGGTTACCAGCTTGCCAAAACACTCAGCGAATTTGGAACGGTGAGCAGGGGTGTTTGCCAGACGGATGAACAGCATCACCTCACCAGCATCACCGAGCGTACAAAGATTTACCGGCAGGATGGGGTGATCATATATGAAGAAGACGGGCGGCAGCATACGGTTCCGGACAATTCCAGCGTATCCATGAATTTCTGGTGCTTTCATCCTTCCGTATTTGGCATAACAGAAACCCTGTTCCGCGATTTTGTCAGCCTTAACCTCACCAATCCCAAATCGGAGTTTTTTATTCCCATCATTGCTGATGAGTTTATCCGCCAGGGAGATGGGGTCATTGATGTGATTCCCACCAGTGCGCAATGGTTCGGCGTTACGTATAAGGAAGACGCGCCCGGGGTAAAAGCCTCTGTGGATGCCCTTGTAGCCGCCGGTGAATATCCCGATGCGCTGTGGCCCGATCAGGATTGATACACAACATTGTTTTTATAAAGGGACTGTCGCCATTAATAGCGACAGTCCCTTTTCATTTATGGCCGTAACACCCTGAGCATCTTCAGCGCCAGTTCATGATCGGGCTTCAACTGTAATGCCCGTTCATAAGCGGCGGCGGCTGCTTCCCTGCGCCCCATAGATTGCAGGATAAAGCCCTTGCGGTAATGCACATCGGCCTCTGCCGGAAACAACCGTGCATTAAGCGAGGCAATCAGCAGGGCCTTCTCCGCATCATCTGCCCGCAACGATACATGCGCATAGGTATGCAGTTCATAAAAGTTCTTCAGCAGTGGCCGCAATGCTTCGGATACGGCAATGGTATCCTGCATTAATGCTGCAACCGTTCTGCGTTCCATCATCCCCATCAACCGGTCAGCGCCTTTATAGCTGGTGGCATAAGGCAAACCACTCACGATGGTCAGCAGGTCTTTTTCGAGGCTCACCACCGGCTCTTCCACGATGCGCCCCATGATGCGGTTGCCCTCATACACCAGTAGCGTAGGTACCCGGTGTATGTTGAGTCCGCGCTCTTCGTGGGTGGGACTCTGCTTTACCACACTGTCGTGGTTACTCACCAGTACAATATTGATTTTTTGCTGTGCCACACCACAGTATTGCAGCAGACGCAGCATATGCGGCACTTCCCGCTTGCTGTCGCCGCACCAGGTACCGAGGAACAGGGTAAATGTCTTGTCCTGCAGTTTTGCTTTCAGGCTGTCTGCCGTAAGTTTATCCACCATATAGGCTGCATAATTTTTATTGAACCACTCACCAAACGGCGGCTGTTCCATGGCCTTTTGTGTACAACGGCCGATCAGCATCGGGCTGCCATTGCGATCGGTGGATAAGGTATTGAGACCGTGCTCATGGGTTTGGGTGCCCATTTTGGGTGAGCAGGCATATAGGGTTGCCATCGCAACCAGTACATATGATAAACGTTTCATGATAATATTGTTGTACCCGGATGATTGCCGTGCAATACCGGGTGGTTTGTAAATAAATGATATCCCGCATGATGGTGCAGGCCATAATGCAGCGGATGGTATACCCTGTTTCAATGCCCGTAAAACTTCATCAGCCATACAGGAGGAATAAGGCATAAACCATCAGCGGGTCAGTGTGCGGACCCCGTATTCAATGGGAAATATGGTCAGGCGGTATATTGTGGCGGACGCAGGAGTTCGTTGCCAAAACCCTGGCAGCCGTGTTGTGCGGCCACGGGCCACTGCAGGAGTGGTGGTGCAACATAATTGACGATTGGCAATACTGCTGCCGGGAAGAGAAAGCTTTCGTCGAGGTGTACGCCACCCTGTTTCTGCAACGGTGCCAGGGGTGATTTGCCGGTATCGGCCTGTACAGGCGCCATGCGTTCGCAATCGCAACGGATACCCGTGCCCTGCTGTACGAGGTTGTACAACTCGCACTCCAGGTAGGCGATGTTCCTGCCGTATTGCGACAGCAGGAAAACAACGATCAATGCTATGGACAGGTATTGACGCATGGTGACTTGGTTATAAAATTACGGATTTCTTACACAGATAAAAAATACCTTTGCCATTCTTTATGATTCATGTTGCCATCAGGGGGTTCAAAAAGTCGTACAGCGGCCTCAGCAAAAGTATCTGGCTGCTGAGTTTTGTGATGCTCATCAACCGGTGTGGTACCATGGTATTGCCCTTCCTGACCTCGTACTGTACGCGTGAAAAAGGTTTCAGTACCACCCAGGCGGGTCTGGTTGTAGGTTGCTATGGATTGGGTGCCATGTGTGGTGCCCTGCTCGGCGGACGCATTTCAGACCGGCTGGGTTTTTACCGCCTCCAGGTGATGAGCCTGATGCTGGGTGGGGTATTCTTTATTGTATTGCAGTACCTCCGGTCTTACGCAGCCATCTGTGCGGGTGCCTTTATCCTGAGTATGGTCAATGAGTCTTTCCGCCCGGCCAATGCCGCAGCCATCAGTTATTACAGTACGGAAGATACCCGCACGCGTTCCTTTTCGCTCATCCGCCTCGCCATCAATATCGGGTGGGGGGTGGGTGCAGGACTCGCGGGTCTGCTGGCTTCGATGAATTATGCCTACCTGTTCTGGACAGATGGCATCACCAATATTTCGGCAGCCATACTCCTGCTCCTGCTTTTGCCCCGTGTTCATTTATCGCAGCAACAACATACCCCCGGTAATGTACTGGAAAAAAAAGCTGCTGTAACCACCAGCCAGTCGGCATACAAGGATAAAACCTTCCTGCGCTTTATCCTGCTCCAGACCTGTTTTGCCATCTGTTTTTTCCAGTTGTTTACCACGCTTCCGCTTTATTATTACCAGGGCTGGCACCTTAATGAAAAGTGGTATGGTATCGTCATGTCCGTCAATGGTATCCTGATCGCCCTTATCGAAATGCCCATCGTTTTCCGTCTGGAAGGACGTAAAACCCCGCTTACGTTTATTGCTGCAGGTACTTTTCTTACCGGTATATTTTTCTTTATGCTCAACATCACGGGTATCCCCGTACTGATTGTAGCCTTTGCTTCAATGGTTACGGTTACCATCGCGGAGATCATCGCCATGCCTTTTATGAACAGCTACTATATTGGCAGGAGCAGTAATGAAAACAGGGGACAATACGCCGGTCTTTTTACGATGGTCTGGAGCCTGGCGCAGGTATTGGCGAGTACCGGTGGTACCCAGGTTGCCTACCGCATCGGGTTCAGTAATCTCTGGTGGTTGCTGGGCGGTCTTTGTATGTTCACGGCCTGCGGTTATTACCGGCTCAGGCGACATTGAGGCAAACCGGCTTTTCTGCCAGGCCGTACATAGGTATAAAACAGATGCCAAGAATTGTTTTACCCCTCATACTCATCACTACCGTTGTCAGTCTGCTGCTTTTTGCAGGGCCGCGCAACCGTACAACCATAACGCCATTCATGCAAAAGACCGATTCCGGGTTTGCCGTACTTGAACTGTACACATCGCAGGGCTGCAGCAGTTGTCCCGCCGCAGATGAGGTACTCAGTTCTATTGCCGCCATGCACAACCCCCGTATCATACCCATTGCTTTTCATGTGGATTACTGGAACCGGTTGGGCTGGACGGATCCCTTCAGTAAGGCCGTATTTTCCGACCGCCAGCGGCATTATGCCGCACAGTTTGGTACGGAAAGTATTTATACCCCCCAGCTTATTGTAAATGGTACCGCCGAAATGGTGGGCAGCGATACCCGCAAAGTGGAGGCTGCCATCAGCCGTGCGCTCACCAGTGCACCCGCCGGCAGCATTGCCATCAACCGCGTAACCGTAACCGGGCAGCAGGTACAGGTGTCCTGCACCGCTGGTGAGCATACAGCCGGCCAGCAACTGCGGGTCATCCTTTTGCAGCACCGTGCTGTTACCAGCGTGAAGGCGGGGGAAAATAAAAATGCGGAACTGGTGAATACGAATATTGCGCGGGACCTGCAGCAGGCCGTGTGGTCGGGATCGGGCGCAAGCGCTACACTTTCGCTGCCCGTTGGACTGCACCCTGCCGAATGCAGTATTGTGGTTATGCTGCAGGACGAAGCAACCGGCAGGATTGCTGCGGTACAGCAGCAGGCGCTGTAATTATGGCCTTGGCAAGGCCCGCTCCAGTGCCGGGTATTGCGAATACCACATACTGATCAATGGCTGGCTTGCCTTTTTGTGTTTGGTATATGGCTCCAGTAAGGGGATGGCCTGGTTGAGTGCATTGGTTTTCAGGTAGTACGAAATCAGTTCTTCCGTACCCGATATAAAAGCGGGCATATTTTTTTGTAAACGTTCCAGGCATTCGCCCATTTTCTTATCGTCGCCCATTGTTTTATACACCAGCGACCGCTGGTAATCCAGCAGGGGGTCTTTGTCGATCAGGCTGTCTAACCGGTTGACACATTGCAGTGTTTGCGGATAGTCCCTGCGCGAAAAATAGTAGTCAATCATCGAGAGGTACATATTCGGCTCATTCGGGAAGAGTACCCGGTAGTCTTCAATCGCTTTACTATAGGCATCTGCATCAACATCTGCACAAACCTGCATATACATCACCTGCATCAATTTCTGGTTCCTGATCTTTTCAGGCAGGGCTTCTATTTCTTTTTTAGCCTCGGCATGCTGCCCTCTGGCGGATAACATTTTTATGTTTTTGAGGGAATTGAGTTGTTCCATTTCCGCTTTGCTTGCGTTTTCATCGAAGGCACCCACAAACTGCCCGATGTTTTTACTCAGCCAATCGCCCATGAGGTAGATATAGACATCCGCTGCTTTAACCTGCTTTCCGTTCTTTGCGAGCAGAAAGTCGTGATAATTGAGGGCTCCATCCATATACAACCGGAAGATAAGGTGTTGTTGTCCATCCTTTTCATAAGCCTTTACCAATTGGTAGGAGCCATTCTTTTCTACGGCATCGATGATATCCCGGCCAAGTTTGGTATTCCGCAGGCCTTTCTTTATTCCTTCTGCCACGCCACGGGCAAAGGAACCCTTTTGCTTGCCCACCACGCGGTCTGCAAAGCGTTTTTCATCAATCAGGTCGTTCAGAAAAGCCTCATCACCCGTTAGTACAGACGTTTCAATGGCTTTGGCCAGTGTAAGTGCTTCCACGCGGGTAACGGGTTGTTCCTTTGCCGTACAGGAAAAAAGGAGGAGCGAAAGCGTCCACAAGAATGCTGCCGGTACAAGTTTGGATAATATGTTGTGCATAGCTGCCGGGCGATTAATTAAAAATGATGCGGTAAGATAATGATTTTCCTGCGGAGCGGGGGCAGGCCATCACCAAAGGGTGTATTTCAAATTTTCGCTTTTAGTGTTGTGTATAGGTAATCAGAATAACCACCCTCATCATGTATTCTTTTTCTTTTTGCTCCCCCAAAAAGAAACAAAAAAGGGGCCCGAAACCCATTACAACCGGTTTCGGGGCAGCACTGATGTGGCTTTTGTGCTACTGTAGCTTCATCTTCAGCAATACTACAGCGAGGCGAGGACAAGCGCGATAGCTTGTGAAAATTTGAAATGCACCATCGCCAAATTTGTACAGCGATCCGATGACCCGCAATGGGGGGCCAGGCCATTGATGGGGAGTAACTGCCCTCCCGCGATATCGTGGTGACCCATCAAACCGGAGTAACTGCCCTCCCGCGATATCGTGGTGACCCATCGAACCGGAGTAAATGCCCTCCAGACGGTATGAAGTGATGCATTTACTCCGGTCCGGTGGTGTCCAGACGGTATGAAGTAGCCCACTTGCCCCGGTTCGGTGGTGTCCAGACGGTATGAAGTGATACACTTACTCCGGTTCGATGGTGTCCAGACGGTATGAAGTGATGCACTTGCCCCGGTTCGGTGGTGTCCAAACGGTATGAAGTGATGCACTTGCCCCGGTTCGGTGGTGTCCAAACGGTATGAAGTGATGCACTTGCCCCGGTCTGATGGTGTCCAGACGGTATGAAGTGATGCATCTGTATTATGATTGAAACCGCCGTGGTTGGTGTCTCACGAACCACCAAAGACCCAGGGCGCAAAACACAAGATTCCACATAGGAGCGGTAAGATGGTATGAGTATCAAGACAGACGACACCCCATTGACAAAACGGGTATTACGATTGAAACCGCCGTGGTTGGTGTCTCACGAACCACCAAAAGACCCGGGTTGCAAAACACAAGATTCCACATAGGAGCGATAAGATGGTATGAGTATCAAGACACTCCCTATACCATTTACGAGTCGTGCACCAAACCCTGAAATGGTGATCGTATTATAGACAGACGACACCCCATTGACAAAACGGGTATTACGATTGAAACCGCCGTGGTTGGTGTCTCACGAACGACCAAAAGCCCCAAGTCGCAAAACACAAGATTCCACATAGGAGCGGTAAGATGGTATGAGTATCAAGACAGACGACACCCCATTGACAAAACGGGTATTACGATTGAAACCGCCGTGGTTGGTGTCTCACGAACCACCAAAAGACCCGGGGCGCAAAACACAAGATTCAGAATGAACCGGACTGAGTACTACCTATGACGGGGCAGCCCCCGCCACCGCGGGTTTCAACCCCGCGGCCAGGTAGCAGGTACTGCTATCCTCCCCCCTTAATCCCCTCATAATTCCTCCGCATCATAGCAATATGCGGATGCCCTTCGGGCAATGTCTTTTCGAATACCTGCAATGCCTTTGCCGCCAGTTCGAGTGCGGAGGCATCTTCCCCCATATCTTTTAACAGCATTGCCAGGTTGGAATAACTAATGGCGGTGGTAGGATGATCGGCGCCAAAGTTCCGTTCATCCGACACTACGGCCTTTTCCAGCAGGGTTTTGGCCCCCGCATAATCCCCCAGGTTGCGCAGCACTGTTGCCAGGTTGGCATAACTGATGGCGGTACTGGGATGATCGGCGCCAAAGTTCCGTTCAGCCGAAGCTACGGCTTTTTCAAGTAGTTCTTTTGCGCCCGCATAATCCCCCAGGTCTTTCAGCACTGTTGCCAGGTTGGAATAACGGATGGCGGTGGTGGGATGATCGGCGCCAAAGTTCCGTTCAGCCGACACTACGGCCTTTCCCAGCAGGGTTTTGGCGCCCGCATAATCCCCCAGGTCGCGCAGCACCAGCCCCAGGTTGGAATAACGGATGGCGGTGGTGGGATGATCGGTGCCAAAGTTCCGTTCATGGGAAGCTACGGCCTTTTCCAGCAGGGTTTTGGCGCCCGCATAGTCCCCAAAATCTTGTAAAAGTAAGCCCAGGTTATTTTGCAAAACGCTGCGTTTGCCCTGCGCATCACCTGTAAAACCCGCTTCCAGCGCCCGGCCATAGGGTATCCATTTGAATTTCTCCACCGGGTTGT
>JAAFIK010000075.1 GCA_013298665.1 Chitinophagales bacterium
GCCTGTGCAAACAAATCGGTAAATGAACCCGCTGCTACCGCAGCGGCAGCAAGGGTTGCATTTTTTACAAATGCTTTTCTTTTCATGCGCAAAAATTTGTCTAATGTAAGGAAGAAGATTTAATATTTTGTTGCCGGCACTGTAAATAAACATCCTGCACCACATAGTAATGCCGCGTTTTGCCTGAGGCTGTTGGCACGTTTCCGATCCAATCTGCTAAAACCTCCATTGTACAAATGCCTCCATGGCAGCATATTGGGTAAGCCCTAATCTGGCATATAGCATGGCGGTATGGGCATTGCGCTCTTCGGCACGTTGCCAGAATTCCCTGCTGTCGCTCCCCTGAAAGGGAACGCTGTCCTTTTGCGACTGATGGATAAAGATGCCGTTTCGTTTTTTGACTACCTGATCCGGGCTCAATGGCACGGCTATTTCAATATCGGTAATATCCCATTCCTGCCAGGCGCCCTTGTATAACCACAGGCAGCAATGGTCAATCCAATGGTCTTCTGCAACTTTTACTGCTGAACGCTCAGCCTTCAATCTTTTTAATGCCTCCATGACCACATCAAAACAAATTTTGTGTGTGCCATGCGGATCGGCAAAATCTCCTGCACAATAGATCTGGTGTGGCTGTATCCTGTTGAGCAGGCTGATCGTCAGTTGTACATCAGCTTCGCCCATCGGCTTTTTTTCAATAGTACCTGTTTCATAAAAAGGCAGGTTCATAAAATGAATCTGTTCATTGGTTAAGCCCACATATTTACAGGTAGCCTTTGCCTCGCATCTTCTGATCAGGCCTTTAATGGCCCTGATGGCTCCGGTATCTTTTTCTGTTTTTTTTTTGTTTTGTAAGAAAAGCACGGCGTCTTCTAATATTTTTTTGCTTTTGGTTTCATCAATGTCAAACATTCGCTCAAAGCCTACGGCAAAATCGATAAACCGGGTTACAAACTCATCAGTAACGGCAATATTACCACTGGTCTGGTAAGCAACATGCACTTCATGCCCCTGGTCGTGGAGGCGCATAAAAGTGCCTCCCATGCTGATGATGTCATCATCGGGGTGAGGAGAGAAAAGCACTACTTTTTTGGGGAATGCTGCCGGTTTTGCCAATGCGTTATTCGTTTGCGGGGTTGGTTTACCGCCAGGCCATCCTGTAATGGTATCCCTCAGCCAATAGAATACCTGTAAGTTTATTTCGTAGGCATCACCCTTTTCTGCCAATAAGTCGCTCAGGCCATTATCATTATAATCGTTGTTGGTAAGGCTTAGTATCGGCTTGCCGAGTTTGAGCGCCATGTTGATGACGGCCTGACGCACGATTGAGGGGGTCCATGTACACTCACCGGTAAGCCATGGGCGTTTGAAGCGGGTGAGTTCGGATGCGGCTGCTTTATCCAGTACAAAAGTACAATCATCGTGGTTTTGCAGCAGGGAAGCCGGGATATCTTCGGTGTCGGTCAGCTCTACCGCTTTTTGTATGACCGGTGCCTTGTTCTCACCCCATGCCATTAAAATGATCTTCCGGGCTTTCAGTATCGTGCTGACCCCCATTGTAATCGCCAGGCGGGGTACCTCACTCATATTGCCAAACTCATAGCTGTTGGCCAACCGGGTGCTGTTGTCGAGCGTAATCAGCCGGGTTTTGGTATAAATGCCGCTACCCGGTTCATTGAACCCGATATGGCCGTTAATGCCTACACCAAGTATCTGTATATCCAATCCGCCCGCAGCCTCAATTTTTTGTTCGTATTCCAGGCAATGGGCTTTTACCTTTTCTTTGGGCACCAAACCATCGGGCAGATGGTAGTTGGAAGGATCAATGTCTGTTTGCTCAAACAGATTCTTGCGCATAAAGTAATGATAGCTTTGCAGCGCATCCTTTTCCATAGGATAGTATTGGTCGAGGTTGAAAGTGACCACATTTTTAAAACTGAGTCCTGCTGAGCGGTGGAGTTTTACCAGTTCCGTGTACAGGGTTTTTGGGGATGAACCGGTGGCCAGTCCGATCACGCATTTTTTTCCTTCTGCCTCCCTGGTTTTTATCGCTTCCGCAATGATTTGGGCAACATAATATGAACCTTCCCCGGGGTTGTCAAAAATTTTAACCGGAACTTTTTCCAAACAATCAATCATAAAAAAAGGGTTATTGTGTGCATATAAGTGTATACACCCCTCAAAATGTAACTGATCTTTTAAAGAAGCAGAAAAGCAACCGGTAAGAACAGCAGGGTGGTTTTCATGACCTTAATGGCCTGGTAGCAGAGGTTTCGTGCTGCCTGATAGTTGATTTGCATGATTTCACTTATCTCCTCGTATTCAAGGCATTGATAATAGCGGAGGTAAATAATTTCCCGCTGTCTGGCGGTAAGGTTTTGTAAAGAAGTGGTTAATTGCTGCATTTTCTCATCATGCTCTTCCTTGTCCATTGCTGTTTTTTCCGGACTTAAGACAAATGCATAATCATCTTTGATACTGCCGGGAAGCACAATCCGCATGTTTTTTTGCAGCATCCGGAGCATTTTAAATTTGAAAGCGGTAAAAATATATGCTTTTACACTCAGTATATCTGCCTTTCCCCTGGTTTTCCACAGCTCTGCAAACAGATCCTGGATGCAATCTTCCACCAGTTCCGTATTATCGGTCATTTTTTTACCGTAGTTTAAAAGCGGCATATAGTATTCCCTGAAAATAGCGGCAAAAGACTCCCCATTGCCATTTTTAAACTGCTTCCAATGTAATAACTCCTGTTGAGTAGAAACGATGCCCATTAACTTGATACTACGGGTGATGTACTTTTAAAAATAAGCTTTATTGTGCAATATTACTAAACCGGACAACTCATCCGACGGAAATTCCAAATAAACATAAGGAGTTCTCAACTAAAAGCTGGCCATTATTTTTTTTTATATTTTTTGATTACAAAAGCGCAATCTGCGACACTTGACAGTATAACCAACAGTATGCAACGGAATTTCAACAGTTTGGAAGATTTTTTAGAAGACAAAAGTTTTCGCAATTGGGCTTTCAATGAAAACGAGGCTGATATTGTCTTTTGGAATAGCTGGATCAGCGAAAATCCTGATAAGGCCGATATGGTTGAGACGGCGGCAGCATTTTTCCGCCTGTTGCGGCAGGGAGAGTCCCTGCCGGGCGTTGACCAGGTAAAACATGCTTCGGAACGCTTACAGGCTGCACTTGAAGCGCAAAAGACCGTGAGATTCAGATTCAGTTATAAAATATGGGGCAGGATTGCTGCATCTGTTTTGGCCATACTATCACTGGGTTTGGTTTTTAAGTATTTAATACAGAATGGACAACCCTATGAAAAGGTGGCTACCAATTATGGCCAGATAAGTCAGCATATATTGCCCGATAGTTCGGAAGTAATGCTGAACGCCAACAGTAACCTGAAGTATAAAAACAACTGGAAAGATGCCGGAAAACGTGAAGTATGGGTGGAAGGCGAGGCCTTTTTTCACGTCAGGAAAACGGCAACCCGCAGTAAGTTTATTGTGCATACGGATGCTTTTGATATTGAAGTAACGGGAACTTCTTTTGACGTAACCAACAAGGCAGGGAAAAGCAGTATCATACTGAAAGAGGGCAGTGTTAAAATTCACCGGCCTGGTCAGCCTGATATAGCAATGGTGCCCGGTGATTTCATTGTATGGAGCAACAATAAAATACAAAAGGAAACAGTTGGGAAAAATGACTACCTGGCCTGGACAGAAAACAAGCTGGTTTTTGAAAAAACGCCCCTGGCAAAAGTGGCAGAAAAGATAAGGGAGCATTATGGTGTTGAGGTGAAAATTGAAGGAACCGGTGCTGCTGAAAAACTGATAACAGGTATAATGCCCAACAACAACTTAACGGTACTGCTGCAGGCACTGGAGGCCACACAGGAATATACGATCACAAAAAACAATCGCGAAATTACGATAACAACCAAAAACTAATATTTTTTAAAACTGCCATTATGGGAAAAATTAGAACAGGCTTTAACGGCCTATTGCTCTGCTGTTTACTTTGCAGCGCAGGCTTTGCTTATTCGCAGCGCTATGACAGTAATCTGCCTTCGGGTAACGGAGGATCAGAGGACGGTTACACCGTAAGCCAGACCGGCAAACCCCCTGCTAAAAATAAGCTCATTGTTGTGTTGAAAGAACTGAACAAAGAGAAAGGGGTTTATTTCATGATTGCAGACCAAACACTGAATAATGTAGCTGTAAACGCTATTGATAACATCAAAGAAGAGGTGGAAACAATATTGGTTAAAATTTTAAAAAACACAGGGCTGCTCTACAAGAAGGTTGATGAAAAAACCTTTGTGATACTGCAGCAAAAAGCAGGTGAAAAATCCTTAGATGAACAGTATAGCGCCGGCAACCTGGCTGATAATCCGCCGGCAGCAAACGATAGAAAGAATGCACGGATGCCGGTTACGGGCAGGGTAGTGAACAAAGACGGCGCTCCTGTAGTTGGTGTGAGTGTATCTGTTAAAGGAAAAAACAAGGGTACTTCCACGAATGAAAATGGCAATTTTACCATTGATGCCGAAAAGGGCGATGTATTGCTTTTCTCGTCTGTAGGTTTTGAGAACCAGGAAATTACCGTAACAGGTAATGGTGATATATCAGTTCAACTGACCGAATCCAATAAGCAGATTGAAACAGTAGTGATCACAGCACTGGGTATCCAGCGTAAGGCCAAAAGCTTAACCTATTCGGTTCAAAAAGTAAGCAATTCGGATTTAACCACCGTAAAAGATGCAAACGTTATCAATAATATCAATGGCCGGATTGCAGGCGTTACTGTAAATAAGAGCGCTTCGGGTACGGGAGGGTCTGCCAGGGTCATTCTTCGCGGCCAGAAATCTACCCGAGAAAACCAGCCATTGTACGTGATTGATGGCGTACCCATGTCCAATTATTCACCCGCCCAGCCTGCGGATGTATGGGGACAGGGAACAGGATCGGGTAGTGGTGGACGTGATGGTGGGGATGGTATCTCAAACATCAACCCCGATGATATTGAAAACATAAGCGTTTTAAAAGGTGCGGCAGCTTCGGCTTTGTATGGATCACAGGGAAACAACGGCGTTATCCTCATTACAACCAAAAAAGGTAAAGCCGGAGTCGTTAAAGTTGATTTCTCTTCTTCTTTAACTGTGGATAAGGCGGCTTATATTCCCAAAATGCAGTGGGACTATAAACAGGGCAATGCTGGTGCTGCGGGTGCCGGTAGTTTCAGTTGGGGTCCTGCCGGTAGTTCACCGGATCATGTGAAATCATTTTTCCGCACTGGTTCTACCTGGATAAACAGTATCTCAATAAGCGGGGGTACTGAAAAAGCACAAACCTATTTTTCCTACAGCAATACCCGCAGCAATGGAATCCTGCCTACCAATACGTTCAACAGGCACAACTTTGCAGTAAGGGAAACCATGAAAATGCTGAACGACAGGCTGAGCCTGGATGCAAATGTGATTGTTGCTTCCCAGAAAGTGCATAACAGACCAACCAGTGGCCTGTATTACAATCCCCTGTCGGGGCTGTATATTATGCCAAGGGGCCAGGACTTTAACAAATTCAAAAACAACTATGAGTATTTCAGCCCCTCACGTACCGTTAACCTCCAGAACTGGTGGAACATTAATGCAGACGCCGGATTGACGGGCGACGACAATCAGCAAAATCCTTACTGGGTGCTGAACAGGAACCAGACTGATGATAAATTATTCAGGTTTTTTGGTTCGCTGGTACTTAAGTATAAGCTCTCTGCCGATTTGTCAATCCAGGCCCGGGGTAATATTGACAAGTCCAACACGAACTATGAACTGAAAGCCCATGCCGGTACACAAGGAACCCTGGCCGATGCCAACGGACGTTATACCCTCGATAAGCAGGAGAATACGCAGTTGTACGGGGATCTGATTGCCACGTACAACAAGCAAATCACCAAAAAGATAGGCGTAATAACGACCCTGGGTACCAGTATCCAGGATCTGCATACCGGCTACCAGGACTTTTTTGATTCAAAAGGTGGTGGCTTAACCTTTACCAATGTGTTTAATGTGGGTAATATAAACCTGTCGCCAGGAAGTGGTTCTACGTATTTCCAGGCTGGCAACAGGAAACAGATCCAATCTGTATTTGCAAGTGTAAACTTTAACCTGGACAATAAATATTTTGTTGATGTTTCAGCAAGAAATGACTGGTCTTCCGCTTTATCATTCACTCCTAAGAACAACTATTTTTATCCTTCTGTTGGTGCCAACGCATTGCTGAGTGAAATATTCAGTATGCCGGCATCCGTAAGTTTTGCCAAAATAAGGGCCGCTTACGCACAGGTAGGCAGCGATGTGGCTACCTACTCTACCAATCCTCTTAACCTGATCCGGAACGGGCAATTACAAAATAATGACAGGGGCCCCTTACCCGGTACCTATTTAAAACCGGAACTGTCAACATCAATTGAAATCGGAACAGAATGGCGATTCCTGAATAACAGCCTGGGTTTTGACATTACCTGGTATAAATCGAACACGAGGAATCAATATTTTGAACTGAACTCTACAACTCCGGGAACAGGATTGAGTACTTTTTACCTCAATGCAGGCGATATCCAGAACTCTGGTATTGAAGCAACGATTGACTATAGCCGGTCATTCGGTAAAAAAATAAAATGGAACACCATGCTGAACATTACGAGCAACAGGAACAAGATTATTGACCTGGCTACCCAGATACCGCCCAATACCAATTATAAAATTACTGATGGCGGTGTAAACAACTATAACCTGGTGATCAGGAAAGGAGGTAGTTTTGGCGACATCACCGGAAAACTGTTTTTACGGGATGCCAACGGAAACATCATCGTTGACGGAGCCACCGGCAAGCCTCAATCGGGTGATTTTGGTATTGTAGGCAACCCTAATCCTAAACTCGTATTGGGATGGAGCAATTCTTTTACCTTTAAGAACAACCTGTCGATAGGCTTCCTGATCAACGGTCGTTTCGGCGGAAAAGTGATGAGTATCACACAGGCGGTATTAGACCAGTACGGCGCGAGCAAGATAAGTGCCGATGCGCGTAAAAATGGTGGGGTTGATATTGCCGCGTCAAAAGTTGGCGGAGGTACATACAGCGGTAAAATCCCCGCTGAGGCTTTCTATACCACAGTGGGTGGCAGAGACGGGATCACCGAATATTATATGTACGATGCTACTAATATCCGCCTCCAGGAATTGTCAATCGGCTATCCGGTAAAGCTTCGCGGTACGGTAATTAAGAACCTGCATATTTCGTTGATCGGAAGAAACCTGTTCTTCTTTAGTAAAAAAGCGCCGTTTGATCCTGAAACGAGTATGAGTACCGGTAATGGCCTGCAGGGCGTGGATGTGTTTGGTTTGCCACCCGTTAGAAGTTTTGGGTTAAATTTAAAAATGACATTGTAAATCGAAAAAACGAGCATGTGTATGAAAAAGTATATATATAACATCAGCACCACAGCATTCATTGTTCTGGTGTTTATTGCAGGGCTAAGCAGTTGTACGAAAAAATTTGAGGAATACAATACGAATCCTTACGGGGTAAGCGATAAGGACCTCAATCCTGACGGGGCATTGATCGTTGCATCTTTACAGAATGCACAAAGAAATATTTATGTAAACTCTCCTGCATGGATAACCCAGTTGCAGCAAAATCTTTTGGGAGATGTGTATTCAGGGTATATGATGCCTCCCACGCCTTTCAGGGGAAACAGCAATAACATGAGTTATGACCTGGTAGACGGCTGGAATACATGGGCCTGGCAACCGGCTTACAATAATGTGATGCTGCCTGTATCTAAGGTAGAGCCATTGACCAAAACAGCGGCTCCGGATATATATGCCATGGCAAAAATCATAAAGGTTGAGGCGATGCACCGGGTGAGTGATATTTTCGGTCCTATTATTTATACCAAATACCGGCAGGTAAACCCGGATCTCAGCGTTGACTTTGATAACCAGCAAACTGCTTATAACGCATTCTTTGCCGACCTGAACGAGGCCATCACCATTCTTACGCCAAAAGTCGGTCAGACGGCAAGTGCAAACTTTGTTAAGGCAGACCTGGTATATGGGGGTAACTATGGTAAGTGGGTACGCTTTGCCAACACTCTTCGCCTCCGGCTGGCGCTGCGCATCGTAAAAGCAGATGCCGCAAAAGCTAAAACCGAGGGGGAAGCAGCACTTGCCAATGCCGCAGGGTTATTAAGCACTAATGCAGATAACTTCAATATTAACCTTGGCAGTGAGCATCCTTTGAATGTGATGAATAATGAGTGGGGGGACATCCGGATGGGAGCACCCATGGAATCCATATTAGGCGGATACAGCGACCCCCGCTTGCCAAAGTATTTTTCCCCCGCAATTGATCCGGCTGTAGCCGGACAATACAAGGGGATACGGCAGGGGATCAATATTGACGCCAAAAGCCGCTATGGTGATTTTTCCAAACTGGTAACATTTACCAACCAGGCGCAGATGATGACTGCTGCAGAAGCTGCTTTCCTGAGAGCCGAAGCTGCGCTGAGGAACTGGGCAGGTGCAGGAAGTGCCCAGACAAATTATGAAGCAGGTATTCAACGTTCTTTTGACCAGTACAGCTTAGGTTCGGCAGCAGCATACTATAATAATGCCGTAGCGGTACCCATGCCGTATACAGACCCTAAAGCAATCACTGCAGGACAGAACAATGTTTCTGCCGGATCCCCGTATTTAAGTACCATCACCATAAAATGGAATGCAGCAGGATCATTCAATGAAAACCTGGAAAGAATCATTACACAAAAATGGATCAGTATGTATCCTGACGGACAGGAGGCCTGGAGCGAATTCAGAAGAACAGGCTTCCCTAAATTATTTCCGGTAGTGATTAACAACAGCGGAGGAAAGATTTCTTCAACAATATTCATCCGCCGCATCAATATGCCCAGTGCCGAGCTTAATAACCCTGCATTGGCAGCGGCTATAGCTGGTTTGGGTGGCCCTGATAATGGCGGTACCCGTTTGTGGTGGGACAAACCATAACTTTTACCTTTCTCATATAGCAGCATCCTTTGGTAAGCCACTCATTTTTTGAGTGGCTTTTTTTGGTAACTTGTAACATGTTTACTATGCGTTTTACCGGGTCGTGGTTTTGCACAATACTTTTGCTGTATTCCTGCAGCAATAAGGCGCCTAAGTTATTCAGCAAATTGTCTGAAGATGCGTCGGGTATCAATTTCAGGAATATGCTCAAAGAAGACAACCCTGACTTTAATATTTTGCAGTACCCGTATTTCTATAATGGCAGCGGCGTAGCTGTTGGTGATATTAACAACGACGGGTTGCCCGATATTTGCTTTACCGGAAATATGGTTAAGAACCGCCTGTATATCAATAAAGGGAATTTCAGATTTGAAGACATCACGGAAAAATCCGGTATAGCGGCAAAAGAAGGTTGGTGCACCGGTGTTACCATGGTCGATATCAATGCAGATGGAAAACTGGATATATACATTTGCAGATCCGGATTGTCGAATGTCGACTTCAGGAGAAACCTGCTTTTTGTGAATAACGGGGATCTGACCTTTTCAGAAAAGGCTGCTGCATACGGATTGGATGATGCAGGCTATTCCACACAGGCCTCTTTTTTTGATTATGATAAAGATGGGGATATGGATATGTTCCTCATCAACCAGTCAACCCCTGAATATTCAAAGGCACAAACAGAATATGCCCGGCTCCGCTTTAAAAAAGGAGACTCCACCTTTCATAATAAACTGTACAGGAATGACGGGGCACACTTTGTTAATGTCAATAACCAGGCAGGCATCCATTCAAATGTGCTTACCTTCAGCCTTGGTATCAGTACTGCCGACATTAACCAGGATGGCTGGCCCGATATATACGTGGCAAACGATTTCAATGAAGAAGACTACCTGTATCTCAATAACCACGACGGTACTTTTACCGAATCCATCAGGAAAACGACGGGGCATGTATCGCAATATGCCATGGGATGTGATGTGGCGGATTATAACAATGACCAGTTGCCCGATATATGCGTGCTGGATATGCTCCCGGAAAACAACCATGATGTAAAAATGCACGTAGGTGCAGATAATTTTGATAAGTTTCAGCAGTTGTTCGACCAGGGCTATTATTACCAGTACATGAAAAATTCGCTGCAGCGGAATAATGGGGACGGCGGTTTCAGTGATGTTGCATTTTTATCGGGTATAGCAGCCACAGACTGGAGCTGGGCTCCGCTGATAGCAGATTTTGACAACGACGGATGGAAAGATATTTTCATTACCAATGGCTATAAAAGAGACAATACCAATATACAGTTTGTGAAATTTACCATGGATGAAAACCTGAGATTAAGCCGTGGCGGAGAGCAGATAAGCGTGAATGATTATATCAATAAAATGGATGGGATTCATATCCCGAATTATATCTATCAGAATAATGGTGAGGAGCAATTTACCAACAAAGCAGTTGAATGGGGGCTGGATGAGCAAACATTCTCGCACGGTGCTGCATACGCTGATTTTGATAACGATGGCGATCTTGACCTGATTGTGAACAATACAGGCAGTTATGCAGGTGTTTACAGGAACAATGCTGAGCAATTAAACACCGGCAACCACTATATCAAACTGACATTTGAAGGAACAAAGCAAAACCCTTTGGGTACCGGCACAAAAATATGGATATATACCAACCAGCAAACCATTTACCAGGAACTGCTACCGGTAAGGGGATTTCAATCAAGTGTGGATCCATCCGTACTTGCCGGTTTGGGCAGTGTAACGGCCATCGATTCGGTACGCATTGTCTGGCCTGATGACAAAATGCAGTTGCTGAAAGCCGTAAGCACAAACAGGACGCTGGAAATTAAATACACCGATGCTGCCGGCATTTATGATTATCATTCCGGGCAGACCAAACCCTTCTTTCAACCGGCAGAAAATATACTCGCCTGTACACACCGGGAAAAGTTTGCAAACGATTTTACCCGCCAGTTTTTATTACCCCATTTTTATTCGAATGAAGGGCCGGAAATGACAACGGCAGATGTGAACGGTGATGGCCGGGAAGATATTTTTATTTGCGGAGCCAGGGGGCAGGCCGGGCAGCTTTATTTACAGGCTGCGGGAGGTCATTTCGTTGCGCAACGTGAAAAGGCTTTTGAAGCCGATTCCCTTGCTGAGGATGTCAGTGCCATTTTCTTTGATGCAGACGGTGACAAGGATCAGGACCTGTATGTTGCAGCCGGAAGCTATGAATTTTCGGCTGGTGACGATTTGCTGCAGGACAGGTTGTACCTGAATAATGGAGGGCATTTTGTAAAAGATGCCAACGCGCTTCCGGTTTTTAAAACAAATACCTCCTGCGTGGCAGCCGCTGATTTTGATGGTGACGGCGACATTGATCTTTTTGCCGGCGGCGGAGTTGTACCGGGCAATTATCCGAACTACGAACAATCACTCATATTGCTGAACAATGGCAAGGGCATGTTTACCGACGAAACAGAGAAGTTTGCCCCCCAGCTTAAACATGCCGGATTGCTGCATGATGCCAAAGCAGTTGATATCAATAAAGACGGCATCAAAGACCTGGTGATGGCCGGGGAGTGGATGCCGGTGAAAATATTCACCAGCAATAAAGTTTCTTTAAGGGATGAAACGGCACAATGGTGTAAAGATGTTCCCCCGGGATGGTGGCAATCGCTTGCTGTTGCCGATTTTGACAAGGATGGGGATATGGATTTTGTTGCCGGAAATTATGGCCTGAATAATCCTTTGAAAGCGATGCCAGGTTTGCCGGTAAACCTGTATTATCTGGATTACGACGGCAACGGATCAGCCGATCCGTTTCTTACAAGCTATGTGCTTGGCAAGCCTTATCCTTTTGGTGTTATGGACGACATCAACGGACAGGTGCCGGTGTTGCGCAAGAAGTTTGCTGAATATCCTTCTTATGCCGATGCAACGATTAATGACGTATTGGGGGATAAACTGGCTGGTGCTGTAAATTTGCAAGCCGATGATTTCAGCACCTGTTATTTTGAAAACATCGGTACAGGTTTTAAGCCGGTTCCGTTGCCGCTGATGGCGCAGGTGTCGCCCACCTGTGCATTGCTGGCCACCGATGTAAATGGCGATGGGCATACAGATATTATTGCTGCGGGAAATAGCCGGTACAACCGTATCCGCATCGGCCGTATGGATGGTAATCACGGCTTAGTCATGCTGGGCGACGGCAAAGGGAAATTCAGGTACATCAACCAGGCGCAATCAGGGTTGCATTTAACAGGTGACGTACGGTCATTGGTGTTGAGCGGCCACTACCTTATCGCCGGCGTTAATGATGAACCGGTGCAGGTGTACCAGGTAAGACAGGCGAATTGACGCAACAAATTAACCATCCTGCCACCTGTGCATGTCTTTCTGGTTGTCACCTGTTTTCAACTTTGATGCTCCTGCCTCCACGACCCTTATCATCAAATGCCCGGAAAGTAATGATACCCTTAGTGGTTACCGGCGCAGAATAAATAGCACTGGTATTACCCGGTTCGCTTCCGTCTGTTGTATACCTGATTTGCAAACCCGGCAATTGAATATTGGCAAAAACAACCCCTTTGTCAACGATAGCCCCCACGGTAGGAATCCTGAACCGGGCGCCGCCCTGGTACCAGGCCAGTTTAGTCAATTCCCTTTTACCCAATACATTTACAAATACATTCCATGCCCTGGCATAAAGGGATGCACTTCTGTCTTTATCTTTTTCCGTAGCCCATTCGGGATCTGCCGCCCAGGCTCTTTCGGCTAATCCTAATATTTTTGGAAAAGCCTGGTATTCTAATAATTGGGGCGATGTGATATTTTCACTCCACAAATGACCTTGTATGCCCATGATGTTTTGCCTGCCATAGGCCGTTAACCGATCCTTACCTGTAAATACTGAGGGGTCAACAGGGTCTCCGTTGCGGTCAACTTTTGTGTTTTTATAGTAATCAAATGGAATAAAATAAAAGGGCTTATCCACGTCAACAAAGCCACCCCAGTAATATCCCGGTTCGTAAAAGTCCTGCTGGTAAGCCAGGTCAAAATACAGGTTGGAAACGGGACATAGTATCACCTTATAGCCACCATTGGCAAGGCGATAGGGGAGGTCTTCAGACCCGAAACCAATCACATTATTCCACACATAAGTATGGAAATCAGCATTGGCAAATGCAGGGTTCACGATCATGGTCTTCCGGTTGTCCAATTCTGTTGGCCGCATACCCATCTCTTCCCAGCCGGACACATACAGTCCCCTTGCTTTTGCAATGTCATTTACTTTCCCCCAGTAATACAGCCACAATTCCGAAGCATTTTTATACACCGGATGATGCGCCAATACCGTCTGGCAGACCGGTGATTTTTCCCACACCCCACCCGGCACTTCATCACCCCCCATGTGAATGGTCGTTAACGGGCTGCCGGCTTCTTTGTGCATCGCGATGAGCTCATCCGTTACTTTCTCAACAAAGGCATAAACAGAGGGCAAACCCACACACATGACATTATCATGGTAATACTGAACCGATTGGTAAACCGATTGGTCATTGATATCATGCAATAGATACCTGACTGCTTCAATACTGTCTCCCTTGCCCGACAACCGGTTGTACCTTGCCTGCATGGCCTTAATGGCAGCTCTCGCATGTCCCGGTGTTTCTATTTCAGGAATGACTTCAATATGACGGCCCCGGGCAAATTTCACTATTGCGATATAATCCTCTCTTGTATAGTAACTGCTTTGCAGCAGATTAACCGGACCTCCTGATCCATAAGTGGGCGAAAGTTCTTTTTTGCTGTCTCCGGTATGTCCCCGCTTTACACCCACAGTAGTGAGTTCAGGCAATCCCGGAATTTCAATCCGCCAGCCTTCATCATCACTGAAATGAAAATGCAGTTTGTTTAATTTATACATCGCCATCCAGTTGAGCATGCGCAGGATTTGTGCTTTGGACTGAAAATTACGGGCCACATCAATATGTAAACCCCTGTATGTAAACCGGGGTGCATCGGTTATTGTTGCCAGCGGGATGGCTATTTCAGCTACTGTTCCTTTCCATGCGGATAGCGGGAACAGGCATTTTAAGGACTGTATGCCATAAAAGATTCCGGTAGCATCAGCAGCAGCAATGGTTATGCCTGCAGAAGAAACCGTTAATGTATAGGCTTCTGCCTTTTGGGTTTGATCATAGTGCAGGCGGATCGTTGCCCTGCGGTCATCCCGAATGACCTTCACTGCACCCAGGACTGTTGTTAGTTCGCTGACAAGATAGGCTGCCTCATGTTCAAAAACAGCATCTGCTGAAATAGTGCTTAATGCATTTAAGGAAAAACTGCCTTCCGCTTCTTTATAGGAAACTGGTGTTGGAAAAACTTTGGGGAGTGTGCTGCCGGGTATGTCAATACTGCTTTTATTTTGTTCATATACCATTGCCGGCGTAATATTCCCGCTTTGATCACGATCGTTTTTTTTAAACTTTTGTATATCGGCAGGAGGGAGGATGGTTAGGTTTGAAATGGGGTGGGCAGTTGCTGGAGAGGAATCCCAGACAAGATAAAAACCCGAAGGTGCTTCGGTGTAATTAACCATCCGGCTGCCGGAAATATAATCCAGACTGATACTGGTTTGCGGATGCAGTCCCTGAAATGCGGCTGCAGGGCGAATCTGAAACAAATCGCCATATACGCGGCTTATTTCAAGACCATACCCTGCATCCTTTTTAACAATATCATGAACAGCATTAAAGTAAATAACCCAACCAGTCTGCGGCAGGGATAATTTCTTATCATGGTTGGTCAGCTTTATTGTCGCCGCATGCTGATCGCCCTGCTGAAAGTGGTTGGTGATAAATTGCCATTCGATGCCGAGGGTTACCGCCTGAAGCGGCTGCTTTTTTTGAGCGATGGCATAGCAACAAAGGATCAGAAAGGCTAAAGTAAAGATTATCTTATACATACATAACAGAATTGATGGCCAATATACTGATGATAAGTGCCCCGGAAATGGGTTTTGTAACCTGTTTGCTGAAAAAGTATGTAATGTGATTCTGTTAAGGGCATCCATAAAAAAAGGCTGCTCCCCGGGAACAACCTTCTTTGTGACCCCAATAGGACAAATATTAAACCAAATATTGGAGGAATTGGCTGTTTTGGCGCAATTACATAAGCTGCTTAGTATTATTCCCGGCA
>JAAFIK010000077.1 GCA_013298665.1 Chitinophagales bacterium
TTGTGTTTTTTTTTGTCCGCCGGGATAAGGCAGTCCCAGCAGTTTTGCCGTTTTATCAAATGCCTCGCCCGCAGCATCATCAATCGTTTCGCCGATCACCTCCATATCCATCGGACTTTTACAAAGTACAATCTGGGTATGGCCACCGCTTACGGTCAGGCAAAGAAAGGGAAAAGCCGGCCGGGGATCATCAATCAGGTTGGCCAGCACATGCGCCTGCATATGGTGTACGGCAATAAGCGGTTTGTTGAGTGCAAGACAAAGCGATTTGGCAAACTGGGCACCGACAAGGAGTGAGCCGATCAGTCCTGGTGCCTGCGTAAAGGCAATGGCACTAAGTTCAGCAAGGGTGCAATCTGCCATTGTAAGCGCCTGATCCACTACCGGCACAATCTGCTGGATATGCGCACGCGAAGCCAGTTCGGGCACTACACCCCCATAAGCTTCATGTACTTTTTGTGCGGCAATAATATTCGACAGGATGGAACCATCCCTGCAAACAGCGGCGCCAGTATCGTCGCAACTCGACTCTATAGCGAGAATGGTGATGGGCATACTACAAAGGTAAGCAGCTAACCGTTACCGGAAAGCTGTAGCGCAAATACGTACCGGATAAACAGATTATCAAACTGGTGCAGCATTACTTGCTGCGGATGGCTACCACAGGATCGAGTTTCGACGCACGGAACGCAGGAATGATGCCCGACAGAATACCCACGAGCAAACAGATGACGATGGTAAAAACAAGCATGGGCATAGACACATACATCGGGAAGTCAAGTGCATTCGTCAGTATAACCGTAAGCAGGTAAACAAAAACCAGCCCGATAAATCCCCCGATGATGCAAAGAATAGTGGCTTCGGTAAGAAACTCAAAAAGAATGCTCCTGCTTTTGGCGCCAATAGCTTTCTTCAGGCCAATAATATTGGTTCGCTCCTTTACGGTTACAAACATAATATTGGCAATACCAAACATCCCTACGATAAGGCTGATGCCCCCGATGATTGAGCCCACAATATTGATGGTAACAAAAGCGCCGGAAATGGCCTTACTGAAAGCCTCCACACTGTTGAGTGAAAAATTGTCTTCCTGCAGGGGTGCCAGCCTGCGCAATTGCCGCATCACACCTTTGAGTTCATCAATCACAGCGGCAGTAGTTACGCCTTCCTTTCCCTTTACGATCAGCACCGGGTTTGAATATTTTTCCTCAAATACCTGCTTGGAGAAGCGGTAAGTGATCATGATACAGTTGTCGTAATCCCAGCCGATAAAATTTTTACCCTCTTTTTTGAGTACCCCCACCACCGTTAGTTTTTTGCCTTTCAGTTCTATCGCTTTACCCACTGCCCTGTCGGCTGCACCAAAGAGTTTTTCGGCAATGTCAAAACCGATCAGGCAAAGCGGCGTACCATTACTGAACTCCGCAGCAGCAAAATAACGGCCTTCCTGAAAGCTGATGGGCTGTACCACCATCTGGCTTTCCACGATACCATAAATGGAAACATTCTGGAGTACATCGTCTTTATGCGAAATATTGCCTCCGGTACGCAGCAGGAATGAGACCGCATCGGCAAGCTGGGAGCGCTCGTTTACAAACGCCATTTCTTCATAGGCAATCTCGGGCCGGGCCCTGAATTTCCAGACCGGCTGGTCGGGGCCGCCGCTATAATCCCATTTGTCGATATACACGGTATTGCTGCCCAGCGAGTTCACCTCGTTCTGGATATTGCGCTCAAGACTGTTGACCGTAGCCAGCACACCAATAATACAAAAGATCCCGAATGCAATCCCAATAAGCGAGAGCGCAGTGCGCAGTTTATTGACCTTTAGCTCCTGAAAAGTAAGTTTTAGTGAATTGCGGAGTATGTTAAGCATCTTGCGCATACCCAAAAATAAGGTTTCAGGCGTATATAATACCTCTAAATGTGTAAACGGGAAATGACTGCTGCAACCGGTAGGGCAATTGCGCCGGGAGCCTTACCTTTGCGCGGCCCTGAAGGGTGGCAGTGGATTGGCTTTGGGCTGACACCCTTACAGACGGGGTGGCAAAAAGGGCATTCTGCCAGGCGGCAGGAACAAATACCTGCTTCCCCGGTACAATAACGATCAATTACAATGAAGTACAATACAGAAATCAACAGGCGGAAAACATTTGCCATCATTTCTCACCCCGATGCGGGTAAAACAACACTGACCGAAAAATTCCTGCTGTTTGGCGGCGCCATACAAACGGCAGGTGCTGTAAAAAGCAACAAGATCAAGAAACACGCCACTTCCGACTTTATGGAGATTGAACGGCAGCGTGGTATCAGCGTGGCTACCAGCGTAATGAGCTTTGAATACAAAGGCAAACTGATCAATCTCCTCGATACCCCCGGTCACAAGGATTTTGCAGAGGACACCTACCGGACACTCACAGCAGTAGACAGTGTCGTATTGGTGATCGATAGTGTAAACGGTGTGGAAGACCAAACCAGGCGGCTGATGGAAGTGGTAAGGATGCGCAATACCCCGGTGATTGTATTTGTCAATAAAATGGATCGTGATGGCAAAAACCGTTTCGATCTGCTGGAAGAGATTGAAAAAGAGCTCAATATTGCACTCCACCCCATGACCTGGCCCATCAACAGCGGTAAAGATTTTAAAGGCGTATATAACCTGCACGACAAAAATCTTGTCCTGTTCACAGCCAATACCAGGGGACTCGATGAAGATGTACTGCAGATAGATGACCTTTCGGATAAAATGCTGACCACCCGGGTAGGCGAAACCGATGCCGCCCAACTCCGGGAAGACGTGGAATTGATTGATGGTGTTTATGGCCGGTTGGATGCAGCAGCCTACCTCTCCGGCAAAACCGCACCCGTTTTTTTTGGCAGCGCCGTTAATAACTTTGGTGTAAAGGAAATGCTCGACACCTTTATCCGCATTGCCCCGGTACCCATGCCCCGGCAAACCTCTCTCCGTGAAATAAACCCTGAAGAAGACAAGTTCAGCGGGTTTGTATTTAAAATACACGCCAATCTCGATCCCAAACACCGCGACCGCATTGCCTTTCTCAGGGTATGCAGCGGACGGTTTGAACGCAATACCTATTATCATCATGTACGGATGGAAAGAAACTTCCGCTTCAGCAACCCTTACACCTTTCTCGCCCGGCAAAAAGACGTGATTGACGAAGCCTATCCCGGCGATGTCGTTGGCCTTTTTGACACAGGCAATTTCAAGATCGGGGATACCCTCACCGAAGGGGAAAACTTTTTCTTTACCGGTATCCCCAGTTTCAGCCCGGAGATATTCAAGGAAGTGGTCAATAAAGATCCCATGAAAACCAAGCAATTGGAGAAAGGGCTCCTGCAACTCACCGACGAAGGCGTGGCACAGTTGTTCACCCAGTTTGGGGGCAATAAAAAAATCATCGGCTGTGTAGGCGAACTCCAGTTTGAAGTTATCCAATACCGGTTACTCCAGGAATATGGCGCATCAGTACAGTTCAATACGCTTCCGTTTTACAAAGCCTGCTGGCTCACCAGTAAGGATAAGAAAAAACTGGAAGACTTTGCCCGGTTCAAAATGGCGAATATCGGTGAAGATAAAGATGGACACATGGTGTACCTGGCCCAGAGTGAATGGTTCCTCAATACAGAGCGGCAGAATAACCCGGATATTGAATTCCATTTTACAAGCGAGATCCATAAATAGGAATAGGATTGCCAGCCGCTGATATACATTAAAAAACCGTCACAGTAATTACTGCAACGGTTTTGACACTTTATATAACGCAAATGAGTATTAAAAGTCGGCCGTCTTAAGTTTCACAGGGATTTTTACCTCAAAACTCATTTCACTGCCATTCCTTTTAGCTTTGATGGCAAAAGATTTTTTAGCCGCTTCCGGCCGCAGGGCCTCACGGGCTTCATCGGTATTCTTGATCCCCTTGCCATTGATGGAAGTGATGATATCATCCTTTTTCAGTCCTGCTTTCTCTGCCGGTGAATCCTCATCAATATCGATAATTTTTACACCAGCACCTTCCTCCGTATCCTGCAGGCGCAGACCAATCCTGGGGCGGCGACCGAGCATCGACTCTACATCAACATTGAGATCACCTAATCCTGCAAGACGTTCCTCCAGGTTCATCGTACCACGATTGATGCGTGGCAGACTGCGCATACGATATTCAAAGGGACCACCACCCTCAGGCGATGTCATCGAAAACATTTGTACATTCCGCTCTACCCGCTCACCCAGTACAGCAGCAGCACTCATTTCCTTCCCGCTGCGGAGATAGGTAATCTTTACTTCCTGCTTAGGCTGAAGAGCTGTAATAGCTTCCGACAATGAAGCGGGGCCGCTAACCGTTTTATCTCCCACTTTTGTAATAATATCCTCTTTTTTCAATCCTGCTTTCTCCGCAGCACTGCCTTCATTCACTTCGGTAATCCTTGCCCCTTTATCATCGTCTTCAGTGGTAACACCAAGAAAAGTACGTTTTACCGCTTTACCATCGCCATCCTTCCAGAAGTCGAAATGCTGTCCCTCCCAGCCGGAACCCATTTCAGGGTATTGCATTGCGTTGTAAGGCACAAAAAGGCTTTTATTTTTAGTGCCGACCAGTATCTTGCGGGTATTGATCGTGATATTATCATCCTTAAACTCTTCAATGGGTTTACCATTCACCATAACTTTATCGCCGGTGATCTCAACAGTTACGGTGGTATTAGCCCCTTTCTCACCCTGCCGGCGGATGATGATTTCATCTACCTGCTTCCGCTCCTTTTTACTTTTTGCTGCATCCGTTTCAATCACCTTTTTCTCATCCTGCGCAAAGGCAGCAAAAGCGGGCAACAAAACAAGCGCAAGAGAAGCAATCATTATTTTTTTCATATCATGCATATTTAATGTACGAAGTATTTAGTAGATCAAAAATAGGGGCTTTTATTCAAATACGAAAACTTTCGGAAATGTTTTTTCAGCTTTAACGTTTCTTTAACCCGGGTTAGACCGCAGAAATCGGCTTAAAGATTGAAAGTGCCATAAAATAAGTGTATCCGTTTGCGGGCAAAATGTTTAGCCTGTTGCTTTGCCAGGGAGATGCAAAACAAAGTATAGGGGATACTGACGGCTAAACTTTGACATTTCCGTTCAAAATCCTGATCATGTTCTCCAACTCCTTTACCCGCTTCTCCAGTTCCGGCAGGTTGCGGCTGATGGCCTGGCTGCGGAGTGCGGCCGTATAATCGTAAGCGGGAGAGCCCGTTACAGCCGTATTCGGCGTTTTGATCGATTTACTTACCCCGCTCTGGGCGTTGATCTTGCTCCCATCGGCAATCTGGATATGACCAACAATACCGGCCTGTCCGCCAATCATTACTCCATTACCAATCTTGGTACTGCCACTTACCCCTGCCTGTGCGGCAATAACGCTGTAATTACCCACTTCCACATTATGGGCAATCTGCAGCAGGTTATCCAGTTTAGCACCCGACTTGATGAGTGTACTGCCAATGGTAGCGCGGTCAATCGTGGTATTGGCACCAATTTCCACATGGTCTTCAATCACCACATTACCAATCTGGGGTACTTTTTTGAATGTACCGTCTGCCTGGGGGGCAAAGCCAAAACCATCAGCACCGATTACAGTCCCGGCATGAACAATTACATTACTGCCAATGATACAATCATGATAAATCTTTACACCCGGATGCAGGATCGTGTTGTCGCCAATGGTAACATTGCTGCCCAGGTAAACCTGCGGAAATATTTTACAGCCATTCCCCACCCGTACACCCTCACCGAGATAGGCAAAAGCACCCAGGAATACATGTTCCCCCACAGTGGTCTTCTCGTGTATATAAACAGGCTGTTCGATACCCACCAGTTGCTGTGTAGCCAATTGCTGGTACTGATCCAGCAGAATCGCAAAAGCGCTGTAGGCGTCAGGTACCCGGATAAGTGTGGCTGCAACCGGCTGCTTAAGCTCCTGCGTATCGTTGATGATGATGATGGAAGCATTGGTGCTGTAGAGGTAATCTTCATACTTGGGATTAGCCAGGAAGGCCAATTGCCCGGAACTTGCTTCTTCAATTCTTCCGAAAGACCCTACCGTAATACCGGCATCGCCCTCTGTTTTGCCCCCGATCATAAGGGCTATTTGCGCAGCAGAAAATTGCATACTCCGATTCAGATTTTAATAGTGGTCAGTTTTTACGTGGAGGAAACTTTCTTAACCCTTCAGAAAACAAATATAATGTTTTTTAACCTTGTCCCTCATGTTTTCATGAATCAATGCATTGTCTACCTGCGAGATGTCTTTGACCGATCTGTCTTTAAAGAGTATCTGTATCTTTTCGTCCTCAAAATTATAGGTACTGCTTACCGCAATGCCGGTAAAAGCCAACCAGGCAGCATCATCTGCCGGTAAGCCCAGCCTGGTGGCGATGGCCTCCCGTTTTTCAGTGAGCAGGGTTACCGGAAAGGGATCCGCCGCATAAACCACCTTCAGCAGACGCCGGTTAACAATGCCCAGGCAAAGTGTTGACAATACCTTGTCGGCGTGCATACACCATACCTTAATGGCCGACATCACATCCCCATCGTCAAGGCTGCAGAAAGCAGGCACCAGCTCTTCCATATCCGCATTGGCTGTACCCTGCTGATTAAGAAAGCGGTTCAGTTGCGGATTAGGCGCTTCCGCACCGATAACCCTGGCCCGGCGGATAATGCGGATCAGCATCTGTTCGGCACAGAGTACCGTTTTGTGCAGGTACACCTGCCAGTACATCAACCGCCGGGACACCAGGAACTTTTCGATACTGTAAATACCCTTTTCCTCCACCATTAATTCCCCGTTATGCACCGTCAGCATTTTCAGGATACGGTCGTACCCGATCACCCCTTCACTCACGCCCGAAAAAAAACTGTCACGGCTCAGGTAGTCCATCCGGTCAACATCCAACTGGCCACTGATGAGCTGGTGAAGAAATTTTTTGGGATGTACACCCGTAAACACGGCAATGGCCATATCCAGCTTTCCGTTAAATTCGGTATTCAGCGCACGGATCAGGTGGAGCGACATTTCTTCATGGTGCATATTATGCACCAGCACCTGCTCCAGCGCATGGCTGTATGGCCCATGTCCGATATCGTGCAGCAGTATGGCAATCTTTGCAGCCTGGGCTTCCTCCGCAGAGATCTCCACGCCCTTTCCGGCCAGTTCGCCCAGCGCATGCCGCATCAGGTGATATGCCCCCAGTGAATGGTGCAAACGCGTATGCACCGCTCCGGGATAAACCAGGTGCGCCATCGCCATTTGGTGAATACGCCGCAACCGCTGGTAATACGGGTGGCAGATGATCTCGTAAATAAGTGCATCATCGATTGTGATAAACCCATAAACCGGATCGTTGATGATTTTGCGGAAAGGCATAATAACCGTTGAAATATTAAACGTGTAATAAATGTTAAATCTTTGAGGCGATGCAGCAAAAATACAAAGGCTGTGCCGATTCCGCTAAATTTGTGTAAACTTGTACTGAACATTTCATTTTTCCGCGTATAGATTCAACTTTTACTCATTCGCCGGCCAAATGCAGTATCTTATGAAAAGATAGTACAGCCCGCATTCCGGTAGCTTTTTTAATCATACAAAACGTAACGCATGAGCGATGTAAACATACTCTGGGTAGATGATGAAATAGACAGCCTCAAAAGCCATATCCTCTTCCTCGAAAACAAAGGATACAAAGTACATACCCGTGCCAATGGGTTTGACGCCGTGGAATTTGTAAAAACAAACCTGCCCGATGTGGTATTGCTCGATGAAAGCATGCCGGGCATTACCGGACTGGAAACCCTGCAGCAGATCAAGGAAGTGAACAGCAACCTGCCCGTGGTGATGATCACCAAGAACGAAACAGAAAACCTGATGGACGAAGCCATTGGCAGCCAGATCAGCGACTACCTCATCAAACCGGTAAACCCGAACCAGGTACTCCTCAGCCTGAAAAAAATAATTGACAATAAACGGCTGGTGGCCGAAAAAACCACATCAAGCTACCAGCAGGAATTTCGCAACCTTTTCATGGCGCTCAACAGCAACCCCGATTATAATGAATGGATGGATCTCTACAAAAAACTGGTATACTGGGAGCTCGAAATGAAAAAAAGCGACAGCCCGGAAATGCAGGAAGTTTTTCAATCGCAGAAAGCAGAGGCCAATACCGAGTTTTTCAAATTTGTCAGCCGCAACTATGCATCATGGGTAAACCCTAAAAAGGCAGAAAGTCCGGTGATGAGCCATACCCTCATGCAGTTGAAAGTACTGCCACACCTCGAAAAGGGCAAGCCCCTGTTTTTTATACTGATCGACAACCTTCGTTTTGACCAGTGGAAAACGATCCAGCCCATGTTTGCTGAAAGCTTCCGCATACAGGAAGAAGAAACATTTTATGCCATACTGCCCACCGCCACACAATATGCCCGCAATGCCATCTTTGCGGGAATGCTGCCGGTTGATATAGAGAAAAACTTTCATGCACAATGGAAGAATGATGATGAAGAAGGAGGTAAAAATCTTTTTGAGGAAGAGTTTTTTAAGGCACAGTTAAAAAGGCTCGGGAAAGGCGATCTTAAATACGCTTATACCAAGATTGTCAATAACCACGAGGGCCAGAAACTGGTAGACAATATCCACAACATGATGCAGAACGACATTAACGTCATTGTGTATAATTTTGTAGACATGCTCAGCCATGCCCGTACAGAAATGGAAGTACTCAAAGAACTCGCAAGCGATGAAACCAGCTACCGCAGCATTACCCAAAGCTGGTTTGAACACAGCCCCCTGCACCAGGCCCTGAAAAAAATCGCCGATAAGAAAATTACACTCATCATCGGTACCGACCATGGCAGCACAAGGGTGAAAACACCGGGAAAAATTATCGGCGACAAACAGACCACGGCCAACCTGCGTTACAAACACGGGCGCAACCTCAACTATGATGCTAAAGACGTACTGGCCTTCAAAGACCCGAAAGAAGCTGGTCTGCCCGTACCCAACGTCAATTCATCTTATGTCTTTGCCAAAGGCGATATATACCTGTGTTATCCCAACAACTACAACCATTTTGTAAACTATTACCGCAATACATTTCAGCATGGCGGGGTAAGCCTCGAAGAAATGATTGTACCCATTATCCGGATGACCAATAAATAAGCCCATCCGGACCATATCCGCCCGCCTGGAGGAAGTTACCCACGCATGTGGAAAATTATAGCGGTCACTGTTCCGGGCAGTCCCGTTACTATTCGATAATTTTGGAGCCAGAGCAGTGAACATGAAATATACACAACACGTATTAGACAAGATTGAAAAAGTAATTGAAGAAGCTGGTTATATCTTACGGTATGAACGCGGCACCTTTCAAAGCGGGTATTGCATTTTACAAAGCAAGAAAGTAGTTGTACTCAACAAATTTTTACAAACCGAAGGACGCATCAACACCGTGATTGACCTGATGCCCCAACTCAATATCAGCATCGACGCACTTACACACGAATCGCAGAAAGTGTATGAAGACGTGATGGCCAGGGCTGAACTGGCAAACGCATAACAAAGCATAATACCGCACCAACCATCCCCCGCTGATTCACGAACGGGTTATGCCCCGTCTGCTGTTATACCCTGCATTACCCCTTTACTTAATATTTGCTTACGGCTACTTATTCGTACTTTTACGCCGTGATATGTCCCCCGCTGCACATAACGTTTTTAGGCACGGGTACCAGTGGCGGGGTGCCGATGGTAGCCTGCCCCTGTGCCGTTTGCCAGTCCACCGATCCTAAAGACAACCGCCTCCGCAGCAGTATCCTGGTACAAAGTCCGGCAACCTGTTTTGTCATTGATACCACACCCGATTTCCGTTACCAGATGCTGCGGGCAAAAGTTACACGCTTAGATGCTGTACTCTTTACCCATCCCCATAAAGACCATGTAGCCGGGCTGGATGATATCCGTGCCTACAACTTTTTTCAACGGCTCCCGATGGATATATATGCCAATGAGCTTACCCAACAGGCCCTGCTCCGCGAATTCCCCTATGCCTTTGCTGAAAAAAAATATCCCGGCGTTCCGGAAATCGATCTGCATACCATTGCCCTCGAGCATTTTTACATCGGCGATATCCCTGTACAACCCATATTGGTCTGGCACCACAAAATGCCGGTGCTGGGCTTTCGCATGGGCCGTTTTACCTATATCACCGATGCCAACCGCATCGATGCAGCAGAAAAAGACAAGATCAGGGGCACAGAAATATTCGTGCTGAATGCCCTTCGTAAAGAAACACACATTTCACATTTTACGCTCAGCGAAGCCATTACCCTTGTTAAAGATATCGGCATCCCAACAGCCTATTTTACACACATCAGCCACCAGATGGGCTTTCACAGCACGATAAACCAGGAACTGCCCGAAGGCATTCAACTCGCATATGATGGCCTGGAACTGACCCTCGACTGATCCGATCAATTCTCTTTTGTAAACCATTATTTTTTTGTAGCATTGCATAACCTGCTAACAATTTAAAAACACCTGTATGCGCAAACAATGGCTCACAGATTATTTCAGTTTTACCAAAAAAGAACGAACCGGTATTCTTGTTTTACTCGCCTGCATTCTGCTGGCAACACTACTGCCGCTTTGTTACCCCCTGTTTCATAAGCCTTCAGCAGCAAACGATGCCACACTACAGCAACAGGCCGCCGCATTAGCCAGACAACAGGACAGCATCACTGCCGGTCTGCCATGCAAGTATAACGCCCGCCGGCAATACCCCGGCCAGCAATACAAGCGCCCGGCCGATGCCATTTCCTCAGGCGAACTTTTTTCTTTCGACCCTAATACCCTTTCACCGGCAGACTGGAAAAGACTCGGCTTGCGCGACAAAACCATCACCACCATCCAGCGTTACCTGTCGAAGGGCGGGCATTTTTACCAGCCCGAAGACATCGGTAAAATATGGGGGCTCCACCCCGATGAGGTAGCCCGGCTGCTGCCCTATGTACACATTGCCCAACGGGAAAACCCTGCCCGCAGCTATGTGCACCAATCCCCAAGCGACTATCCCCGTTACGAAAAGCCCCTCACCGCCAGAACGCCGGCAACCATCGATATCAATACTGCCGATACCACCGCGTGGATCGCCCTTCCGGGTATCGGCAGTAAACTCGCCACACGTATTGTAACCTTCCGAGAAAAACTGGGTGGATTTTACAGTATTGACCAGGTGGGCAATACCTATGGTTTGCCCGATTCGGTTTTTCAACGCCTCAAACCCCGGCTGCAGCTCGGCCATACCGGGGTGCGGCAGCTCAACATCAATACGGCCGGACTGGATGAACTGAAAAAACATCCCCTGATCCGGTACGCACTCGCCAATGCCATTGTACAATACCGTAACCAGCATGGCCCATTTGCAAGTGTGGACGACCTTAAAAAAATCATGATGGTAACACCCGAAATATTTGCACAGGCAGCGCCCTATCTGGCAGTACAGTAATGGCAGCAGGATAAGGGGTAGCAGGAAGCAAGGCGGGTACTGTCTTGGTACTTATGCTGCGGGATTACACATCGGAACAGTAGCAGGAGGGTTATGCTTTGTGCAAAAACCCCCGCTACAGCCAGGCTGTGCGGGGGTTTGGTTGTACCCTCAGGCATCTCCGGAAGAGGTGGTGGCCGTTGCAAAGCCCACCCGGTCCGGAAACCATTGCTGCCCACCGTTACGGCGTTGGGCGCAAACCTGCGGGCCTAACCATTGCTCACCTTTACGATACTCAGCGCACTCAATGCACGCGTGTTAAGCACATAATACTTGCCGCCAACCTGCTGAAAGAATGCAATACCCAGCAACAGGAATATCGGGTGTTCACTGTTCTGCGCAACCTCAACGGTGAGGTCAACAGGTCCCGTGGGTACGTCGTTCCAGGGCAGGAAGGCACTGTAGCTTTGGTCAGCCACATAAGTCTCCCCGGCAAAATCAACAGCCGCACCGGCGCTGATGATCCTGAAATGGGTGGCCCCGGCGGGTATGGTCACTTCGGTCTTCGGTACCAGCGATGCAATGCTTGTCGCCAGTGTACCCGCAGCCCGGTTCACATTAACCACATAAGGAGCAGCCAGTGAAGTACCCAGTTGTGCTGCCGCGTTGAAGTCAAAACCTTCCAGCAACCGTACATTACCATCCGGTACATTACGCAAGCCACGGTCGTTGGTCATATCCGATTTAACCACCGCCACCAGTTGCTTCACCAGCCTGCTGTGCATATACCCGTCATGATTGCCCTGCAATACCGTCCGGAACGCCGACCGCAACAATTTTGCCGCCTTACCCGCACGGCCAAACTCAGCCATGTTTTCACGGGCACGGGCAAATGCCTGATCCGTCGCAATCCTGCCGGCACTCACCCCCGGTTTGCCTTTGGCGATATACCCCGCAGCCGTCCGCGAAAAAGTGATGTCGCCAATCGTACCCTCCAGTTTAATGATCCCTTTTTGCTTTGCCATCTGTTTACAATTTTTTGTGTTAAAAAATAAAGTTTCAAACCCTTGTCGTCATCCGGATACTTGTACCAGGAACAACTGCCGCGCCGGGGGCCCATCCGGTCTGTGCAGGGTTGGAGGACTGGTACACCCGCCAACCGATCGATAAAACAAACATACGATGGGCGCAAAACCCCACTTTCCACTTCAGGTCAGTTCGGGTCGGTTCAGGATAAACAATGTCAGGTCAGGTACGATAATGCAGCGATGTGCCGGTTCAGGTCAATTCAGGTACAATCGTGTACGTTTGGGTACAGCAGCACAATCCTGGAAATACGGTAACCGCCTAAGACAGCCTGCGGCAGCAGCACCACAACAGAAACCATCAGCCACCAGCCATACCCGGTAAACCCAACCGCTCAAAAATAATTTTCACCTGCAGCGCCGTATAAAAGCGCCCCGTTTTTGGCCCCACCGCCGGGCAGTGTGCCACCAGCCACTTTTTCATCGTACGCCCGCATACTCCATACAAAAGCGCCAGCTCATGCAGGCTGTAAGGCTTAATCGGTAAGTTGTTTTCCTTTTGCATAATTCCGTTATTGATTTATATAATATACCCATCCCGGATAACCGGAATCCTGTTAAATACTGATCCATACAAATGTCAGCCGGCAATACCGCTGACGCAATTCCGTAAGTTGTTTGTATTCTGGTGTTACACCCGGTGCCGGCCGTGGGTACGGCAAAATGATGGTTGAAAATAAAGGTGTGGGAATAATCCTTTCCCTGTTGTTAACGGGTTGTTAAAACGGACTTTTGGGCCTTTTTTTTTGACTTATATCAAAAAAAAGCGAAAATAGTTTTCCACATTTACACGCACACACCGCTGCTGCAATTCCAGATATGAGATGGCGGGGCAAAGCCCGCGGCGCAGGACGACCCCGACTAAGTACTGCGTACCAGATGCTGCTCCTGCTACTTGCTACTGCTTATCCTGCTACTATTCCAGACGCAACACATAAGAGTATGGCAGAGCAGCAGGTTTTATACAGCGGGTTTGCCCCGATGCTTGCAACTAAGTACTCATCAATTACTAAAAAAAGGGCGCCACTTTCGCAGCACCCCGACAACGGCAGGCAAGACTGACTGACCAGTATCCGGCCATGCTATACCATGCGCTGCCAAAAATATACCCCGCCCTTATCCGCATCACCCAAAAAACAGGGGGGATGCCATTACAGCACCCCCCGGCTGTTTTACCAAAAATCATCGCGTACTTAAAGAAGCAGCGATGCTTTACCCTGTAAAATGAGCAAAATCTTTAGCCCCTCTTCACCTCCGCCAAAAATGCATACGCATCGCTATACACTGCCAATGGCTGCACCGGCAGCAGGGCAGCAGGTACCAGCGCACTGTCCACCACCACTTCAATGCCCTTGAGCCAGGCCAGTTTGGCATACCCCAGTGCCGGGTGACTCACAAACTCATTGAGCAGGATATGGTGTTTGTTGCGCTGCTTATGCACTTTGGGGCTTACAAACTCTGCCAATACTGCCTCGGCCTTAGCCCTGTTCCGCTCGGCGATACTTTCATACATCGAAATATCCAAGTGCATATTGGGGTACTTCTTTAGTGCTTTGGCGCGCATCAACTCCATACCCCGCTCATAGCCTGCCCAATCGTCCCGGATCAGGCACTGCACCACATAGCTGGCCGTGGCAATACCCATTGTAATGGTCTTTTCGTAATTGCTATAACTTAATTGCGCGTACCTGTTTATCAGGGCTGAGCAATCGCTTAACAGTGCATAGCTTAAATGGTTAAGACCATACGACAGGATATCCGCATCATAATTGATAATCTGAAACATATCAAGCATGCCGCAGGTATAAAAATGTTGCTTAGCACCTTCAGTATCATTATTAATAAAAAT
>JAAFIK010000076.1:0-13838 GCA_013298665.1 Chitinophagales bacterium
ATCCAGCTAAGGAAAGAATTGGTGTGTCCTGTTCCGGTTTTTTCCCGACAAGCAATGCAGGAATAAACATGTAGAAAGCTTATGGCGAGTATGTTTGGACGCGGGTTCGACTCCCGCCAGCTCCACATCAAATTCTGCATTCCGCAGAATTTTTTTTGCGGGTATGCCCTGGTTTAGCTCATCCCGGCTTTATGAGCCGGGAGGGTCACAGGTCCGACTCCTGTAACTCCCACCAGGCTAGAAAAGGGTTTCAAGCGATTCAAGTTTGAAACCCTTTTTCATCTGCACAGGATTTGCACAAGAAAAAATTAAAAGTGCAGATAAACACTGCACCAATATTCTTAACGGAATTAATGCCGTTGCAGTAATTCCTGCATCAGTTCACTCAAAGAAATTGCAGTGATGTCCTGTCCAAGTGAAAAACGGTCATGGCCTGCATAGACGACAAAGCGTTTATCCGCTTTGATATCGGCACAAGCCGTATAAAATCCTTTTGATATGGATGGTGCCGAACTGCGCTTTATTTCAATCGCCCATTTTTCGGTCAGCGAAAATTCTAGCACAAGGTCTATTTCGGCTCCACCAGGTGAGCGGTAAAAATAGGGTTGTGCATGAGCCGGTAAAACCGACAGAATATTTTCAATCACAAAACCTTCCCAACTGCCACCCACCACCGGATGCCCCAGCAAAGAATTATAATCGCCGATATTCAGCAACGAATGAGTAATGCCGCTATCCCTTATATAAATTTTAGGCGAACGTACCAGCCGTTTACCGATATTAAATGTCCATGGCCGTAACCGGCGCACCAGCAGCAAATCAACCATCAAATCAAGATAACGCCCAATTGTAACACCAGACACTTCAAGATTTCTTGCCAGTTGTGCGGCGTTGATAACACCGCCCTGGCTGTGTGCCAGCATCGTCCAGAAACGTTCCAGCGTTTCAGCCGGAATGCGGGGACCCAATTGCGGAATATCACGTTCAAGATATGTTTTGATAAAATCACGCCGCCAATTCATGCTCTGCGGGTCTGAATTCGCCAGCAGGCTTTCAGGGAAACCACCACGCAGCCACAGTTTATTCAGGCTATCCCCGTTTTGACCGGCAAATTCCAGCGCATCAATCGGGTTTAGTTCAAGATAAGCGATACGGCCTGCCAGAGATTCACTTGATTGCTGCAGCAGGTGTATTGAGGCAGAGCCAAGAAACAGGAACCTCCCGGTTTTGTTTCCTTTACGCCGTTCCTGGTCGATAATGCCCCGCAAAGGCGCAAAAATTTCCGGCAGGCGCTGCACCTCATCAAGAATAATCAGCTTATCGCTGTTATCCGCATAAAAAGATTCGATGTCCTTAACCTTCTGCAGATCAAGGCGGTTTTCAAGGTCGAGATAAACGGCAGACATCAATTTAGCAATACCAAGCGCAAGGGTGGTTTTTCCAACCTGGCGTGGGCCAAGCAGGGCTACAGCCGGGTTTTCGGCCAGCGCCTGTTTTATTGTTGTTTCGAGTCGTCGCTGTAGCATATATGCAAATATAATACGAAATGTTATATTTGCATGGCTTATATTGCAAGAAATTGCTTTTGGGGTATTTATCCGGATCTTAAGGCAACATGATGGCAAGAAAATGTCTGCTCAATTTTTTACAGTTTGTACCTGGTACATGAGCCGGTTATCGAAAATATTCGGCTCACAACTGCTAAGTCATCTGAAAATTGCTTTATCTGGCCGGAGTGGGTGCAATCTTTTTTTAATGATTTTCCTGCAGGTGTCACTCAAACTTCCTCAATTCCTCTATCGAAAAGTTCGACATTTCGCCGGTTCTCTCCACTAATCCCCGGCGAGTAGAATCGTCGGGGATTTTTTATGCCTATGTTCGCGGATCTGCCGGGCCGGGGGCGGCGAGGTTGCGCTCGCCGTGCCGACTTGTGCGTCGGTATTCGACTCCCCGCCAACTCCACTTTTTTGGCAATTTTGAGACTTTTGATAGGTCGACCTATACCTCCCTATAGGAGGACCTAAACTTTTGATAGGTCGTCCTATACCTACCCATAGGAGGACCTAAACTTTTGATAGGTCGTCCTATACCCACCTATAGGAGGACCTAAACTTTTGATAGGTCGTCCTATACCTCCCTATAGGAGGACCTAAACTTTTAATAGGTGGACCTATACCTCCCCATAGGAGGACCTAAACTTTTGATAGGTGGACCTATACCTCCCCATAGGAGGACCTAAACTTTTGATAGGTCGACCTATACCTACCTATAGGAGGACCTAAACTTTTGATAGGTCGTCCTATCCCTACCCATAGGAAGACCTAAACTTTAGATAGGTTGACCTAATCCTGTAACCCCATCAAATAATCAAACAGGTTGGTATCCGAAGCAATACCCAGTTTTTTGCGCAGGCGGTAGCGGCCAATCTCCACTCCCCTGACCGAGATATTGAGCAGTTGAGCAATTTCTTTGGTGGAAAGGTTCATGCGGAGGTGGGCGCAGAGCTTAAGGTCATTGCCGGTGAGGGTGGGGTGCTTTTCTTTCAGTACCAGAAAAAAACTGCTGTGCACTTTGTCGAAATGTTTCGCAAAGTTCTCCCATTCCTTATCAATATTTTCATCTTCACCCATGGCCCTGATCATTTTTTTCAGTTCGCCAATGGCTTCCGGGTTATCCAGCCGTTTCATCAACTGTGTCAGTTCTCCCTTCATTTTGGCCATCAACTCACCCTTGGTAACGAGGTGCATGGCTGATGAAGCCAACTCTGCATTCTTAAAGTTGATTTCAACTTCCAGCTTTTCGTTGCGCAGTGCTACCAGTTCATTTTCAGTTTTACTGATCTCCAGTTCGTGTATATAGCGTAGTCTTTTTTGTTCTTCTTCATGGCGGGCCTGTTGCCGGCGGAATTTGTGCTTTTGCCACTTGTAAATGCCATATACCAGTACCCCGAGCAGGCATATATACAACAGCATGGCCCAGCGGGTTTGGTACCAGGGGGGCAGTACCCTGAACGTATATAAGGTTGCTGCCGATTCGTTGCCCAGGTTGTTGCGAACTTTTACTTCAAAAACATACCGGCCGGCAGGCAGGTTGGTGTATTCCTTTTCGGTACGTCCCGTCCAGGCAGACCAGTTGTCGTCGAAACCGCGCAGGCGGAAACTGTATTCCAGGTTGTGCTGGTAACCAAACAGGGTTGATGAAAATTCCAGCCTGATCGTTTTCCAGGCGTTTGCGATAGCGGGCACCTCAACCGTTTCCGTGGGTACCCCAGCCTGATAGCCACCAAAAAGCAGACTGTCCCGCTGGTTGATGATATGTACGGTACGCAGGTGTACCTGCAGGGCCGGAATGTTCTTTTTGTACTTATCATAATTGATGTGAAAAAATCCCTTCTCGCCACCCACGAAGATATTGTATGCATCTACCGGGTAGATAAACTCAAATCCACTGAGCATTTTGTCATTCATTTCGGGTAGGTAGATGATGGCTGGCTTGGAGCCGCTCATATCTACTACCCCCAGTTTTTTGTCGCGGATGAACCAGATATTACCGGTGGCGTCTCCCTTCAGGTAACGAAGTCCTCCGTTACCCAGCAGGGATTGATAAAAGACCGCCGGAATAAAACGATTGCCGGCTGCCTCGTAGGTATAAACGCCTTTTTCGGTGGCAACCACCACTTCATTTTTGATGGTATATACATGATTGTTTAATGTGGAAGGCAGACCATTTTTATCGGTGTACAAGTTGTATGTCCAGCCGCCATCAACATCTTGTTGCAGTTTGTACACACCATGATAGGGATGCGATACCCATATATTGTGCTGCTGATCCATAGCAATAAACCTGGAGGACTCAGTAAAACCTGGTATGGTGACCGGTACTGAGAAAGACTTGTTTTGGCAATCAAAAAAATTAAGCCCGGTATAGGTTCCGCTCACCATATTGCTCACCGGGTAAACCGCAGAAAGCGGCATAAAATTCCAGTAACCCGTGCCATTGCTGATGGGGGTAGCGGTATTGTTGCTGATGCAGAAGGCGCCTTCATGATGTCCCATCAGTACCTGTCCATTTACGGAAGCCAGACTCCAAACCTGCCCTGCTGTATTGTTTACCGGTGTAAATATGCCTTTGCTGAAGCTAAGATCCTGTAACGGTTGCAGTGCTACGCGGTACAGTCCTGTGGAAGTGCCGGCAAAAAGCTGCCCATCCTGTATGAGTGTCGTATAACCCGAGCCATCCTGTGTGTGCGGATTGATGTGCTTGATGGCACTATTATAAGCGATGAAATCAATGCCGTTGTCGAGCCCCAGCCAGAGGTTCTGCTGCCGGTCGAGAAAAATACTGAGTACATTATTGTTCTGCAGCCCTTCGGTACGGGAAAAGCGCTGGATGATCTGTCCGTTGAAATCGGTAATGTATACCCCGCCATTACTGGTGGCCAGTGCCATCCATTCTTTGCTGACGGTAGCGGCACCATAAATACGATCCTGAACAAAACTGGTATTAGCGGGAAGCTGGATTTTGGAGAGGGTGCCGCCTGTTAAGCGGAATAGTCCGCTTTTAAGCATTGTTACGATTGCACTGTCGCCACCTGTGGATACTATACCCGTAACGGGCTCTTTGGTTGGCAATACAGTCAGCAATCCATTCTGAACGGGTACCCAATTGTTAAGGTCAAAACGGAGCAGCCCGTTTTTATAGTCATGCGCATACAGCTTTCCCGCACAAACACCCATGTATGACCATTCCTGAGGGGGGGGATAGAGGGCTACAGATTGCAGGTTTGAGAAATGGAAGATAAGGGTTTGTGAACGGAAGAATACTTCATTACCCAGCACTGCAATATCCCACACGTCACCAAATCCTCTTTTTTTCTCCGGGATAAGGGCTGTTAAGGAGTGGTATTGCAGTTGACCATTGCCGGCCGGGGCAAAATAGCCCAGTTCATCCTGTCCACCCGCATAGATGCGGCCATCTGTTCCTACTTCTACAGAACGGACGATGGTACGGTTGGGCAAAGGGTAAAGGTTCCAATAGCGACCGTCAAAACTCAGGAGGCCTTCATTATTGGCTGCATAAATGATACCGGTACTATCTTGCCGGATATCCCAGTTCTGGAGACCGGCAGTATAGGTCTCCCTGGAATAATTGAGTACATCGGGTAACCCGATGGTATTTTGGCAAAAGGCAGAAAGGGGTAAGAGCAGACTTACCAGCAATTTTCTCATCTAACAGCCATTTTTAATATGTGAATATAAGAATATTTTGATGATGTAGTATTGATGTAGTTCAAATATATTGAAAATCAACGAGTTAAGAAATTGGATGTAGTATTGATGTAGGGGTTTATTTTACAACTGTAGGGAGGTTAAGTATTTTGCAGTTGCTATTATTTCAACGATAAAAGCCGATTTCTAAACTAAAAACGATTGCGATATGAAAATTAGGATTACATTAATGTGCCTGATGCTCACCTTCGGTAGCCTGTTGTACCATGTCCATGGACAGAATATCACGGTTACCGGAAGTGTACGTAACAAGGCAGGTGAGCCTTTGCAGGGTACTACAATATCTGTACTGGGGGGAGCATCCATAGCTACCTCTGGTGCAAACGGGGTTTATTCCGTTACTGTTGCCAGAGGAACCACCCTTATCTTTTCCTATGCTGGTATGGTGCCATTCCGGATTGCCGTTAGACAAAGCGGGACTACTGATATTGTGCTGGAGGAAGGTACTAACCCACTGAATGAAGTGGTGGTGGTTGGATATGGTACCAAAAAGCGACGGGATCTGTCTACCGCTGTTTCTTCCATTTCGTCTAAAGAAATTACCGCAACGCCGGTTGCTGATGCAGCCCAGGCATTACAGGGTAAAGTGTCCGGGGTTCTCATTGTACAAAACAGTGGTGCTCCTGGTGGTACAGGTGGCACGGGTATCAGGATCAGGGGGGTGTCTTCCCTCACCGGTACCAATAATCCACTCATTGTAGTGGATGGGTATCCATTACCCGACCAATCTGCAGACAATATCCTCAACTCTTTTGGTACCGGGGATATTGAAACGATCGACGTATTGAAGGATGCGGCCGCGGCTTCTATTTACGGGGTAAGGGGTAGCAATGGTGTGATCATGATTACCACAAAGAGAGGAAAGCCGGGCAGGAGCAGTCTTTCTGTCGATATGTATGCGGGTTTGCAGGAAGCCTGGAGATTACCTGCTATGCTGAACGCCCGTGAGTATGCCATCCTCAATAGTGAAGCCCGTATCGCCAGTGGTCTGCCGGTTCTTTCCAAACTGGCCGACTTCAAAGCTGTTGAAACACAATACGGTAAGGGCACAGACTGGCTGGATGAAATCTTTCGCCGGGCAGCTATGCGTAGTGTAAACATCAGTGCTTCGGGCGGCTCTGATAAAGCCCAGTATATGTTTTCTGCCGGTTACTTTCTGCAGGATGGTATTGTATATAAAACGGATGTAGAACGCTTTAACCTTCGCTTCAACGGGGATATCAAAGTGAGTGATAAAATAAAAATCGGCAACTCACTTTCTATGAACAAACTCACCGAGCATGGAGCAGATACCTATAATCCTTTTAATAGTGTAGTGCTGCTGGCTTTAACTGCCCCACCTACGGTAAGCCCGCGTAATGCCGATGGCACATACGCCGGTGGCAACGGCAGTGCCGATGGTTTTAATGAACCCAATCCCATTTATCAACTGGAGGTTCCCAAAAACCGCTTCACCAAGTACCGCATTACCGGTAATGTATTTGCGGAGGTAAACCTCTATAAGGGACTCAAGTTTAAGGCGCTGTTTGGCGGGGATTTTAACTATCAGGAAGTGAATAATTTCAGTCCGGCCACGCCTTCTTCCGGCGGACGTCCTTTTATCCTTACCGGTTACTCTACGCAAAAGGGGCTATACCCCGATTACCTGGCTGAATACACCCTTACTTATGATAAGATTTTCAGGGAACGGCATAAGTTTAATGTGGTGGTGGGCCATACCTTCCAGGAAAATAAATTCTCATATGTACTGGCCGGCAGGGGGGGGAATTTTACACAGAATATTCCTGTGCTGAACGATATTGTTTTCCGCCCAACCGATATTTCACAAACGTATAATGCTGCAGAAGATGGCATCAACAGTCGCCTGATCTCTTATTTCGGCAGACTGAACTATGATTTTGATAATCGGGGCTCCCTCGGTTTTTCGATTCGCCGGGATGGCAGTTCCAATTTTGCCCCTGCGAATAAATGGGCCGTGTTCCCCTCTGTATCTGTGGCCTGGCGTTTAACGCAGGAGCCTTTTCTGAAAAATGCAAAATGGCTGGATGAACTGAAAGTAAGGGGTAGTTTTGGTTACACGGGCAACCCCAATGTGTTTGCCAATAGTTTTGTGCAGGCCATTAACCAGAATTTTCAATATACATTCGGTAACTCTTCCGGCTCCGGTGGTGTAGTAGGTGGTGCGGCTCCAAGCCGTTCTTACAATCCCGATATCAAATGGGAGAAAAACGAACAGGTGAACATCGGGTTTGACGGAAGTCTCTTTAAAAACCGCTTTGGCTTTTCTATAGATGTTTACCAGCGCCGCTCTAAAGACCTGATCCTGTATGTGGCTCCGCCTTTTGTATCGGGTACTTACGAGTCTGTTCCTTTTAATACGGGTACTCTACAAAACAGGGGTGTTGACCTGAGCATGAATGGAAAGATTTTCAGCAACAGGTTGATCCGCTGGAGTGCCAACGCAGTGGTGAGTTTCTACAAAAACAAAGTGACTTCACTGGGGCTTTCTGCGCCATTGGATAATGGATTCGCCCGTATAACCGGTGGCAGCCAGCGTACCATACAGGGAGCACCGGCAGGGTTCTTCTATGGATTTGTGACCGAAGGGATTTTTCAAAGCTATGCCGAAATCGCCAGTCATGCGGTGCAGACACCCGGTACCGATCCTGCTACAAGTACAGCCCCCGGAGATATCAAGTTTAAGGATATCAATAATGATGGCGTGATCAATGATAAGGATCGTACCGATATCGGTAACGCCAACCCCAACTTTACTTTTGGCCTCACCAATACAATTAACTTTAAAAACTTTGAACTCACCATTTTCATACAAGGTACACAGGGTAATAAAGTATTGAATTTTACCCGCTGGTATACAGAGGGTGGTGTAAGCAATGGCAACTATTCCAATAAGGTCATCGACCGGTGGACAGCACCAGGTACCAGCAACACTATGCCGCGTCTGGCCATCAATGATCCCAATGGCAACAACCGGGTATCCGACAGGTTTGTGGAGGATGCTTCGTACGTGCGCATCAAAAACCTCCGGCTGGCTTACAATATGCCCGAGCGTTGGGCCAATTTCCTCAAGCTCAAAAGAACGCAGCTATATGTAAGCTGTCAAAACCTGGCCACGTTTACCAATTACACAGGTCTTGATCCCGAAGTGGGCGGCGGTGTGGACATCGGGTTTTACCCGCAGGCCAGAACCCTGATTGCCGGTGTAACTGTTGATTTTTAATAACGGAAAATCATTTAACATGAAAAAGATAATGATGATACGATTGAGCACACTGCTGATCCTGGTCTTAGTATTCAGCCAGTGTAAAAAAAGCCTTTTGACAATAGAGCCTACCATACCCCTGGTTACGGTAGATAATTTTTACAAAAATGAGGCGGAGGCTATTGCCGGCGTAAATGCTGCGTACACGCCAATGTCGGCCATTTATAATGGTGCTGCCTGGCACCTGGGCGATATCATGAGCGATGATACCGATCTGGGCGGTGGCGGTGGCGGCGATGGCCTTGAAACGGCTGAACTGGATAATTTCAGTGTTACTTCTTTTAACCCCATCATCAATACACTGTGGGCGCAGAGTTATTACGGGGTATTGCGTACCAACCTGGTGATTACGCGGGTACCACAGGTGCCGGTGATGAGCGAAGCACTCCGTAAAAGGAGTCTCGGCGAGGGGCATTTTTTACGGGCATTTTATTATTACCAGTTAGTGAGGATATTTGGCGATGTACCCTTGTACACCAACGTCATTACGGTAGAGCAGTCGTCAACAATCGGCAGGTCGCCCAAACAACAGGTCTATACGCAGATCATTGCCGACCTGAAAATGGCTGAAACCCTGCTGCCCAATACGACCAGTGGTTCAGATAAGGGCAGGGCTACGGCCGGTACGGCAAAAGGATTGCTGGCCAGTGTGTATTTAACCCTGGGTGACAAAACCAATGCCGCGGCCAAGGCCAAAGAAGTGATTGACAACCGTGCGCTCTATGGTTATGACCTGTGGGCCAATTACGGCGATAATTTTAAACTGGAGAATGAAAATGGTAAAGAATCGATGTTTGAAGTGCAGTACCGCAGTGGTGGTGGACAATGGAGCGATTTTGGTGCCGGACAAAAACTCAACACCTTCTTTGCACCACGCGCGCAGGATATCGTGCAATCTTCCGGCTATGGCTGGAATGTGCCTACCAAAAACCTCGTCGATAATTACGAGAAAACAGGCGCAGGCTATAATACCATTATCGACAAACGCCGCCCTTCGAGTATGTGGATACCAGGCGATACCTATGGTACTTATACACAGCCCTCACAACTCGTGGGTTCACCACTTGGGTTTAACGTAAGAAAATATTTTGTACCGGTGGCCAATACGCTGGGTGATAACGGCGGATGGACCTGCGCACTGAATGTACCCGTGATGCGTTATTCCGAAATGCTCCTGATCTATGCGGAAGCCGCGGGGCCGGCATTGGGTAAGCCCTTTGCTGATCAGGTTCGGGCAAGGGCAGGGCTGGCACCATTACCGGGCGGTTTGTCGGATGCGCAATGGCTGGAAGCGATATACAAAGAACGCCGCCTGGAATTTGCGTTTGAGATGCACCGCTGGTATGATCTGCTGCGTCATCCCGATGCGAATTATTTTGTTACCGTTATGCGGGCATCGGGTAAAACCAATGTCCAGAGCAAACACCGGTACATGCCCATACCACAGGGTGAAAGGGATAAGAATGCCAACCTTACACAAAACGAAGGCTATTAATCTATCTGTAAAAAAGCCACACGTAATGAGTTGTAATGATAATGTTTGTATACAATCAGTCCTGTTACAACGAATTATATGCGGCAAATTTTAAACATTAAAAATCTGGACATGAAAAAATATATCAGGCCATCATTTTTGTTACCGTTGGGTATCTGCCTTATGCTGGTACAGTGCCAAAAAGCCCCTCTCGGGCTTAGCGGAACAGCATCGGTTGCCGAGTTCACTTACCAGGTAACCCCCATGCAGGATACATTGCCTTTTGCATACGTGGTCAACTTTACCAATGTATCAGCAGATGGGATATTGTATCAATGGGATTTTGGTGATAACACGCCATTGTCGTCTGAGAAAAACCCCAGGCATAAATATGTCGTTGGGGGTGAATATACAGTTAAGCTCATCTCGGTAGGTACAAATGGTAACAATACAATTGCCAAGCGCATCTTTGTCACCAGCGCCTGTCAGAATGATTTTTTCAATACGCTAACCGGGTGTAATAATTTCGTCTGGACCTGGAGTACCGATGCTGATGCCATACGGGTATTATCGCCCGATGGGTCGCAGGTGTTTTTCGCTGGTCCTGCTGCCAATTGCCAGGTGGATGACCAGTATAAGTTTTATGCAGATGGCCGTTTTGAGTATGATGCCAACGGGCAGACTTTTGATGCACAGGCGGGCTTCAGTTGCCAGGCACCAAAGGCAAATGCCACTGGCTTTAAAGTATTCAGCAAGGCAGGTGTGCCGCCCGAGATTATACTCAATAATATTGCCGGAAGTGCAGCAAAGCCTTTTATCGGTACAACAGATCTGGTGGACAACAATCGTTATGAAATTGTTGCCTACACAGCAGATAAAATGACGTTACGCGGAAGGATAGCCGGTACCGGTGGACAGCGGCTGGAAGTGAAGCTGAAAAAAGTAGTGGTACTTACGCTGGCGGATATCAAGAACCTGCTTACCGGTGGTAGCAGTAAATCCTGGAAGCTTGACCCAACACCTGGCGCCAATGCCATCATCGTAGGAACAGAAGCAAATCCTGCACAATATTTTGGCGGCGGTGCACTGGATGGTTGCCAAACGGATGATGTCTATACATTCACGATTGCAGACAAGGCTACCTATAATGCCAATGGCTCTACCTTTAATGGCGGCAATATCGCGCCTAACTATAACTGCGGTTCCGACAGGTCGTACAGTAATATATCTTATACATTCAATGCAACAACGGGCGGTGTTGCCGGGATTGCCACCATGCAGTTACCATCCACCCCACCCAATATTTTTATCGGTACCACGGATGTTCCTGATAATACTTACCGGATTATAGAAATCAGTGCCACCAAAATGGTATTGCGGGCAGGAAATGGCTCAGGAACTGTCTTTCAATTCAAGTTTATTGCACAGTAAAAACGAAATATATGTTTAAAATAATCAATAATACAAGCGTTATGTTTTACATTTTAATAATGTCATTAATCGCCTCCTGCACCGAGAAAAAAGATATACCAACAATTGTACCGGCAGAACCCATCATTGACAAAAACTGGCAGTTTGAAACAACGCCGGTTTGGGAAGATAATTTCTCAACCGGTAGTGCTGCTGATCCTGCCAAATGGATATTTGAAACAGGGGGTAGCGGCTGGGGAAACAATGAACTGCAGTTTTATACAAGCGGCGCCAATAGTACGGTATCCGGCGGCAATCTCATTATTACTGCAAAGAAGGAGAATTTTTCCGGCAGGGAATATACTTCTTCACGTATGATTACGAAAGACAAAGGTGACTGGTTGTATGGCCGTTTTGAAGTACGCGCTAAGTTGCCAAAAGGCAGGGGTACCTGGCCGGCCATTTGGATGCTCTCCAGCGAAAACAGCTATGGTACCTGGCCTGCATCCGGCGAGATAGACATCATGGAGCATGTAGGGTATGACCCCAATAAGATTCACAGCAGTGTTCATACTTCTGCCTATAATCACACCCGGAATACGCAGAAGACAAGCAGCAAGGTTATCCCCGATGCTACCGATGCATTTCATATATACCGGGTTGACTGGACACCCTATGCCGTCAGGAGCTATATTGACGGGGTGCAGTATTTTGAGTTTATCAATGAGGGAAAAGGGTTTTCTGTATGGCCTTTCGACAAAAAGCAATTCCTCATTCTCAATATTGCTGTAGGCGGTAACTGGGGTGGCGTACAGGGAGTGGACAATACCATATTCCCGGCCACCATGCTGGTGGATTATGTTAAGGTATACAAGATGATTCCCCAATAGTAATACTGCAGGGCTGGCCCCTTTGTGTATTGGTATTTTATATTCATATGCGGTAACGGTTGCTGCTATCGCAGATAAATTTTTTATATGAAAAAGTTCTATAGTATTCTTTCCGGATTGTTCTTTTCAGCCATCTGCGTTGCGCAGTTGCCTTCGCTGCCGCTTGATTTTGAATCGGCAACGCTGAATTATACATTCACAGATTTTGATGGTGGCGCCACAGTTAAGATTGCCAATCCACAGGTATCGGGTATCAATACCAGTGCCAATGTGGCCCGCATGATCAAGAGCAGTGGCCAGGTTTGGGGCGGAAGCTGGATTGGCCTCGCAGCACCCATTGATTTTTCGGTGAACAAAATATTTCGGGTAAAAGTATATTCACCACGCGTGGGTGCAAAACTTTTACTGAAAGTAGAAAACCAGACCGATCCCAGTATCAATTATGAAAAGCAAGCAACTACTACAGTCGCCAATACCTGGGAAGACCTGACTTTTGATTACAGTACAATCAGTACCACCAATCAATACCAGAAATTGGTATTCATTTTTGATCCGGGCATAATGGGTGACGGGTCAGCAAATTTTACATTTCTGTTTGACGATATACGATTGACCTCTGGCGGTGGTGGTGGCGGGCTTACCCAGATGACCCTCCCGGTAACGTTTGATGATGCTGCCGTAAACTATGGTCTTGTTGGTTTTGGCGGTGCCGAGCAATCCACGATTGTAACGGATCCCACCCTGGCAAGCAATAAAGTAGCAAAGGTGATCAAAACGAATACCGCCGAACTTTGGGCGGGTACAACGGTTACGGCATTGAGTGGTGTTACCCAAACCGGCTTCAGCAGCAATATTCCCTTTGCGGCTGGTGCTACCAGGATGAATGTACGGGTATGGTCGCCACATGCGGGTATTCCTGTACGGCTTAAAGTGGAAGACAAGAATGATCCGGGCAAATCCTGCGAAACAGAGGCAACAGTAACGGTAGCGAGTGGCTGGCAGACATTGGAGTTTAACTTTGCCAACCAGGCGGCGGGTACTGCTGCACTGAACTTTGGCTACAGCTATAATAAAGTATCGATCTTCTTCAACTTTGGAACCACTGGTGCTACTGCTGGTGAGCGTACGTATTATTTTGATGATGTGAAGTTTGGCGCTGCTTCCGGTGGTGGTGGCGGGCTTACCCAGATGACCCTCCCGGTAACGTTTGATGATGCGGGTGTAGATTATGGTCTTGTTGGTTTTGGTGGTGCCGAGCAATCCACAATTGTAACGGATCCCACCCTGGCAAGCAATAAAGTAGCAAAGGTGATCAAAACGAATACCGCAGAACTTTGGGCGGGTACAACGGTTACGGCATTGAGTGGTGTTACCCAAACCGGCTTCAGCAGCAATATTCCCTTTGCGGCTGGTGCTACCAGGATGAATGTACGGGTATGGTCGCCACATGCGGGTATTCCTGTACGGCTTAAAGTGGAAGACAAGAATGATCC
>JAAFIK010000076.1:13848-14514 GCA_013298665.1 Chitinophagales bacterium
GTGTTACCCAAACCGGCTTCAGCAGCAATATTCCCTTTGCGGCTGGTGCTACCAGGATGAATGTACGGGTATGGTCGCCACATGCGGGTATTCCTGTACGGCTTAAAGTGGAAGACAAGAATGATCCTACAAAATCCTGTGAAACAGAAGCGACCGTAACGGTTGCGAGTGGCTGGCAGACATTGGAGTTTAACTTTGCCAACCAGGCGGCGGGTACTGCTGCACTGAACTTTGGCTACAGCTATAATAAAGTATCGATCTTCTTCAACTTTGGGACCACTGGCGCTACTGCTGGTGAGCGTACGTATTATTTTGATGATGTGAAGTTTGGCGCTGCTTCCGGTGGTGGTGGCGGACTCACCCAGATGACCCTCCCGGTAACGTTTGATGATGCGGGTGTAGATTATGGTCTTGTTGGTTTTGGTGGTGCCGAGCAATCCACGATTGTAACGGATCCCACCCTGGCAAGCAATAAAGTAGCAAGGGTGATCAAAACGAATACCGCCGAACTTTGGGCGGGTACGACGGTTACCGCATTAAATGGTGTTACCCAGACCGGCTTTGCTTCCAATATTCCTTTTACTGCCTGCAGCACAAGAATAAGTGTGCGGGTATGGTCTCCGCACGCAGGTATCCCGGTAAGGCTTAAGGTAGAGGACAAGAATG
>JAAFIK010000078.1 GCA_013298665.1 Chitinophagales bacterium
TAACCCCGAATAATAACTTATTAAAGCGGGGATAGTTTATGCAGCAGCACGTCAAGTGTGGCTCCCTTTTCGGTCAGGAAAATGGGGTTGTGAAAATCTTCCAGCTTTTTCAATAAGGTGAACAGTTGCTTTTTCTCATCAGCCGTTAATTGACCGCCAATCAGCTTAGACACTTTACCCATTTGTACTACACTGCTGAAAAAAGCTGCCCTCCCCTTTTCTGTTAAAAACACCCGTTTACTCCGCTTGTCATGCGTATCATCTTTTTCGGCCATAAGTCCATGCTTCAATAAACGCTTTATGACTTCAAGACCACCGGGTTTCTCATGCACATTTTTTTCTATCAATTGAATCTTCGTCATACTTTCAGCCGCCATCAGCGTATAGAGGTAGGTAAAATCTTCATTGATCAGCTCCGGAAAATCCGCAAGCCCTTTGCGGATCAGTAACCTGGCATACCGGTTTAGGAAAATAATCAGCTTACCCAGTTCCACATCAATATCATCGCTGCCAATAATATCATCATGGCCACTGCTGTTGCCCGTACTTTGGGTATAGTGCTGCGTATTCACCCAAATGGAAAAATCGGTGATACTACTCCTGCTGCCCGGCGGCAATGCCTGCTGGAACTGCTTAAACGCTTCTATGATGGCGGTCAGTAAATCAAAATCCATTGCAGTGAACAAAATTGAATGTAGAATGTAATCATGCTAAATTAATACAAAAAGGGCAATAAATATTTGTAAAGTCGAAAATATTGCATGAATTTTGCCTATTAAAATAATGATTAGAACGAAAACATTCTAATAAAGCGCAGCATATTATGAATCACAAACAAACTTTCCGCGTATTACTCCTCAGTTTTCTTTCCTGTCTGCTCTGCACCATGGCGATGGGGCAAAGTACAGGACGTGTTTCCGGTACGGTGGTTGACAAAGCAACACAGCAACCATTGGCAGGAGTTTCCGTTACACATTCAGGCGGTAAAAGCACCGTCACAGATTCGAACGGGCTGTTTCGCATCACCGGCATTGCACTGCAAACCTGTAGTATTGAGTACTCGGCTGTGGGCTATAAAACGCAAACGCTTTTCAACATAGTCATCAATGCAGGAAATGAAAATAATTATACGGTTGAACTGGAGCAGAATATTACTGCACTGAATGAGGTAGTGGTTAAAACAAATAAACGAACGGTAAAGGCAGCAACCCTCGAAACACCATTGAGTGTACAGCGGTTAACCACAGAGGAAATCAAAAGCAACCCGGGGGGAAATTTCGACATCAGCAAAGTAATACAAACATTGCCCGGTGTGGGTGGCGGGCAAAGCGGTGGCGGGTTCAGAAACGACATCATCATCCGCGGTGGCGCACCCAATGAAAATGTTTTTTACCTGGATGGTATCGAAATCCCCGTTATCAACCACTTTCAAACACAGGGCAGCTCGGGTGGCCCGCAAGGCATCCTGAATGTATCTTTTATTGAAGATGTAAAACTGAGCTCCTCAGCATTTGATGCGCGGTATGATAATGCCATGAGTTCGGTGTTTCAGTTCAAACAAAAAAATGGCAATCCCAATAAACTACAGGGAAATTTCAGGCTGAGTGCTACCGAAGTAGCGGCAACAATAGAAGGCCCCCTCTCCCGCAATAAAAAAACCACTTTCCTGGCTTCGGCAAGACGTTCGTACCTGGAATTACTTTTCTCTGCCATCGACTTACCCATCCGCCCAAACTACTGGGATTTTCAAACCAAAATCACCCACCAGCTCAATAAAAAAACAACCATCTCCTTTATTGGCATCGGCGCCATCGACGAATTTAAATTCGCACCCGTAAAAAAAGCTACCCCCGAAAAATTATATGTCCTCAACTCCAATCCCATCATCAATCAATGGAATTATACCTTTGGACTGACCCTGAAAAGGTTGCTCAAAAACGGGTTCCTTAATATGGCATTAAGCCGCAACAGTTTTGAGAATGACATAGAACAGTTTGAAGATAATCAACTACAGTTGCCCGGCCAACGCACTTTATTGTACAACGCCAATGAAACGGAGAACAAGTTCCGGATTGATGTGAACAAAAACAGGCAGGGCTGGAAAATATCCTACGGGGCAATGCTGCAATTCGTGGAATATGATAATTCTACATTCAGTGTTATACGTAAAGAAGTAAAAGACAGTACTGGTGGCGTAGTACAGCCAGCAGTAATTGTGAATTTTAAAAGTCCGCTGAAAAACTTCTGGAAAATGGGGGCATTTGCACAGGTAAGCAAACGCTTCTTCAACAATCGCCTTGGCGTCAGTGCCGGTTTGCGTACCGACATGAATACCTTTACCGGCGATGGCATGAATGGCCTGCAAACTTTATCACCCCGGGTATCGGTGAGCTATGTAGTGGCCGATAAATGGACCGTAAATGGATCATTGGGCCGGTATTACAAAATTGCGCCGTATACCATCCTGGGTTTTGCAGACAATAATGGCAATGCCGTGAACAAAAACAGCCAATACCTGCGCAGCGATCATTACACGGCCGGTGTTGAATACCTGCCCGGCGATAATCTCCGTTTTACCGTAGAAGGGTTTTATAAGGATTATGGCCATGTGCCGGTATCGGTGCGCGACGGCATTTCTTTGTCGAACCTGGGCAGCGATTTTAGTGTACTGGGCAATGAAGCGGTTGTTACCAATGGAAAAGGAAGGGCATACGGCTTTGAAGTATTCATCCAGAAAAAATTAACCCGGCGGTTTTTTGGTATCCTTTCCCTTACCGGTTACCGCAGTGAATACAGCAATAGGAACGATAAATTTATTGCCAGCAGTTGGGACAACCGTTATTTACTCAGCATCACCTGGGGGTATAAATTTCCGCGCAACTGGGAACTCGGCTTAAAATTCCGTTACCAGGGTGGTGCGCCTTATACGCCTTTTGATGAAACGGCATCAAGATTAAATTATTTAAGCCGCGGGCAGGGGGTAATGGACTACAACCGGCTGAATGCGGTGCGGCTGAATGCTTTTAATGCCGGCGATGTACGGATCGATAAAAAGTGGAACCTGAAGAAAATGACGTTTGACCTGTTTCTGGATGTAACAAATTGGTATGGTGCAAAAAATATTGCAGCCCCAAGTTATACCTTTAAACGAACCGCAGACAATACGGGTTTTGTTACTACGAATGGACTCCCGGTAAAAGGTGATGGCAGTAATGCTGTACCGGTATTTTTGAAAAATGATGACATCAGTATAACGCCAACGATCGGGTTGATTATTGAGTTCTAAACCCGGTTGATGCAATGTGCACGCCGCATTCACCAAATTTTAACCCGGATTTTGCAGTAGAAATTGTTATGAAAGCCGAAAGTCCAATAAAGACAGGTACCGCCAGGTCGGCATTGTGAATATTCCCGCAAGATTTTTCTTTGAAAGCGTAGCAATTCCTGTGATGAGAAGAAAAATTGAGAAAATGCCCGTGTTTGCAGGAATTTCGGCTTGCAACAGATTGGCCATTGAAAATGCCGGGTTTACAACCGGGGCATCTTTTAGAAGAGCATACGCGCGGCCTGTGCCACTTCCTGCTCCAGCGCACTGATGCGCAATTGCAGGATCACCTGTCCGGCATAGCTGCAGGTTTTTATCTTTTCCAGGGTTTGTTTTTCCAGCAGTTCGAGCCAGAGCCGTTCCTTTTTGCCTGCGTCGCCCGGCGGCAGTTGCCGGTGCAGACACCCGATGGCCAGCATTACCTGCTGGCATTGCTGGTAGTTGGTTTCCAGTGCTGCCAACTTATTTTTTTGTTCGGCAATCATCACCATACATTTTTTTACATACCTGCCAATCCTTGCTGCGTCTGCATGTTGCAGCTCCTGCAGTTGCGGCGTTGGGTATGGTATTTTGCTGTGCAAACTTTTTTCGAGAACAGCGAGTTTGAGTAAAGCACTGGTGGGCAGACTGCGGGTGGCTTTTTCTGCCATGGCCAGATGGCTGCGGGCAACACCGAGGTAAACGGCAAGTTGTTGCTGGGTGAGTCCAAATTTTTCACGTAAATGTTGAATGCCGGACATAGGGTTTTTCTTTAGTCAGCGTTTTATTTTACTACAGGTTGTGACAAAGTTCTGTATTTTATTCGATTTGTCACAGTGTTGTGACAATATTTTACCCTTTACTTTAAATTGTCACAACCGTCTGCGATTTATTTTGTGACAATTTTTTTGTGACAATTTAAAATGTCACAGATTTTTTGTCACAAAAGAATTGGCATTCAGCAGCACACATGACCCTGATTGCGATTTTTTCCGCTGGCGGGAGACCCGTTGCGTTGATTTACACGGGTAAATCTTCGGAACGCCAGGCGCGGTGGAGGATTGAGGAGAATTATTTTGTTCTTGAAAATAACAGATCCGGTAAAGCAATCAATAGCTCTTCCTCAGCATCCGGTTTTTTCCAATAGACCATATAGTTGACAACTGCTGCCCGTGGAAGGAAGCCTTGCTGTTGCAAATCTGATAGCGTGTCCCTGAATTTTTGGGCGTATTTGAGTATTTTTTCGCCTTTGTTATTGCACAGGCCATCTTCCTGCAGGGTCAGTTTTTGGCCACTATACAAATCTTTTATCCGGTGCTGTACATATTCAAAGTACCCGAGCTGTACATCTTTATGCGTAAGCTGTATGGTTAATTCGCCGGGGGTGTCATACGTGTTGTTGTTATAGCTGTACAGGAGATTATCCGTAAGCAGTCCGGATAAAAAATTACCATTGTAATGAATAGACAGGTTTGTTTTGGCCCTGGTAACGGCTACATACAAATCCCGTTTGCGTTCATCAGTATCGGTCTTAAAATTATTCAACACTATAAAAACGTTGTCGAACTCTTTGCCCTTTGCCTTATGGATGGTAGATACATAGATGGTTTCGGTATCTGCATGAACAAAATCTTCCATGGAAGACTCTGTTAGATAGGTTTTCCAGTCGCTTTTGTATTTTCTTGCCGGATTGGTTGCTGCGAACCGCTTGATGATATATTGTGCCAGTTCCCTTTTGTTGCTTTGCTGTGCATGTTGCATCAACCGGAGGGAGGCTTTGTCCCAATCTTCATCACTGATGAGTGGGGTATCGGTACTACTGTTCAGCAGGTTTGAAAAAAAATGCAGTTCGTATAGATTGTTGAGCTTAAATCCGTCATTGGCCTGGATCAGCTTTGCAGGTATTCCTTTCTGAACCAATATCCCGGTTAATTGTGCGGCTTCTTCGTTGGTATGGGTCAATATACAGGTGCTGCCTGCCAATGGGGCAGCAAGGATAGCTTCAGCCAGTGGAGTCAGCAGGTTTGCTGTTTTGTATTCCGTGATTCCAACATTGCCGTCTTCCTGTCGTACCGCATAACCCGGTTCCGTTTTAAGCCGGTTTTGTATGGTGGCGGCCCATTGGTTGGCAAACTGTACAATATTGGATACACTTCTGTAGTTTTCTGTCAGCTCGTATTTGGCAGCGTCTTTTTCAACCAGCAATTGCTGCATATATTTGGAATCAGACCCTCTGAAGGTGTAAATATTCTGGTCATCATCACCCACCAGTATTACCCGCAGGTCTTCATTGTGCTGCATCAGGGTTTGTATGAGTGCATACTCATCCTGGCTCATGTCCTGGGCCTCGTCAACAACCAGCACCGTTTTTGTAATCCTGCTCATTTCTATATCGCCGGTACGGATTTTTTCTGCGGCTATTTTTAAAACCGTGTCTGACTGGGCCAGGTTGCCCACCCTGCCGAGTAAATCAAAACAGAAGCCGTGGAATGTTTTGATTTCTATATAGCTGGCGGCATTGCCGATTAAATCGAGCAGGCGCTTTTTAAACTCGGTTGCGGCGGCCCTGGCAAAGGTGAGCATCAGCAATTGTTCATGTTTCACATCTTCTGTCAGTATCAGTGAGGCCAATTTGTGTACCAGTACCCTTGTTTTACCACTCCCGGGACCTGCGGCCACAACGATGTGCTGTTGGGTATTTTTAATGATGGCCAATTGCGCTGTGGACAGGCCTCCGAATAGTTTTAAAAACTTTTCGGGAGTAAGGGGACGTTTTATTTCGTCCAGCCTGCTGCCTGGAAAATACCTGGACAAAAAACTGGTATAATTGAGGTTGAAATAATCATCCGTAAACTGCAGCGCATCGTTATAATTACGGATCATTTTTTTGGCGTACTCGCCCACAATATGGATCTGCTGTACTTTCTGCTGGTAAAACTGGCGCAGTTTTTCATAGTCGCTTTCCTTGTATTGGATGCGGTTGTTTTCTTCCAACCGTTTAATAGACAGGCGGTTGTGCACCACCATGAAGCCGCCTTCAATTTTGATGGCTTCTATGCGTGACAGGTAAAACAAGCAGTCTTCTATATCATCAATTGTAAACTCCATGGCAAACATACCCTGTTCCTGCATGGCCATTTCCTTCAGCTCCAGCACTGAAAATTCTATCAGCGTTTCTGCTTCGGTATTTTTATCGGGGGCAAGGCGCTGTACTTTTTTATAGAGGAACTCCGTAATCAGCTTTGCGAGCAGGTGCCTTTTGTCCAGTTTCTCCCTGAAAGCTTGTTTGGAAAGGGTAAGCGCTGTCTGGATATGCTGTTTTGAGTATTCAAGGTTCTTCCGCTTCACCCAGTTTTTGATGGCCCAGAAATTGATGATTGTTTTGAGCTTATTGGGACTGCAGTCTTTGATGTTTTGTGCAGCGGCCTGTTCATTGATTTCTTTGAGGTGCCAGGTTACGGGCTGTTCTTCGGCAAGCGTAAACAGCAAATCCTCTATCTTCCTGAAGTTGTCAGTAATAGATAGAGAACGGTTACTGTTTTCACCCTGTTTGATGAAAGCAGTGAGGTCTTTTGTTTGGGCCAGTATCTGTTCCTCTTTGAGCAACTCAACCACGCGGATCACTTCTTCTTTTGCGATGCCCAACTGGTCTGACATATAATCAATCCTTGATTCTGCTTCCTCATCGGTAGAAAGCCTTTTGCTTTTGCTGGAAAATAGTTTTTTGATGATGCGGATGGCTTTTATTTTTTGCGCATCATTGAATTTTTCGGAACTGTTAATTTTCTTAATGGCTTCATCGGCGGTTTTACTCAGGATGCTGTTGGCAAAAACACGGGGCATGTTTTGGCCACGTTTCAGGTAACCGGCATCTTCCAGTGCTGCCACTGCTGTGGTTACCCTGGTTTCTATTTCCTGAATGCTATCATCCCAACCGGCTTTACGGGCAATTTCGAGGGCAGAATTGGAGACTTTATTTCTTGTTTTGGTGAGTTCCTTGATGGCCTTCCAAACCTGGTTGATTTCCTTACTGCTGATTTTTGTTTGGTTGAGCAGAATAAAATGCTTGTCGAGATCCGTATCATTGAAAAGCACATAGCAATTGGCTTCCATGTTTTCATCACGGCCGGCCCTGCCTGCTTCCTGTACATAGTTTTCCAGCGAGTCGGATATATCGTAATGGATAACGGCGCCAACGTCTTTTTTATCTACGCCCATACCAAAGGCCGAGGTAGCCACGATGATGTTCACCTGGCCGGTCATAAAGGCATCCTGGTTGGCGGTTTTCTCCTCCCGGTCCATTTTACCATGATAGGGCTTGGCGCTGAAACCATCGCCGGAAAGGCGTTCGGCCAGTTTGTACGCCCGTTTGGTACGGGATACATATACAATGGCGGGACAGTCTTTGGATGCTATAATATTTCTGAGCTCGTTGTATTTATCATCATCACCGTCTCTTTGGGATACCCTGTACTGCAGGTTGTTCCTGCCCGCTTTCGCCTTGAACACTTCCAGTACCAGGTTCAGTTTTTCCTTAAAATAATCCCGTATGTCTTCAATTACTTTTTGTTTGGCGGTAGCGGTAAAGCAGGAAACGGGGATGGGGTATTCGATGTTCTTTTTCTGCTGCAATTGTTTGATGAAATCGCCGATGTAGAGATAGTCCACCCTAAAATCCTGCCCCCAGGAAGAAAAGCAATGCGCTTCGTCAATTACAAAGCGGGCGATTTTTCTTTTGAGCAGCAGGTGCTCGATGGTAACAGAGCGGAGTGATTCGGGTGCGATGTACAAAAGGCTGGCCATGCCATTTTCAATCCGTTCAATGGCCTGGCTTCTTTCGATGGGGTCGAGCAGGCCGTTGATGGTCACGGCTTCTGTAATGCCCGCTTTCTCCAGGTTGTCCACCTGGTCTTTCATCAGCGATTGCAGCGGAGAAATAACCACGGTGAGGGCTTTGGCATTTTCGGCGCTCATTAATGCCGGTACCTGAAAGGTGATGGATTTGCCGCCACCAGTGGGGAAAACCGCCAGGATGGATTTGCCCTGTACGGCCGCTGTTACCGCATTTTCCTGTAGTGCCTCCCCATCGTAGCTGCGGAAAGCATCGAAGCCAAAATGTCTTTTGAGTGCCACAACGGGATTGAGTGCCTGGTTGCAGTAGCTACAACCGGATACACAGGGATTATTCCGCAGCAGGAACAGCAGACGCTCCACTTCGGGATAGTTTTTCAGTACCCAGGGAGGGGTGATGGAATAGCGGTCGTTGGCATGGATCAGGGCGAGGGTGTAGGCCATTGCTATGGGATGCTGCAGCATCAGCTCCTGCACGGGGCTGTTACTACAGGCATTTTCTTTTAAAAAATTGGTCAGCCATGCAGCGGTGGTGCTATTGTCTGTTGCCACAAAGCCGATATGATTGAAGAAAGCGTCAAAACCCGGCTGGTTGCCCAATAGCTGGTACAATACTTCCTGAAAAGCGGCGGGCAATTGGCGAAAAGCATTGACTTCATCATACAAGAGCGCCTGCGCTTTTTGTGCATCGTTGAGGGGGTTGTTGCGTTCTTCTGTTTGGAACTTATCATCCTTCAGCAATTTGTGATAGGGCTTTTGCGGAAAAAGCAGGGGCGACAGCAGCAGGGTATCAATAGCAATGTGCGTACCATACGCCGGGTTGCCGAGTTGCCGCCGGAGGGCTGGCAGGTCGTGCGCCAGGATATTATGTCCGCATAAAAAATCGGCGGTACTGGCAAAGTTGGCAAAAGCGATAGGGCTGGCCTGGTGAAAGGTGGGCCCAGTTGAAAGTATTGCCCCGATATCGAGTACTTCCTGTGTTTTCGGGTTTGTTTCCAGGTCAAAGAAAGCGATTACTGCCATTGTAAGGACTGCTGTTGTAAAGTTTGCGTATAAATATACAGAAAATCAGGGGATTGGGTGGGGAGCTTGCGAAATATAGCATGATGTAACTTTGATGTCAAATTAGCCGCGCAGCCTGCCTGGTACAAACAAAAAAACCGGAAAAATCCCCTCCCCATCACAGAAAACCACTTTATACCTTTACGATGACAGTTTGGGTAGCTTTCCAAAAGATAACCCCATGGCTGCCCCAACCCATCACTATTATGCAACCAATTGAGCCCGTTACAAAATATGATATTTTTATCAGCCATTCGCACCAGGACGGTAAGCTGGTGAAAGATATCTATACCTATCTGGAAAGCAGGGGTTTGAAATGCTGGGTGTCGAGCAGGGTGGAAGACAATCCAGGCGGGGCAAAGTTTAAAGCTGAAATCGCTCGACTGATAGCAGCGATCCCCATTTTTATTTTGGTACTTACTGAAAATGCAAATGCTTCAGATGACGTAGCTAGCGAAACCAGTATTGCGTATGAAAATAAAAAATGCATCATCCCATTTAACCCATTCAAAATTAAGTTTAGTGGAAGTTTTAACTACGACTTGACCGGAAAGAATCACGTTGGGGATTTTGAGGGCAGTTTTCAGGAACAGCTTGAGCGATTGTACTTTAGTTGTGCCAGTCATTTAAGGCAGCAACCAGTGCCGACGCCCAAGCAAAGCATTGTGGCGATAATCAAACAAAAACTGCAACAAACCGGCTTTAAACGGCTTGCTATTGCTCTGCTTATTATATTGGCTGGTTGGAGTATTTGGACTGTTATCTCAAGTACACTTACGGCACAAAAAAAAATGAATAATCAACCCGAACCGGAAGCAGACCGCCCTGTTAAAAGCGATAGTTTGCTTGTGTCGGGCATTGTAAGACAGTTGAACCATGACAAGGGCATCCCCAACGCATGGGTTACATCCAATTTAACCCCTGGTGATACCATCATTACCACCAGTGATGGCACATTTGAAATAAAAGTAAAAGCTGAGCCGGGGCAAAGCATCCGTATGTATGCGGGAGCAAAGGGGTATAATACCCGGGACGAATACCATACACTTCCCAAAGCCATTGACATTTCATTAAAAAAAGAAGATTTATGAAAGGAACAATCATTTTCATTAGCGGCCTTTTACTGAATATGGGGCCAATAATTGGCCAGGTAAGGCTGAAAGGTATTGTAACCAACGATGGGTGCAGCAGTGGGTTTAACCAAGCAGGGTGTAAATTATTTAAAGGGGTGCGGGTAAGTGTAGGTACGCTTGGCGACATTACTGACAACAATGGGCGTTTTGCCATTGACTTGCCCAAAAACTACCTGCCGGGCAGCGAAGTGATAGCCAACGTGCAGGCGAACGGATATGCCATCCAGATGCCTTTGTATGGAAGTTTTAATCTGCCGAACAGTTTTCTGGATGATGTTTTTGAGCAGCCAATTGTTTTGCTGCCAAAGGGGAGTATGAAGTTTTTTTCCAATGCTTCCATTGTGGCTTTTATTCAAAATATCTCAAAAAAGGAAGTTGAAAAAGCGCAATTAGCCAGGCAGGAAGTGCTAAATAATTTCGACCGCTATTTTAAAGAGTTTGCTGATTATCATGGATTTACCGCAAACGAGGTAAAAGAAATGATAGATAAATGGGCATACTCTGATCCTGTTAAAGAAGAAATAAACAATTTTGAGTTGCAAGGGGCTCGGAATTATTATTTGCGCAAGTTTAAGGTGTCCTCGGAATATTATGAGAAGGCGGGCGATAAGTGGGGGCGATTGGCCGATGAGCATATCAAGAAAGATCAAAAGTCAATTAGAAATACCGTAACCATCATTCAATCGGCCTGTAATGCCTATATCCTGAGCGGTAATAGCGCCAGTGAGGGATATGATTTTGAAAAGGCCATTTTTTTTTATAACAAAGCAATCGGTAAAATAACCTTGCCTGATTCTTTGAAGAAGCGTTATGGTTCTTTTGAAAAAGAAAAATGGATGGCTTGTGTGCTAAAATCAAATGCAATGCGGAAAAAGGGTACCCAAATAGCTGGCGAAGAGGGTAATCAACTATTAAGTCAGGCTGTTGAAACTTATCGTAAAGCACTTGAATTCTATGTCGAAAGAGGCTCAAACTTGGATTGGGCAATGACACAAAATAATATAGGAAACACATTAAGTAATATAGGCACCCGAACAGATGGAGTAAATGGAACTAAATTACTGGTAGAAGCTGTTGTTGCTTATAGAGCCGCTCTTGAAATCTACACCAAGGGTAAACATCCTCAGAATTGGGCAACGATACAAAACAATTTGGGCGTAGTTCTTTGGCATCAAGGCCTCCGGACTAATGGGGAAGCCTGGTTTGCATTAATGAATCAAGCGGTTGACGCACTCTATGGGGCACTAAAAATCTATACAAAAAAGGGGGTTCCTAAGGACTGGGCGATGACTCAGCATAATTTGGCAGGTGTGCTTGGAGATTTGGGTATCCGATCATCTGGAGAGAAAAGAACTGCTTTCCTGGCGAAAGCAGTTCTTGCACATCGGGCTGCACTTGAAATATTTACTAAAAAAGATACGCCTAAATTCTGGGCTGCAGCACAAAATAATTTGGGTGTAACGCTTAGAGAGCAGGGTGTCAATACTATTGGGCAAAAGCAAATTACACTTTTATCGGAAGCTGTTGAGGCTTTCCATGCTGCACTTGAGGTAAGGACTAAGCAACACATGCCGCAAGACTGGGCGGCCACACAAAATAACCTTGGAACAGCACTTATGGAACAAGGCAACCAAACTGCAGGATCGAAGGGTACTGCATTAATAGTGGAAGGGATTGAGGCTTTCCGTAATGCACTTGAAATAAGGACAAAACAAGATTTGCCGCAGCAATGGGCCATGACGCAAAACAATTTAGGGAACGCACTTAAAGAACAAGGTAATAGGAGTAATGGAGAAATGGGCAGCGCATTACTAGCGGAAGCAGTAGCAGCTTATAGGAACGCACTCGAAATAAGAACTAAACAAGACCTGCCGCAAGGCTGGGCTTCTACACAATATAATTTGGCGGCCGCACTTAGAGAACAGGGCATCCGGGTAGCTGGAGAAAAGGGAATCGCATTGCTGGCAGAGGCTGCTGCAGATTACCGTGCCGTACTTTACATTTATACCAAACAATATCTGCCGCAGGACTGGGCTGCAACTCAAAATAGCTTAGGTACTACTCTTAGAGAAATGGGCATTCGAACTGCTGGACAAAAGGGAACTGAGTTATTAGTTGAGGCAGTTGATTCTTATAAAGCTGCCCTTGAAGTTTTTACAAAGCAAACCCTACCGCAAGATTGGGCTGCGGCACAAACTAATCTAGGTACTACACTTAGAGAACAGGGTATTAGAACTTCTGGACAAAAAGGGACTATATTATTAACAGAGGCTAGCGCTGCTTATCGTGCTGCCCTAGAAATTTATACCAAGAAAGACTTGCCGCATGACTGGGCAGTTACACAATATGGCTTGGGTACAGTACTTAGGCTACAGAGCAACCGAAGTATGGGGCAACAGAGGATTGAATTATTAACATCATCAATTGCTGCTTATCGTTCAGCTTTGGAAATTTACAACAAGCGAAATTATGCACAGAACTGGGGATCGGTACAAACTAGTTTAGGGAATGCATTTTTGAATCTAGCAATGATTACAAGTGGGGAACAAGGAAACAAATTGTTGACCCAAGCAATCTCTTGTTATCATGCTTCGCTTGAAGTCAATACCAAACAATTCATGCCTCAGCAATGGGCAATAACTCAACAGAACCTAGGGGTTGCATTGATGGAACTGGGTGTGCGAACTGATGGAGAAAAAGGGTGCGCAGTACTTGCAGAAGCCGTAACTTCTTTTCGTGCTTTACTGGAGATCAGAACTAAACAAAACCTGCCTTACGCTTGGGCTGAAACCCAAAATAATCTTGGAGCCGCACTGATGGAACTGGGTACCCGAACCAATGGGGAAAAAGGAGCAGCATATTTGGCAGAAGCAGTTGCCGCTTTTCGTGCTTTACTAGAAATCTATACAAAGCAGGATCTGCCACAAGATTGGGCGATGGCGCAAAATAATCTAGGGTCGGTACTAAGTGAGCAAGGTATTAGAACGGATGGGGAAAAAGGGGCAGCATATTTGGCAGAAGCAGTTGCCGCTTTTCGTTTAGCACTTGAAATTTATACCAAGGAGGATCAACCACAGGAATGGGCCATGGCTCAAAACAGTCTTGGAAAAATCCTCAAAAACCAAGGAGTTCTAACAGTTGGCGAAAACAGGATAAAATTACTAGCGGAAGCTCTTGCCGCTTACCAAAACACACTGGAAATCTATACTAAAAAAGACCAGCCCCGCGATTGGGCTATTATGCAAAAAAACATCGGCCTACTATATGAAGCCATACAAAACTACCCATCCGCCATAGCCTTTTTTGAAAACATCAGGGAAATGATGCCCGAATACGCCAACCAAAAAATAAAAGAACTAAAAGAAAAAATAAAGCAATAAGTAATAGGGAATAATAAAAGCCACCTCCCGGATTGGCTTTTATCTAACCGATATGTATTACTGCTGCTGTGCAGCCGCATCATCAGCCGGTGCAGCGGGGAAAGCATCGGAGTCATCTTCTTGGAGCAGCTCTACAAGGCCTTCCCTGGTGGCGGCTCTTTTTGCCATAAGCAGGTTGAAACCTTTGACGGTACAGTTCCGGCACCAATTTATTGCAGGTAGTGAAAGGAAAGGTCCGAAGGTTTGCTGAGCCAACA
>JAAFIK010000079.1 GCA_013298665.1 Chitinophagales bacterium
CGGAGTTCGCCAAGGGCAGTGTCCCGGCCAATCACGTCGTCGGGGTTGATGGCGGGAAAGGGGGTGAGGTAATGGGGATGGCGGGGACGGTCGGCTACAGTCAGCCGCCGTTCAATGATGTATTCCACCTGTTCCGGGCTGAGCTCGTTGAGTTTGTTGCTGAGCCGGAGCGGTCCCCAGGTTTCAATGCTGAGGCGGTGGCCGTGGGTCTGCCGCAGGGTATTGATGTGGTGCTCCACTTCCCCCACCTGTGTATCGTTGGTGATGTACACAAAGGTCTTTACCGCATCTCCCCAGTGCTGCAGGCAACCGTTGAGGTCTGTTTCAATCTTGTTTTTGATCTTTGCCAGGGCTTCCCCGCGGCTGGCATGCGCCTGAAAAAAGCGGCCGCTCCCCACGCAGTACCCGTCATTCTTCATATCGCCACGGCGACCTCCTGCGCGTACGGGGGTAAAATCATCGGGATAAAGGGTGATGAGCAGCCGGTCGCAAAAGGCCTGGAAATGGGCGGCGTCGATGGCTTTGATGGAATCTTCAACGATGCGGGGATCAATCATAGCAGTGTGTGTTGCTGGCGGAGATAAAGTTACTGTATTTTTGGGTTAAGGGTTGGGGGGCAACTTTTCGTTTTCAATATTGCGGGGAGGTAGTGATCAGGATTATCCTCATCACGCTGTTCTTTTTCTTTTTGCTTCCGCTGATGCTCCGCCACTGATATCGCTTTTCTGCTACCCCACCCCGCCATACACGACAGCCCATACGGCAAACAGGATGTACTCGGCAAAGAAAAAGAACCAGAACCGCAGGTAAAACCCTTTTACCGAGGCGGGTACAGCCAGCCGCACTACGGCACAGTTGATCCCGAACAATACCAGCAGTACAAGGTGGCCATAACCCAGCAATGCCGACTGCCGGCGAAAGGCCCAGTAGAGGGCATAGCCATAGGCGGCGGATACGCCCAGCGCACCCAGCCGCAGGGCAAAGGCTTTGCTGTACAGCAGGGGGAAAGTGCGGAACTTAAAGATGGCATCGCCTTCCGTATCGGGCAGGTCCTTAAACCAGGCAATGGCGATGCTGAAGGCGATGATGAAGAGCGTAAGGGGCCAGGCGATGGCGGGCAGCCGGTACTGGTGGTGGATGGCATAGATAAAATGCAGGAGTATGCCGATATTCACGATAAGGCCGCGCACCAGCGTGATGCAGAGGGCTGCGGGCAGGTGGTGCTTTTTGAGCTGTACGGGCGGAACGGAATAGGCCACGCCGATAAGGGTAATGACCATGATGATGGCCAGCAGCAGCCAGGAGGCAAATGCGGCGGCGATAAGCGAAACGGCAAGACTGGTATAGATGATGCGCTTCGCCACGGGCATGGCGAGTTCACCCGAGGCCAGGGGCAGCCAGGGTTTGTTGATCTTGTCGAGCGCTACATCCACCACCTGGTTGAGCCCCACAATAAATACATTGCAACTGAGGGCGGCCAGGAGGGTCCACCCATAGAGGGCAGGATGCGCGGCGGGCGACTGTCCCTCCAGCGCAAGCAGGTAGAGCGTGGTGATGCTGCAGAGGGAGCCGATGATGGTATGCGGGCGGCTGAAACGCCAGAGGGTTGTGAGGGGATGGCTCATGTGATGGCCTCCCCGCGGATGGTGGTCAGGGTGCCCGTCCACCGGATATTTTTTTCAACAAAGATGCGGTAGTCATTGACTGTCAATGTATTAACCATATTTTGATAATAGCTTGTTTTGTGTGATTTGGCGACAGACACCAGTCCGTCGAACAGCACCGTGATGAGGTTGACCGGGATAAGGTAGGTCAGGATCAACCGCTTCCAACTGAAGGGCTGGATAAAGGGAGCCAGGAGCAATTGCCCCACCGTGGTCATGAGCAGGATTTTAACCGCATCAAAAATGGTGGGCGTCAGCACTTCGGCAAACAGAAAGCCTGCCCTGGCATTGGCCATCTGCTGGAGCAACTGGCGCTGCTGTGCCGCATTGAAATGGTGAAAGGCGTTGTACATGGTATAGACACAGTTGTCTGCCGACTGGAACGCGAGTATATCCAGGGGCTCGTCCCAGGTCTGTACACCATCAGGGGTATCGATCCGGCAGGGAAACTTATCGGTGAGGAGGGTAATGGTGATGCCCCGCAGTTGCCGGTGCATATCTATGGCGGGTAGTCCGCTGCCCGTGCAGAGATCGGTGATGCGGGGCAAGGGGTCGATCATGCGCTGCAGAACGGGTACCAGGGGACGATATAACCGCAGCCAGCAGGCCACCGAGCCAATAAAGCCAGCCTGGTACCGACGCAGTATCCCGGGAAACCATTCTTGATCTTCCAGCTCTTTTATCATAAGGGGCCTTGTACTTTACCGTTTAAAGTTAGTGGTTTTTTGGCTCGTGCTGATGTTTTGTTCGCGTCCGGATGTCTTGCCGGATCTGTCTTTACCGGTCAAATATCTGCAAACAGCCATCGTCTTAAAACCGTTTGTCGTACTTTTAACACTGGTCGGTCGTATGGCCATTCCATCATACTATACAACAACAGGCTTCGGCCAGCTATGTTTATTTCCACAACAGATCTGATTACCGGTCTTACGGCTACAGGCATCATCGTATTACTGGTGATTGTCATCGAATGGGTCTGTGCGAGGCAACTGCTGAAACCCACGGATGGCCGTAAGCTGCTGCACGCGGGTGCCATCATCACCTGTGCCGTTGCCATAGCGCGCTTTACCGACCGCCACCTGCTGGCGCTCATCTTTTTTGCGGCCGCGGCACTGTTGTGGGTGATTGTACGTAAAAAATGGCTGCGCGTGGGGCAAACGGACAGTTATGGCATCGCGCTCTTCCCCCTCGCTTTTGGTCTCTTACTTTGCTGCCCGGCCTTACCGGTACAAATTACCCTGTTTGCGGTACTCACCCTCGGCATCTGCGATGCGGCTGCCGGTTTTGCGGGCGAACGCCTGGCAAAGTACACACTGGTGTTCTGGAAAGAAAAGAAGTCCTGGCTGGGTGGTATTACCTTTTTTCTCACCAATATGGTACTGGCGTTCTGCCTCAGGAGCGAATGGTCGGCGCATGGCTTGCTCGTGGCCGCAGTATGGGCAATTGTACCCGCGCTCACCGAATTGTTTTCCTGGCGGGGCAGTGATAACCTCACCGTACCATTGGTCACCGCTGCCTGGGTGTATCTTTTGCAGGCGGCAGCAACACCCCCCTACCCTGCCCTTGCGGTATTGATACCCGTACTGGCGGGGTTGGCCCGGGGAGCGGTGCTGAAGCGCTGGCTCACCCCCGGTGGTGCGGCGGCGGCGTTGTGGATGGGGATTGTATTGTATGCCGGGGCGGGCCCGGCAGGATTAGTCTGCCCCGCCCTGTTCCTCGCAGCGGGTAGCCTGCTGGGCAAACTGAATCCCGATCCGCTTGAAAAAGCGGGACGGCAGGCGGTACAGGTCTTTGCCAATGGGTTGCCGGGCACGGTCTGCTGCGCATGTTATGCCATTACCGGGCATCTGCTATGGCTGGAAGCGATGATTCTCTCTTTTGGTGCCAGTATGAGCGACAGCGTCAGTGCCGAGCTGGGTAAGTTTGCAGGGGGGAAAACGATCGACATCACGCGTTTTAAACCTGTTGCGAAGGGACTCTCGGGAGGGATTTCGTTTGTGGGTACGCTGGCGGGACTGGCAGCGGCCCTGGTGCTGGTGATCGCGGGTAAACTGCTCTTTGGTCTGCCCTGGCCGCGGGTATGGCCGCTTACACTCCTGGCCTTTGCGGGGATGCTGGCGGATAGTCTGCTGGGCAGCAGTCTGCAGGCCAAATACGCCGATGCCGCAGGGCGTATCGGTGAGCAACCGGCAGCGGGCAGCAGCCTTGTTGGGGGATGGCAATGGTGCAACAATGATGTGGTGAATTTTTTGGCGAATGCCCTTGTGGTGATTGCCTATCTTTCAGTATCTTGGGGACGATAAATAATGGTAAACGACTACACAGAAATGCTTAAACATACCCGTATGCGATTGAGATTTGTCAGGACTTTTTTGATGGGGATCATGACCCTTACCATCTGCTGCACGGCCAATGCCCAATCGGTAGCTGCCGGCCAGAAAATGATTTACTATGAACGTTATAAAACTGCGATCCGCATCTTTGATGACCTGGTGAAAGTAAATCCGCGCGATGCGGAAGCGGCTTACTGGCTGGGGCAATGCTACCTCATGCAACCCAAACCCGCTGTCAGCACCGCCAAACAGGTATGGTCGGCCGCACTGCAAAGCAATGCGGGCAATGGTTTGCTTACCGCTGCAATGGGGCATATCGACCTGCTGGAAAACCGCAACAGTGAAGGACAGGCCAAATTTGAATCGGCGCTGGGCTCGTCCAATGGCAAGGATGCAGAACTGCTGATGGCCATCGCGCGTGCCAACATCGATGCGAGGGCTGGCGACTATACGTATGCCATCGATATCCTTAACCGGGCGCTGGCCATCAAGAACGCCAAAAAGGTAAACATCTACATCCTGCTGGGTAATGCCTACCGCAAACTGATTGACGGGGGAAATGCGGATAAGAGCTACCGGAGCGCACTGGAGATAGAACCGCAGAATGGCCTGGCCTGGATCAGGCTCGGTAAGATTTACCAGACCCAGAAGAACTATGAAATTATGCTGGAGTATTACAATAAGTCGGTTCAGGGCGATCCTGCTTTTGCACCGGGATACCTGGAATTGTACAACCACTACTCCTTCCGCGATGTAAACCTCGCCAAAGAATTTCTCGACAAATACATCGCCAATTCCGACCAGGATTGCAATACCGACCTGTTTGCGGCAGATTACCTGTTCCGCGCCGGTAAATACAGTGAGGCCATCACCCGCTCGGGCGAATTGGCCAATGGCAAGTGCGCAACCGAGATCGGCACGAGGCTGAAAATGCTCAATGCCTATTGCTACGACCGCCTGGGTGATTCCGTGGCGGCTAAAAGAGAAATTGATGCGTTTATGCAGGCTGAAGACCCCGCAAAGATACTGGGCTCAGATTACGAGATTGCGGCGAAAGTAACGGCAAAGTTCCCGGGTTCGGAAGTAAAGGCGATTGAGTATTGCAACAAGGCTTTTGAAACGGATACGGCCGGCCGGCTGGGCTACCTGATGCAGTTGATCGACCTCTATAAAAAGACAGGTAACGGAGAACTGGTGGCGGCTACCTGGGACCGGTTGTTTACTGTAAAACCACGCCCGAGCAATGTGGACCTGTACAACCGGGCCATGGCGCACCTTACCGTAAAACACTATACCCTGTCCGACACGCTCTGGCAACAGTATAAGGAGAAGTATCCCGACCAGGTTTATGGCTATACCTACCGCATCAAGTGCAATGAAGCACAGGATACGAGTATGGCGCTGGGGCTGGCTGTACCACATTTGGAAAATATGATCGCGTTTGCACAACGGGATACGGTAAAATACAAAAACCAGCTCATCTCCGCCCTGTATAAACTGGTGGTCTATCACCTGAATATCAGGAAGGACAAACCCAAAGCAGCAGAATACCTGACACAATACCTGCTGTACGATCCTTCCAACGAGGAGGCGAGGAAGACCTTACAGAAGCTGAAGGGGGGATAAGGAAGTACGTCATTCACCCGTTGACTTTAGTTATGCCATTACAAAACCGCGTTACACCATTCGGCAATATCATCAGCACGCCCTGCAGGGGAACCTTTATGGGCAACCGTGGGGTGCTGCACAAACAGCAAAAGATTACAGCACCTTACAAAACCCTCTACTGGATTACCTGTGTGCTGCAATACGGATCGGTAAGAAGACGGTTGATGACAGAAAACCATTACACAGAATTGTTTTTCCTGGATGAGGCCACTTCTTTTGCTGCGGGACACCGGCCCTGCGGGATGTGCAGGTATCCGGACTTTAAGCGGTTTAAAGACCTGTGGGTGAAAACCAACAGCCACCGCTATACCTTACCCGACAAAAAAATACTCACCATCGATAAGCTGCTGCAAACAGAGCGGCTCGATCCATGGGGACGGCAGCAAACTTCAACCGCGCCGATAACGGCTTTGCCAAGCGGCACTTTTATCAAAGGTGATGCTCCGGATACTGCATACCTGCTCTATGACGGGTATTTGCTCCAATGGTCTCCCTGCGGATATACGGGCATCAGCCCTGCGCCCGCCTCGGGCAACGCAACGGTATTGACACCCAAAAGTATGGTGAACGTATTTGCGGGGGGCTACCTGCCGGGCATACATGAATCTGCACATCGGCTACTGCACACCGTACATTGACATAAGGAACAGTGCTGAGAATGGCACACCCGGGTAAGCTCCGATGGCTCAGCCCTTTAAGATTTCGTGCCCCATTTTATCGCGTTTGGTTTGCAGGTATTTCTCATTGTGCGGGTTGGGCTTTACTTCTATCGGCAATTTTTCCACGATTTCCAGGTCATAACCCGAAAGACCAGCCCTTTTCCTGGGGTTATTGCTGATGAGCCGCATTTTTGACACGCCGAGGTGGCGGAGGATCTGGGCCCCAACGCCATAATCCCGGTCATCCATACCAAAGCCGAGTTCAAGATTGGCTTCCACGGTATCCATGCCTTCTTCCTGCAGCTTATAGGCCTTGAGTTTATTGAGAAGGCCGATGCCCCTGCCCTCCTGGTTCATGTACAGGATCAGCCCCTTCCCTTCTGCTTCCACCATTTTCATGGCCTGGTGCAGTTGGTCGCCGCAATCGCAGCGCAGGCTGGCCAGGATATCGCCCGTCATGCAACTGCTGTGTACACGCACCATGATGGGTTCGTCTTTTTCCCAGTCGCCTTTTTTTAGTACCATGTGTACTTCGCCCGTATTGATCTGTGTAAAGGCAACCAGCTCAAACTGGCCATAACGGGTGGGCATGGTTACCCGTACTTCTTCACGGATCAGGGTTTCCTGCCGCAGGCGGTACTGGATCAGGTCTTTTATGGAAATGATCCGCAGGTCGAACCGCTTCGCGATTTCCATCAGCTCGGGTAAACGCGCCATGGTTCCATCTTCATTCATGATTTCCACCAGTACACCAGCGGGATCAAAACCAGCCAGCCGGGCCAGGTCAACCGTGGCTTCGGTATGTCCCGAACGGCGGAGTACGCCCCCCCGTTTTGCCCGCAGGGGGAAGATATGCCCCGGCCGGCCAAAATCTTCCGGTTTGATGTCTTTATCCACCAGCGCCTGTATGGTCTTTGCCCTGTCCTGCGCCGATATCCCTGTTGTACAACCATGGCCAAGCAGGTCGATACTTACGGTAAATGCGGTTTCGTGCAGGGAGGTATTACTGGTTACCATCGGTGGCAACTCCAGTTCATCACAACGTTCTTCAATCAGGGGGGTGCAGATCAGTCCCCGCCCATACATACTCATAAAATTGACCACTTCCGGGGTGGCATTGGCTGCTGCCGTAACGAAATCTCCCTCGTTCTCCCTGTCCTCATCATCTACAACGATCACCAGTTTACCATTTTTTATATCTTCTATTGCACGCTCGATAGTATCTAACATAACCATGATTTAAGGTTGCAAAGATATGCGAATGACAAGACCTGCTGTTTACGATTTACAAAACAGTTGTTGACGGAAAAGAGCCGTCTTTCGGGACAGCTCTTTTCCGTATAATATGTTATGATGTTTATGGAAATATGCCCAACTCAGCATAACTGGTTGCTACCTTATTGATGGCATTTACGTATGCGGCCGTGCGCATATCGGGTATGCCGGGATTGCTTTTCCACACTTCCATGATCTCGCGCGTGGCGGTAATCATGGTTTCTTCAAGTCCGCTGTGTACCAGGTCTTTTTCCTCAGGTCCGTGCATGATGAAGGCGCGTTCTTTGTCGCTTACCTTTTTACCGCTCAGTTCTTCGATCTGGCCCAGGATATGCCCGTTGAGGTTTTCGGTAAACCTTTTTTCCATCCGGCCGTAGCGCACATGGCTCAGGTTTTTCAGCCACTCAAAATAACTTACCGTAACACCACCGGCGTTGAGGTACATATCGGGTACACAAAGAATACCTTTTTGTGTAAACACTTCATCGGCTTCGGGTGTGCAGGGACCATTGGCCGCTTCGCCAATAATCTTTGCCTGTACCCGTGGGGCATTATCGCCATTGATTACATTTTCGAGGGCTGCCGGGATAAGGATATCGCAGGCAAGCTCAAGCGCATCGGTATTTTTGGCTAAGTTCGTGGCACCGGGGAAATTGAGGATGCTGCCCGTGGCTTTGCGGTGTTCAAATACTTCTTCCTCATTGAGGCCATCGGGATTCATGATGGCGCCTTCGTATTCGGCGAGGGCAATCACTTTTGCCCCGGCTTCTCGGAAGAACTTGGCCGAATGGAAACCCACATTACCCAGCCCCTGCACCACAACGGTTTTGCCGGCAATACCCACGCTGAGACCCTGCCGGTTCATCACGTCTTCCATATTACATACTTCGCGGATGCCATAGAACACACCAAGCCCTGTCGCTTCCCGACGACCGCGTACTCCACCCTGCGTAATGGGTTTGCCCGTTACACAACCGGCAGCATCTATTTCACCGGGTTTGAGGGAGGCATAGGTATCTACGATCCAGGCCATTTCTCTTTCGCCGGTGCCATAATCGGGTGCCGGCACATCGGTACCGGGGCCGATAAAGTTTTTCTTCACCAACTCCGAGGTATAGCGGCGGGTAATCTTTTCGAGTTCATACACACTGTACTTACGCGGGTTGATCTTGATCCCCCCTTTACCACCACCAAAGGGTACATTTACAATGGCGCACTTATACGTCATCAGACTGGCCAGTGCCATTACTTCATCCTGGTTTACTTCATCACTGAAGCGGATACCCCCTTTACAGGGTGCTTTGTGGTGGCTGTGCTGTACACGATAAGCTTCGATTACCTCAATACGGCCATCGTCCATTTTAACGGGGAAACGCATCTGGTAAACGCTGTTACACGCTTTAATCTGTTCGAGGATACCCGGGTTCCATTGGGTAAATTTTGCGGCTTTGTCAAAACTTCTCTCCACGCTCTGGAAGAAGCTGTATGGCTGCTGTGCTGACATAAATTTGTTTGGTTTATTTTTTGCAATCGTTTTTTACCGGGTAATCACAGGAAAGTCATATAGCAACAGGAACTGTTCCTGTATGGTTTTATCAATAATACAGCTTAAGGCTGTTCTTTTTCCAGTTTACTGATCTTACGGTCTATCGCAAATACATACGCAATTAAACCGAGTAATATGGTCAGGCAAACAGCAACCACCACATATATCTTTCCATTGGCGCGCATCGCATCGGCCATATCGGGTGTGGTACTCTGCGCCATACCCGGTATACTGGTCAGTGCAAGAAGGGCAGATGTCAGTATTCTCTTTGCTGTCCTATTCATGAATCAATGATTTATCTTTTAAAAGTTGCAGCCTGATCTTTAATGTAGTAATCCATACCCCGAGGAGCGTCCACCCGATAACGGCAGGATAAAAGACGATACGCAGCCTGCTGTCGATATCCTTGAAATTCAGGGCGGGGTTGCCGCTATCACTGCCCGGTGCACCGGGGTGAAGGCTGCCCACCAGCCTTGGAATGATCCAGATGGATGGGAAAAGCATGGCAAAAGCAAAAATGTTGTACACCGCACTTACCCTTGCTTTTTTGTCAATATCGGTAAATGAACCGCGCAATACAAAGTAAGCCCCGTAAATGAGCAGGGCAATTGCGGCGCCAATGAGTTTAGGTTCCTTTAAGATGCTGGCCAGGCTCTGGCTCTGGTCGGTCTTCCAGGTATAATTGGCCCAGATGGCGCCGGTAATATAGCCAAGCAGCCCGAGTACACTGCCTACCGCAGCATACTGCCTGGCATTGATATCGAAACGGAGGTTGTTGCTGAGGAGATACCGGATGCTGTGGAAAATGCTTATCCCGAAAAGGATCATCATGGCGAACCACATACAAACATGGAAGTAGAGATTGCGTATAGATTCATTAAGGATAAAAAGACGGGGGACATCCATCAGCAAGCCGCCGGTAACCGTATACACCAGCAGCAGGAGCGACAATATTTTCCACCAGATTTTCCGCACGTTGTGGTAAAGAATGTTGAGTGCGGCAAAGTTAGGGTAAAGGGAAGCATTAAACAAATGTGGTTCACTCCATTACTTCGGTATTCTTTCCCCAACCCCATCGCAAAAAGTCGGGAAAGGCACGTGCCCAGGTGGGTACATCATGTTTGCCATCAGCGAGGACAAGCATCTGTATGTCATTTTTACGGTGATAACCCTTGGTCACAAGGTCGTCGATCAGGCTGACGGTATCGTCGATGGCATCAATAACGCCATTATTGTTGCGATCGGCGGTTTCGTCGAGGGTGCCTACTTCAAAAAAGAACCTCAGCCATGGGGCATAGGCACCTTCTTTGACCTGCCGGTGCATAATCCGGTCTGTTTCTTCATTAAAGTCAGGATCGTCCTGGCTTTTATCGCGCCACCAGAGCGACCCGCTGAACACCCCCACTTTTGTAAATTCGTGCGGGTTGTTCCAGACCATATCCAGCGCAGACAATCCTCCCAAAGAGAAACCGGCAAAGGATTTTTCAAGAAAAGATGGTGCGTCGTAGGTTTTGCGGATAAAGGGCAGCAGTTCTTCAAATATAAAACGGTTGTACAAGGCGGCCTTGGTACCCCGTCCCTTATAATCCAGCAGCTTTGCCGTGCCATACTCATTTTTCCGGTCGGTACCGCAATGGATGCCGATGCAAAACAGGGGGCTGATCGCTTCATCATCATATAAACCCTGCAGGATTCCGGCAAAATCCATTTCCGCAAGGTTTTGTCCATCGTTGATGAGGAGTAAAGTGGTTTGCGAAAGAAGGTTGGTTGTACCGGGTAAATAGCAGTCCACCTGTACTTCCCGCTTCAGGAAGGCGGAGGTCATGAGATGGGTTTCTGTAACTGTGGTAATCGTTCTCGCTGCTTGCATATTTTTCAAAAATAAGAAAACCGGGATTATAAGTCTTTGATAAACTTAATTTGTTTTATTGCACAGCAGGAAATATATTTGATTGCAGGATATGTTTTTATCAACGCTCAAACCAAAAAAGAATTGATTATGAAGAAAATCGGCATCTTACATGGCAAGGAAAGGAGTTTTCCGGAAGCCTTTGTAGAAAGAGTCAACAGCAAAAAGATAGATGGTATCATGGCAGAACCCGTACGCATCGATAAAGTGATGCAGGGCGAAAGCAGCGGTTACGCCGTGATCATCGACCGTATATCACAGGACGTTCCCTTCTACCGGGCCTTCCTGAAAAATGCAGCCATCTGCGGCACTGCGGTAATCAACAACCCCTTCTGGTGGAGTGCAGATGAGAAGTTTTTCAACAACTGCTTGGCCACAAAGATTGACGTGCCGGTTCCCAAAACGGTGATCCTGCCTTCGCGCGATCTGCCGGCGGATACTTCAGAAGCGTCATTCTCCAACCTCGCCTACCCGCTTGACTGGGAAGGTATCTTCAAATATGTAGGCTTTCCTGCTTATATGAAGCCTTTTGCGGGCGGTGGCTGGAAAAACGTGTATAAGCTGCACGATATGGACGATTTTTTTACCAAACATGCTGAAACCGGGGAACTGGTTATGCTGCTGCAGGAAGAGATCGTTTTTGAAGAATATTACCGCTGTTACTGTATTGGTGGCAAACACGTACGCATCATGAGCTACGAGCCGCGTAATCCGCACCACCTGCGCTATGTAGCCGACTTCAAACCGGATGCGGCCAAACTGAAGATGATGGAAGACATCGTACTGCGCATCAATCATTATCTTGGTTACGACTTCAATACCGTAGAACTGGCATTGCGCGATGGCGTACCTTATGCCATTGATTTCTGCAATCCCGCACCCGATGCCGATATCAACAGCGTTGGCCAGGAAAACTTCGACTGGGTCGTGGAAGCTGCAGCCTCCTTTGCCATCGAAAAAGCCCTGGCACAGACAGACGGTACAGATAACCTCACCTGGGGTGAGTACATCAAAAGAGGATCGGCCAAACAAACATTATATTAATTGATCAGTGAGGCACCCGGTAAGCGGGTGCCCTTTTTAAACACTTCCATATGGCGAATATATCGTACAAGCATTTTACGCTCGGGGTTGAAGAAGAGTACATGGTGATTGACCCGGTATCGCGTGAGTTGAAAAGCCATGAACAAAAGATTGTGCTGGAAGGCCAGAAGGTGATTAAAGACAAAGTAAAGGCGGAGATGCACCAGGCAGTGGTGGAGGTAGGTACCGACATTTGCCAGGATGTGGATGAGGCTTTTATGGATGTGGCTACCCTGCGCAAAACCATCAGTGGCGTTGCCGGTGAACTCGGGCTCTGGATAGGTGCTTCGGGCACCCACCCCTTCAGCCACTGGGAGAGCCAGCTTATTACCGAACACGCACGCTATAATGAAATCGTGAACGAACTGCAGGAGGCTGCACGGAGTAACCTGATTTTTGGTTTACACGTACACGTAGGCATGGAAACCCGGGAAATGGCGAACCATATTGCCAACAGCACCCGGTATTTTCTGCCGCATATTTATGCTTTGAGTACCAACTCTCCTTTTTGGGAAGGCCGCAAAACCGGGTATAAATCTTTCCGTACCAAGGTATTCGACAAGTTCCCGCGTACAGGTATCCCGGAAGCTTTTGAAAGCATTGAAGCATACGACAACTATGTAAAAATGCTGGTGAAAACGAACTGTATCGATAATGCGAAAAAAATCTGGTGGGATCTGCGGGTACACCCCTTTTTCAATACGGTGGAGTTCCGCATCTGTGATGTACCCATGACGGTGCAGGAGACCATTACCATCGCTGCCCTCTTCCAGGCCATCTGTGCCAAAATTTATAAGTTGCGGGCGCAAAACCTCAACTTTATACAATACTCCAGGGCATTGATCAACGAGAACAAGTGGCGGGCCAGCCGCTACGGGATTGATGGCAGCCTGATCGACTTTGGCAAGGAAAGCGAGGTCAATACCCGTATCCTCATTTATGAATTGCTCGATTTTATTGACGATGTGGTGCCCCACCTGGGCAGCAGACACGCTGTTAATAATGTGCATAAAATGATGGAAGAAGGTACCGGTGCCGATCGCCAGTTGAAAGTATATGAACAAACCAACAACCTCGTGAATGTGGTGGATTATATCCACACCAGTTTCCTGAGTGGGTTGTAAAGATATTTAAGTTACTGTTTGGCGAAATAAATATATCACCATATCTTTGCCGACCAAATTTAATGGTAAGGCTGCGTAGCTCAACTGAATAGAGCATCTGACTACGGATCAGAAGGTTTCAGGTTTGAATCCTGACGCGGTCAC
>JAAFIK010000008.1:0-91476 GCA_013298665.1 Chitinophagales bacterium
CCTCCCCATAGGAGGACCTAAACTTTTAATAGGTGGACCTATACCTACCCATAGGAGGACCTAAACTTTTGATAGGTCGACCTATACCTACCCATAGGAGGACCTAAACTTTTGATAGGTCGTCCTATACCTGCCTATAGGCCGACCTAAACTTTTGATAGGTCGACCCTAAGTACTCAGTACCTCCTCCCGATACTTACGTCTTTGACCCTGCTACCTCCAGGGCATCTTTCCTATAGCAGCCCCGGGGTAACCCCGTAGTAAAGCCGAGTGTTACCCGTCTAAGCCCGTCTTTTCCCATTTACCCCCGTAGCTGGCGGGTTTTAAACAGGGGGTCTCAGACCCCGATGTTTACCCCGATACTATGTCCCGCGGCATAAGATTAAGGACGCGCCCGGCTGAGTACCAGGTACTAAGTACCATATACTATCCCCTGTTCAGCCAGCGTTCACCCATAGATATCCCACTCCCCTTTACAGTGGGATATCAGTGGCGCATCAGTGGCGCATCAGTGGGATATCCTGCCTTTTGCCTACCCTTTGGGCAGGCAGTACCTGACCGCGGGGTTGAAACCCGCGGTGACGGGTTCTGCCCCGTCATACCGAGTACCGGAATTGCTTATCCTGCTGCTATTCCGGATAGGAGGGGCACAAGTATCAGGACAGCACCCGTCCGGATACTTCTGTCTTCTTATCTTACTGCTATTCCGGGTGCAAGAAATAAGATTCAAGACAAAACCAGACTCTACAAAGTACCCAGTACCAGTTACGCAGTACTGCCTCCCCCCAAATATTAACTTTTTACCCGACTCCGCGATGGAACTGCCAAACCCCTTTTCCCCCTATCTTTGCCGATCATTATGAAGCGGAGAACTGTTATACTATTGATTGCACTGGTCATTTTTGCCGACCAGGCCCTGAAACTCTACATCAAAACCCATTTTCAGTTGGGTGAAACCGTACCCGTGTTCGGCAATTGGTTCAACCTCACTTTTGTAGAGAACCCCGGTATGGCTTACGGACTGAAATTTGGGGGTAATATGGGCAAAATCGCCCTTACCGTCTTTCGTTTCGGTGCGGTGATCTTTGGTACCTGGTATCTTGGCCGCCTGATTGCCCGTAAACACCACCGGGGGTTTATCTTCTGCGCAGCCCTTATTTATGCCGGTGCGTTGGGCAACCTGATCGACTCTACCTTTTATGGCCTTATTTTCGATAAAGGCATGGTGTACAATGCCAACCCGGCGATTAATGATTATATGGGGTATGCCGGTCTGGCCAAATATTCTTCCAATGGCTACGCCGGTCTGCTGCATGGCAATGTGGTTGATATGCTGTATTTTCCTGTCGTTAAAAGTAAATTTCCTGCCTGGTTTCCGGTTTGGGGCGGACAGGATCTTGAGTTTTTCAGGCCAATCTTCAATATTGCGGATGCGGCTATATCCATAGGGGTGATCTCCATTCTTTTATTCCAGAAGCGGTTTTTCAGGCAGCGTAATGCTGATGAAAACCATCCTGTAGGTGAAACTGCGGCTAAAGTAACAGATGAGGCACAGGTATCGTAAAAGTAGTACCTTAGTGGGGTAAGAACAGTAAAAACGAACCCGCAGTTCAAACATTCATTGTAAGCGCATAAAATCTCCTGATATGAAGATGTTCAAATACCTCGCAGTAATCATGGCTGCAATGGTGTTTTTTGCCGGTTGCCAGAAAGAGCTGGATTTTGACAATGGCGGTACATCGGTGGGTACCCTTAAATCAACGGGTGGCAATTGTCTGCCCAGTACGGTTTATGGTACTTACCGGAAAGACTCGGTGCTGAATATTACCCATTATATTGATGTACAGGTCAATGTTACCCAGCCGGGTACCTACGTCATTGCTACAGATACGGTTTCCGGTTTTTCTTTCCGCGGGGCAGGTACCCTTGGTAATCCCGGTCTGAATACGGTACGCCTCTATGGCAGTGGTAAACCAACGGCCGGAGGTAATATGGTATTTACGGTAAAATATGGTACCAGTATATGCACGGTAACCGTAACGGTTACAGCTCCGGGCGGCGGTGGTGGTGGTATTGCCATTTTTACCCTGGGCGGTGCTCCCGGTTCCTGTACCGGCGGTATTGCCAATGGCACTTATACCGCAGGATCAGCATTAACCGCAGCCAATACCCTCAGCATACAGGTTAATGTTACCACTGTGGGTACCTTTTTGATCGGTGCGCTGCCCACCAATGGTATGGTATTCGGTGCGGCCGGTACTTTTACCACAACGGGTGTACAAACGATTACACTCAATGGCACAGGTATTCCGCTGGCTGCCGGTATCAGTAACCATACCATCAATACCGGAACCAGCAGTTGTATTCTCTCCATTACCACACAGGCTGCAGGACCACAGGCTACATTCGCCCTGGGCGGTGCGCCGGGCAACTGTACAACGGCCACCGTGAGCGGCACCTATACCGCAGGAACATTGCTTACCAGTGCCAATACCGTAGTGGTGGATGTGGTGGTGGCCACAACCGGCGCGTACCTTATTTCCACCACCAACGTCAATGGTATTCAGTTCAGTGCTGCCGGCACCTTCACCGCTATCGGGCCGCAAACGGTTACCCTCACCGGCACGGGTACACCCACAACGGGTGGTACCTTTACCTACCCGCTTACCGGTGGTGGCAGCAATTGCAGCTTTCCCGTAACTGCAACAGGTACGGGTACAACGGCCGTATTCACCCTTAGCGGCAATGGCGGTACTTGTACAGGTGCGGTTGCCAACGGTATTTACACTGCAGGCACGGCGCTGACTCCTGCGAATACACTCACGATCAATGTTAACGTCACTACAGCAGGTGCTTATACGATCAGCACCAATACGGTGAACGACATCAGTTTTTCCGCCAATGGTGTTTTTGCCGGTACAGGCCCGCAAACGGTTACCCTCACCGGTACGGGCACGCCAACTGCGGCAGGCCCCTCTAATTATGTGGTTACCGGCGGTGGCGGCTCCTGTGTGGTTCCCCTGGTGGTTAATGCGGCGGGTTCGGGAGCTGTTTATACGCTTTCCGGTGCCCCTGGTACCTGTTCGGGTGCCAGCACGGCCGGCACTTATACAGCCGGTATTGTATTGACGGCTGCCAATACGGCAACGATAACCGTAAACGTGACCACGATCGGTACTTATACCATCAGTACGAATACCAACAATGGCTTCAGTTTTACAAAGTCAGGCAGTTTTACCGCAACGGGACCACAAACAGTTGTACTCAATAGTACCGGCACCCCGGCGCTTCAGGGTACTTTTAACTACCAGGCCTCGGGCAATGGCAGCAGTTGTACGTTCAGTGTAGTATGTAATGCCGGGGCACCTGCCAATAACGACTATTTCCCATTGACACAAAATTCCTGGTGGAGTTACGACTATATCGCCAACGGTATTCCTGCACCCGACAGTTTATACAAACTGAGTGATGTGCAATCAACCGTATCACCCAATACCTACCGCAACTTTAAGTATGGTCTCGCCACCAACCTTACAGAACTTACCCGGTACCGCAAATCCGGATCAGACTACTACCAGTACATCCTCGCCGATACCTTTTCTTTCTACGGATTTGATGTGTCGCAATATGGTGAAATACTCTTCCTTAAAGAAAATGCCCCGGTAAATACCACCTGGGAATCGCAGGAGTTTACCGGACAGAGTTCGGGTGCGCCCATCAAAATCAAATATGTTTTTAAAATTGAAGCAGTCAACACAACGCTTACCGTAAACGGGGTAAGTTATAGTAATGTTATTAAAGTGTATTGGCGAACACAGGTGGATACCGGTACAGGATATGCAGACGACCAGTTGAATGAGAGCTGGTTTGCAAAAGGCATCGGCCTGATCAAATACCGGTATTGGGATGCTACGGGATCCCCTTCCGACGATGTGGTGGACAATATCCGGCATTATCAGGTATTTTAAACCTTGCGGGTTTGCTGTGGTCTGTTTTTTGCAGGCATACCTGCGGATGTAAATAAATATATGTTGTAAAGGATACCAGGCGGGTACCTGCGCACAAAAGCATTCTATTATGAATAATCGGACAACAATCATTACCATCAAACCCCTTTACCGGGTACTTACAGTTTTGACCATGGCAGCCTTTTTTGTTGTGGGTTGTGAGAAAGAGTACAGCCTTGAAGAAGGCGGTAATGGCGGTGGTGTCAATATTATAGGAGACGATTGCCGCATCTCAAAAATCGCCTATGCAGATTCTTCGTCAGGCGTGCCGCTCGGAGCGATAACGGCTACCATTAATACGACGGATAACGTGACCAGCATTACAGATTTTGACAGCCTGAACAATACCCTCCTGAACCTCTATGCACCAACCTATAATAATGATACGGTGTACATTAATGCAGCAGAATATTTTGTACTGAATGCAGTCAGTAAGGTTGTTACAGAACGGCATGGTCAGCTTGATCCCACCGATCCGCTCTCGGATGAGATAGATGTGGATTATGTATATGATGCCCAGGGGTTCCTGGTGGAAAAGAAATACAGTTTTACGGCAACCGGTAATGTTTACCGTGTTGTGACTTATGCGTATGCAAGCGGGAATATGGTACGGATGGAAGACCTTGACCTCACCACCGGAGATTTATCTGCCGATGCAACCCTGCTTTATGGCAGCGTGGCTCCCAAGGCATATATGTACGTTTTCCCTGATGAAAAGGATTATGAGGAATTCAGCCAGTTTCTCAATTTTGGCCGCAAATCTGTCAACGCGATTACCGGTATGAACGTGCGCAATTACGACCCTGTTACGAATACCCCGGCAGATTCACTGGTGTCGTCTTTTACGGGCTATGTGCTTTCTGTTGACAAATATGTATTGAGTTGTTACATGAATGGCGACGACCAGCCATCTATTCCGGCCCAGGCAGGCAAACTTACATTTGCCTACAAATGCCGTTAACACCAGCGTATGCTGAATGGGGTGCGTTATAGTTTCACCACCCGCTTACTGATCACTGTTCCGTTGTATTCACTGCTGAGCGTATAAAGTCCTGCGGCGAAGTTGCTGATACCGGTAATGGTGCCAACATTCAAACCCCTGTTTCCCTGTAGTTGTCTTGTCAGCACTTTCTGGCCACGCCCGTCAAACAGGGAGAAATTGACCACACCGTTTTGGGGCAGTATGTAATTCAGTTTCAGGGGTTCTGTAAATGGATTGTTGATCACCCTGACATCGAACTGGATATCCCCCGAACTGAGCATCACCACATTGCTGTATTGTGCGAGCCCGTTACTGTTTACCATCCTGATGCGGTAGAAAGCAGTGCCATTGAGCGCCTCCGGATCGGTAAAGCTGTAGTTCATCTCCTGTGCAAGCCGCTGGCTTTGCCGCTCCCCTATTTTTGTGTAATTGACCGCATCCGCACTCTTTTCAATGTCATAATGGCTGAACCCCGGTTCTTCTCCTGCCGTCCACCTGAGCAGGGAAAAATCATTCACGAGCTCGCCGGTAAAACTGCTGATTTTGGCAATAAGCACTGAGCCGCATTTTACAAAGTTGAGATAGGTATAGCTGCCATCGGTAAATGCACATTTGCTGCCTGCCGCAAGATTGGCAGGGGTGGTGGCAACGATTACACGGAACCGGTGACCGCTGTCGCTTCCATTGGCGAGAAAAGCATAGTTGGTGGTATATTGCCACTGCCCGGCAACAAATGCGGGCGTGGCAGGGCCACCGGAAAAGAGGGCAGACCAGGTGGCGCCATTATCAGTACTTCTTTCCCATTTGTAATACAGGTAATTGCCGTTGTAGGCATATTTGACCGTACAGATTAAGTTGACATATACCTTGGGTGCTTCCTGGCAGCCCAGTACAAATGGCGTATAGTTCATACCAAGCGAGGGTACACAGGCTGATACAGATACATCATCCATGACCCAGTCGTTGCCCCCGCCACCGGGCGAGTTGTTGCGTATGGTAATTTTAAAACTGTCGCGCGTGTTCAGAAAAAGGAACCCCCGTTTTTTCCAGGAATTGAGTTGTGTTTTATCGTAGGCAAGGTCGCCCGATGTATAATACGTAGTGTCGTTGATCTCGAAGGCAAGGTTGGGACGTACCCCTGCAGAGTCGTTACCCGGCCATGAAAGATAGGCAGGATTCGGGGGCCAGCCTGCGCCCCAGGTAGTACTGCCATTACCCAGCGAGTCGGAACCGCAGCGTGCACATACATTTCTGAACCAGGCACTGAATTCGTAGTAAGTGTTTTTACATACGCCGTTAACCGTTTGTGTAACGGCTGCATTGGTAAAATAACTTGCATTTACCAGCAGCATATATCCGCCCCCGGGTTTGTTTGCAGCAGTATCTGCCGGCAGGTTGCCAACAGCAGGATTGGTTGCCCCGGTATGGTCGCCGATTATATCGAAAATGTCAAAGATTTTAGGGGCAAAAAATTTACCGTTTAAACTGGTATTGTTTGAACCGGCTTCGCTGCTGTTGTTTACGATAGCATAGTTACCATCGTTGGGATTGCCGGCATCTGCAGTAACAAAGTTGTAGCCCAGCGCACCCGAAGGCACAATTACGGATGCACTGCCCCGGTTACGTGGCTTGCCTGTACCAAATGTACCATTGGTTTCGAATACGTTGCTCAGCGACAATCCGTTTGTACAGACACCCGGACTCTGGAAAATGGCAATTACATTTCTCGGAAAACTGAATTTCGCCTGTACAAACGCATCGGCTACGCCCCTGAACCAGAGTGAGGTTTTATCGAATGCAATAAACTGGCCATAGGCAGCATTAACAGCCACCCGGTAGGTAATCATGCAAAAAGAGTTGTTGGAAAACCGCGGAGGAGTGGCATTGTTATTGAACTGCCAGGCACTGCCCGTCCAACGCCAGGTACCACCGCTGAGGGTATCAGTACTCACACCGGTAAACGGTCTGGCCCTGATGGTTACGATCCTGTTTCCACCTGTTGTAAAATATTCCCCCTGATCGGCATCTGTATTATCGGAGAATGCACCCTTGTAAAGGATACCTTCATTGGTACGTATGGTCATAGAACCCGGAACGTAATTGACATTAGCCGGTAATGTATCGCGTATAAAGGCGGATTTGAGTATGTACCGGGTTTGTGCTGCGCCCGATCCGCCAACCGGTTGCGGACTTTGCGGTACAAGGATGGTATAGCGTACCTCAATGGTGTCTGTCGGGTCAAAAACGCCACCATTGGGTTTGGTGATATTATTGAATGTACGGGATACCTGGTAGCTGTTTACATATGTGATCTGGCTTACCCCTTTGTAGTGAAGCAGGATTATACACAAGCAGAACAGCGAAAAAAAATTGCGTAAACTTTTTTTCATTGTATTGGATTTTTAGTTTATCAAAATATCTTTCGTGACAAGCACAAACCGGGTTATACGTATCACGGCATCAGTATATTAAGTTTGATCAGGGCGGGTTAGTAGGGGGTGGAGTCTGTGCTGCTTTGGTCGAAAAGCTTATCTCTATATTAAAACAAACGCAGAAAGAAAGACTTTATTGTGTGCGATTTACACAGACCGGAAATGAGAACCCTTCTCTATTTTATTTTCAATAAATTTTGAAAATAAAAGAAATGATAATATCTTTGTTCTATGAAATTAGCAGACGCAAAACAACAGTTTATCAGCAGTTGGGGGGCTTTTGCCAGCCATTGGGGCATCAATAAGACGATGGCGCAGATACATGCTTTGTTGCTGATCAGCCCCGATCCCTTAACACAGGATGATGTGATGGAGGAGTTGTCGCTGAGCAGGGGTAATGTGAATATGAATATGCGTGAACTCGTTGATTGGGCCTTAGTGAGCCGTATGATCATTCCCGGTGAGCGTAAAGAGTTTTTTACTGCTGAAAAGGACATCTGGAAAGTTGCAACACAGATCATTAAAGAACGCAAACGACGGGAGCTTGATCCGATGATGAAGCTGCTGGCCACGCTTGAAGCTGTAGAGGGGGACGTGGATGATAAGCACCTGAAGCAGTTTACGGCTACAGTAGGTGGTATCAAAAAGTTTGGCGCACAAGCAGATAAGATGCTCGAAGCAATGGTGAAAGCAGATGAACATTGGTTGCTGAGTACCTTGCTCAGGTTCTTTAAATAATGGTTAAGCAACCGGTACAGCCACGCGAGTGGCTTTTATTGGGCAGCACTGTTTCATTTTTTTCTGAAAATATAATAACATGAAAGCGTTTAAACAAATCGATTGGATGATGCAGGCGATACTCATCGTAGCCTGTACATCTTATGGCCTGATCCAGCACGATTATACAGCATTGTACGGGTATTTTGCCGTTGGTATATGGCAGGTGCTCAGTTTTTTTATGCATTACCTGTTTACTGACCGGAGATACCTGTTGCTCAAACAACGAAGATTATACGGTATCACGCTGCTCATCCTGCTTGGTGCCACTGCTCTCGGAATGCTGGATGCTGGTGCCCTTATCCTGGTACTAATACTTATGCTTTTTTTCACGCCTGTTGTGGCCATCGCCTACTGTTGCATCTGCTGTAAAGAGGTTAAATTAATGTCTGATGGAAAGGAATAATCATGTAATCATTTACGATGATACCTGCCCTATGTGCGGCTGGTACACGCAGGGATTTGTTAAAACAGGTCTGTTGCCCAAAAGCGGGAGACAGGCATTCAGTAAAGCTGACCCGGCGTTGCTTGCTGTGGTGGACCAGCAACGCTGCCGTAACGAAATTCCACTGGTAGACAAGGCAACCCATAAAGTTTATTATGGCATCGAGGCCTTGCTGAAAATTATTGGCCAGAAATGTCCTTTGCTTAGTAAGATCGGCGCATGGCGACCCATTAAATGGCTGCTGCTGAAGAGTTACCGGCTGGTGAGTTATAACCGCCGGGTAATTGTAGCACCGGCACCCCTTGCACCCGGCAGTTTTGATTGCAGCCCGGATTTCAACCGCCGTTACCGGATCATGTTTTTACTGATCCTGTTTATGGTGAATGTTTTGTTACTTTTTCCGCTGCATCGCAGTCTGCCGGCACACCATATTTTTGGAGTGGTATCCCTGCAAAAGCTGCTTCTTGTTTATCTGGTTGCGGCAGGGGTAAATGTATTCCTTGCGCTGTTACTGCCCGGGGCAATGCGGTTGGAATATCTTGGCCAGGTGTACATGGTCGCCACTGTTTTCCTGTTGCTGCTGATACCGCTATATGTGTTAAACAGTTTGACCGCAATCCACCCATTGCTGAACACGATATGGATAGGATTCTGCGGAGGGATTACTGTATCTGAATATGTACGCAGGGCAAGATTTGCGGGCATCCTGCCTCATTTTCGCTGGGTTGCTGCTGCCAATATTATTACGGTAATACTGGTGGGGGCCACAATTTTTATATATGCCTGACATGGGTGCTGCCGGATGAACTGCCGTATTTAAGGAAGTGTACCGGTCATTAGTAAAGCTTATTTTATATTTGTATGATGATAAATGAACAAACGTCGGAAATTAAAATTGCAGAGCGTATTATCTTGTTTGATGGCGTCTGCAACTACTGCAACACGATGGTCAATTTCGTTATCAGGCGTGACCGCAAAGACCGTTTTCGTTTTGCTCCGCTGCAAAGCCCTGCCGGCGAGGCTTTGCGTTTGCAGTACCAGATCGCTCCTGGTGTAGATTCTCTTGTGTATATTGAAAACGGCCGTGCCTTCATTTATGGTACTGCTGTATGCAGGATCTGCCGGCAGATGCCTGGTTTATGGCCAGTCTTTTCCGCCGGCCTGTTGATCCCCCGGTTTATAAGGGATGGTTTGTACCGCTGGTTTGCCCGGCACCGTTACCGCTGGTTTGGCCGCACAGCGCATTGTATGGTACCAACACCTGATGTGCGGGCAAAATTTTTGCAGTAAATTTGCAGATGGCTTCAAAACTTACAATGGTGATTGGTGCATCAACAGACCCTGAGCGGTATGCGAATATGGCTATCCGCAAACTCAAGGCTTACCAGCACCCGGTAATCGCCCTCGGCAAAAAGGCAGGTTATATTGATGATACCCTGATCGAAACCGAACAAAAGCCATTTGAGGGCGTCGATACGGTAAGCCTTTACCTCAACCCGCTTCACCAGCAGCACTATTACGATTATATTCTTTCACTTCATCCCCGGCGTATCATCTTTAATCCCGGCACCGAAAACGAGGCTTTTTATGCACTGGCCCGGGCAGCAGGCATTAAAGCACAGGAGGCCTGTACACTTGTGCTGCTGAGTACCGGCCAGTACTAATACGATTCCGTTTTCGTAGATTCCCCTTTTTCAAAAGTACTTTTGACCAATTTTCGTTTCAGGCATGAAATAAATCGGTAAATGTTTCGTTTATGATAAGCCAGATAGGTATATTTGGTTATCCAATTATCGATTTAAAACTTAAAATTCAATGTCATGAAGCACCTTGCCTCAACCGCTATGTCGTTGCTGTTCTGCCTCATTACAGCAACAAGTTTCAGCCAGACGGGAAAGCCCGCTCTGTTTGCTGCATATCCTGCTACGATCAGTTGTACGGAAAGCGAAATCAACAACCTCTTCAGTAAGGTACAAGGGCAATCCGTTGCCGTACAGTTTGGCTCGGGTTTCCAGTTTACCGGTGTTGTAGCCAGTAATATCGTCAAGTACAGCAACCTTCAAAGTGTCGTTATCCGGTCGTCGTTACTCAATAATACCATTTTTCATGTGTCGAAAAGAACACTTGCAGACAATAGCCTTGTTTATATCGGCCGCATCATCAATGAAGCTTACAGCGATGGTTTTGAATTGAAACGTACCCCCTCCGGCGTATACCAATTGACAAAGATTGAAACCAACAGGGTAATACCTGATTGCGGACAACAATAGACCATACCTGCATTCACGTTTGTTCCAGACATCCTCTAAAATCCACGAAAATGAAAAAGTTATTTACTTCATGTATAACCATCCTGTTTTTATTTGCAGGCTTAACTGCTTTTAGTATCCCTAAACTGAACAGCTATTCGATTGCACAGGCCACAGTATATCTTGACTTTGACGGTCAGTATGTTGTCAGTTCGGTATGGAATGGGGGCAATCCGGTCAATGCTGTTTCGCCGGGTATGACGGATGCACAGATTACCGAAGTCTTTAACCGGGTATCGGAAGACTACCGGCCTTTTGCGATCAATATTACCACCGATTCAGCAGTATTCCTTAACGCACCGCTGGATAAGCGTATACGGGTTATTGTTACGCCAACCAGTTCATGGAAGCCTGGTGTTGGCGGCATTGCCTATACCGGTTCATTTATCTGGGGCGATGATACCCCCTGTTTTGTTTTTTCCGATCGCCTGGGGCCGAACAGTCCGAAAATGGTAGGAGAAGCCTGTTCGCACGAGGCAGGACATACCGTTGGATTATCACACCAGTCGCGGTGGGATAATAGCTGTGTGATGACCGAAACCTACAATACTGGTATTGGTATCGGGGAAGCGGCATGGGCGCCGATTATGGGGAACAGCTATTACCGCAATATGAGTGGCTGGAACGATGGCCCGACACAATATGGTTGTGGCAATACACAGGACAATCTTTCCATCATCACCACGCAGAACGGTTTTGGTTATCGTACTGACGATTTTGCCGAAATCATGAATGCTTCAACAGCAACGCTGAACCCGGCTAACTTTTCTGCAAATGGTGTAATATCGACAACAACGGATAAAGATGCCTTCCGTTTTGTATTGTCTTCCGGCTCAAACGTTCATATTGAGGCTAAGCCATTCAGTGCTGTAGCGGGAAATGATGGTGCAAACCTTGATGTAAAAATGCAATTGTACAGTGCATCACAGCAACTGCTCCGTACGTATGATAATATGACCGTGATGAATGCCGTTGCCGATACTACCCTTCCTGCCGGTACTTACTACCTCATTATTGATGGTGCCGGAAATTCAAATATCAGTGATTATGGCAGTCTTGGTGCTTATTCGCTCAGTGGTTTTTCCGGATCATTACCTATACGCAGTGTACAACTTACGGGCAGTGCGGTGAACAGCAAACACCTGCTCAACTGGGACATCATTGCTGATGAGCCATTGAAATCGGTTACATTGGAGGTGTCAAAGGATGGAGCCGTTTTCAATACATTGACTGTGGTAAATGAAGGTACTTTACGTTTTGCCTATCAGCCGTTTACCAACAGCGACCTTTATTACAGGCTCTATGTTACATCAGTCATCGGCGAAAAGGCCTATTCCAATATCGTAAAAGTTAGAAGCACGGCCAGGGCCACCAATGCATTCGCGGTATCAACCCTTGTAAATAATCAACTGGTGATCAATGCTTCTGAAAACTATCGTTACAGCCTGTCCGATATCAGTGGTAAGGTTCTTGCGCGCGGAAACGGCATGAATGGAATAAATAAATTGAATATGGAAAATAATCCGGGTGGTATTTACGTTATACAGTTGATCGGCGAAAATGAAATATTTACAGAACGAATTATAAAACAGTAAGGTAGATTCATGTGTAAGTTAAGGGTCAGCGTTAGGGGCTGGCCCTTTTTTTTATGCCTGTACGAATGTGTTGCCCTGGTGTTCCCGTGTTGCCAAACCGTTAAGTTTATGATGACCTGACCGGGTTTTCAAAAAAAGTGTACCTTTAGAAAACCCCATTAAATATGAAATGGAGAAAATTCAACGGAGAACCTATTCATCTCCCCATTAAGGATGCGGTAGAAAAAGCCATCGAAAAAGAAACCGCAGACGGGAATAAGCTGAAAGTTTGCATTGGTACAGACAGCCAGGTTAAAGGCAGGGAAACAGAGTTTGCCACAGTGATTGTTTTCCTGCGGGAGGGCAGGGGCGGCTTTATGTTTATTCATAATGAAAAAACCCTGCACCAGTACAGTATCAAAGAACGGATGCTTGTGGAAGTAGCTAAAAGTATTGAAATTGCCTACGAGTTATGCGATCTTTTTACCCTTTATGAGGTGGATATGGAAGTGCATGCCGATATCAATACCAATCCGTCCTTCAAAAGCAATGAGGCATTGCGTGAAGCCATGGGTTATATCCTCGGTATGGGATTTGCCTTTAAAGCCAAGCCTGAGGCTTTTGCCAGCAGCAGTTGCGCGAACAAAGTCGTCAACTGATCCGCCCGCCCGGAATATTTTGCAAGGCTGTGTTTTCACATGGCTGGCAGTGTTGTCAGTTCCGGTTCAGGGTTCATCCGTGTCACATTCGGCGATGTAGGAAAGAATAGCATCGCGCCCTGTTTTTTTGATGGCACTTGTAACGAAGTGCTGGGGTAAAAACTGCCATGTTTTTCGCATGGCTTCAAGAAAATCTTTGATATTTTTACTGACGGTCCGTTGATTTTCCTTGTCGCTTTTGGTAAAAATCAATGCTAAGGGTACCTGCCATTTTTTTAACTGCTCCAGAAAGGCAAGGTCTATCTTTTGCGGGCTATGCCTGCTGTCGATCAGCACAAAAACCATGGAGAGGTTCTCTCTTTTGCGCAGGTAATTTTCAATCATTTGCTCCCAACGGCGACGACTGCTCTGACTCACTTTAGCGAAACCATAGCCAGGGAGGTCGACAAAATACCATTTCTGCTCTTTTTTTTGGCCGGATTTGTCCGGATCCTCCTGTGCAATAATGTCAAAATGATTGATCATCTGTGTTTTTCCCGGACTGGATGAGGTTTTGGCCAGACCCGCATAATTGCAGAGCATATTGATCAGCGATGATTTACCCACATTGCTCCTGCCGATAAAGGCAAAGTCCGGTTTGTCGGGTACCGGGCACTTGTCGTAACCCGGACTGCTGATCAGATAATTGGCGGCCTTTATGATCATGGATGCAAGATACTGGTATTTGGGCTGTTTTCAGTCGCCTGCAAGCGTGTAAAGTACCGAATGTATGGATATTCGGAATAAATAAAACACAAGTGTTTGATTGTCAATACATTTTTTGCCTAAGGTCTTCTTCGCCAGTTTCAAAAAACCGTAAAATGGCCGGAAAAATATTTTTTGAGTAACCCGGAATCAATGCTGTCCATAGTTTTGCCTTGATTTTTCCCATTTCGGTAAACATAAACACAAAAATAATCCTGACAATATTAGAAATATTAATAACTTTGCTCAGAACTACTTAAAACAGACCGAAGGACATGACAGGATTGCTATATTTTTAGGAGAACAAAGCACAAAACAGAAAAAGACCAGATGCATTTCCAGAAGAATCTCTTTGTTGACGGATAATCTCCGGGAAAGCGCCAGGATTCGTAATAAGCAACCGTACATGCCATTTTACCCACCAGAGTTTTGAGGAGTACCCCTAAGCCATTGTTATACATTTTTTAGCTTAACATAAAAACAACAACAATGACTTCTATTGCTACTTTGAAAGGAGTGCCCGCCAAACTAATCGTATTGGGGACATTATTTCTAGCGCTTTCGAAAACAACTTTTTCCCAGGAAATATCTGTAAAGGGAAAGGTGACTGATAAAAAGAGCAGCATTATGAGCGGAGATATACAAATACTCTCTGCCAAAGATTCCAGCCTGATTAAAGTGGATGTATTCACCGATGGTGCTTTTCATGTTGTGGGTATCCCTGCCGGGAGTGATTTGCTGGTAAAGATCAGCGCCAAAGGCTATACCGACAGCTACATACCCGTTCGCGCGAATGCCGGCATCACCGACCACGACCTGGGTACTGTAACGCTCAACGTGGTTGTAAACCTGAATGAAGTACGGGTAACCTCACGCGCACCCTTATTCAAAAGAAACAGCGAAGGAGGAACAAGGGTCAACGTGGAAAATTCCATCCTGGCATCCAGCGTTTCGGCAAATGAATTGTTGTCGCGTGCACCTGGTGTTATTGTCCGTACCAATTCCATACAGTTGTTTGGTCGCGGAGAGGCGGTAATCTATCTCAATGGTAAACAAATTGAAAAGGAGCGTTTGGCTTCCATTCCTGTTGCTTCGATCAAGTATGTGGAAATCATTACGAATCCTTCTGCCAAATATGATGCCCGTGGCCGTGGTGTGATCAATATCGTGACCTCAAGAAATGATACCGAAGGATTCCAGGGGCAGATTGGTCAGAACCTGACATGGGCCCGCCACTTCCTGACCAATAACCCCATCAACCTGCAATACAGAAAAGATAAGTTTTCTGCCGCAGCAGATTATGTGGTTACGCAGGGTAAGGATTGGAACAGGAGTTTCTTTACCTCCAGCGCTACCACACCCGGTGTTGGTACTTACAGCAATTCCAACAAGTATGAAGCCAATACTTTTTTAGATTTTGTGTCCAATTACAAATTTGGTATTGCGTATGAGTTTAATAAACGTACAGATATATCCGTACAATACGATGGGGTTCGTTCACCTTTTAACCTTAATATACAAACCAATGCTAAAAACCTTACGCCTGGTGGAAGCAGGATTGACCTTCGTACACAAAATGACGGATTTACGCTTAACAGGAATCATTCTGTGAATGTTAACTTTAACCATAAGTTAGATTCTCTTGGCAGCACCTTTTTTGTGGGTGGTCAGTTCAGCAGCTTTACCACCCGTAACCTTGACCAGATTACCGAATACACCTCACTCAATGGCGCGCCCAATACTGTTGCCAACAGGGAAAATGATTCAAAGAACCTGATCAGTCTTTTTAACTTCCAGGCTGATTGGGTAAAAATGCTCAAAAAAGGGCGTATTGAAGCGGGCGTTAAGTTTGCACACATAACGAATGACAGTAAGATCGCCTTCCGTACCAAACAAAGCAGTTCGGATACCTGGATTGTTTTTCCGCAATTTGCCAACAGTTTTCTCTACAACGAGAACGTACCTGCTGCCTATGTACAGGTGCTGGGCGACATCAATACAAAGTGGAGTTACTCAGTAGGTTTGCGGGGTGAGCTCTCCAAGATCCGCGCTACGTCGCGTAAGCTGGATCAAAATGTGGTAGATACCAACTATCTTAACCTTTTCCCGACTTTCAGGTTGAATTACAACATTGACGACAACTGGTCATGGTCGATCAACTATTCGCGCCGTATCAACCGCCCAACCTATCAATCCATCGATCCGTTTCTCTGGTACCAGGATTCACTGACTGCTTCAGAAGGTAACCCGCGGTTGCGTCCGGAGTTGCTGCATTCGATAGAAACCATCCTTGCCTTTAAAGCATTCAGCATCAAACTGGGGTATGCGTTCTCCAAAGACGTTATCAGGGGAACCCTTGAGCAGGGCAGAACAGGGCCGAACAGTTTTATTTTTGCAACACAGAACCTGAAGAAGTTCCAGCAATTCAACGGTACGCTTGAGTTGCCGTTTGAATCCAAATACTTTTCTTCTTACAACAGCGTAAGTTTCATCCTGAACAAGTTTATTGACGACAGGCCACTGTACATCAGTACGAAGGAAAGGGAGCCACAGTTTTACATTTATCTCTACGAGCAGATTAAACTGCCCAAATTGTTCAACATTGATATCAATGGAGAATATACAACGGCGAATAGTGATGGTTTGACAGAGCGTGCACCAATTTATCAATTGCATGCAGGCATATCCCGTTATTTCCTCAAAGACAACCGTCTTTTTACCAGGATTATGGGTAATGATATTTTTAACACATTCAGGTTCAGGGGGTCAAGGGCTTTCGGACCTGTATATGCAACATTCGACCAGTTTGCAAACTTCAGTTTCTTAAGGGTGAGCCTGACCTACAAGTTTGGTAAGCTGAAAAATGCTTCTTATAAAAACAGATCTGTTAATGATGCGGAATACAAGCGCATCAGGCAGTAAGGAAATATGTAACCGGGGATTATCCCGGGCAGACAGGACAAAAGTAATCGTGGATGGAAACCATAACAGATTATTTGCAATTGCATGCTGAAAAATGTCCGGGTAAAAAAGTGTATGTTTATCTGGAGAACGGTGAAACCGAATCTGCTTCTCTGACATTTGCTGAATTACACCGGACCGTATCGCTATTGTCATCAACTATTGGAAAGTACACCGGAAGCCGGGCTGTATTATTGTATGAAAACCCGATTGCATTTATTGCAGCATTTATGGCCTGTCAATATGCGGGGGTAACAGCGGTTCCTATGTTCTTCCCGAAGGGTAAGCGGCATTTTGAACGGCTTGAGCTGGTGTTGAAGGATTCCGGCAGCCGGGTGGTTTTGTGCGAGCAGGAGCAATATGAAAAAATTGCAGAAGGGTTTGGGCAGGCAGGATTTGCATCCATGCCAATTGTACCTGCAGGCTTCATTACCGGAACGGAAGAAGTTTCACCGGAACAGGCATACAAGGTCAATGCGCTTTCTTTTATTCAGTATACATCGGGTTCAACCGGTGACCCCAAGGGTGTAATGGTGTCGCACGAGAACCTGTTGCACAACCAGTCACTGATTGGTGGTACGTTTCAGTGTGACAAAGATTCAGTCATCCTGTCATGGTTGCCTTTTTACCATGACATGGGTCTTGTGGGGAATCTGTTGCATGCTGTTTTTACCGGTTGTACGGCTGTATTGATGTCGCCATATGCCTTTATGCAAAGCCCTGTGCGTTGGTTTAAAGCCATTGACACGTATAAAGTAACACATAGCGGGGGGCCGAATTTTGCATATGATCTTTGTGTTGATAAAATAAAGAAGGAGGAACTTGAAACCATCGACCTCTCTTCATGGAAAGTGGCCTATAATGGCTCTGAGCCGGTGAGTAATACCACGATCCAACGTTTTACAGACACATTTTCAGTTTGTGGATTTTCAGCATCGGCCATGTTTCCCTGTTATGGACTGGCAGAGGCAACATTGCTGGTTTCGGGCAGTCCTCATAGCGATAGTGCCGCACCTATTGCCTGTAGTGGTGCGATAGCTGCAGGAATGGAAGTCTTACTGTTTGACCAGGCTACGCAAAAACCTTGTCCGGAAGAACAGGAAGGGGAGATCTGTCTGCACGGTAAAAGTATTACCGCAGGGTATTGGGGAAAGGATAACCAGGGACTGTTTATCAGGCACGATGATAAGGACTACCTGAAAACCGGTGATCTTGGCATCCTTAGAAGCGGTATGCTTTATATAACAGGCAGGATCAGGGAAATGATCATCATCAACGGTCAGAATCATTTTCCCTATGATATTGAACGTACAGTTTTTAAAACGTTCAGCCAGATAGAACCCAATGGCGTTATCGTTTTTGCAGCACCCCAGCCTGTAGATGGTATTGTTATTGCAGCAGAGTTGAAAAGGGAGTTTGTGAATGATGAAAGCATGAATAATGTTCTCCGGAATGTCTTTCTGGAAGTTGTCAGCAGTCACACGCTTTCTCCTTTTGATGTTGTATTTGTAAAACCGAGGTACCTGCCACGCACTTCAAGTGGTAAGCTGCAACGGTTAAAATGCCGGGAAGACTACATGACGGGTCAAATGGATATTTGTTTCAGTCTGCGTACTGCAATCCAGTCTGGTGAAAGCAGCAAGGGGATTATTGATCCTGCTTTCTTTGAAAAAATAAAAACTGGTTTACATCCGGAACTGGTACATCAATATCTGGCCGGGTTGATAGCAGATAAGGTAGGTTTCCGTTTGCCGGATATGGCCAAACAACCCGATATAGAACTGACGGAAATTGGAGTGGATTCAATAAAGGCAATGGAAATTATCAATGCGGTCAACAAAGATCTTTCCATCAATCTTGTTGCTGCTGCAGTTTTCCAGGAAAACCGCTATGCTTCACTGGTAGAGCATATTGAAAATTCGCTTTGGCTCAAATCAAATAAAACGGGGGAAGAAATTGTTATATGAACGCGATAGAGATCATATCAAAGCTAAAAAAACACAAGGTACTGCCGGTATGGGACGGAGAACAACTGAAACTAACCGGTGAAATCAAATCTCTGCCTGCTGAAGTATTGCAGGATGTGAAGACCTGTAAAGTGGATATCATTGCCTTTCTGGCTGAAAATGCCCAGAAGATAAACAATGCACCCATTCCGCGTGTGCCGGAGGCTATGCATTATCCGCTGACCAATGCACAGAAAAGGATATGGGTATTGAGCCAGTTTGAAGGAGGGAATATGGCTTATAATATTACCGATTCGCTCTACCTGAACGGCACTTTGCATTTTTCCCTTTTTGAGCAGGCATTCCTGACTGTCATTCAGCGGCATGAAAGCCTCCGTACTGTTTTTCAGGAAGTGGATGGTGAGCCGGTACAGATTATCCGGCAGGAAGTCGATTTTAAAATCAGTTATGAAGACATTACCGGAAGCGAACCTGACACCCGCCGGTACCTTAAAGAGCAGGTAAGGGAAGCACATTCCTGGTCATTCAATCTTGAAAATGGTCCTTTAACCAAAGTCAGGATGATCCGGTTTTCTGCAACCGAACACGCGATGATATTTGCAATGCACCACATCATCAGTGATGGCTGGTCGATAGGTGTATTATTGATGGAAGTAATGGGTATTTATAAAGCACTCTGTCTTAAAAGCGATTATCAGTCCTCACCATTACCTATACAGTACAAAGATTATGCTGCCTGGCTCAATGCGAGGCTTGCTGATGAAAAGGGAAGCATGGCTGCGAAATTCTGGCAGGATCAGCACTTTGACGAAGTAGAACCGCTCCTGCTCCCGCTTGATTATACACGCCCGCAGATCAATCGTTTTGAAGGTGCCCAGTTAAAGTACTATTGGGATAAGGCATTGTATGACCGCATCATTACCTTCGCAAAACAGCAGAATACGACTTTATTCAATTTTTTCCGGGCAACGGTAAGTATACTCCTGCACAAATATTCCAACCAGGACGATATTGTTATCGGTACGCCTGTTGCAGCCAGAAACCACTTTGATCTTGAAAACCAGATTGGTTTGTATGTTAATACCATTCCGCTCCGGTCTTCTCTAACTGCGGATGTAAAGTTTGCCGATTACCTAAAAGGCATCTCACTCAATTCGCTCCGGTCATTTGAATACCAGGATTTTCCGCTGGATAATATTATCGCCATTGCCGGCGTAAAACGGGATACCGCACGTAACCCGCTTTTTGATGTGATGATTGTATTGCAAAATACTGCAATCGGTGATGGTTCGATAGAAGTGTATCAGCAACATGGTTTTACCATGGACAGGCTGGATAAATATATTTACGCCGCATCGCGCACGGAACAGACAGATGTATCGGCTAAGTTTGACCTGATGTTTAACTTTGCGACAGAACCTGTGCAGCAGCATTTCCTGGAAATCGAGTACCGTACCAAATTATTTAAAAAGTCTTCGATACAACAGGTCTATCAATCTTACCTGCACGTTTTGCAGCAGGTGCTGGACAATGCAGATATACCTGTATCTGCGATTGAGCTTACTGATGTCAATGAAAGGAATAAAATCCTTTATGAGTTTAACAAGCCCATTACCGATTTTTCTGAGCGGAGTATGCAGGAATTGTTTACCGGTGTTTTTGACAGGCAGCCTGATGCCCTTGCCCTGGTAACCGGTGAAGCGCAATTTACTTATGCAGCGGTAAAAGCAAAGGCCCTTGGCACTGCGGCGTATCTTACGCGATTGCTTAAAGGGGAGCAACAGCCAAAAGTGGGTATGCTGCTCCAGCGCAACGAAAATATACTTTTCAGCATACTGGGTATTTTATATGCTAAGGCTGCATACGTACCCGTTGATATCAAGTATCCCGAAAACCGTGTGGCTTATATCATCGGCGATGCCTCACCACAAGTGCTGCTGGTTGATGAAAAGGGTAAAGCACTTGTTCCGGAAGACTATCAGGGTCAGGTTGTGCTGGTGAGTGAGATACCGTCTTCTGATGAAGAACCCCAAGCCTCACCCGACTTATACGACCAGGTGGCATACCTTATTTATACGTCAGGCTCAACGGGTATTCCCAAAGGTGTAGAGATCACACACAAGAATGCAGTGGCCTTCTTAAAATGGGCAGACCAGGAGTTTGCAGATACCCCTTACCGCGTACTATATTCACCAACGTCATATTGTTTTGATCTTTCGGTATTTGAATATTTTATTCCTTTGATCCAGGGCAAAACATTGCGGATACTGGAGAGTGCTGCTTCCATTTCAGATTATCTGTCTGTTGACCGGAATATCCTCATCAATACGGTACCTTCTGTTGTGCGTAACCTCATCGATGAGGGTGTTGACTGGACAAATGTTGTGGCGTTGAATATGGCCGGAGAGCCGGTACCAAAAATATTCAAAAAGCAACTGGATCACCGCAGGATAGAAATACGCAACCTGTATGGTCCTTCTGAAGACACCACCTATAGTACATTTTACCGTTTCCGTGATGATGGTACGGATAATATACCGATTGGTGTTCCGGTAGGGTTCACACAAATGTATATTCTCGACAAAGGAAAAAATATTCTTCCTGTTGGCGTGGAAGGGGAGATTTATCTTTCGGGTCATTCCGTGGCCAGGGGGTACCTCAACAAACCCGAACTCACTGCGGAAAGATTTACCGATAATCCTTTCCTCCCCGGTTACCGGATGTACCGTACGGGAGACGTGGGTAAATGGTTGCCTGACGGGCAGGCGGAATATGCCGGCAGAATCGATGATCAGGTAAAGGTGAGGGGCTATCGTATTGAATTGGGTGAGATTCAGTTTATGATAGAACAGATTGAGGGTATTGACCAGGCGGTGGTTGTCGTAAAAGAAATTAATGGTGATCAGTATCTGGTGGCTTACTGGCAAACGACATCCGGGATTGATGAGCATATGGTTAAGCAGGTACTCCGTCAGAAACTCCCCGAATTTATGGTGCCGTCTTACTGCGTAGCACTTGAACGCATACCCCTTAACAGTAATGGTAAGGTAGATAAAAGTCAGTTGCCGTCACCTGTATTTGTACAGAAGACAGAAAAAATACTGCCCAAAACACCGAATCAGGAGACCCTGCTGCGGCTTTGGGAGGAAACCCTGCAGGTACATGATTTTGGTATTGCTGACAACTTCTTCGATCTTGGCGGGCATAGCCTGAAAGCTACCCGCCTGAAGGCACTGATCGCCCGCCATATGGGTAAGGCGCTCACCCTTAATGATATCTTTCAGCATCCCACGATAGAATTACAGGCTGCCCTGCTCGATACCAGGGGCAGGATGGTTGAGCAACAGATTGAGAAATCAGTTGCCCGCAGTCATTATCCTTTATCGCTTTCCCAGGAACGGTTATGGGTACTCACCCGGTTCGAGGATGCTTCCAAAGCCTACCATATGCCTGCGGCCTTTCACGTAAGCGGCGCACTTGATGTTGCGGTACTTGAAAAAGCGCTTATGCTGGTGATAGCCCGGCACGAAATTCTGCGCACTGTTTTCCGGGAGGTTGACGGGATTCCGGTACAGGTAGTGCTGGAACCAGAGGAGCTGAATTTTTCTGCTGAGGTGGTTACAACGCAGAAAACCGGCGACGAACTCATCGGGTTACTTGCTGAAAAATGGGTACTGCCATTTGATCTTTCGCGAGGACCACTGCTGAAAACTTTTGTCATCCGCCATCCGCATGGCCAGATCCTTTCATTCAATATGCACCACATCATCAGCGATGGCTGGTCAATCGGCGTTCTGTTCAAAGATGTGGTCAGGGCTTATGCTATGGTGCGGAATAACAATGGCAAAGCGCTTCCTGTACTGGAACTTCAGTTTAAAGACTTTGCCCTTTGGCAACGCTCGACTCTTACGGATAGCCTGCTGGCTGAGCAATTGGCTTACTGGAAGGATGAGGTATTTACTGATGGTGTACCTCAGCTCGAAATGCCAGCCGATTATCACCGGCCGGAAATAAAAACGTACAACGGGGATGTGTACCGCAAAACCTTTTCCCGTACAGTACTTAATGGATTGGTGAAACTGGCTCACGAGTCCGGAGCGAGTTTATTTATGACGATTCTTGCGTCCGTCAATATCTTGCTTAAGAAATACGCCAACCAGGATGATATTGTCATCGGCACACCAGTTGCGGGGCGGGACAATCTGCAACTCCAGCACCAGATCGGTTTTTATGTCAATACACTGGCATTACGTACGAAATTGTCGGGTAAGCAGTCTTTTAACCAGTTGCTGCAGCAACAGCGCCAACAGTTTCTCCGCTCTTTTGAGTACCAGCATTTTCCGTTTGAAATGCTGGTGGAATCGCTTAACCTGAAGCGCGATCTGTCACGTTCACCGATATTTGATGTGATGGTGGTTTTGCAGAATATGGAAGGGTTGGGTACCGACGACCTGAAACACCTTGATGCCGATATTACATTGGAGCAGGTAGAAGCCACATCCGGAATTACCAAATACGACCTTACATTTTCCTTCGCGCAATCTGACGATGCCCTGCAAATGGAGCTGGAGTATAATACAGATCTTTATGCGGGGGAAACCATCAGCCGTCTTGCTGAACACCTGGGTAAAGTTTTTCAGGCAGTTCTTGCGCATCCGGATACGGCCATTGAAGACATTCCTTTGCTGTCGCCTGCCGAGCTTGCTGTTATCGGTTCAAAAGCCGACCAGACAAGTGTTGGGTATAATCGCGAGGAAACCATACTCTCTCTTTTCCGCGAGGCCGTGGAAGCTTATCCTGCAAATATAGCGGTACGGACCACTAACGGAGAACTGACCTACAGCGAGCTGGATATGAAAAGCGGACAACTTGCTTTTCAACTCAAAAAGGCCTATACGATTGAAAAAGATGACCTGATCATCCTGCATAACAACCGTAGTGAATGGATGATTATTTCTATTCTTGCGGTACTGAAGCTTGGGGCTGCGTATGTTCCGGTTGATCCGGAATATCCCGAAGACCGGATTGATTATATGCTGAAAGACAGCGGTGCTTCTGTGGTCATTTATGATACGCCTTTATCTGCAACAGTCATGCAGGGAAACCCTGCTGCTTATGTGGATATCACAACCCTGCAGTTATCCGGTGAAACATATGAGGCATGGGTAACACCCGAGAATCTGGCCTATGTGATTTACACATCCGGTACTACAGGCAAACCCAAAGGTGTTTTGATAGAACACCGGAATCTTACGAGGCTGCTGTTTAATGAGAATGATCTTTTTGACTTTAATGAAAGAGACAAGTGGTCACTTTTTCATTCCTACTGCTTTGATTTTTCGGTATGGGAAATGTATGGCGCATTGCTGAAAGGAGGAACTGTGGTGATGGTGCCGAAATCTGTGGCGCAGGACAGTACTGCATTTTTCGATTTCCTGCTTAAAGAGAAGGTTACTGTACTCAACCAGACACCAACGGCGTTCCGTAGTCTTCTTCAGCTCAATCAGCATCGGTTGTCTGAAAAGCCTGACGCACTTCGCTACCTTATATTTGGCGGGGAAGCACTGGCGCCAGGATTGCTTGCGCCATGGCACCAGGCATTGCCCACCTGTAAAATCATTAATATGTATGGTATAACGGAAACCACCGTACACGTTACTTATAAAGAGATCACCGGAAAAGAAATTGAAGCCAACAAGAGTAATATCGGTATTCCTATACCTACACTCAGTTGTTATGTGCTTGACAGGGATCTGCGGCAGGTACCCTATGGCGTTATCGGGGAGTTGTGTGTGGGTGGTGCCGGCGTGGCAAGAGGTTATCACAACAAACCAGAGTTGACTGCTGAAAAATTTGTGGATAACCCCTTTACTGCCGGGGGTAAAATGTACCGGTCGGGAGACTTTGCACGCATACTTCCCGATGGTGATCTTGAGTACATTGGCCGTAAAGACGACCAGGTTAAAATAAGGGGTCATCGTATTGAAACCGGGGAGATCGAGGCCGCGATCAACAGTCTGCCACAGGTAAAAGACGCAGTGGTCATCACACATAAAAATAAGAATGACGAGTACGAACTTGTAGCCTATTATATTGCAGAAGGTGACGGCCAGTTTAATCCCGGTGAGGTTCTTCGTGCTAAACTTCCCTCGTATATGGTTCCCGGATACCTGGTGGCACTGGAAAAATTTCCATTGACTTCCAATGGTAAACTGGATAAAAATGCCCTTCCCCTTCCCCAGGATGTTGCCGGTGGTTTTGCCGAGTATGTGCCTCCGAGGAATGAAATTGATGAAAGAATTATTGTCATCTGGCAGGATATTCTTGAACGGGAGAAGATTGGTATCCGGGATAATTTTTTTGATATGGGCGGACACAGTCTTAAAGCAACGAGGGTAATTTCAAAAATACAGGAAGCATACGGCGTTAAGGTAGATTTAAAAAACCTGTTCATCGACCCCACAGTAGAGCATTTGTCGGATTATGTAGAAACATTGGTATGGATGGAGTCACAAAGCAAAAATGCTGGTGTGGAAGAGGAGCTTATATTATAACTTTAAAATTTGTTAATTATGATAAAAGTATTAACAGAACTGAAATCCAAAGGGGTGTTTTTATCCCTGGACGCAACTGGTGAAAATCTCAGTATTAAAGGCAAGATCGGTAACTTGTCTGACGAGGACAAGGACGGACTGCGCCAGCAGAAGAATGAGATCATAGATTTCTTAAAAAATCAGGAGCAGGGCAGCCAGATTATTCCGGTAGGATTGGTGAAGGGTGATGTGCTTGATCTTGCACCCAACCAGAAGAGTATATGGGTATATGAAAAAATTGAAGGCAGCAGCACAGCATACACCATACCGGGTATCTACAGTTTTGAAATGCCATCGCTGGATGACAATAAGTTTTTTAAGTCTATTCAGCAGCTTGCTGAGCAGAATGACGTGCTTCGTACGGTATTCATTGAGGAAAATGACAATCCACAGCAACGCATACTGCCTTCACTGAATGTTATCGACCACGTTCAGATCATGGATGTTCAGCAGGAAAAGGATCCGCAAGCCAGTGTTAAGTCAATCATTGACGAGCATTTCAACAGACCTTTCAACATTTCTGAAAAACCGCTTTGGGAGATCATACTTTTCCGGTTGCCGGAAAACCAGTACCAGTTTTTCCTGAAAGTGCACCACCTGATTGCTGACGGTGAATCGCTTAACCTGATCATCAAACGGGCGCTCCAGATTTATTCTGTAAGTGAGGATATCCCCATGCAGCATGAAAAATCGCTGCAATACAAGGATTATGTTTTCTGGATCAACGACAGGCAGAACTTTAAATCATCTGCGGCGTTCTGGACAAAAGAACTCGGCGGTTACGAAGATGATTTCCGGTTGCCAGCAGATTTTACGGATGCAGGAGAGCGTAGTTTTACGGGTAAAGAATGGCATTATGTATTTGACCGCGCTGTATCTGACAGTGCTTACGCATATGCGCAGTCAAAGAAACTGAGTATCGCTTCTGTGCTGACGGGCGCCGCCGCGATTGTATTGAGTAAACGTTCGCGTAAGGACGACCTGGTTATCGGTATGCCGTCTGTTGGCCGCAATCAATACCAGTTGTGGAATACCATTGGTAATTTTGTAAACACCCTTCCATTACGGATACCGGTTGATTACAGTCTGACAAGTGCTGCCTTCCTCACCGGTATCCAGCAAAAATACCATGGCGCATTAGATAACCAGCTGTATCCCTTCAGCTATATGCTTGAAGATATCGGCTACCAGTATAAGGAGGATGAATTTCCACTGTTCAATATCATGATTTCGATTCCGAATAATCAGAAGATTGAATCATTTGATCAACAGGTAAAAACAAACAACAGGAATAGTCTCTATGATATTACATTCACCTTTATAGAGGCCAAAGGTGACGTACAACTGATTACTGAGTATAATGCCGCACGGTTTGCTGAAAGTACTGTCCGGCAAATGGCTCTGGAGGTTGAGTTTGCGCTCAAGGGTTTGGTGAATGAAGCCAGTCCGGCACTGGCATCTGTTTCATTGATTACACCGGAAGCAGAACACCATATACTTACAGAACAATGCCGTAGTGGCAAACCCGTTGCCGTGACATACCATTCAGTAACCGAAATTTTACGGGAGCAGGCCGGGAAACATCCCGATAAAACGGCAACGGTATTTAACGATAATGTTGCAGCAGCTACCTATGCTGAAATCTGGAATGCATCATCAGCGCTTGCAAACCATATGGCAGACCGTGGCGTGAAAAAAGGAGATCGTGTAACAGTCATCCTGCCCAAAACGATCAGTCAGCTTACGGCCATGTGGGCGAGCTGGATGATCGGGGCAATTTACATACCCATTGATACCGACTACCCGCAGGACAGGATTGATACCATTATTGCTGATGCTGAGCCTGTCCTGGTGATTGACCGCGATTTTATGAAAACCTATGCGGAGCGGGAACAGCAGGTTCCGGCAGGTCTTGCGGATGCACAATCATTATCACCCGGTGATATTGCTTATATACTTTATACATCGGGTAGTACAGGTAAGCCCAAGGGTGTTGTTGTTTCTCACGGTAACCTGGTTAACAAAATGTGTGAGGAAATCCAGACACTTTCGCTCGATGAACACACCACAACGATAACAATTACCAACCTGGTGTTTGATGTGTCGTTGCTTGAAACAGTTCTGCCATTGTGCTGCGGTGGCAAAGTGATGATTGCCGATGAATTTATCACCACCGACATCAGTACCCTGGTAGCATATATTGTGCAGCATGGCGTAACCATACTTCAGGGAACACCCACTTATTTCTCACTCTTCATGGAAGAGATCAGGCGTTTTTATAACAAGGGTATTAACGAAACGGTGAAGCATGTTTGTATTGGTGGTGAATCGCTCAATAAGGCGCTGGCCGACCGGTTTGCAGAGTTCCTGCCCGGTATATCGCTGAATAACCACTACGGACCAACTGAGATCACTATTGATGCGATTACCAATCCGGGTGTTAAACTTTTTGACAGTAATATCATCGGTATGCCCATTGGCAATACCGAGGCTTATGTACTGGATGGTCAGGGTAACCTGCTTCCTGAAAATGTTGCCGGAGAACTGGTGATTGCAGGCCCGTCTGTAACACAGGGGTACTGGAATGATCCTGAACTGACGGCGCAGAAGTTCAGGTCCATCCGTTATACTTCCGGCAGGGCTTATTTTACCGGTGATCTCGCTAAGCGTATGCCCAACGGTAATATTGAATTCATCGGCCGGAAGGACAAGCAGGTAAAAATCAGGGGCTATCGTGTAGAGCTGGATGAAATCAATAATAATGTTTTACAGGTGGGTGGTATTGTGAGTGCACATACCGGTGTGTATAATAATCTCCTCGTATGCTGGGTAGTTTCCAATGGTGCCACCGAGGACGATATTATTGGCTACCTGACCACCAAGCTGCCGACCTACATGCTGCCTACAGCTATCGAATTTATGGATACGATGCCGGTAACGGCAAATGGTAAAGTAGACGCCAGGCAATTGCCCGTACCGATGAAAAGCCGAAGGGTATATGCGCCACCGGTTACTGATGTACAAAAGAAAATCACTGCTATTTGCGAGGAAGTTATGGCCATTCCTGATATCGGGATCAACGATAATTTCTTTGAGCTGGGCGGACACAGTCTGCATATGGTACGCATGGCGAATAAGATCAATGTAACTTTTCAAAAGCAGATCAGGATCAAGGATTTGTTTACGAATCATACGGTCAGCCTCATCAGTGAGTTGATTGAAGCCAAAGATCCTGCTGAGCGCAACCGGATTATACCCAAAACAAGTATTGGCGGAAAATATTTCCCTTTATCGCCATCCCAATACCGGTTGTGGATATCAGCACAACTGGGTGGCAATACGGCCTTTAATGTGCCGGTACTGTTTAATATTACGGGCGACTTCAATCTTGAATATTTCAGGATGGTTATCCATGCCCTGATTGAAAGGCATGAAGCCCTGCGTACTTCTTTCCGTTTCAACGAAAAGAAAGAAATCTGCCAGTATATTTCAGATATGGATGAGCTTAACTTCAAAGTGGATTACACACCTGAAATACTGCCGGATGCTGAAATCACGCGCCGCATAAACGAGATCATTGCATCGGACTTTGACCTTGACCGTGGTCCATTGATCAAGTCGGGCGTTTATCGTTCTGAAAAAGGCGTATGGGCAATGTATATCCTTATTCACCACCTGGTTACAGATGGCTGGTCGAGCGAGATCGTACTGGAAGAGATCACCAAAAACTACAACTCGTTGATGCAAACCGGCAAGTTGTATAATTTTAAACCATTGGAGATCCAGTATAAAGATTATACCGTTTGGCTTCGCGAGAACCTGGAACGGATATTCTCTAATGAGGAGTCGTTCTGGATGAAATCGTTTAAAAAGGAGATTGTGCATTTCAGCCTGCCTATTGAAAAGACAAGACCCAAAAAGAAGACTTATAATGGTAATGGGGTAAACCTCTGGAGTTCACTTTACCTCAACGAGCGTATCAATGAGTATGTAAAGAAAAACAACCAGACTGCGTTCTCGTTTGTACTGGCTGTTTACAAGGTATTGCTGTACCGCTATACGAAACTGACCGATTTTACCGTAGGTACGCCTATCTCCGGGCGCATCAATCTGCAAACGGAAAACCAGATCGGCTTATACCTGAATACATTGCCAATCCGCAGCCAGTTTTCGGGAAGCGATACTTTTAAGGAAGTGATCGACAACGAGAACAAAGTGATGAAGGAGAGCCATGACAACCAGTTGTTTCAGATTGATGAATTGCTGAAACGACTGGACATCAAAACTCCGGTTGGGCATTCCCCGCTGTTCAATACCATGATCATTTTCCAGAACCAGACCTCGCTGGGTTTCACCAGTGTGGATAATGCCAAGGAAATGGATGTGCATATTGAACCACGCGACTTTAACGGCCTGACTTCACAGTTCGATATTGTGATTGCCTTTACAGAAACCAGGGATAAACTGGAAATCAATTCTGCCTACAACACAATCATCTACGAACAGGAGCATGTGAAAATGCTCATGATCGACCTGATTTATCTTCTTGAAAAGGTACTGGAAAACCCTTATCAGACGCTTGATGATTTCTTTGCTAAAACGGAATATGAGTTCATGTGTGACAAGCCCATCGAATTTAAAACACCCCATTATGTGGAGCCGGAAGACGAAGAAGTGGTTATTGATGAGCATTATGTTTCCAGGGGTGTTGGCAACGTAGTGGTGAAAAGCGGACTGAAGGAAATCCTTGATAAATACCTTGAGAATGAGATTGAGTTTGATGATGACTATTTCTCCCGCGGGGGTAATTCTCTTGGTGCAATACAAGCGATCAATGACATCAATGAGAAATTCGATGTTCAGTTCTCCATCCTCGACTTCTACAACAACTCATCCATCAATAAACTGCATGACCTTATTGTTGGTGAAGGCGGTGGCGATGAGGCCGTGCTGCCCGAGGTGGCAGAAGTAGTAATGCCTGCCACGGCTGCACTGCCTGGTAAGGACATTTTTGTACGGCTTACCCAGGCAGACCAGAACCTGCCGGATATGTATATGATACCGCCGATACTGGGTAGCGGTGTGGTGTTCAAACCACTGGCCGATAAGGTGAAAGACTATTTCAATGTATATGGTGTGGATATACCGGTACTTGACAACCAAAAAGATATCATTGGTGCTTTATCGCAAATCATCTATGATGCTATCCTTAAGGCCAGGGCAGATGATGATGTGATCTTCCTGCTTGGTTATTCTATCGGTGTAAATATGGCTTATGAGGTAACCAAACTGCTTGAGGCGAAAGGTAAGGAGGTAGTGCTTTTCCTGATGGATCGCGGACCTGAAACCAACGGAAATCCGGGTATGACTGAAGCACTTGTTAAGGATGTCATCGAACAGCATCGCCCGCTTATTGAGATGCTTGCTGTAAAAGGTGAAGAGCCTGTAATCGAAGCAAGAATCAGGCAGGTACTCACAGGCATGGATCATTATACGGTAGCCGGGAAAATAAATGCCCCTGTATGCAGCTTCGAATGTAAGGATAATCCATTGCATGATTATATGCAGAACTGGACTGAATTTACCACAGGAAAGCATGAGGTAATAATGCTTTCAGGCGGCCACTATGACGCGTTGCGTCAGGAGAATGTGGTGGTTATATCGGAAAAAATAAAAAATATATATCATGAAAGGTCAAGTGTTCATTAATTATTTAGACTGTTACATTCCGGAAGACAGGCTGTATTTTGAAGAGAATAAAGAATTTTTCAATGAGCCCCATCCGGGTGTTCCGTTCGACAGTTCTGAAAAGTTTTTCGATTTTGTAAAAAAGTACCTTGACATTGACAGTGTTACTATAGAAAAGAATCTTACACTGGAAGAAATGGCTATGGGCTTGCTGAAGAAAAACCTGGATGCGGGTAAAATTGACCCTGCCACAATCACGCATATCGTGCTGGCACCGGATTTGTATAACCACCTGCCCAGTTTCGGACATCGGGTGCAGTTTGAACTGAACATGCCCAGGGCAAGTGTGGTAAGGATAACGGATAATTTTTGTGCAAACATTGATGTTGCAATCGGCTGGGTTGCAAAGATGATTGAAGGGGAAACAGCGCCGGTGAACGTACTCGTTATTGCCGGAACGCGTCTGGGTGAAGGATTTGATATTCGTGTGGTGGGGAGCTACGGTGTACTCGGTGATGCAGCGGGCATCATGCTGATGTCCAACAACAGGGAAAATGCGATTGCTGAAGTATTGGGTCAGGAAACCGTTACAAAGGGGGTTTTGTACAATGCAGATCTTGCAAAGGATAATACCATTCTGCATTTTCAATCGTATTCCGAAAGCGTTAAGAAGGTATTGGCGAAGTGTAAGCTTACTGCTGCTGACGTATCGCAGGTACTGCTGCACAACGCCAACCAGATGCTTGTTACCGAAACCCTCAAGTCCTGCGGCATCAAGCCCGATAAGATTGATAAAACCAATCACAAAAAATATGGTCACTTAGGCACGGTTGATTTGTTGCTCAACCTTAAAACCAATATTGAAAATGCCCCATCAAACCAGGAAAATCTTATTTCTGTGAACCTTGGGGTGGTAGGCACATATGTTTCAACTTTATTTAAAAAAATATAATACAATGGACGTACAAAAAATCGTGCTGGATACGATAAAAGAGAAAGGTGAAGAACTTTCGCTTCATATTGAAGCAGCGGATAATGATAAACTCAAAGACCTGGGTTTTGATTCCATCCAGTTTCTGGGGGTTGTCATTTCTATCTGCGAAAAGCTGAATATTGATATGAACCATGTAAACAGCATGGAAATATCCACCGAAAACAGCATAACCGAATTTGTAAACAATTTCAGGGTGTACATGCCCGGCGAAGTTTCTTTGAATTGATTGAGCTATGAGACATATATTTGATCAGAAAGCACCCGTTTTATCGGGTATTATTACCGAGTATGCACAGCGTACACCTGAAAGGAATGCTATAAAGGATGGCGCTACTGAATACAGTTTCGGAGCGCTTGAGATTCTTTCCAATAACCTTGCACAGCGCCTGGTGGAAACTTACCATGTCCGTAAGGGACAACGTATTCTTTTTATTGCAGAAAAGGCCAGTGAGATCATTGTTGCTGTTATTGCTACATGGAAAGCCGGTGCTGTTTTTGTGCCGGTAGATCGCAATAATGGCGCTAACCGGACTAAATTTATCATTGATAATGTTTCACCTGCTGTTATCATTTCTTCACAGGAACTGCTCACGAAGTTTGCCGAGGTTATAGCAGACATTCCGACGATCAGTTATGAGTTCATCAGGACAATGGATAAAGTGAACGACAGTTTTACCAGCAAGCCCGAAGTTGTTGGTGATGATATTGCGATAATACTGCATACTTCCGGCTCAACAGGCAATCCCAAAGGGGTTGTACTTGAGCATAAAAGTGTTGTTGCCTATTTCAGGGCACATAACCTGCTTTTCCTTTTTGATGAAGAGTGCAAGAATATTAACTACGGACCTTACCACTTCGATGTAAGCATACAGGACACTTTTCTGCCGCTTTATTTCGGCGCGGCTGTTTATGTTTACCGTGGCATGCTCATCTCTACCATCGTGATCAACCTGCTGCTGAAAGAATCTGCAACACATGTTATTGCGGTATCTTCTGTACTTGCCCTGATTACGGGGGATAAAGACGAGATACAGAAACTCAAAGGGTCAGGACTGAAAGTGTGTATGACAGGCGGAGAGATCTGTGATACCAAGCTGATCAACAAATGGCTGGCAACATTACCGGATATCCGGCTGTATAATGGTTATGGTCCTACAGAATGTAATTCACTTTGTATGGCCTACCAGATACCTGTTGCAGATTATGATCGTGATGCACTTTTTCCCATAGGCAAACCTTTTGATCAGATGAAGGTAGCGCTGATTGATGGCAACATGGAAGAGATTACGGAGAATGGTAAAACTGGTACGCTTATCGTGGCAGGCCCGCAATTGATGCGCGAGTACTGGAATCTTCCCGATCATACCGAAAAAGCCTTCTTCTGGCTCCGTGGTGAGCGATATTATATTACCGGTGATCTGGCAAAGCGGGATGATGAAGGCAATTATTATTTTGAAGGCAGAAACGACAGTGAAGTAAAGATACATGGACGTCGCATCAATCTCAACGAAATCAGGAACTGTCTGCTGCGGATTGAAGATACAGATTATGCGGTTGTGGGTACTGTTGCTGTAAATAACACCACGAGTATATACGCCTATGTTTATCAGTCTGCTGAAAAGAAGCAACTGGAGCAGCCATACATTATTGAGTTTCTCCGTAAAACCCTTCCGGAATACATGATACCCAAGTATGTTTTTGTATCCAGTGAAATCATCAAAACCAGTACCAATAAAATCAATGAACAGGAAATCAGAAAGGATGTAGAGTCAAAAATATTAGCCGTTACTAATTAATTATATAAACAAAAAACACATACTACAATGAGCAACTATTATCAATTTTATGAAAATTTGATGAAGATACCACCAATAAAGTTGAAAGATTCGTGGTTGATTACAAAGTACGATGATGTAAAGTATTGCCTGAAGGAAGACAAACTTTTTTCAGTACAGCGGGTACCCCTGATGTTCAGCGCACCGGATACGGATAAAACCAATCCAAAAGTGCAATTTGCTGAAGACATCCTTACAAAATGGATCATACACAAAGATACCGGGGCTACTGAAACCAAACGTGAGGTGGTGCAGAACCTGGTTAACTATACCAATACCAACCTTAAAGACGATACCATTAAGTACTATGAGTATTACCTCGATAAACTCAGGGACAGGGAAGAGTATGACCTGAAGTATGACCTCATACTGCCGATTGTAGTGTCCAATACAATGAGCATGCTCAATATGAAGCGGAGTAAATTTATTGAAGAACAAATCCGCACGATCTATAAGCATGTTGAAGTGGTGTCTATAGCTGTTGAAGACGTAACCATGCACGGCAATGACCGCATCATGGAATTCGCAGACAGCCTGCTCTACCTGGTAAAAATCAGTGCTGAGTATGATGGCATCAGCGATGTATTTCCTATAGAAGATTTTAATACGAATAACTACACGCTTGTTCAGCTCCAGAACAGTCTTATTCTTGGCACACTGGTATTCAGTAGTATTAACCTGATTGTAAACGCGATCAAGGTAATGAAGGATCATGCGGACATGGTGACAGATGACAATATTAAGGATTGTATTCTTGAGGCTACCCGTATTGAGTCTCCCGTGCAGGGTGTATTGCGTATCGCTACTGAAGACGTTGTACTGCGTAACGCACAGATCAAAAAAGGGGATTGCCTTACTGTACTCGTAGGTGCTGCCAACCGCGATGGTACAGTGCCGGAATTCAAAGATCCGAAGAAGTTTGACCTTGATCGTAAGAAAGCACCATTGCTGACTTATGGGTATGGTATCCATGCCTGTATCGGCCAACGGCTTTCTATGGATTTTGCTCAGATACTTGTAACACGGATGTGGAACGACAACAACTTTGAAATCAAAGACTTTGTATGGGCCGACGAAATGGTAGGGTACAGGAGTATGCGTTCCATAACAGTAACCAATAAAATACATGCAGGAGAGCTTCAGGAGGCATAAGTGACCGGATGTCATACTGCATAACTATTTTTCGACGCAACCAGGAATCCGGATAACAGGTTCGCTGTACGGTTGTTGCCATATTGCTGGTGATGACTTGGATATGCCCGAAAGCACTCAATATTTAAAACAAACCATATAAGAGATCATGATAAGCAACGAAAAAGTTTACGATGTACTGGGGATTGGTTTTGGCCCTGCCAATATCTCGGTAGCCATTGCCATGGAAAGCGATGAGGTTGGATTTGCAGGAACGCGTTTATTCCTGGAAAGCAAGCAAGGCTCTATCTGGCAGGAGCACATGCTTTTTGAAGGATCAGATATCCAGAATAATCCTTTACGGGATATGGTTACGCCCAGAAATCCGAGGAGCCGTTTCGGCTTTATCAGTTTCCTGCATGCCAAAAACCGGTTTATGAAATTCCTCAATACCGGTCTGCATCATCCTTACCGGATAGAATATGCCCAGTATGTAGCCTGGGTTGCAGAACACTTTCAAAAGGATGTCCGTTATAATACCACGGTTACGGATATCCAGTTGCTGGATGATGACGGCAAACCCCTGTATAAACTGATGGACAGGGATGGTAATACCTATTATGGAAGAACGCTTGTCATGGCGCCGGGCAGAACACCCATGATTCCACCTGCATTTACAGCATTGCAGACAGACAGGGTTATACACCTGAACGATTACCTGAAAACGATGGCCAGATACCCCGCGGAAGCACTGAGCAGAATTGCTGTTGTCGGGGGCAGTCAGAGTGCAGTAGAAATATTGCTTCACCTTTCCGATACACACCCCAAATCTGAATTGCTGGGTATCAGCAGGTGCTTTGGTTACAAACAGAAGGATGTCAATCCTTTTACCGGAGAAGTTTATTTTCAGGAATTTGTAGATATCTTTTATCATGCAGACCGCGCTACAAAACGCCGCTTGCAGGATGACCTCAGGCTCACCAATTATTCTGCAAGTGATGCAGATGTACTGGATGCCCTTTACAAAAAGATGTATATGCAGGAAGTACAGGGCAATGAAAAGATCACCATACACCGCAGCGCACATATCCAGTCTGCTTTAGTAATGGATGAAAATAGTGTACGGATCGGCTTGAAGAAACTGGAACACCCGGAATTGTTTTATGAAGATGTATCTCTGGTGATACTGGCTACGGGCTTCAAGGACATAGGAATGCCTGATGAGAACGACAGGGGGAACCTCGAACCATATCCAAAATTATTTGCTCCTGTAATTGATCATATTCAACTCGACGATCGCGGCTGTTTGCTGATCAACAGAAACTATTCTGCCAACCTGAAAAATTATGCCGGAGACTCTTGCTTTGTAAACGGGCTTTGTGAGTCATCGCATGGTATGGGTGATGCGGGTTCCTTCAGCCTGTTGAGTTTCCGTTCGGGCGAAATCGTAACAGGACTTAACAACTACCTTGCGGCTATAGACGGGCAAAAAAAAACTAATGGTGTAGCCAGGCCGGAAGACATCTATGCCTGAAAAGCCTGTGAACATTTTTAAAAATAAAACATAAATAAGGATCATGCAACAAGTAAAAAAAATCAATTTTAACGAACTGAAACACGAGTATGGCGTTGACGGACAACGGCTGCTTCCCTGGGGTGATGCAGAATCTCCGTTTCCTTTTGGCGGTGCCTATTGTGTTACCCGGGCGGGTACGGTATCCATGCCGCATGTAAACGAACCTTCTGATGAGGAAGAGATGTTTATCGGTATCTCCGGAGTGGCAAAAATCATTATTGGTGATGATACGCATGAGATCAGTAAAGGAGATGTATTTTTTATTCCTTCCGGGATCAATCACTATGTAGATAATCCCAATCAGGAAGACTTTCATTTTTATGCATTATGGTGGAACAGTGATATTGTTTCCGGATTTGTTAATAAAAAGAACAGTAAATAACAATGGGCAAATACATCGTTACAATAGCGCCGCCGACACCAAACGGGAATCTTCACCTCGGACATATTTCGGGTCCTTTTCTTGCTGCAGATATCTTTAACCGTATCCGCAGACTTAAGAATGATGACGTTATTTTCGTTTGTTATTCTGATGATTATCAGGATTATGTGGTACGTAAGGCAATGCAGCAAAACATGGGCAGGTTTGAGCTGGCCACGCATTTTGCCAACAGAATCGACGCGACCTTAAAAAAAACAAATATTCACCTGGACTGGTTCCTGAAAGCTTACCAGAATGATTTCTATAAGGATGCCATCGCTTTCTTTTACAAAATGGCAGCCGAAAAAGGGGTATTGGCCAGTCGGGATTGTGAAGTGCCTTATTCGGCTGAGGATAATGTATATGGGTATGAAGCATTTGCACGGGGTACCTGCAATTATTGCGGTGAAGATTCTGATCCGAGTCAATGCGAGGCATGTGCCAATAGTCCGGTGATGGAAAAAATGGGTGACCTGCTTTCCATATTTTCCCAAAAGAAGATGGGCTTTGAAACGATTAACCGGGAGTACCTTCGGCTCGATCATTATAAGGATTACCTGAAAAATCATTTCAAGCGTAATATTGTGCGGGAGGAATTGCAACAGTTTGTACAGGAGGTAATCAGCAATGGTGAACTGGACTGGTATATTGATCGCCCCAGGGCCTATGGTATTGATGTGGAAATTAATGGCGAAACCAAGATCATCCATACCTGGTTTTCCGGTCTTGCCGGTTACTATGCAGCAACAAAGGAGTATGCCCACCATATCGGTAACCCCGGGCTGCATGATGAATTCTGGAAATCGACTGATACCAGGATTGTTAACTTCCTTGGTTTTGACTGTTCCTTCAGCCATGCGATTGTTTACCCGTCATTGCTTTCGAATGCACCCGGCCATACGGCAAACTGGGCACCGATCACCAACCGGTTTCTTAAGCTGGAAGGCGGGGATTTTTCCACCAGCAGAGGCCACGCCATCTGGGTAGATGATATACTCGAGGAGGTGTCTTCTGATGCACTGCGTTATTATCTGGCTATTGTTTCACCTGAATACCAGGTTGAGAATTTCGAGAAACAAAAATTTATGGAATGGCTTGATCATTGGTTCAATCCGTTTATTGAACAGTTGGGTAACTATATGGAAAAGCATGCTGATGAATTTACAGCAATCAATTTTTCAGATGCCTCATCTTCTGCAGCAGCTTATTACCGTGATACCTGGAACCGCTATACAGAGTCAGCCACCTTTTCTATTGGAAAATTGGCGCAGTTGCAACAAGAGTTCCTGCAAACATTAAAATCAGCAATGGATGCGGGGCAGAGCGGACTTGGCTCACTGATACAGGTGTACCTTGTAATGGGCAAACCCATTCATCCTGAACTTTCAGAAAAATTAATCAGTCTGTATAACATTAAAGAACCGGTATTGGTAAACTGGTTGCTGACCGACAGCAACGTAAAGGTTAAGTAATAACGAAAGCGATAAAAAATACAGACGGCATGCAACATGGCTTTGATATTGTGATCATTGGCGGCGGCGTATATGGTGCGGCTTGTGCCTGGTTCCTGTCGCAGCACAATACCCGTGTGTTGCTGATCGAAAAAAACCGTGTAGGCACTTCCGGGGCTACAGGTGTGTCGAGAGGAATTGTAAGGGTATATGATCCGGATGATGACCTTGCAAGGGTCTCTATTGATGGAGCCCTGCAGCACCTTTACTGGGAAGAAAACAAATATCCGGGGCTTAATCCTTATTCAGCCAGTGGATTTGTATACCTGTTCAGTAAAGCAAAAGAGGCATCAATGACGGCTGCTGTACAATGCTATGGCTCAGCAGATTACCCTATGGAAATACTTTCTGCTGCAACGATTGCCCGGCGCTTTCCCTGGCTTGATGTGAACGGCGACAAACTGGCGATATATGAGCAGTACGGAGGGTATGGTGATCCGAGGCTGACTGCCCTCAGTTTTATGACCGGCTTCCGGAATAACGGGGGAACGGTGTATGAAAATTGTGCGGTATCCGGTATTGAAGCCGGTACCCAGGATGGGTGGCAGGTCGTATTGCCGCATGGAAAAGTTTCGGCAAAAGTGGTACTGTTTACCGCTGGAGGGCATACTAAAAAATTACTTCCTGCGCTTCCTTTATTTACAAGGTCTATTTCGTTGGCCCAGGTAACAGGAACTACGAGGCGTGTAAATATGACGGTAGTGGACGAAGTCGTTGAAACCTATCTGCGTCCCGGAGATGGCGCAACCTTCTATTGCGGCAGCCAGGTATTTGAGTCGGTAGCAACTCCGGATGACCTGCAGACTGGTAAACTTGATATCGTTACCGATGCCGTTACCAGGGTTGAAAAAGTATTGGGCAGACCTGTAGCCGGGGATGTTGTCAACCATTTTGACGGACACGACTGTTATACAGATGCCAAACGTCCGATTGTCCAGTTTTTACCCGGGCATAAAGGTTTGTATGTTGCAACCGGTTTTTCCGGGCGGGGGTATAAATGTGCCACTGAAATCAGCCGGCAGGTGGCACTTGAGATCAGTAATTATCTTGGTACCACCAATGAGCAGGGAAATGGTATTCACTGGCGACAAAAGTTGTGATCAACTACATGAAGAAAAAAATATACAAAGCAGGTATTGTTGCGGATCTTTCCCCCAACGGATCTATTCACCAGCAAACATTTTTGCGTGCAATGGAGATGGCGGGCAAAAAAATGGATTTATCCGCGGCCGGCATTGACCTTGTATGGGAAAATGATAAAGCTACTTACGAGGGTGGACAGGCATCATCAAAGATACTGGTCAAAAAGAAAGCAGATATCGTGCTGGGGCATTTTGCTTCAGCAGCAGCTAAAGGGGCGCTGCCTTCTTATGAAGAAAAGGGGATACCCTTATTGCTGCCGGCTGCTACTGCCGATAGTCTTACCACCGATTTTCAGTCCGCTTTCCGTATATGTTCCCGGGATAGTTTTCTGGTTAAGTTCATGGTTAACTGCCTGCGAAAAAAAGGTGTTCAGACCGTTTTTGTTGATCATGATGGCAGCATACATGGTAAAGCACTTTCAGGTAATATTATCAATAGCCTTAAACGGAGCCGGTCGGTAAGACTTGCAAGCCATGAAGCGGATGCTGCTGACATCATCTTTGTCGGTTCCTATACAAATAGTATCGCTTTTGCTCAAAAGCTGAAAGCGGGTGGAGGCGGACAATGCCTGTACTTTACAGATGATGTTGTTCATGCTGATTTGGGTAAAGCCATCGGGAAAGCGGCTAATAAGATTTATGTATTTGGGTATGACGATTACAGGGACAGGCCATCGGCTGCATCCTGTATTGCTGATTACCATAAGCGCTGGAAGCAATATCCCAATACCTATTACCTGGAAACTTACGCAGCGGTGCAGGTATTGTACCAGGCCGTCGAAAAGCTGCGTGAAACCGGTGGCAGTAACCTGGGCTCAATATTATGCCAGTACCGTTGGGATACCGTTGTGGGCAAATTCCGGTTTGGTATTGCGGGAGAAAGTAAGGTCAATAATTTTGCACTATGGGTATTACAGGGTAAAAAATTGGTCAAAGACAAAAATCAACCAAAGTTGTCCTGATATGTCCCAAAAATCTTACAATATTGCACTATGATATTATCAGCAGCCAACGCAGCAGAACAATTGGAAGAAGCAAAAAAACTTTTTCTTGTCCTTTTTGAGAATGAGTCGATGCTGGCAGAGATTTATAAGCCACACAAAATAGATTTACAGCAGCCTCATGATCAGGATGAAGTGTATGTTGTGATTAATGGCAGCGGACGTTTTGTGCTGGAAGATCAGGTGAGCGATTTCAAAACGGGCGATTTCATTTTTGTGAAAGCCGGCCAGCGGCATCGCTTTCAGGATTTTACTCCTGATTTTTCCACATGGGTAATCTTTCTGAAAAAGCCCAAAGAGGTATAATGAGCAGTAATAAACTTGTAAACCAGTATAAGTAAACCGATTATAAAACAATTATTATATGATGATGATCCGGAAAGCTTCGATGGACGATATAGATCAATTGGCTAATCTTTTTGATTTGTACCGGATATTTTACGAGCGCCCATCAGATATTGAAGGCAGTAAGCGTTTCCTGTCTGCGCGTATGGGGAAGGGCGAATCGGAAATATATGTGGCCGCTGAAGAAACCGGGCTGCTGACCGGATTTGTACAGTTATATCCCGTCTTTTCTTCTACCCGGATGACCCGACTCTGGTTGCTCAACGACTTGTATGTGCTGGAAAGCTACCGGGGCAAGGGAATATCCATTCAATTGATTGATCAGGCCAAACAATTAGTGGCGGATACTGGTGCCTGTGGAATGTATCTCGAAACGGCAAAATCAAATTTAATCGGGAACAGGCTTTATCCGAGAACGGATTTTGTGGTTGATGAAGACCACAATTATTATTACTGGTCTAAAGGGTAAAAAACATAGTGAGATACCCGTATATTTGTAAACGAAAAGCAAGACCCCATCACATACCGTGAAAAAAAATGTTGCCATATTAGTGTTTGAAGACGCAGAAGTACTGGACTTTGCCGGTCCATTCGAAGTATTTTCTGTGGCTTCTCAGCTCAACGATCATTCATTATTCAACGTTTTTACGGTAAGTAAGCAGAAGAACCCGGTTCGGTCTATCAACGGACTGTCGGTTAACCCTGATTATTCTTTCCGAAGTGCTCCTGCAATTGATATCCTGATTATAGCCGGAGGTACCGGTACAAAAGCCCTTTTGCAGGATAAATCTTATCTCAACTGGGTAAAACGTGTACATACACAAACAGAATTGACGCTTAGTATTTGCTCTGGTGCGCGCCTGCTCGGGAAATTAGGCTTGCTTGATGGTATTGAATATGCCACCCATCATTCGGTATATGACCATGTGGAAGAGATTGCACCCATGGGTATTCCTGCTAAGGCAAAGCGATATGCAGCAGGGGGGAAAATCTACACCTCCGGTGGTATCTCTGCAGGAATTGATCTTTCTTTCCATATTATCGAAAAGCTGCATGGTAAAAAGGTTGCTCAGCAAACCGCCGAGTATATGGAATACCATCGCAACGGATATGCTGAAAAAGTATAATGCCCTGATCTGGCGATCACCCCCGAGACCCCTGAATCCGCTATAACCACATTAGTGAACGCTATTGACTTATTGTTATGTTAAAGAAAAAATTTCTGATACGCATCCTGCTCATTGCATTGGTTTCGGGGTTGAGTAACTTCCTGTACCTCCGGCTGATGAATGCCATTATCCAGATGGTAATGGAAAAGCGCTATACAACAGTGGATATATCCTATGTTGTAATTTTTACACTCACGCTTATTGTTACGATCTGGTCGAGGCGCGAACTTGCAGTGCGGGTAATTTATTCCTCCCAGCGCATGTTCTGGAACTACCGGAATGAAATATTGTCCATCACCCTGAATGCCAATTATTCGGAGTTCAGGAAAAGAAAGTTTGATATACAGTCGGCACTGGTGTTTGATGTTGACGTACTTACCCAGGCATCGCTCAATATTATCGTATTTCTTACTTCTGCCATTACCACGATTGCCTGTCTCACCTATATGGCCTTCCTGTCGCTGCCCCTTTTCCTGCTTACCCTCGGGGTATCTGCACTCGGCATCATTGTTTACCAGATTGGCACGATGGGTAATAATAAGAAATTTGTAAAAACCCGGGAATATGAAAGTAAGTTCATGTTTTACTTCAATGCCATACTCAACGGGTTTAAAGAAATTAAGATTAACCCTTCCAATGGTAATAATATTTTAAAAAGTAAAATCAATCCCATTGCCAATAACTCCTACGAAAATAATACAGGTGCTTTTGTAGGCTTTCTGAACAACCAGACCATTGGCCAGGTATTGTTTTATGTACTGATTGCCAGTATACTGCTTTTTTTCAGTGTAAAACTGAGTGTATCTTCTACCGACACGATCAACTTTTTGTTTATCCTTATGGCTTTGCTCGCAGCGATTGAAGCCATAATGGTTCTTCTGCCCGGGCTGATGCGTGCCAAGGTATCAATGAACCGGCTGGTCAACCTGCGCAAGGAAATTGTTACCGATATCAATGCCAGTAAGGAGTACACCGTTACCAAGGAAGAATTCGATAGCATCAGTCTCAAAAATATCACCTACCGGTATGAAGATGCCAATAAAGAAGTGAGTTTTGAAATTGGCCCCATCAGTCTGCACATCGAAAAAAATGATGTCATCTTTATCTATGGTGGCAATGGCAGTGGTAAAACCACATTGGTTTTGTCGCTGCTGGGTTTGCAGGAACCCCATTCCGGTACTTTTTATTTCAATGGTGTTCCTGTTGATGAGGAGAGCATGAAAAAATACAAATCGCTCTATTCTGTTGTATTCAACGATTTTTATCTCTTTGACGAGTTTTACAGTGTAAAAAAATTGGACGTTGAAAAAGCAAATGCATACCTGCATCTATTTGAAATTGAAGAGAAAGTAAGCATTGTGGATAATCACTTTTCTACTATTGAACTTTCAACCGGTCAGCGTAAACGCCTGGCACTTATCACTGCGCTGCTTGAAAATAAACCTGTACTCGTGCTGGATGAATGGGCAGCCGACCAGGATCCGCATTTCCGCCGTAAGTTTTACCAGGATATTGTACCCAGCCTTAAGGAAGATGGATTTACCATCATTGCCATTACCCATGATGATGCCTACTATCACCACGCTGATAAGCTCTATAAGATGGAGTATGGCAAATTAATAGACGAAAGCAAGGCATATATAAAAAGTTACGCATAAGGGATGACAACAGATAAACCAAAGATATTCATACTCCACCATGCGGGTGGTAACGCTTATTCATACCAATTTCTGCTACCGCACCTGAGCGATAGTTTCGATGTAGAGTTGCTCGAATTGCCGGGACGGGGGAAACGTCTTAAAGAGAAACTGCTTTATACCGAAAAAGAAGCGGTGCAGGACTATGTCGACCAGATCAGCCGGAAGGCCGGAGATGAACCATTTATGATGTATGGCCATAGTATGGGGGCTCTGCTCAGTCCGGCTATCATACGTGACCTCAATGCCATCGGCCGATCTCCTGTTTGTCTGGTCGTAAGCGGCAGCCAGGGCTTTCTGCTGCCGGAAGAACCCCGCAAATACAGTTTCAGCAAGGAGGAGCTTGTTGCCGACCTGAGGCGTATGGGCGGTGTTCCCGATGCCTTTCTTGAAAATAAGGCACTGTTTGATTTTTTTGAGCCGGTTATGCGGGCTGATTTCGAAACCCTTGATCTGCACGACTGGCATGCCAATCCTCCGCATATCCATACGCCCATTTATGCCGTCATGGGCGATAAGGAAAAGTACGCCAGTGGCATTGGCAACTGGAAAAAGTATACGGATGGTGATTTTAATTCAGAAATTGTAGAGGGGGGGCATTTTTTTATATTTGATATTCCTGTTAAATTGGCCGCTATCATAAAGCAATGCTATGACCGATATTTGGTACACAAGGATTGATACGATCAGCGAAACTGCTTTTGATCGCTATAAGCAGGAGTTGGGGCCGCGATTTGCAAGCGAGATTGACCGTTACAAATTAGTAACAGACAGGCAAAGCAGGATTGTGGCCCGGAAAATGATCGGCCTGTATCTTATGCAGCATGGGTTGGGTGACGGAAGTTTTGACCTGCTCCTTGACGCGTATAAAAAACCGTATCTTGAATCAGGCCCACATTTCAATATTTCACATTCCGGCCATTTTGTACTGGTGTCTTTTTCCGATCAACCGGTTGGTGTTGATGTAGAAGAAAAAAAGGAACTTGAATGGGAGTCCATTGCGGCAATGATGCACGAAGAGGAACAGCATTGCCTTGGATTACTGGAAGAAACGACAGACATTTTTTTCCGCATCTGGGCCAGAAAAGAGGCTTTTCTGAAAGCCGTTGGCAGTGGTATCCTGAATGGCATTGGTGAAGACTGTGTGCTTGATGACCTGCTCGAAAAAGAAGGAAAGATCTGGCACCTTCGTGATGTGGAGATTGATGCCGGCTATGCGGCAGCAGTCTGCACGCCATACAGCAGCGATCGTGAAACCAATGTGACAGTAACCAATATTAACCCGTTGTTAAAATAATATAATGAAGAAGAAAATCGATATGGGCTTTTTGTTTCCCGGTATTACCCTCGTGATACTGGTGATTACCTTTTCGAGGGCGCTCTTTGGTATACCTGCTCTGGGAAGATTCCTCAATCCTTTTATTGGTGCCGTGCAATGCGAAAAAGCAAATCCACCTGCTGTGACCATAAATATGGGCAACAAAAATGAGACCGCTGTTTACTTTGACAACCGGAAGGTGTCCCATATTTTTGCCCGGACCGAAGAAGATCTTTATGCAGCACAGGGCTATACAGTAGCGAGCGACCGGCTCTGGCAGATGGATTTTATCAGCTATTTTGCCGGAGGGCGCCTCGCAGAAATTTATGGATCAACCGCGCCGGGTGGAACCAGCATTTTAAACCTAGACCGGGAGCAACGCCGGAAAGGCATACCTGAAGCTGCTAAAAAGTCGCTTGTACTCATGGAGAAAGACCCGATGACAAAGAAGGCACTCGACAACTATACCCGGGGTGTAAACCAGTATATTCATTCCCTCAATTATAAAAGCCTCCCTTTTGAATATAAGTTACTTGATTATATGCCTGAGGACTGGACCAATCTCAAATCGGTACTCATCCTGAAATACATGGCAGATCAGTTGAGCGGTTATGAGGAAGACGTTTACCAGACCCAGTTAAAACTGGCACTGGACAAAAAAGATTTCAATACCCTTTACCCGGAATACACGAGCTATACGGCGGCATTGCCTTCTGTTACAACAGTCATTAAAACGGACAGTCTCCCGCTTTGCAACTATATCAATTACTCTTTTCTTAATGCCAGTCCGGTGATCAAGGGTAATGCTTACAATCCTAAACTGGGGAGTAATGCCTGGGCTATTTCCGGACAAAAGACAAAGTCCGGCAGACCCATACTCTGTAACGATCCTCACCTCAGCCTCAGCCTGCCTTCTATCTGGTATGAGTTGCAGCTCTCGGCTGACACGATGAATGTGTACGGGGTTTCCATTCCCGGCACACCAGGTGTGATCATTGGCTTCAATAACGATATTGCCTGGGGTGTAACCAATGGTGCTACTGATGTACGTGATTGGTATAAACTGAAACTCAAAGACGACTTCTCTGCATACGAAATGGATGGTAATTGGGTTGAAACGGAGAAGCGTATCGACACCATTCTGGTACATGGCGGCAAAACCTTTTATGATACCATCTACTCCACCGTTCACGGACCAATTGTTATCGACAGTACTTTTAAGCAAAATCCTGAACTCCTGAATTATGCATTGAAGTGGTCGTTGCATGATGCTTCCAATGAGTTCCGTACTTTTTTACTGCTCAACCGCGCTAAAACCTATGCCGACTATAAAAATGCCATCCAATACTACCGGTCGCCGGTACAAAATTTTTTGTTTGCATCCCGTACGGGTGATATCGCAGAAAATCACCAGGGCACCCTGTACAAAAAATTTCCGGGGCAGGGCAAATTTGTTCTGGATGGCTCAATCAAAGCACATCTTTATGACTCTATTATTCCGCAAGACAGGCTGCCGGCTATGCTCAATCCGGTAAGTGGGTTTGTGTATTCTGCCAATAACAGGCCTGATGTTACGGGGTTTCCCTACTACTTTAACGGCTATTATGCCGAGACAAGGGCAAATGGGATCAAGGGTATGCTCGATTCTGTAAAACAGGCTACAGTAGCTGATATGGAGAGAATGCAACTGGATAATACCAACCAGTTTGCGAAGGCTGCATTGCCTGTTTTTCTCAATGCCATACGTTCGTCATCGGGCAGCGACAGCCTTTTTCAGGTACTTTCGAAATGGAATTGTCAGTATAATGCGAACGATACCCTGCCCTGGTTTTTTGAAAGGTGGTGGATTGAAATACAGCAACTGACATGGGATGAACTGAACCTGTATAAGTTTTATGGCCGCCCCCCGGATGGATATGTGTTTTTATCGCTTGTACAGAAGGATAGTGCCAACAAGTACTTTGACATCATCAATACCACAAAGGTGGAGACGGCAGCAGATATCCTGCAGATGACCTTTAATTTCGCCAAAAAGAAATTTGCTGAACGATGGGCACATTCCTGGGGTGATTTTCATAAGATAGGCATCATGCATCCTACATTTCAGCCTGCGCTGAGCCGCACGGGTATCGCTGCTCCGGGCTATTCAGAAGCCCTGAACGCTATATCGCCCGGTTGGGGCCCTTCCTGGCGTATGATTGTAGAACTTGGCGACAGACCCAATGCATATGGTATTTATAATGGCGGACAATCCGGAAATCCTGTCAGTCGGGATTACGATGGATTTGTCAGCGACTGGCTGAAAGGGCAGTATTTTAAACTCAATTTTTTTCTCACTGCTGATGAAGCAAAAACAGCATCAGTTTCTCACTGGACAATTAAATAAACTATCATGATCAGGTCTGTCATCTATATTCTTGTACTTGTATTACTCATCACAGGTATATCGCTCATTACCATATTACCCTGGTGGACATTTACCATTCCCTGCTTTCTTATTGGTATCTGGCATAGCCACAAGAAGATCAACGGTTATCCCTTTTCGAGTGGATTTTTAGCCGGTTTTATCGTTTGGGCCGGGAGTACTGTTTTTTTTCATAAGTATTTTGGGGGTAATGTTATCAATACGCTTTCGGGTTTGCTGAATAATATCAGCCCGGTATTGGTGATATTACTGATCGGGGCTATTGGCGGACTGATGACCGGATTAGCCGTTTTTACGGGTTCCATGCTTTTTAAAAAAGAAGAAATGTACAAACTCAATCTTGCAGCAGAACACACCATGTAGCACTCCGCGGGAGTGAATTTTCGGGCCTTCGTTTCTATCCGGCTATTCCTGGTGGCTGAGGATTTCAATAGTTAAGTTGGCATTTTATTCTGCATCCGGCAGCATTTTTTCGGTAAAGTGGCTGTCTGGCATACTTTCGTATCTATTTTACCGTTTCATACATTATGGATATACCCGTCTGCAATATGGCGTGTATTTTTTGTCAGCAAAATCATCTTGTATGAAGCATGCTCTACTCCTCTGTATTTTACTGGTAGCCCGTATCTGCTCTTTTGGGCAAGGTGAATCTTTTGCAGCCAAAAGGGTCATCAACCAAAGTGCTGCTCTTCCGGCGGATCGTTTTTTTTTACAACATCCCTACGAATTGATTTACGGTCCGGACGATTCTTTGTGGATTACAGAGAAACCGGGGCGGGTATTGAAAGTAGATCCGGTATCGGGTAAGGCCACAATCATACTTGATTACCGGGCGAATGTCATGCTTACCCGGTCGGTTAATGGTTTCGGCCAGACAACCGGTGTTGCGCAGGACGGGATGCTGGGTATGGCACTTCACCCCGATCTGAATAAAGGATTGAATAAAGATTCTGTTTATATAGCCTATTGCTATAACTCCGGGGGCAACCGCCGGATGCGTATCTCCGCTTTCAAATACAACCGCGGTGCCAAATTGCTTACTGGCGAAACGGTACTGATCCAGGATTTGCCGGGCAGTAACGATCATAACTCGGGGCGCGTCGTTATTGGTCCTGACGGTAAACTTTACTATACTATTGGCGACCAGGGTAATAACCAGTTCGGTAATTACTGTAACGCTATCCGTGCGCAGGATGTGCCTACGGCAGCCGAGGTAACTGCCAATGACAGAACCAAATACCAGGGTAAAATATTGCGGATGAACCTGGATGGCAGTATCCCGGCTGACAATCCAACCTTTGCTGGTGTGCGTAGTCATATTTATTCCATCGGTCATCGTAATCCGCAGGGGCTTGTTTTTGAAAAAGATGCTTCGGGTAACACTTTTGCCGGCAGCCGTTTGTACAGTGATGAACACGGGCCTGCCGCTGATGATGAGATCAATATCATTCAGGCAGGTAAAAATTATGGCTGGCCCAACGTCTCAGGTTATAAAGACAACTATTGGTACCGCTATTACAACTGGTCTTCAGCAGCCAACTGCTCATCCCAGGCTTATGGCAACGAGTGCAGCAAACCTACCGGTGTAGCTGCTCTAAGTGAGTTTTCATTTACCGATCCCAATTTTGTTGCCCCAGTATTTACCCTCAGTACCAAAGACAGTAATAGTTATACCCTCCCTTGCAATTGGTTGCAGAATCCAACTGTAGCACCTTCTGCTATGGATTTCTACTATTTCAACAACATGATTCCGGGATGGAACAACTGTCTTCTTATTCCCACACTCAAAAAGGGTACTGTTTACCGGGTCAAACTCAACGCAACCGGTAATGGTATCCAGGGCGATACCATCCCCTATTTTGTAGCAGAAAACCGCTACCGGGATATTGCTATAGCAAAGAATGGCATCACTTTTTACCTCATCACCGATAGCGTGGGCCAAACCTCGGGGCCAACAACCGGTAATACCAATATCCTCAATGACAGGGGTGGTATTCTTGAATATAAATATACCGGGGCTACGCTGGCAGTGGCGAACGACCAGCCCATTAATCCCCGCAACAGCCGTGACTATATCCGGCTTTACCCCAACCCTGTGTCGGGTATACTTACTGCGGAAATGCGGCGCAATATTTCAAAACCGATCCATTATAAAGTCTATGACATTACCGGAAGGCTGATGCTCAATGGCAATAGTGTAAGGGATATGACTGCTATCGATATGACTGATCTTAAGCCGGGTGTGTATATTGTCAAAATTTTCAACGGTTCGGATGTCAACATTGCTACCGAAAAGATTGTCAGGCGATAAAAGGCATACTGTTTACCGGCATTTACCTGACCCTTTAATAAAATTTCTTTTACCGGGGGGCGGCTTATTTTCCAACCCTGCCCGGACGCGGCCAACCCGGTTACGGTGTCTGCAGCAGGTGCATTTTGTCATTCCCGTGAAATTACCGTATATTGTAACCTTAATAACGGGGGTTTTCTCCTTTTACTAACTATTAAATTCTACGACAATGTCAAAAATGATTACAGCTTATTGCATGAAGACAAAAGAAAAAGACGTTCCCATGCAGGATGCAGTGATAACAAAAACAGCCCGCGGTGGTTACATGGCGCAGGGCAACGATGGTAAAGGAAACAAAATGACGACCATGCTCGGAGAAGCCCGTGCACTGGAAGCCGTAAAAGACGGTGTAGCCAAAAAAGGCTGGTAAATGCATTTAACAACATGAAAAGGCTATCTTCAGGGATAGCCTTTTGTTTTTCCTACTGCCTGAATGCCTTTTTTTGGTAATTTTAGTATACATGCGTAAACAATTATTCCTCTTTTTTTACTTTACCGTGGTAATGAGCACAATTGCCCATGCACAATATACCATCAACGGCAGCGCCACACAAGATAATTGCCGCTGCTATACGCTTACGCCTGCGCAGCTTACCCAGAGTGGCTCAGTATGGAACAATAACCGTATTGATCTCACACAGTCTTTCAATTTCACCTTTGATGTCAACCTGGGTTGTAATGATGGTAATGGTGCAGATGGGATAGCTTTTGTACTTCAGCCCATCAGCACCAGTATTGGCAGCACGGGCAGTGGGCTTGGCTACCAGGGCATTAATCCCGCTGTAGGGGTTACACTGGATACCTGGCAGAATACTGTTGAAGGTGATCCTGCCTTCGATCATATCGGCATACAACTTAACGGCGTCCTGAATCATAATGCACCAGAAAATATAGCCGGCCCGGTTACCATGCTTGCCAGTGGTGATAATGTGGAGGATTGTAACTGGCATACCTTGCGGGTATCCTGGGATGCCACTACTAAAACTTATGCCATTTATTTTGACGGGGTTTTACGCCTGTCTGTTGTTAAGGATTTTGTAACCGATGTGTTTGGTGGTAACCCGTTAGTGTTCTGGGGCTTTACGGGCTCTACCGGTGGTGCGCTCAACCTACAGCGGTTCTGTACCGCACTCACCCCCCGGTTCCGCTCGCTTGATGCGCAGAAGCGTTGTATCAACGAACCCATTAATTTTATCGACTCTACGTCTTCCTTTGGCCCTATTGTAAAGCGCTACTGGGATTTCGGGGATGGCAGCCCGGTTGATTCCATCAATATCAATCCGGTACATAGTTATACTGCTGCGGGGGACTATACCGTCGTTCTCCGGGTGGTTGGAACAGATGGTTGTATTGAAGTTTTTACGCAGGTGATCAGGGTTGGCAGCAAGCCTGTTGCCTACTTCAAAGCGGGTAATGCCTGTGCCGACAGCTTACTCAGTTTAACAGACTCCTCTTATACTACAGTGGGTACCATAAACCAATGGTACTGGCAGTGGCCAAATAGTGTAACATCCACCCAGCAAAACCCGGTTCCTGTATTCAATACGCCGGGGCCTAAAACCATCCGTCTTGCGGTAAAATCTGCGGAAGGTTGCCTGTCTGATACCACAGAAAAAGTAGTTCAGGTCTACGCCAACCCCACTGCCGCTTTCACGCTGGTGAATAATATCTGTGCAGGTAAGAGCAGCCAGTTCAACGATATTTCACCTGCTCCGGCTCCCGACATGATTACGGGATGGCTCTGGAATTTTGGCAATGGCAGTAATGGCACGCAGCAAAACCCGGCACCGGTATATACTGCAGCAGGTAATTATACCGCCAGTCTGCAGGTACAAACGGATAAAGGGTGTCGTAGCCTGTCCGTATCGCAATCCATTACCGTTATCGCCAAACCGGTTGCCTATTTCAGGCCTGTCAGTATTTGCGAAAACACACTTATTTCGCTTACGGACTCTTCTTATACGCCGGGTGGATCGGTGGTGAATGGTTGGTGGTGGAACCTTGGCAATGGCATCACCAGCACGCAGCAAAACCCGTCTGTCATTTATCCGCCGGGTCTGCCCGTCACCATACAATTGGTGGCGACCAATGCCAATGGTTGTATTTCGGATACTGCCAGCCGTACATTGGTTATTCATGAAAAGCCCACGGCCAGAATTGGTTATACCTTGCCCCTGTGTACCAACAAAGCGCATCAGTTCCTGGATTCGTCTGTGGTTAATGGCGACGTCATCAATAACTGGTTGTGGTTGTTTGACAATAATAATACCAGCACGCTTAAAAATCCTGTTCAATTCTTTAACCCCGGCCTCCACGTAGTAAAACTTGTGGTAAAAAGCAGTGCGGGCTGTCAGGGGGATACTGCTTTCCGGAGTTATATCACCAATCCCAAACCCGATATTGCATTTACCGCAGAGAATGGTTGTGTGAAGCAGGATATCCGTTTTACGGCCACTACGGGTAATGCGATCAGTGCATGGGTCTGGAATTATGGTGATGGGGTGGTGGGGTCTGCCCAGAATACCCAGTATGCTTACAGTATTGCAGGTACTTATACCGTATCACTTTATGCTATCGCCACTACGGGGTGTATATCAGATACCATCAGGAAGGATATCGTCATTTCATCCACACAGGCTTTTGCAGGAAACGATGTGGTGGCGGCAGCCGGACAACCTGTGCAATTACAGGCAGCCGGCGGACAGAACTACCAATGGTCACCGCCGGACGGGTTAAGCGATCCTGGCATTGGCAACCCTGTGGCCATCAATTATGCCAACCGTACGTATACCCTCAAGGCTTCTTCAGCACAGGGTTGCGAAAGTACAGATCAGATCACCATCAGGATATTTAAAGGCCCGGATATATATGTACCCAATGCCTTCTCGCCAAATGGCGACGGCAGAAATGACCTGCTGCGCGCTTTTCCTGTGGGCATCAGTAAGTTTGCATGGTTTGCTGTGTATAACCGCTATGGGGAAACCGTATTTTATACCAGTAATGCTGCCTATGGATGGAACGGATTCTTCCAGAACAAACAGCAGCCCCAGGGTGCCTATACATGGATGGTCTCTGCTACAGACTATACGGGTAAGCCCATGTTCAAAAAAGGGATGGTGGTGCTGATCAGGTAAGACTCATAGTATCCAGGTGGCTTTTACCAGAATATTCAGCGGGCGTAAACGGATATAACTGCTTTCTGTATAGTTAAGGTTTGTGGAGGGTAATACAAAGCTTCGTGTATTCAGTAAGTTGGTGCCAACTAATTGCCATTCTGTTTTTTTACGTTTGTAACTGAGTGCTGCATTAATAAACCGGAAGTGATTGGCAGTACCATTCTGGTTGGTGCTTCCCCATTCGCCGGAAAGATTCATAAAAAGTTTATTTTTCACCAGGATGGCTGTTCCCTGTGCCTGTTGCATCCATAGTGCGGCAGGCCTGTTGTAGCCGCCTGTATTGCTGCGTATGCGTTGTACAGAGATTTCTGTATTGGTTTCAAGGTGCAGGAACGGAATGACCCGGGTAAACAGCTTTAACCGGGTATTGAGCATTTGATTGGCAAATGAAAAGCGTTTGCTGTTCTGGATACCGGGTGTTTGAAACTGGTTCAGTTGAATATTCCATTGCAGTCCGCCTTTCCACCGTGCAATATATTTACCGCTGCCGGCCAGTATGGTGATATACCTTTGGATATTGCGTTCTTCGAGATAGGTTTGGTTGACAAATATGCCGTTAAACTGATCGGCAGGAAGCAGGTTCCGGAGGGTGCGTATGTACACAATGGAAGCGTATGCCGACAGCCCTTTTAACGGATTATTAAAATTAGCACCGAATCCATTGCTCCAGGTATGTTGTATCAGAAACTGGTCTGTATAAGCTGTGAGGGTACGGTAGTCTGTAGCAATGAAACCGGAAAAGTTTTCCTGCCAGTTTACGGGTCTGATGTCCAGCCTGCTGTGTATCCGGAACGAATAGTTTCCCCATCGCCTTTGGATGGTTACTGATGGTAAGAAAAGCGGGATGGATTGGCGGGTGGTTATGCGGTTTGTGTTGTCGTTTTTTTGTATAAGCTGTACACCTGCCGGTACTTCCAGTTGAAGTTCATTTTTGCCAAATGGTTTTGTAAGGGCAATACCGGTTTGCAGCGAAAATATGCGGAACTGGTAATCATTTGCATAAGGGCTTGGTAATTTAACCTGTATGTTTCCTGAATCTTTCACCAGGGTTGAATAAATGTTTGTCCATTCCAGTTTAGTTTTTACAAACCATTGCCATAGCCATTTTCCTTTCAGCCTTTGTAAGACCAGTTTACTGTTGTTGCCAAATGTTTGCACGGGTACCTGCTGCCTGATAAAATTAAGGGGTTGGCTGGCATTCAGCACTGTTTCAAACACGCCCGGAAATACACTGAGTGCGGAACGGGCGTGGAAGTAGTCTGTATTGGATTCTGCACGGAGCAGGTAGCGCCCTCTCCTGTCTTTGTTTACTGTACTCAAACTGTATTTGATGTTCCAGAAGGGGTTGTCTGATTGCTGGCGCGAGGGGAAACTGCCTGTGAGCCAGGTGTTTTGCCGTAGTGTATTGTACTGGATCCGTAAGCTGTGCCTGGTGTAATAGCCGGGCTTATTATCTTCGGCCTGTATAAACGCGGTAATGCCCGATTGGCGTTGTGACCAGTTTTGGTATTCATTTACTTTAACTGTATCGGCCGGGAGAAAGAAAGCCCGTTCATTACCCAACTCATTTCGCCGTTTGTCGTAACTGGCCTGTATATTGATCCGCCATTTGACACCGGGTTTGCTTACTTTCAGCATATTGATATACGGCATAATGGTTTCATTAAACAACCGTCTTTCTTCCTTCAAAAAGTCAAATGTGGGGCGTGGGATGGATAGCACAGGTGTGTTCCGCATTTGCGCATATGTTTTTTCCCAGTCGCCGGCGTCAAGCGTCAGTTCATTTAATTCCTTTGTTACATTGTGTCCGGTATTATTTGTTTTAATGGCATTGAGTGTTTGCAATTGCTGTACAAACTTCATGGCATTTGCTTCAAGGGCACCCATTGGCTGGGGCAGTCCCGTAGCGGTCATTACCTGTCCGCTCCATTTTTGTTTACCCTTCGCACTCAGTTTAAGGTTCAGGGCTACTTCGTTTCTGCCCGTTATACTGTCTAATACTTTGATTGACTGGTGCCGCTCCCATACTTCAACCTGTTCTACAAGGGCTAACCGTATACTTTCATTGGCCATATTATACTGATTGCCCAGCAGGTCTAAGCCTTCTATATAATAGCGGTTGATGGGGCGACCCTGGTAAGAAATCTGGCCATTCGCATTGATCTCCAGCCCGGGTATCTTATTGATTACATCCCCGATTACCCTGTCGTTGGCACCGGCAAAGGCAGATACCCGGTATTTCATCGTATCCCCGTTTCGCTGTATGGGAAGTGTTTTGACGGTAACCTCCGGCAGGTTGGGTATGTCTGCAGGAGAGAGGATGAGTGCATAATCCGATTTACCCTGTTCGATATATTGTACCTTTTTTTCATAGAGCAGGTGTGTTACTTCAATATAGCACGAGTCTTTACTTACCGGTGTTGTCAGGCTGAACTGACCTGAAGTATTGGTAATGGCAAAACTGGTCACCTGCTTATTACCAGTCATTTTTAGTTGTACACTTGCTCCTGTAATGAAGAGTCCGGATTTGGTTTTTACCACCCCGGTAATGACTGGCTGTGTATATGCTGTCAATACCATGCTTACGATACCGGAAAAGAGGATAAGCGCCCTGGTAATAAAAAATGCTTTCATGCTATGTATATCAGTATTACCCGACCGGTGGGGAAGCGTAAATAAGCCCGATGTTTATTTATCCTCCAGCTCAATCGGATTAAACTTCTTCATGCCCTGAAATGTTGCGCCAGCACCTGTGTTCGTTGGCGAAAAACTAACACCTGGTGAAACTGTATTCAGGAAACCTGCCGGATCCTCCGCCTTCATGCGGCGCAGTTTTGCAAATTCCGGGTAGGTGGTACTCCTGATGTCTGTAACGATGATCTTACGCATGGCTACCGAACGGCCGGTAAATTTTTCTATTGCTGCACACTCGTAGGTATAGTGTTGAGCTGCGTCATATACTTTGAGGATTAATCCCGGCAACCCGTTTAATTTCCAGGGTCCGGCTGGCAGGGAAATTTCCGGGCAATACCAGGCAACGAAATCACGTCCGCGGAACCTTGTTGTGGCTTTTTGTACCAGCAAACCCAGCACACGGGCAGTATCCGGCTGTAGTGTCCAATTATACAGCGGCAACTTCTCTTCATACCCAAAATAAACGCCGAGATTGTCTAATATTTTCATGGAAGCCTGGCCAAAGCGGTATTCGGCCTGAAAACCGGCATTTTTTGTTTTGTATTTAAAAAGATTGCCCATGATCTCTTCAGCGGGTACACCATTCGTGCGGTCAGCAGCATAAAGTGAATCGCCCTCCCTGCGCATAGGATCGTAAAAATATGCGCCAGTAGTGGAAACATCTAAGTAAAAAAATGCCTGAATTTTACGATCTGGTGTTTCGAGGTTGGGTGTCCCTGTAAAGCGGTAAGAGGCTCTTAAAACAAGGGTATTGGCATCCTGTGCGGTGAGTATAAGGCTGCTTAGCATCAGCGCAGCGATTGATGTGATTTTTTTCATATACATATGTTGATCAATTGTACTGGTTATACTGCTGATTATTAGTTTTAATCAACGGGTAATATTTATATGTTGTAAATATACAATTTTTATTGGCTATTATTTTTGGTGAGGCTATGCTTCTTACGCATTACGTACACTTCACCTGGTGTATTGTATAATGCTAAGTGCAAAGCCTTAGTTTACATATAAGGCTTTGCACTTAAAAATACTAATACATCAGGCGGTATGGATTAACATACAATGCCATCAATAATTAATGCAGCATCAATGAGGTCTCCAACTGTGGAGCAACTGCAACACATCGTACCCGATATACCGCAGGAAGTGGTGAGTCCTACACAAACCGCTTTTTTAGACGCTGTTGCCTTTTGAGCAACCGGTGCTTTTGCGGCAGGTGCTTTTGTTGCTTTTACTGTTGATTTACCGGCAAAGGCTGAAACGGAAAATACGGTTACAGCGAAGATGGACAGAATGAAATGTTTCATAATAACAATAGGTTTAAAATTGAAATTGCCATTTGTGACAGGCTGGCAAAGAATACCTGTTTACCGGTGTTGCGTGATAGAAGGGTGAGTTTCTGCAGAAAGAACGAATGTACATTTAAATAAAGCAGTTAATACTGCTTCGCTATTCTATTTTATGCTTTTTTTGCATAAAATATGAATATATGCCGCAATCAATGATCAAAACCCTGCGCAGGAAAATGCGCCTGACACAGAAAACAATGGCACACCAATTGCACATCAGCCAGAGTGCATATTCCAGGGTAGAAAATAACCAAACCGCTTTGCATATGGATATGGCTCATGCGATTGCTGCTATCCTTCATTGCCCCGTTGAAACCCTATTGCCGGATAATGATATTGCAGAGGTAAAATCTTCGCCGTATCTTTATACAGGAAATTTTGCAGGTACCACAGCGCTGGCATTATTGATTGAAAACATTATCGACCAGCGTATTGCCGAGTTGAAACAGTGGTTACTGAAGGAGTTGCATCAATGAAAAAAATGGATAACTTATATTATACGTTTACTCCGTCAATTGACATCGTATATGCATAAGCTATGTACCTTCCGGTTACTTCGCTGTGAAGCCCTTTATTGCCTCCTGAGCCATATTATCTTCCTGTATCAAATCATTTAAAGTACCGGTAAAGTTTTACCGGTCAGTTGCCTTTAAATGAAAAATATACGATGCGGTTTGCAACTGCCGCATCAAAACACTAAATTGTTTACAATGAAAAAATTGTCAAGGTCAGAAATGCAGAATCTGCTGGGTGGACTTAAAGCGCCACCACCAAGCGGATGCTATGGCGTAGGTGTTGTTTGCATCTACCCCTATCCCGATGTGGATCATGCTTGTTGCGGCGGATTGGACTGTGTTCCGCTGAATCCTTCGGCGCCTAATGGCACACGCAGTTGTCGTGTTGCTTTGGTTGTCGATCCTTGAGCATTAATGGGTCAAAACGGGGGATCATTCTTCCCCCGTTTTTTATTATGCTACCCCTCTGTTCCGGCTCTATATAATCCGCTATTTTTCTTTATCCTTCAACTACCGGCTTCATGCCAGCCTGTCAGGTGACAGGTATTTGGTAGCCCAAACGGACAGCACCACATTTTTCGGGAGATTTCATTACCTTACCCTACTATTTTGTTATACATAATCATCAATACAAATGTGGAAGCAAATCCTGAATGCCGGGTTGCTTGCCGGCAGTCTTGATATTACTGCGGCTTGTATCAACGCTTATCTGTCGGGTAAGGTAATGCCCGACCGCCTGTTGAAATTTATTGCCAGTGGTGTATTCGGCAAAGCAGCATTCTCCGGCGGATATGGTATGCTGGCGTGGGGACTGTTCTTTCACTTCCTGATCGCTTTTTCCTGTACCATTGTCTTCTTTATACTCTACCCGAAAATACCTTTTCTGCGACAAAGCCATATCGTCAACAGCCTGTGTATTGGTATAGTTGCGTGGGCAGTTACCAATCTTATTGTTATGCCCCTGAGCCATACGCCAAAAATTCCTTTTGCTGCGGGCAAGGTTGCGGTTGCCATTGGTATCCTCGTTGTATGTATCGGTCTTCCCCTGTCCATTTTAGCCGGGCGGTATTATAAGGGTACCCGATAGATAGCACACCGTCGTTAGCGGTTTTGCTGAAGCCGGGATTTTGGAAAAAATGCTAACAATATTGCAACCCGTCTTTTCCCCGTCTCTGCCCGATGTCTGCCCCGGGAGTTATAGAAGATCGTTCCCGTAGTAACCCCGTGTTTTCTCCCAGGTTTCCGGATACCGGAGTCAGTACTACTCCAATACGGGTCTTAACCATTTCTCTGCGGTATCGGGCGGCATTGCTTTGCGCCGGGCATAGTCGGTCAACTGGTCGCGGTCGATTTTACCGAGGCCAAAATACTTACTGTCGGGATGGGCGATGTACCAGCCACAAACCGATGATGCCGGGTACATGGCGAGCGACTCGGTGAGGTGGATACCCGTTTGGGCTTCCCCGCCGAGCAGGTCAAAGAGTTTATACTTTTCGGTATGGTCGGGACAGGCGGGATAGCCTGGTGCGGGTCGGATGCCCTGGTAGTTTTCGCGGATCAGGTCTTCGTTGCTCAGGGTTTCGTTGGCAGCATAACCCCAAAATTCTTTGCGGGTGCGCTCGTGCAGAAGTTCGGCAAAAGCTTCTGCAAGGCGGTCGGCCAGCGCCTGAAGGATGATCTTATTGTAATCGTCGTGCTGGGCTTCGAAACGCCGGATATGTGTATCAATGCCCTGTATGGTTACACTAAAAGCGCCAATGTAGTCGGTATAACCGGCATCAGCAGGGGCGATAAAATCAGCGAGGGAGAGGTTGGGCTGCCCGGCGGCTTTCTTTGCCTGCTGGCGCAGAAATTCGAGGTGAACGGGCTGCTCTTCCTGCTGCAAAGTGACGGTATCGGGTGCTGTGCGGTTGGCCTTCCAGAAACCGATGGTGCCTTTCGCAGTAAGCCATTGCTCAGCAATCAGTTGTTCGAGTAAACGCCTGGCATCTTCGTACAACCTGGTGGCTTCCGTACCAATAACCGGGTCGCTGAGCAATTGCGGAAACTTGCCGTGCATCTCCCAGGCAATAAAGAAAGGTTGCCAGTCGATAAAACGGGCAATGGCTGCAAGGTCGTAGGCGGCAAATGTTTTTGTGCCGGTAAAGCCGGGTATGGTGGGCTGGTAGCCGGCCCAGTTGATGACCGCCGGATTTTGCCGGGCTTCAGCAAAACGGAGGAATGTCTTTGCGGTTTTTTTATTGGCAAAATCGTCTGCCAGTTTCAGGTACTCTTCATTTACCTGACCCAGAAAAGCTGGTTTCTGCTCGTTGCTGAGCAGGCTTCCGGCTACGGTTACGCTACGCGAGGCATCGAGTACGTGCACCACCCCGTTGCCGTATTGCGGGGCAATCTTTACTGCAGTGTGCATCCGCGAGGTGGTAGCGCCACCGATGAGCAGGGGCTGCTGCATATTGCGTCGCTTCATTTCGTGGGCAATATGCACCATTTCATCGAGTGATGGGGTAATCAGGCCGCTGAGTCCGATGATGTCCACGTTTTCCTTCTGTGCAGTATCGAGTATTTTATCTGCAGATACCATTACACCCAGGTCGATGATGTCGTAGCCGTTACAACCCAATACCACGCCTACAATATTTTTCCCGATGTCGTGTACATCGCCTTTTACGGTAGCCAGCAGTATTTTTGCTGCACTGCTGCTCTCTGTACCGAGGGTGCCTGCAAGGCGGCGTTCTTCTTTTTCAGCTTCTATATATGGGGTCAGTACGGCCACACTTTTCTTCATTACCCTTGCACTTTTCACCACCTGCGGCAGAAACATTTTACCCGCTCCAAAGAGGTCGCCCACAATGTTCATACCATCCATCAGCGGCCCTTCAATCACGTCTAACGGGCGTGGATATTTCAGTCTTGCTTCTTCAGTGTCTGCATCAATATATGCTGTTATGCCATTCACCAGCGAATGTGCCAGTCTTTTTTCCACAGGCTCGTTGCGCCAGCTTTCATCCCTGATGGTTTCCTTACCCCTGGCCCGTACGGTTTCCGCAAAGCCAATCAGTTTTTCTGTGGCTTCATTGTTGTCGTTGTTGCGGTTGAGGATCACGTCTTCGCAGAGGTTGCGCAGGGTAGGTTCTATCTCATCGTAGATCACGAGCTGCCCGGCATTGACAATGCCCATGTCCATACCTGCTCTGATGGCATGGTAGAGAAAGACGGCGTGCATGGCTTCGCGTACATGGTCGTTGCCGCGAAATGAGAAAGAAAGGTTGCTCACTCCACCACTGATTTTAACCAGGGGGTATTGCTGTTTGATGATACGTGTGGCTTCAATAAAATCCACCCCGTAGTTATTGTGCTCTTCCAGCCCCGTGGCTACGGCGAAGACGTTAAGGTCGAAAATGATGTCCTGCGGAGGGAAACCTACCTGTTGGGTAAGGATGGTATAAGCGCGCTGGCTGATGGCAACTTTACGGGCCATGGTATCGGCTTGTCCCTGTTCGTCAAAAGCCATAACGATAACAGCAGCGCCATAACTTCTGCAGATAATGGCCTGTTCGATAAACTTGTCTTCGCCTTCCTTCATGGAGATGGAGTTGACAATACACTTGCCCTGTACACATTTCAGTCCCGCTTCGATGATGGAAAACTTGGACGAATCGATCATGACGGGTATGCGCGCGATATCGGGTTCGCTCTGGAGGAGGTTGAGAAAGGTAACCATGGCTTTTTCGCCATCGAGCAGGGCGTCATCCATATTAACGTCGATCACCTGTGCGCCGTTTTCTACCTGCTGGCGGGCTACAGAGAGGGCTTCTTCGTACAGACCTTCCCGGATAAGACGGGCAAATTTTTTACTGCCGGTAACGTTGGTTCGTTCCCCTACGTTGACAAAGTTGGTTTCGGGACGAACCACCAGTGGTTCAAGTCCGCTCAGCCGGAGAAAGGGTTTGATGTGTATGCGTTCACTCATGCTTTTAATCTGGGTTTGGGTAAGTTCAGGCCAGTGCTGTTTCAATTACGGGCAACTGGCGTGGAGCCATTTTTTTTACGTGTTCGGCAATATGGCGGATATGATCGGGTGTGGTGCCGCAACAGCCACCCACAATATTGACAAAACCCTCCTGCGCCCATTCTTCTATAAAATGTGCGGTTTCTTCCGGCTGTTCGTCGTACTCACCCATGGCATTGGGCAAGCCTGCATTGGGGTATGCTGAGGTATAACAAACGGCAATCTGGCTCAGTTCCTCGATGTGGCTGCGCATGTCGGCAGCACCCAGTGCGCAGTTGAGGCCGATACTGAGGGGATTGGCGTGCATGACCGATGTATAGAAGGCTTCCAGTGTTTGTCCGCTCAGCGTCCGGCCCGATGCATCCGTAATGGTACCGCTGATCATAATGGGCAATTCGGGGCGTTGGTGGGTACGGAAAAACTGTTTGGCTGCGTATATGGCTGCCTTGGCATTGAGGGTATCAAAAATGGTTTCGATGAGCAGCAGGTCAACGCCGCCTTCCACCAAACCTTTGATTTGCTCAGTATAGGCCAGCGCCACTTCATCAAAGGTAACAGCCCGGTAACCGGGGTTGTTGACATCGGGTGAAAGGGAAAGGGTTTTGTTGAGCGGCCCGATTGCGCCTGCCACAAACCGTGGTTTGGCCGGGTTTATGGCCGTATATTCGTCTGCTGCTGCACGGGCACACCGGGCTGAAGCCACATTCATTTCAAAGGCAATGGCCTGCATGTCATAATCGGCCTGTGCAATAGTGGTGCTGCTGAAGGTATTGGTTTCGATGATATCGGCTCCTGCATCAAGGTACTGTTTATGGATAGCGGTAATAATCCCGGGCTGCGTGATGCTGAGCAGGTCATTATTACCCTTAACATCGGTATGCCAGTCTGCAAAGCGTTCGCCACGATAATCGGCTTCCTCCAGCTTATGCCGTTGGATCATGGTACCCATGGCACCGTCAATGATGAGGATACGCTCCTTCAAACAATCCTGAATGGTTTGCATATACATTAGTTTTAACTGAAATATCAACGAAGCAGAACGGGACGTACCCGTATCGTAATCGTTTATTAGTTCAGTTGTTGCAGTATGAACAGGTTGAACAATAAACAAATCCACCTGAAAGATGGGAACAAAGTTAATACAGAAAAGCCGTAGCACCAAATGCTACGGCCTGATGGGGGATGCCCGATTGTCTTATTTTGATGATTTTCCCGGAATAATCAGTTCCGGACAAATTCTAATTTATCGTCTTGTGCCGGATTGTCGTCTTTCAGTTTGATGAGGGTGGTGGTTTTTTCGAGTCGCAGCCAATCGTCATTGAGTTCGCTCAAAAGGGGATGTGTACCGAAATCGATGATCAGCTTGCTGCTGGTTTCGCTCCAGGTACCCGTAACAACGGAAACGCCCTTGGTGGCGGTTACCTGTCCGGTAGATTTGAATTCAAAACTGTAGCCACTGAATTTGGCTGTTTCATCACTGTTGTCCCAATACAAGCTTACTTTCCAATTACCGGTAATATTACCCGTTGTACCGGCGGTATCATCATTTTTGGAACAGGTGGAAGCGGTTAATGTGTGTACCACCAAAATGGCTGCTATGGCTTTTAATAATTTCATGATGTCTGGCTTTTACGTGAATGATTATATTGTTGTTGTAAAAGTAATGCGCGGGGGCGGCGGTAGCAAAGGATTGTAACTGAGCAGGGATTTTTGGGAGCTGAAGCAGTACCCGGTACTCAGAGAAGTAAGGTATAAGATTTAAGATAAGCCCTTCCTGATACTTGCTGCTTCTCATCCTGCTACTGTTCCGGATTTGAGCTGAAGCCGGCCAGGTACAGCGTACTATGTACTGAAGTTTTCTCCATCGAGCCAGAGCTTAAAGGCGCCTGAGCGTTCGGCGCTGACAATAGTTTCGTGGCGGGCAGCGGGGTTGAGCTTGATGAGTACGCGGCTTTTGCTGTAGCTGAACATTTCGCTGATGGCATAAATGGCGATGATGTATTGCCGGTTGATGCGGAAAAAAGTTTTAGGGTCAAGCATGGTTTCGAGGGCATCGAGGTTATAGTCAATAGCATAGCGCCGGCCTTCACGTGTATTCAGGAAATTGATCTTGTCTTCAGTGTAAAAATAAACAACGTCTTCCACGTTGATCGTTTTGATGTGTTCACCATAGCGTACAATAAAGCGTTTCTTGTGATCCGTTTTCATGGACGCATTATAGGCCCTGAGCAGTTTCTCTATATCCGGTGCTGCGGTAGTGCCGCTGGCAAACAGGCGTTTGTATTTGGTCATGGCATCGGTAAGCTCCTCTTTTTTGATGGGCTTGAGCAGGTAGTCGATGCTGTTGAGTTTGAAGGCTTCCAGTGCGTATTCATCATAGGCGGTGGTAAAGATAACCGGGCAGGATATATCTACCTGGCGGAAGAGTTCAAAGCTGAGTCCGTCGGACAACTGGATGTCAGACAGGATGAGGTCGGGCAAGGGGTTCCCGGCAAACCACCGGAGTCCTGATGCCACGCTGACGATATTACCCGCCAGTATGGCTCCGGGGTCAATCTCGGCTATCATTTTCTGCAACCGTTTTGCGGCCGGTTCTTCGTCTTCGATGATTAAAATCTTAAGCATGCTGCTGTATTACCGGTAGTGAAAGTACAAAGAAATACTCATCTTTGGATATGCGTACCTGTTGGTCTGTAAGCAGGTGGTAGCGGCTGATGATATTGGTTAACCCCATACCTGTTCCTTCCTGCCGGGTAATGCGGGGGTTGATATTGTTTCGGACAATGAGGCTGTTGTTTTGGATAAACAACTCAATCTGTAAGGGTGTTTCCACAGAAAGTGCATTGTGTTTCACCGCGTTTTCTGCCAGTAACTGGAGTGTGAGTGGGGGAATCATAATGGTGGCCAGTTCATGTTCGGTGAGGCTTACTTTCAACTGCAGGCTGGCACCATAACGTTTCTGCTGGAGGTAGGTATAGGTGTGGAGGAGGGTCATTTCTTCCCGGAGAGTAATAATGTCTTTATCACGGTAATTGACAATATTCCTGAAGAATGCAGACAGTTGTTCTACATACGCTACTGCGGTTGCAGGATCGTCTTCGATGGCGGAGATAAGGGTATTAAAACTGTTGAACAGAAAATGGGGGTTCACCTGGTTGCGCAATACCTGGAACCTGAACTGTATTTTTTCCTGTTCGTGCTGCTGGAGTTTGCGCAGGTGCTTTTCTCTTGCTTTGATATACCAGTACAACAGCGCGGTAATGGTGGTGATGACCAGCAGGATAAACCACCAGCGCTGCCAGACCGGTTTTTTAATTACAAAACTGAAAACGGCTTCACTGGCTGTTGTAAAATTATTATTGAGTGAAGCCCTTACCCTGAAGCGGTAAGAACCGGGAGAGAGGCGTGCAAACTGGGCTTTTCTGTCGCGGGTGCTGATCCAGGTGGTATCGTAACCATCCAGGCGGTATTGGTATTGCAGCCGCTCTGGATCAGAGTAGCAGAGTCCGGTAAACTCAAAGCTGAGGTTGTTCTGGTCGTGGCTGAAAAGGCTATCGGGGCCGGGGCCGAGTTCATCCAGGAAAAGCCGGATGTTTTCAATGATGACCCGGGGTGGTGCAATACCGCCGGTAACAGGGCTGTACCTGCCCATACCTTTATCTGTACAGAAATAAATATTACCTGCCGTATCTCTGGAAACACAGCCAATATCTTCGGTGTTAACAACACCGAGTCCCTGACCACGCCCGAGGTAGCTGAACCGGCCCGTTTCAGGGTTCAGTATGTCTAACCCTTTTTTACTGATGATGACGATATTGCCTGCACCATCTGTTTTAACGTCGGATATATTGGTACTGCTCAGGCCATCGGCTACTGCGTAATTAATAAAGCTATGGCCATCAAACCGGTATATCCCTGCTTTGGCTGTACTGAACCAGATATGCCCTTTACGGTCTTCGGTAACCGAATACACTACATTATTCTTTAGTCCGGAATGCTCGTCATAATTGGTATATTTTCCTTTGTCCAGTACGGTTATGCCTTTACCGTCTGTTGCAAACCAGGTACGGTTACGGCTGTCTTTATACACGCTGTACACTATGCTGCTGCCAATACCGGGAATGCTGGTATAGTTGATACATCGATAACTGCTTGCTCCGGCTTCAAGAACGGCTGCACCTTCCAGTCCGCTGATACAGATGGTACTGTCGCGTCCCGTAATCGAAAATACGCTGCTGTTGATGAGCATCGGATCATCGCGTAAAGACCGGCAACTGCCATTGCGCGGGTTGAGGATAAAAACGCCCCTGCCCATGGTACCGATCCAGATATGTCCACGGTTGTCTTCGTAAAGACTGGTAATATCGGTTTTGCTGGTGAGTGATGGAATGGGATAACGCACCGGCGGGGCATCGGCATTGCTGAGGTTGTACCGCAGAATAGCCATGTCCGTACCTGCCCAGCAATGGTTTTGCCGGTCAATAAGGATGGCGTGAACTGATGGCATAAGTGCAGCAGGAAGTACGGGCAGGAGACTGAGTTTTTCGCCATTGGTACGCAACAGCCGGTCACCATTGTGCAGCCAGAAATTGCCTTCATTGTCAATCAGCAAACCCGATGCCGGACGTATGCCTTCATAAACCACCACCGGCGGGAGGAGTGACGCTGATGAAGTGGCCAGCCGGAGCAGACCTTTTTCTGCAGTAGCCATCCAGAGGTTACCGGAGGGCATAAAAAGTAAAGCATTTATCTGTCCGTAGTTCCAGTTGGCTGCAGACCGGCTGAATGTGCCGCTGCGGTGGTCGTAAAGGCAATAACCCTTGTCCTGCATGCCGATCCAGTACTGGTTGTTGCCGGCCGGCACAATACAGGTGACAAGGTTATCGGGCAGTCCGTTTGCTGTGGTGAGTACCCGTATGGTTTTTGCTGATCCGTTAACCGAGCAGATATTGATGCCCTGGTCTGTAGCAGCCAGTACTTCACCGGTTGGAGTTGCTACCAGTTGGTGAACATGTGTATCGCTCAGCCCATCGGCAGTATCAATATTGTAGAGGTGTGTACCATACCTGTAGTATATGCCTTCGCCATTTGTGGCAAACCAGAGATGCCCGCCACCATCCTGTGTAAACCCGGTGATGCTTTGCGCAGGGGTACCCTCTTCGGGGGTAAAAAGCCGGAGCCGGTTATTGGTTCGGGTGGCAATGGCTCCGTTCGCAAAGCCCACCCACATTTGCTGGCTTTTGTCCTCAAAAATAGCCGTAACGGTATTATTAATGGCACTGTCTTTGAAAAGTACGGGTGTAAAATTGCTGCCGTTGAACCTGAACAGTCCGGTGTTGGTGCCAGCAAAAAGATAGCCATCATGATTCCTGAAAAGGGACTGTATCCTGGCAGGCTGACCATTGTCTTCCGGCGTAAAACTAACGGTACCGGGAATGGATTCCTGCTGTGCATACGTTGTTAACGCTGTACAGCAACAGATCAGCAGGAGGAGTGATGAAGTGTACCGCATATTGCCTTTATTGGGTTACCATTTCGGCTTTTACTTCCACTTTTATTTCGGAGGCCAGTTTTTCATGTACCACTTTGGGTATGGTAATATTGTGATCGGCGAGCAGCACGGTAAAGGCGGCATTGATGTTTAACTGCCCGTTCTTTACCACAAGTCCGCATTTGATGATCCGTTCCTGACCGACACCGTGCACATTGAGGATGCCCTTTGCACGTACGGTATAGGTGCCGCTTTTTAAAAAGTCGATGTCTTCAATAATCTTACCTGAAAAGCTGGCATCGGGATACTTGCTGCTCTCTAAATAGTTTTCGTTGAAATGCTCCTTCTGCATGGGACTGTTGAATCCATTGAAAGAACCCATTTTGATCACAAAGGCAAAGAGTTTTTTATCGGTATCTATCTTTCCCCTGAGCTCAGTGCTTTGGGCCCTGATGAGTTCGAGCGGGGCGTCGGACCGGAAACTGATGCTGCCCGACTTTATACTGAAAACGGCATTGGGTGCATAAGGCCTGTTCGCCGAAAGCAGCAGGAGGAGTAATATGGCCGTGCATAAGTACTTCAGGTTGTTTGTATATCTGTTGCAGTATACCATCGTTTTATTGACCGGTGTCATCGCTTACCGAGGGTAAATACCCGGGAAATATTAAACCCGAAAAGGATATCCCCCTTTTCCCATTTACCATTGGTTTCTGTAATAAATGTCTTCTCGTTCATGCCCTGTGAGTTGGTAAAATGCAACTGGAAAACGTGTCCGCCTGTTTCAATATCGAAGCCGAGGGAGAGGACATTACTCGTGCCCGCCAGTTTGTAACCCGGTAGCTGGTAATAATATTCCGCATTCAGGCTCAGCCTTTTGGTAAGCTTTTGCCGTCCGCCGATCCCGATTGACAGCAGGTCGTTCGGATCGGTACTCCTGGGTACCAGGTTGACGTGTACAAGGGTGGGCATGATCTGCAGCGATAAGGCATTGGAGAACTTGCGCCCGATGATGAGCTGGTGTGTAAAGAATAAACGGGAGGAATAATAGTTCTGCTGCTCCGGATTTTGAAACCGCAATGTTTTCAGGGCAATGGTGGGTACATAACTTACGGTTACCGGCATTCTTTTTTTTCCGGTGGATTGCCGCAGTAGTTTGATCTTTAAAAAAGCATCATAGGCTTTCTGGTATGTACTTCTGCCGATGCCTGCCATGATGCTTGAGGTAATGCCATAATCAAAACCCATCCGCATGGTGGCATTGTCAAGACCAAAGAGTTCGTATCCGCCTTTGTTGATGGTGCCAAAGCGATGCGATATTTTAACATCGAGTACACCTTTGCCTGCATTTTCTACTGAATGGCCATTTACCAGCCGGGTGGTTTTAAACGTGGCTGTCGTATAACGGGTAGCACCTTCCCCGGATGCGGCTGCTTCATTTTCCAGCAGGGCAAGCAGGTTGGTGGTATCCTGCTGTGCCTTTACCACCGGAGCAGAAAGCAGACCGGGTAGCAGGATTATGGTAAAAATGGTAATGCGTATAACTGATGTACTGGCCATGTAAGGGTTACATTTTTTGGTCGTAAAGGCAATTGACTTTTATGGTAATCATTTCTGAGATATTACTTTTAGCCACACTGGGGATGTTGATGTTATAATCGGCCAGTTTGAGGTTGAAGGTACTCACGGCACTGGCCTTGCCACTTTTGACAATGATACTGCCTGTGGTGCTGGTGGCTTTGGTTACCCCATGCAGGGTGAGGTCGCCGCTGACTGTAACTGCATAGGTACCGTCTTTGGTAAAATTGACCTTGCTGATGTCGGCTATTTTACCCTTAAAGGTAGCCTTGGGGTATTTATCACTTTCGATATAACTCTCATTAAAATGTTCTTCCATAAGGGCCTTGGGGAAATGAAAGCTCTTAACCAATACCGAAAACTGGAGATCGCCGGTAGCCATAACCAATACGCTCATGACCTGGTTGCTGGTTGCATCTATATTTTCGAGTGTTGTTTTGGAATGAAAGGAGATATTACCATTTTTGGTAAATACCTTCTGTGCGTTGCTGCTTAAAGCGTATAAGAAGATGGCTGTGCAGAGAAAAACTTGTTTCATCGTCTGTTTTTTTATTATATGTATTTAATTATTCGGGGCACCTGCGGCTATCCACCGCCTGATGCGGGCAATGTTGCAGTCGCTGAGTTTATTGCCATTCTTGGGCATGGGTGAATAGCTGGTACTGTGGGTAATGGCACCAAGCAGTCTGCCATTGTCCACCTGCTGTTTTACACCGGTATAGGTATCAAGCCGTATGGTAGCCGAGGGTGTATTACCGCCGTGGCAACCGTTGCAGAATGAACTGAGTACAGGAACAACCGCAGTACTGTAGGTGGTATTGCTGCTGTCGCATACCGTGCCGGGATAAAGTATTTCTTCCTTATCATAATAACAGCCGGTGTTGCTGATGCTGAGGGCAAATACAACCATGAAAGCAGCCACAATACCTGTTTTTATACTGTACTTCATATTATTTAATTGTTGGGGGAACCTGAAGCGATCCATTTACGTACCTGTGCAATTTTGCAATCGCTGAGTTTGGCGGCATTTTTTGGCATTGCCGAATAGCCGTTGGCATGGGTAACGGAGCCATAGAGCCTTCCATTGACTGCAAGTGGTTTTACCCCGGGCCATGTGCTGAGGTCGATATTGGCTGATGGTGTAGCGCCGCTGTGACAACCGGTACAATGGTTCTGCATGATGACGCTGATATTGGCGCTATATTTAAACTGGTTGCTGTCGCAGGCCGTGCTGCAGTTGACGGTATTCTTTGCGCCTTCATTGATCCATTGGCCGATGATGGCTTTTTGTGCGGGTGTAAGGTCTGCATTGGGCGGGGGTGGCATCTTATCGTTGCCATTTTCAAAAAGCACTTTATACACCTTGCTATTGGTAGCGTTGCCGGGTACAAGACCTTTTCTGACGATATTGGCATAGTTATCCAGTATATAATCGCCCTGTTGGGAAACGGCATTGTGACAGCCCGATTTGGCGCAGTAACTTTGAAACAGGGGCAATACATCGGCTTCAAAGCAAACGCCGTTGTTGCCACCGCCGCCGCTGACTGGCCCCTGCGGTATTACCGCTGCGGGTTCATGTTTGCAGGACAAAACACCGATGGTGATTAGCCCGATCAATATGGCTGTTACTTTTTTCATGTACACTATTTAATAATATAACAACGTACCAATACCACGTCTCCCGGCAATCCCAGGTCTGCATCTCCGCCGCTATACCCGCTGCAAATCCCTTTCAGCCTGATGGCGTCGCCTTCCTTAACAGCATCGGTTTTACCTTCAAGTGTACAATTGACGAAGGCGCCGTCCTCATTTGTTTTGAGCAGCACAATGGCTTCGTTCTGCTGGTTGGTGGATTGCTTCATCACTGTACCGCTTACCTCTACCACTTTATCTGTGTATTGCTTTTTAGCCGTAACGGAGTCTTTTTTGTAGGTATCATGCAAATCCAATGCCGTTACTTTAATGGCATCGGCAGTTTCTACCGACCGGTGGGGTTTGTTCCACATCATATACCCAACGGCAACGGCACCCACCAGAGTTACCAGCAAGGCAATTAAGATGTACTTTTTTGTTTTCCTGGTCATAGTCAAACTGAATTTGGAAAGGTTTTGTTATTAAAAATACCCAACGGCAACAGCACCCACCAGGGTTGCCAGCAGGGGGGATAAGATGTACTTTTTTGTTTTCTTGTCATAGTCAAACTGAATTTGGAAAGGTCTTGTTATTAAAAATACACAACAGCCATGGGAATGCGGGAAAAAATTGGCTGAACCCGGAAAAAACACCACTGAACAGGGAAGGGGCTAATTGCCGGTAGTAATATAATGCTCTACTGCAATACGATTGCTGATGCTTTTGGCCAGGGTCATCTCGTCAGCATATTCCAGTTCGCCACCAAATGCTACCCCGCGTGCAATGGTCGTGATCTTTAGGGGCAGGTGCTGTAGTTTTTTGCTGATGTAATAAATGGTGGTATCCCCCTGTATATTGGGGCTGAGGGCAAAGATGATTTCCCTGATCTCTTCGGTTTCAATGCGGCTGATCAGGGGATCGATGGTGAGCTGGTCGGGGCCTACGCCATCCAGTGGTGAAATGATGCCTCCGAGTACATGGTACAGTCCGTTGAACTGCTGGGTGCTTTCAATGGCAATGACATCGCGTACATTTTCCACTACACAAACCATTTCCTGTGTCCGGCCGGTATTGCTGCAGATGTTGCAGAGGTCGGTATCGGAAATATTGTGGCAGCGGGTACAATTTTTAATCTCCCGCCGGAGAGTGGCAATGGTTTCGCTAAACCGGTTTACTTCTGCCGCATCCTGCCTGACGAGGTGCAGCACCAGCCGTAATGCTGTCTTTTTGCCGATACCGGGAAGTTTGGCAAATTCATTAACCGCGTTTTCTAACAGATGAGAAGAGAATTGCATGACACAAAGGTAAGGGTGACGGGGGAAAGCCGTTATAAAATCAGCTCCCGTTCATTATCCCAATTGGCGCGGATGGCAATTTTCTGGGGTAATGGCTTCACTTTTTCGGGTTGTCGTTTTTGGGTATAATTGCCGGGATCCCATTTTTGGTTTTGATTGGCATCAAAGAGTATCCGCAAGTCGTATTCGCCTGACCGGAAGAGTTTTTGCCGCCATTCGTTACCGGTTATGGGCCAGGTGTTTACGACATTATCATTCTGTACAAACTGCAGCACGGGGTGGAGAGAGAGGTCTAAGTTTTTGAAGCGCAGGACGAGGCTCCCGTACTCGGTTTCTTTTTTGGTGGTAAAGCGAATGGTGTCTGCTTTGGCCAACTGGTTGCCGGCGGAATCGGCAATCGCGGTCTTGCTGATCAGCAAACGGTAGGCTGTGGCCTCAGACCATGGTGTGCTGATGATGATGTTCCGGTTGGTACTATCGGGTCGGATGCGTGCGCCCGGGATGGCAATATAATTGGTATCGGTAAGGCGGATGGTATTGGTATCTATTGTTTTGAGGGGGTTGTTGAAGATCAGGATAAGATCGCTGAGGAGATCCTGGGTTTCACCTGAAAGGGTAGTTGTGTAACGGAGTTTTTTTTCGGGACTGGCATTTTTACTACCCGCTCTGTTGCCTTCTTTGTTATCCTTTTCTTCTGCATAAGCGAGCAGAGATATGTCGGGTGTTTTTGCAGATACGCGTACAGGATCGTTGGCAAAGGCAAATATTTCCGTTTTGGCATTATAGGTTTTACCCCCATCGCCATCCTTGAGGGCATATACTTTAAAATCGTCTTCGGGGAGGTTGTTGAAGGTGAAACGTCCTGATCCATCGGAGCGGGTAATGTAATCCGGTTTACGTTTGGTTACCGCAGAATCGGGCGCGTTGCGGTAGAGGAGTATCAGCAGGGTTGAGTCTGTCTTTCCCGTTTCGGCCAGTGCTACGGTTCCGCCAAGGGTAAGGCTATCGATTGTTTTGCCGGTGGAAAAAACGTAGGTAAAATCCCGCAGCACATTGCCCTCGTTGATGTCTGCAATCGCATTGCCAAAATTGATGGCATAGGTGGTATTGGGCAGCAGGGTGTCTTTGAGTTTAACCGTTACCGTCTTCAGGCGGTATTCGATCACCGGGTTATTTTTGGGTTGAGGAGATACAATCACATTGGCCTGTGCCTCTTTGACCTCAATGTATTCGTCGAAGCTGAAAGTGATCTTATTGCCGGTTACATTGGTGCTTTTGAGTGCAGGTGAAGCGTTGACCAGGCGTGGGGGCAGACTGTCTTTCGGGCCACCCGTAGGAATGCCGATTTGTGCGCAGCCGCTCAAACCCGTTTGTTGTACGGTCAGCATTACCAATATGGAAACGGCTGTTAAAAATGCGTAAATCCCTTTTCTCATAAAGTGCAAACATAATCCTAAAAAAACAATATTTTCTTAAGGAAATGGTAAATCAGGAAGAGCCTGGCCGGCCTTTTCAGATAACAGCATCGGTGCCCACAATGGCGCGATAGTCATCAGGATCGGTTGCCCCCTCCGTACTATACAGGAGGATGCGGGAGCGTGTATGGATGCCAAGCGCTGTTTTTACGGGTGCATAACGGCTGTCGGACATGAGCGCCAGGAATCCGGCGAGCCCTGCAGCGCCCGATTCTCCTGCGATGATGCGTGGATCGCTTCCGGAAGGGTTGTAGAGCATGCGCATCGCTTCGATGGCAAACTGATCTTCAATGGCGATGATGGCATCGGTGTGGTGGCGGAGTATCTCCCAGGCGCTTGAGGAAGGGATGCCGCAGTTGAGCCCGGCCATGATCGTTTGCTGGTTGCCGGATGGCGGGGTACGCTTTCCCTGCCGGAAAGAAGTGAGCAGGCCATCTGATGCGGCGGGTTCTACCATAACGATTTTAGGCCGTTTGGAGCCATACCGGTTTACATAATACCAAACGGCCGCCGCCGCCCAACTGCCTACGCCTGCCTGCAAAAAAACAATGTCGATACCGGGTTCCGGCAAGCGGTGTGCGTTGTTTTCCATCTCGGCGAAGTGGGTGAGGTAACCGGCCATGATGAACGCCGGAACCTCTTCATACCCGGGCCAGGCCGTATCCTGAACGAGTTGCCAGCCTTCTGCAATGCTGGTAGCCGCCGCATGGTTGCAGGTGGCTTCGTAATTGTCTGCGATCTTAATGACGGTTGCTCCTTCCTGTTCAATAACCCTGATGCGGTTGGGCGTTGTGTTTTGCGGGACAAAGACAACGGCCTTTTTACCGGCGATAGCTGCCGACCAGGCGACTGCACGGCCATGGTTGCCGTCGGTAGCGGTACAGAAAGTCTGGAGATGTGGTTGCTGCTGCAATAACTGGTTGATGGCATAAGAAGCACCCAGTGCCTTGAATGCATTTAATCCAAAACGGTAAGACTCGTCTTTGAGGGTTATGTTACCCACACCGGTAACGCCGGCCAGTCCGGGTAAATCAATCAGGGGGGTAGGTGCATAAAACGGCAGGGTACGGTGAAACGCTGCCGCAGTATTATGCCGAAGTATAGTTGTTGTAACCGTATCCGGCATCGGCCCGTTAGTGGCCGTGGGGATATGATAGTGCGGGGAACTATTATCGTGGAGTTGTTCTTGCACAATCGTCATATATTGATTGATAACTGCTTTTGATTGCTTGCTTATGATTCTTCATCCGCAGTAACCTCATGCAGGGCAATGGCGAGGTCGTTTGTTTTTACAAAATTGCACCAGTGGCAATCGGGTTTGCCACAGCCGGTATAGAAATCGCGCTGTTGTATTTTATCCCAAACGGTTTTGACCTGGCTGCTCACTATCGCCAGGTCTTCTGGTGTAATGACTACTTTTTCCCGTCGATAGACTTTTTTCTTGTCCGGTTCAATAAAATCAAACTCTGTACTTACTACTTTCCAATCTTTCCGGGGGTAGTTGTCTACCAGTAGTTTATAAAAAACCGCCTGCCGCCAATAATCTCCTCCATCGGGATTTTTTTCGCCGGGACCTTTGAGTTTGGGCAGGGCATTATCAATATCGCCCGTTTTGTAATCCACTACATTTACTGCTTTGCCGTCAAATTCCAGTTTGTCGAGCTTTCCTTTGAGGGGCACACCATTCACCACCACATTGCGTATATTACGCTCCACGCTTACCACGGTATTAAACCGGGTGATGTATTTGTTGTAATAATTGGCCAGTATTTCCTCGCCATATTCCATTCTTCTGCTGAAGCCTTCACGGGTAAAGTTTTCGCGGTGGCGGTTCATGTACCAGCGGAAGTCGCCGATGGTTTCTTCCCGGGTGGGGAATATTTTTTCCGGATGATTAATCATCTTTTCAAAGAGGCGTTGCAGTGCATAGTGTACGCTGCTGCCAAACTCAGTCGCTTCGGATTTGCCGGTGGGGATGCGGATGAGGTTTTTGTAATAAAACTCCAGCGGGCAGTTGAGGTAATTGTTGAGGGCAGTAACGTTCATCGCAAACTTATCGAGTATCTCATTGATGAAGTCTTCGTCTGCCGCGGCGATCTCCGGTGCCTTATCGGAAAGCTGCAATACCTGGAAGCCGAACAGGTCTTCGGCAGATAGTTCTGCTATTTCGGTGGGCAATTGATGTTCCTGTAAAATCTCTGCAATAAACATGGAAGGCTCCAGTGCTTTGCCTCCCGCATTAAAGCGTGCATACGAAATGACGAGTTGTTCTTCCGCCCGGGTGAGGGCTACATAAAACAGGCGCCTGAGCTCTTCCTCATCGCGGGAAGCGGGTTGTGAGGCAAACATGGTATCGGGGAACCGGTAACCTCCGCCGGGTTTACGTTTTTTCTCCCAATTAGAGGCGTTGCAGCCTGCAAAAAAAACATGTTCAAATTCCAGTCCTTTACTGCCATGGGTGGTAAGCAGGTTGACCCCTTTATCGGTACCGGCTACCTGAACCATGGGTACCGGCAGGTCTTCCTTGTCCATCAGCTCAATAATACTGATCAGTCCTGCCAGGGTCAGCATAGGATTACGGGCGGTTTCTTCCTTTACAAAATCAAAAAAAGCGGTTACCAATTGCATGAGCGCGGCCTTTTCGCCATGTTGCATAATGTAACCGAGTACGCCACCCTTTGTGATGCAGCGGGCTACAAATTGCTGGAGTGCGTAGTTGGGTACATCGCCAATCAGTGCTTCAAGGGACTGGTGCAATTTTTTCAGTCCTTCGTGCAGGCCGGTGTCAAAAAGTGTTTGCGGGGGTGTATTTGCTTTTTCGTACAACACCTGCCGTATCGAGGTTTTTTCGCCATTGTATTTTTTGTTGTTGGCTGCAACGGTGATGCGGGCCGTTTCCATAGGCGGTATTTTATAGAAATCGAAGTGCAGGATCTCAAACAGCATCTCATCTCCGCCATAGGGTACATCGTGTTCGGCATTGATGTAGCGCAGCAGCAGGATGATCCTGGCTACGAAGGCGTTTTTCAGGATATTGATGCTGCGTTTACTGTACACGGGGATGTTCCGCAGGCGAAGGTATCCTGCCAGTGCTTCGCCATATTTGTTTTCTTTATAAATAACAGCAATGCGCCCGGGCTCCACCCCTGATTCGATCAATGCAACAACACGGTTGGTGATGTCGGCCATTTCTTCAGCTTGTGTAAGGTAAGCGCGGATGAGGGGCGGTATTTTACCCTTGTGCAGCGGATGGGCAGCCACGAGGTCTTTGCTGAGACCGCTGATCTGCCGCACGAGGCGTTCGGTATTGTTTTCGATCAGGGTTCTGGCTGTATCGAGAATGGGTTGTGTGCTGCGGTAATTGTCGGTAAGCACCACGGTTACGAGGCTTGATGCGTAGGCGTCAGCAAACTCAATCATATTTTCCACGTTGGCGCCCTGGAAGCGGTAGATGCTCTGGTCGTCGTCGCCCACTACAAATACATTCGGCTTTTCCCAGAAACTGATGAGTTGCTGTACAAGCCTGTTTTGTGTACCGCTGGTGTCCTGGTATTCATCCACCAGTATATACAGATAGCGCTCCTGGTATTGCATCAGCAACTGGGCATTGCCGGCAAAGGCGTTGATGACCCAGTTGATCATATCATCAAAATCGTAGCGGTTTTTCTGGCGCATGAGTTGCTGCAGGTTGTCAAACTCCTGTACGGCTGCGCGCAGCTTTTCCATCTTTTCGGTTTCTTCTGCAATTTTATCTGTACGCAGGTCGCCCTTTTTAAAAGTACCCGTTGCTCTTTTGGCGATATAGGTATCGCGGTTGGGCAGACCGGTAATATAGCTATCAATTTTTTCGGTGATAAAACCGGGTGTCCAGCCTTCGCGCTTCATTACGGAAAACAATTGCTGCAGGTTGTTGATTTCAAAATACACATCCCCGCGATAACGTTTGAGTGGATGGTTTTTGGGGAAATTATCGATCAGGGTTTTAAAGAGTTGTATTTTTTCGAGGTCGGATATGGGGTCAAGGCTTGTTTTTTCGAAGATGGAGAGGTTTTCCTGGATGATATCGTTGCAGAAGGCATGAAAGGTATAGATATTAACGCGGTAAGCATCTGCGCCAATCAACTGCTGGAGGCGTTTGCGCATGGCAATGGTACCGGCGTCGGTATAAGTGAGGCAGAGGATATTGTCCGGACGGGCATCCGTTTCGAGCAGTATTTTGCCAATGCGTGTGGCGAGTATCTGTGTTTTGCCCGTACCTGGTCCGGCGATCACCATTACGGGACCTTCAATGCTGCTTACAGCTATGCGCTGGCGGGGATTGAGTTGCTGCCAGACTTCATCAAATCTCCGGTTTAATATATCCTTGTAGTGTTGCATGATGTTGGTGAAAAGACCTGGCGGCGGGTCAGTTTTATTTTTGTGTCCTGCAAAGAAAAACAAAAGCCCCTGAATTTTGTTATCCAGATAAAATTAAAGATGTCGAAAGTTTACCATATCAAAACCGTACAGCAGATACCCATACCGGTCAGTCAGGCCTGGGATTTTTTCAGCAAGCCGGACAACTTACAGCAGATAACACCGGCGCACATGCAGTTTCGCATCATTTCTGAACACCATGGCAGGGTAATGTATCCGGGGCAGATTATTGAGTATAAGGTTAAGCCTTTGCTGGGTATCCCCCTGTACTGGATGACAGAGATTACGCATGTAGCTGATCAGCAATATTTTATTGACGAACAACGCTTTGGCCCTTACCGCCTCTGGCACCACCAGCATCATTTTAAAGGGGTGGATGGGGGTACGGAGATGACGGATATCGTACATTACAAGTTGCCTCTTGGCTGGCTTGGGGATATGGCACAGGCCCTGTTTGTAAAACGGCAGTTGCGGGATATATTTGATTACCGCTACCGGATGGTAGCGCAGTTGTTCGGGCAGGTACCCACAAAATAGGGGAGGTGTTATACAACTAACCGGGTATTGTATGGATGTTTGCTTTAGATTAGGTTTGCTGCTGATTTGTTTATCTAAACCTTAGTGCTATGTGCAACCATCACCGGAACCCCCTGCATTGTATTATGCCGCCTTATATGACGGATAAACTCAACGATCTGCTGGGTGTGCCGGAAAAGGAGCAGGACAACGACAATTTTTTCCGGAATAAGCGTAGTGCTTTGGCTGCCATGCCAAGGCCCAAAAACCAGGAGGTATTCCGTATTGCCGCCAAAGTTTCCAAAACCAGGCTCTACCGCGAAGTATATGATGCGCACCAGGGTCCGCGCACGATTGGCGGACTGGTCTGGAAGGAAGGGCAGCAAAGCGTACCCGATGACGCAGATGTAAAAAATGTGATTGAGGGAGCCGGGAATGTCTGGAGTTTTTACAAACGCCTGTTTAAACGAAACTCGATCGACAATAAAGGCATGGCGATTATACAAACTGTTCGTTTCCGGGAAATGCCGCTCAAGCCTTTCTTCAACGCTTTCTGGGATGGGGAGCAGATGTTTTACGGAACGGGCATGCCACAGTACACCAATTCTTTTACCAGCGATTTAGACATCATTGCCCACGAACTTACCCATGGTATTATTGATCATGAGTGTGCATTTGCTTATGAAAACCAGAGCGGGGCGCTGAATGAGTCGTTTGCAGATGTTTTTGGTATATTGGTCAAGCAATGGACGAATAAGACTGCTGCCCGTGATTCGGACTGGCTGATCGGGTCGAATATACTGAAGGGTAAGAATGCACTGCGTTCAATGGCGGCACCGGGTACGGCTTACAAAAGCGATCCGGTGTATGGTAATGATCCGCAACCTGCGCACATGAAGCAGTTTGTTCAATTGCCCAATACGGAGGCGGGTGATAATGGCGGGGTGCATTATAATTCGGGGATTCCCAACCATGCTTTTTATATCGCTGCTGTTGAAATGGGTGGTAATGCCTGGGAAACAATCGGGCCGGTATGGTATGCGGCGATGACAGATCAAAAAGCGGTAAAAAAGAATACGGACTTTGCTAAACTGGCAGCCGTAACGATCAAAAAATCGGCAACACTTTTCGGCAAGGGCAGTCTGGTGGAGAAGGCTGTAGCGAGGGGTTGGAAGGATACCGGCGTCATCTGATGCGGGCTGGCCGGTTTAACGACTACATACATGAAACTGAAACTCATACAATCCGGTGGTTTGGCGGGCAAGCCTATGACAGCAACAGTGAGCGGTAAACTGAAGGAAGAGGAATGGGCTGAGCTGGCAAAGTTGCTCCGTAAGAAAAGCAGTATGCGGGGTTCGGCCATGCGCGATGCTTTTCACTATACGCTGCAGCGGGATGATGATGAGCAGAGCAATATTGTGATCGATATCAATACTATACCGGAGAAGCACCAGGCTTTGTTCCAATTGTTGTTTGAGAAGCTGAAAGCCGAAAAGTAGCCTCCCCTTTCCCCTTTTTATGCCGGAGTTACCCTGGTAACCGGGTAATGTATTTCTCGATCTGTTTAATCTGGTCTACAATCTGGGGGGTGGTAGGCTTGAGGGCCTTGGCTTTGCGGAAATAGTCTTTTGCTGAGCGGAATTCCCTTTTATTCATCATGATGGAACAGATCTGGAGGTAGGCTGCGGCTTCACTTTCCTTGTCGGGCAGCCCGGAGCGGATGGCCTGGCGGATATAGGCTTCAGCCTGTTTCATATCCCCTTTTTGCATGGCCAGCATACCGAGCTGGAGTTTGTTGCTGCCTTCCTGCGATTTCATCATCGTGCCACCCATGTCAAGGCCTTTTTTCATGAGTTTTTCGGCGGTATCAAAATCCTGGTCGGCCATGGCCATATTGCCCTTGAGGGTATAATACTGTGAGCGTACGGGTTTGATGAGCAACCCGGGAAACCAGATGCTGCTGAGTATTTTTTTCACCCCCTCCATATCCCCGTTTTCCATGGGTTCCTGCAAGAGGCGCAATGGGCCGATGATGAAATGCCCTACAATGAGTACTACTGCAAGCAGGTAGAGGATAAAGGCGGGCCAGAAGCCGGATTGCAGGTTTACAAAAATAGCCAGCGCGAGCAGGGCAAGACCCAGCCAGAGCCGGTATTTGATCAGGAGGTTCAACCACTTCATACTAAAAATTTGGAGGGCAAAGATAGGGTTTAGGCGATTAGGAATGCTAAAGCGGTAGAAAGCAATATAACCCCGGACAGTATTATCCGTCAATACAAAGATCTGCAGTGCTTATTTGCAGGATCAACGATGCCCGGGCTTAGCCGGATAGGAGAAAAATGTGGGGAAATTGATATTTCGGGTAAAACATTATGATTTTTTAGATTTTTTTTTAATTTTTATGGTCGTAAAACCAACTGGAGCATTTCACCTTGCCGGTATCACCAACCATAGCCCGTTTTTTAGGCAATTATTTCGACAAGATCCTCGTCGTTACAGTGCCGAGGTATGCAGAAAGACACCATAGGGTAAGGGAGCAACTCTATCCCCTGCCATTTGAATTCTTTTATGGTACAGATAAGATAGCGCTTGATCCCGAACGCATCAGGCTGGATGGAACTTATGATGAGAGAAAGGCAATCGCGTTGCAACGGCAGGGGAAGGCGCTGAACCCCGGCGAAATTGCCTGTGCGCTCTCGCACCGCAGTGTTTATGCTGCTATGATCCGGTACAACTGGAAGCGGGTTTTGGTGATGGAAGATGATGTGGTGCCACTCTACGATAAACTGGCGCTGCTGCCCGGTGCTTTTGCCGAACTGCCCGGCGATTGGGAACTGTTGTACCTGGGCTATCTCAAGCACGAAAGGGTAACGCCGGGTTTGAAACTTAAGCAGGTCTTTTATACGGTGTTAAGTCATCTTCATGGCATGAAATGGAACCCGGGTATGATCAGTCGTCTGCTGCCGCGGCCGTATAGTCCACACCTGAAGCGGGCGGGCTTTCATGATTGTACACATGCTTATGCCATTACGCTTGCGGCAGCCCGAAAACTGGTTAATCTCCAAACCCCTGTTGCCTATCGTTCTGACGATTTACTCTCCTACACCACGCTTCGGGGGGAGCTCAATGCATTTGTAACCGAGCCCAAATTCTTCAACCAGGAGGTTTTTCACGAATTGGTACACCTCCATTGAACAATAATGGGGGTATTGATGGATGGTTGTAAATTCTTTTTTACATTTGCACCCTGCAAAACAGTTTCAATATAACTGTACTGTGGTTTGGTCCCGTAGTTCAATGGATAGAATAGAAGTTTCCTAAACTTTAGATACAAGTTCGATTCTTGTCGGGACTACCAGAGCGGCAGTATTGTTTTCATCAGCAATATTGCCGCTCTTTTTATTGTCTATAATCCCCGCCAGTGTTGCGATATAGCTAAAAACGCCATTTGTTTTCGGGGTTCGACACCCCTCATTTTTGCGGTTATAGTATATCCCATCAGGAAACACCAGATTTTGCAGCATTTGTTTACCGGCATAATCGCTGTGTTCCCATAGGGGCGTGAGTTTAGCGGCATAGGCAAGGGCTTTATCAATACATTTATCAAGGTTCGACACCCCAAATTCACATTTATGTATTTGCGCCATTATCTCCGTCCTTTCACCCTTGTATTTATCGCTGTATTTTGTGTACATGGCACTGTCGATTTCTTCCTCTATGAAGCGTTCTTCCAGCCGCTCCAGTTTTTTTTCTATATCTTTTAACTGCGCTTCAAGGCTTGCTGTTGCGTTTTGCTTTTCGTTGGTTAACTGTAGGTATGTTGCCTTCATTTGCCGGGCAATGAGGTATTTCATATCTGCGTTTAGTGTTACTGTAAAACTACCCAGCATGGAACGGAATTTTTCATGCAGCACATCTGCCCTTTTGTTGCAGTTGCAGCCCACGGTATTGCACTTGTAATAGTACTGCTGGTTTTTGTATGCTTTGTATGCCCGCAGGTAACTGCCACAGTTTTCGCATTTAATAAACCGCTTCAGGGGTGCATCGTTATTTTCGGGCTGTATGCGGTAGCCCTGTTTGTTTTGGGCAAGTATGCCGTTGACCTGTAGGAACAGTTCCCTTGACACGGCTCTTTCCTGTATGCCCTCTACTAACTCTCCATTGAGCGCACTATGAGCAATCAGGCCGCAATAAAAGGGGTTACGCAGTATATCGCAGACCCGCTGGTGGCATATTTTAAAGCCTTGCGCATGAAGCCTGTTTCTTATCTCAATGACAGTCAAGCCTTGTGCTTTCCACCCGAAAGCCTTAGCTACTAATTTACCCTTTGCATTAAGGACATATTCTTTTTTACCATCCCTTTTCACAATATCATAACCAACAGGCGGAATACAACACCATACACCCTGCATCAATTTTTCTTTAACACCCGCCATACATTTTTCCCGGCGCAACTGGTTATCGTATTCGCTAAAAATAAACTGTATGTTCTGTTGCAGACTTCCGCTTGGGGTGCTTGCATCGGTGGGCTGGGTAACAGCAAACAGACTGATGCCCTCTTTGCGTAGTTTTTCAGCGATGTAGATGGCATTGGCACCCGAACGGCTGAACCTGTCCACGCTATAGACAATGATATAGGAGATTTTTTCCCGGCTTTTTTTGATAAAATTCAGCATATTGTTGAACTGCCTGCGCTCATCGGTTTTGGCACTTTCGTACGTACCACCAAAGTAGCCGAGTATCGGGTACCCACTCTTTGTAGCGAACTGCTCACAAACCTTGCGCTGTATATCGAGGCTCTGGTTATTGTCCGACTGCTCTTTGGTTGATACCCTTGTGTAAATGACACAGTTTACGCCTTTTTTTTTCTGTATCTGTTTGCCCTTTGCAAAGGGTTGAAATACCGCAATTTCTTTTTCCATATACTGTTCTTTTTTCTTTTTTTACCCCTCCGCAGGTAGCTGGTTTTAAGCCGTTTTACTGTTGGTGCAGACCATAAAAACCACCTGTGTAAAGGTCTTTATGGTGGCGGCTAAATTTTGTGCCTGCTCTTCTGAAAACCCCCTGAAACTATCGAGTTCCAGTATGTCCGCCGCCGTGATGTCCTGTGCAGCGGTTCCGGCCTTTATGTCCGTCAGCCCTTCGGAAAGGTTGTTAACTAATATTTTCATTGCTAAGATATGTAATTAATTGATAATCAGTATATTAAAAATAAAATAATGACAGTTTTCACTGTTTTTTCTTCACTGATTCACTTATAAAAATTAAATGACCGGATAAGGAAAAGGGGCTAAAAGCCCCCCTTTTTCAGTCAAAAATCTGCATGGTACCTCCCTGATTAAAGCGCCCCATTTGGGTAGCGATACCAGGCTGGGGTACTTCGATAACCACATCTACATCATGCTGGAAGCTGTTTGAGCCACGGAAGTTTCCATCTTTGGTGGTTTGAAAAATGAAAATGAAAGATTTGGAAGGATTAAGCGTACGTAAACGGTTGAGGTCTTCGGGGGAGTAGCCCATTTTGTTTACGCTATCTATAAAGACAAAATTGTAAGGCGTAAGGCTTACCGGCAGTTCAGCCGCAACTGTTAAATTTTGGTGTGCCACGTTTTTATCTTTCAGTTTTTCCTGGAGGGTTAAATCCAGTGATTCCTCTTTGGCTACATAGAGTACCTTTCCGTGATTGCGGGCAAGGTATCCGGCAAAATCAATACACAGGAAGGATTTGCCATATTTGGGTTTACCAAATACCATTGCGGTAAAATTGCCGGAAGGGTCACCGATAAAGTCCCGCCATTTCCCGCTGAAGCCGAGCGTATCAAAGCGCATCTGTACAAAATCAAGACTGTTCATAATCTGGGGACGTTCGTTGTGAGATTCATCATACCCTTCAAGCCCGTTCAATGCAGCCGGGCAGACACGGCCGAGGATACCATCAAGTCCGTTGAGCTGCTGCTGAGTGATCTCAAGGGTTTTTGCCGACTTTACCTTGACATAGCCTGTCAGCTTACTCAATGCCATGCCTATCTGTTTATAATACGGGTCTTGCTTTCCTATTTTTCCTTTATCAATTGCGGCTGTGATAAGTTTGGCCAGTGCTGCTGCTTTTTTCTTAATACCTGTTTTGCCGATGATATTACGGAACTTGTTAAGGTATTGCACGGACAGGTAAACCCTTTCACCTGCCGTAGTCTCCCGGTATTTTTTTACTGCGGCCTTGCTGATGACAAAGGTTGCCCTCCCCCTCATTTTGTTGTAAGTGTTCACCAGGTCTTTTTGTATTTTTTCAATATCACCGGCATAGGGTGAAGATTTGCGTATGCGTTTTTCAAGGATAGATTTTTGCAACGCATTGATAAAGCGTAAGATTTCATCTTTGGTTTTTACCTTATCGTCAAGATTGATGTACCGCTTTATAAAACGGATTTCATCGGGGAGCCTTTCGGAATAATTTACGCCTTCCGCTTCATCATCTTCATTTTTATCTGTATGCCGGATGACGGCTTTTGCGGAAGCCTCCCTTTTCGCGGGTGTTTTTTTAACCTTGTTGGTCAGCTTTGGCGCAGGCAAAGGTTTTGGTGTCGTATTACTGCCGCCTCCCCTTTTTGGGACTGCTGTTTTCGTTTCAGGAATCTTTTCCTTTTTAGCAAGGTGTTTTTGGAGGGCATCAAAATATACATCTACGGTTTCCTGTATATCCCTGTCATCAAAGTACATTTTAAAGTCGGTGGTTCCTGGACTGTGCAGGTCACCAATGAGGTCATTATGTGCTGATTGTAAATCTGCGGGTAGTTTCGACCAGTCAACACCTTGTATGATCTGGTAGTAATTCGCTGTTGTTATCTTTTGCATAGCCATTTTTTAAGCAGCATTTTTGAGTAGTAATAATTTAATCCTGAACGCCTTAGCCTTCACTTTTGTAAGCCTCAGTTTGTATTCATAGTCATCATCGGGTTTGTAGGGCGTGGGTGGTGTGATGGGTTTTCTTGCCAGCCTTTCGGTATGCGCCGTGCTTATCGCATCCACTTCGTCCTTTCGTACCTGTAGTACGGCACCGAACTTGTCCTGCAACAGTTGAAGTACTTTTTCAATACTGCCAAATTCCACCCCTGCCGCCATCCTGTTGGATACCTTTTCAAAATTGTTGCCCTTTACTAACTTCAGCAGTTCCTGATCGGTAAAAATATCCCCTGCTTTCTGCCTGTTTGCAGACACAATCAGCCTGAAATCACTTCCCTGTCTTATGATGGAAATGCCGTTAAGGGTTTCCACGCTCTTGCCGTCCACCAGCGAAATAATAATCCCCATTGCACCATGCAGTGGTACGCTGACAAAAAATTCGGTTTCATCAGGTATCCAGTATTCGGGCAGCAGTATCCCTTTGGCCATACCACCATCTTTGAGGGTATAACTGACTAATTTGCCCGGAACAGCCTCCATGCCCTGTAGAAGGTTGCCCGTAACGATATAGCGCGTATGTCTGTCGGTGTTCAGCCTTTTGCGTTCATCTTCCCAGGCTTCGAGGTAGTCTTCCAGCGCCATCTGTGTATCATTGATATTTGCGCCAATGATTGAACGGACTTCGGTTACCTTACTTGCCGGTAATGTAATGAGCCTGCGGGTGCTGTTGAGGGCAAACTGGAGCTTGATGGAGGAAGGGGCGTATGGTTTGCGGCTGTTCTTTGACATTTGAAAACCCAGAAACATGGCCATTGTAAGCCCTCCACTTTCCTCCCCGTCATTTAAGGGATAGTACAATTGTCTTCCGGTGAAGAAGTAACTGAAAATATCTTTGAGATAGGCCAGACGGCTGTTGTAGCTGTCGCTGATTTTTTGTAAGCGGTTGTTTCTTTCTTCATTTATTTTGTCCAGCAGTTCATAGTAAAGTCTTGTGTATTCATCGTCTTCACCCTTCGCTTTAAGTTTGTCCAGCTTGGGTTTGGTAGGCAGGATGGCTACTTCCAGGTCATAGTTGGTATTGATTTCCAGTTGCTCTTTAGCAATCTGCTGGTTAATTGTTGCTTCAAGTATGGCGGGGTCGGCGAGTGCCCTTGTGTTATCCTCCTGGTCAAGAAAGTTTTTGATTTCTTCGGTGGACATGGGTTTGCGCAGTACATTGGCGTTAACGGTTTCAAGAAAGGTATTGCTGCTGAAAGCGGAGTATCCTCCTTTACCCATAACCAGTATCTGCCGGTGTTTGGTCTGTGCCTGTAAGTCCAGTGTTTCCATTTCCAGGTCGTATTCGTCCACCTGTTTGAGGTAGTCAACTGCGTCCCGGTATCGCTGTGTTACCTCCTCATAAAACTCCTGCTGCATCGCGGTGGGCAGCACGGCCACACGTCCCGACACAAAGTGCGCCATATCGTCTCTTTCGGATTTGAGCGGATCATTAAGCATCTTGTTGGTTTCAGGAAAATCCACCAGGTATTCCTCTACCACATCGTTACCAATTTTATTGAGGAAATCCACCACATCAAGCATAGCGGAACTCTGCTTCTGGTTGCTGGAAGTATTGGCATCGAGCGATTTGAGTTTCTCCTGGAGCATCATCATCAGCCGCTGCTCTGCGGGTATGGCAGAAGTGATGTACTCGTAGCGTGGCTTGATTATCTGCCCGGTGCGGTTGATACGCCCCCGTTTCTGTATCTCCTGGTTAATATCAAGTTCGGCCTGTAAAATCAGCATCACCCTTTGCTTAACCTGTTCAGGTGCAACCTTCTTTGTGGGGACTGCATGGGCAGAGGCACCGGTACTGCCCGATTGATTGATCAGCAGCACATCCACTTCATTGTCATTAAACAGCCGGAAGGCATCAAAGGTGCTGATACGTTTGCGTGGTTTGACAAGACCGGTTTTGCGGTTGGGTGATATTTCCACTTCAAAGCTGCGCCCGGTTACCTCAATTGCGCTGAACCCTGCCTTTCGGATGGCTTCAAGCAGTATGTCAATGGGGGAGATGGTTATGCCGCTGGTGTAGTGGTCTATCTTGGCGACTATACGATCATACTCAGATCGTCCCTGCACCGAAAGGTCATCCACGGTAAGCTGTTCGCTGGTAGTGTCACCTTCCATTGCCACCACTGAATAACGCAATAACCCATCAAGCCCTTTGCGCAATACGTAGGAAAAATCCAATGGGATGCGCATCCCATTTTCTTCGGATTCACCGCTACCCTCCACAAGTTCGTCCACAAATGAAGCCATTGTACTGGAAAATGCGATAACCGGTTTACGGCCTTCGCGTAAATGCCGTATAGCAGCATTTGCTACCGCTTCGGCTTTTATCGAAAACAGCATCTGGTGGATGACCTGGAAAATTTTGGAGTAGTAAGGCTTATTGTCTATGCCTGCATTTTCGGTACCGCTGCGCTGTACGACCTGCTGACCGCCGCTGGCCATTTTGGTATCCATGTCCTCAATAACAGGCTTTACATATTTCTCCTGAAAATTGATAATATCGCGCATGATAGCGGTGATATTATCAGAAACCGTTTTGTGTTCGTAGGCTTTATCGGTAAGTGTGGTATAGCTGACTTCAATGCCCTCATACGTCCTTTCCCGGCGTATCATCTGTCCTTCCCTGACAATAAGGCTTGCTACAACTTCCTGAAGAGCAACGCCGCCTTTTGAAAATGCTTTTACAATACCCTCCTTTGACATCAAGGCTTCGGACATACAGGTTTTACGGGCGTAGAGGGGCATATTTTCGGGTTCTTTAGCATAAGTTGCAGAAAGATAAAGTACCCCGCCCGCAGCACCGACTATATCCTGCATAAACTGCCCCGTATTGCCCGTACCGCTTGCGGTGTGCGCCTCATCGAGTACCATGATGCTGCCGGGTGTGATGCGGCGCAGGAAATCAGGTTTCTCATGCCTGGTAAGCGGTGAATTGAACTGCGAATAAGTAGCCACCGCATAATCATATTTTGCGGGCAGTTCGCCGCTGTCAAAAAGGGCTTTCTGTTCTGTTTTGCTGAGGGCGGAATATACCAGGTTTCCGTCTTCATCCTTTATATCGCTTTTGGTACCGGGGGCATTGAAGATAAACGGTATGAGGTATCCGCTGCCGATCGCTTTGAGATCCCTGTATATATCAGAAAAAAGATTTGCCTGTACGGTCAAAAATACGGGTCTCATTTTTTGCAATACACCATAGCGGATTAACGCAGCCGCTATACGCCCTTTACCCACACCCGTCATATCCCCTACAATGAGGGATTGCCCCAAACCCTCAATATTGTAGATGGCAAGGGCGACCGCATCTACCTGCTCTGCGGACAAGGCATTGTACAGCGCCTCCTTTGTGGGGAAGTTGAGCCGGTGGCGTACAAAATCATCAATATCACCGCCTACTTCCACTTCCACTTTTTTTAGTACGGCATGGGTTTCATCGGACATACTGTCGGGAACCTGTGTATCAAGGCTTTTTGCTTTTGACTGCGGGTTATAGACAGCACCCAGTTCCCAGTCAGTACCATTGTTGTCCGACCGCCTGATATGGTCACGCATGGCAAAACTAAAATGCTTTTTGAGTGCTGTGCATACTTCGGGCTGGCCTGCTTTACGAAGCGAGGCGCATAAGTAATCATAATCTTTCTGCGTCCAGTGATCCGGTATTTTTACCCCTTCCCAGGTACCGATCATTACCAGCCGTTTGTACTGCTGCGCACCAAGCGGCTTGCCTGCTGCTGAAAAAACGCTGTATAGTGTTCTGTCAAAACCGCGCAGGTAGTCCTGGAGCAAAACCATTATGCAATAAAGGTCATTTGATCCTGTGGGTGACTCAAGGGTGTACGGCCTGCTGCTATAAGGTATTCCCCGGAATTGTTTTTCCGGGTAACTGTCACCGCTATTATAATTTTTTGTGGTCAGGATAAGCTGCCTTGTACTGCCACCCTTCTTTTTTTCGATGACATGGATAAAGGTGCGTCCGTCACCAAGCATGGCCTTTCGTATGTACCGCTTATCGGTATATTCTTCCATGATTTCTTTCCAGTCTGCGCCCTCCAGGCCGGTTGAGCCAAATTTCTTTTTCATCTCCAGTGCTTTTTGGCGCATGGCTTCGAGTTTATCCTGATAACCCATAGGAACTGATTTAAGGTTTGACGTTGGTAACAATGGTTGAATGCGATCCCAGAGCTGTTTAAAGCTGTTGATGACGGTATCCCGTTTGGTGTCCCGCATGGGAGCATTACCCGACTGCTTTTGTTTCCTCCCATTGATCAGGATTACCCGTACATTAAAACCCGTACCCATCCTTGTGTACAGTTGTTTGCCATCAAGTTGCAGTACATCTTCAACTTGATAATGGTGGTAGAGGTAATTGAACAGTATCCGGTTTTTACCTTGTGATAATCTGCCCAGGCGGTCATAGCTATGGTGTCCGCCGATGATAAAGGCTGCACGGCCATCGTCTGCCATCGTTTCAAGTGCGTACAAGACCATCAGGTGATCAAGGTGACGTATCCCGTACCCGTTGTACTTTACCGGTTTTTCAAGGGTGCCGAAGGGCGGGTTGGCAAGTACAGCGGCAAACCTTTTTTGATGTACCGTAAATGTGGCGGGGGTGGCAGCATCCTGTTGGGTGACGGCTGCAAACCCCTGCTTGAGCAGGTTGGCATGGCGGCTTTCGCTGAGTTCATTCACATAGCAATGGTCGGGGTATCCTGCAATGGTGAGTATGCCATTACCAGCTGAGGGTTCAAACATTTTACCACCTGTTGCAGCAAGACTATCAATACCACAATAAACACCCATAAGATAGGCAACCGGTGCCGGTGTGCTGTACTGTTGGAGCAGGTAGGTTTCGCTGTCGCGGTAAGTAAGGTTTATTTGTGTGTTGTACAGTTCCACGATTGACAGGTAGCGTTCATGTACACTGGCACCAGGATGATGGGACAGTTTTCGGGCTGTGTTTACTATTGCCAGTTCGGTCAGTTCCTTAATGTGCCTGCCCGACATAATCCCGTAAGCTGTTGCCATCTTTGCAATACTTCGGTTATCATGTTTGGCAAGTTCAGCAAGTTCCTGTTCGATTTTTTTTACAAAACCTGTCTCTCCGTTTGGTTCCTCAACTGCTGTGCTTACACCCGGCAAACCCAGCAGTCCTTCATCTCTGAAACTGTAAAAGCCATCTTTGGTAATGATAATGCTATCCAATAGTTTGATGTCTAAAAGTGTAGCTGCCTGTTTTAAGCTATTTATTGCTATTTTGTCTGACTCACTTGGTTTCAAATTTCCCGAAGGGTGGTTATGGGCTATGATAATTGCGGTGCTGATTGATTTTATGGCTCCTGCTAAAATCAGCCGGTTATCTATTGTTGTTTGTGTTATGCCGCCTCTGGAATGACGGTAATAACCGATAACGGTATTGCCTTGATTAAGATACAATACAAGCATTTGTTCCTGCAATTCTATTTCGCCATCTTTAAAAATAGTACGTATGATAGTCGCAGCGTCATTACTGCTGGATATTGCCCTCCCGTATCCGGGTCTTCCGCTCCTGTCATAAGAAAGGGTTAGTTCGGGAATATCGAGTATGGAATTTTCAGATGGCATCAGTTATCGGATTTAAAGGGGGAAGTAATCTAAAGCCAGCCTGTCTTCCCAGGTATTATCAAAATTTTCATTGCCGTCTGCCCATGCGTAAACAATGATGTCCCCACGCCTGGATATGCGTTCAATAGCCCATACGGGGTCGCCGGTTGATGCTCCGGCTGCTGCATAGCCGTTGTATATTTCGTTGGGATTGCTTTCGTCAATGCGCTGCGGGTTTCCTCTGGCACTTCCTCCGGTGTACCTGCCCACCATTGTTTTTATATCGGTAAGCAGTACCGCAATCTGGGTAAGCAACTGGATTTCAATATCCTGTTTTACTTCAGTAGCCCCGCCCGAAACACTGGTGGTCAAAAAATTATTGATGTAATCGCGCAGGTCGCCTGCATCAATAAGCCTACCGGGTATTATCACATCGTCAAAGCGGATATAGATGTTTTTTAACGCGCCCTGCCCTGTATCAATCCTTACTGTATCATTGCGGACAGTATCAACAGTCTTGATTTGCTGTTTGTTGATTAACAGGACATTACCATTGGAGATGAGGCGGATACAAGCGCCGTCATTGAATACTTGTGTTGCCATACCGGGGGTTATTTTAACAGACGTTGCAGCGGAGTATTATCCGTTGTTTTCGATCCGCCATTGCCATTGTTGTTGTCATTGTTGCCTGCGATGATTTCACCGAGCAGGGTTCCCAGAAAGCAGCCGATCATGACATAGGG
>JAAFIK010000008.1:91486-104959 GCA_013298665.1 Chitinophagales bacterium
TGACTGCCTGGCATAATAGTATGCAATCAATGAAACGAGGAGGGTACTGGTTGCCGTGATACTTTTTTCTTTCATAAAGGGAGGGGGCTTTTGCAGTCTTTTCAGTAAATGGGTTCAGTGGATCAGGGATTTGAGGGCGAGGCCGGACAGGATGAGCATACCGGCAGATTTCAGTTTGCCGCCCACACGCTGCCGCCTTACTTTTTTTTCCAGTTTACGATTTTCGTCCCGCAGGTACTGCTGTGCTGCGATGCTGATTTCAAAGTTTTGTTTCAGCAGCAATGCGTTCCTGTCCTTTGCCGCAATGACGCTGTCTTTTACCCTAAGCTGGAGTCCGAGGGTTGCCGTCATGTTTTGACAGAGGCTGTCCTTTTGGGCATTTACACTTACAAGGCTGTCCAATAATGCGGGCATATCGTTGGGTGGGGGCAGCGGCACCGTACCGCCATAATCACCGCTGTATGGTTCGGGCTGCGGCCATTGCCGGATTGCGCTGTAAAGCTGTGACTGGAGGCGGGTGGTTTTATCTTTTGCCTTTTGCAGCGCAGTTGCCGTCCTGTCGAGTTCGCGCTTCAGTTCCCCGTTCTTCTTTTCGGCAATCGCAATCTGTCTGTCGGTTTCCTTTTGCGCTGCCGCCACTTCTTTTTGCAGTACCGCAGGCTTAACCAAAGCAGGTACTGAAGTGTTGGTTTGGCCACTGCCCGGTAAAGGATGGTGAGCGGTGCTGCATAATTGGCAAAAGGAATACCCGGTTGCCATCCCGGTAAGGAACAGTAGAATGTTCCTGATGCGTTGAAGATTTCCTGATGTTGGTTGGTTTGTCATTTTCATTTGTAGGTTTTAATTGTTTTCGTTACCAGATTTTTTTTCAAAAGAGTAACCAAAGCAGCCTGCACCGATGAGGCTGACAAAAGCGTAGAACATAAAGTCGGGGATCGCTTTGCCGAAGAACTGGCTCGCCACCCAACTGATAATGGTCGCTACCAGTAGCAGCGCAATGCTTAGTTCACGTAGTGAATAATTGCCGTCCTTGTCTTTTAGTAATTCATACAAAAAAAATTTCATGTTGTTTGTTTTATTCGTTTTTTGTGATGAGATAGGTGACTGTAGCGATTGAACCGGTCAGGATCAGCCCGGCCAGTAGTTTGGAAATACCAGGAACGGGAACGGATTTTTTTTTACGGGTTCGGGATCTATTCCTGTTTCGTCGATAAGGGTATAGGAGAAACTGTTGCCATAGAGTCTGCGGTGTGTTTCGCAGAGCTGCATCAGGGAAGCAAAATCTTTACTGCTTGCAATCACCTGGCAGCCAGCAGAGTATCTGTCCACCGTTAGCGAAGTACCGTTGGCCGTAGCCCGGTGGATATTGATGCCGAACATACCTGACTGTACTTTAGCTGCGGAGAAGTTCAGGATATTATTGCGGTCAGCATCCCGCAGCACGGGCAGGGGCTTTCGCTGCACTAATGCCATGTACTTGCCCCGGTGCAGCCCCAACTGGTGGGAGCCAGGATAGTGACCGGGTTTAAGGATCGCAGTGCCTTGCGGTGACATAGGGTTTTGCAGCCAAAAGGTGCCGGGGTCGGTCGTGGCGTTAAAACTGTAATGCACCCAGCCACCGTTTGCGCCTACAAAAAATACGTTAATCGTATCGTTAAAGGTATTGGGTATCGTGTTGTTGGCGCGGATACCCACGATATTGAGTTCAAATGGCCTGCTGTATAGCATATAGCCTTTAAGTGCAAGGGTATTCTGTATGTTCTTTAAAAGCATAGCGGATGGATTGAAGCGTTTGTTATTTATGCAACCGGCAGGGTAAGATCAGGTTCGTAATGGCGTATCCACTCTTTTACCGGAAATCCGGGTGAAATAGCATCCGGCACCACATCATCATGTCCGATGATCTCTGCACTTGGGAAAAGCAGGGAGAGCAGTATGATTTTATTAAACAGGGCTTCTTCCTGTGCCGGAGTGCGGGTATCACACAGCGTGCCACTGCGGTTACGTCCTCCCGCATAAGCAATATGGATGGCCTCGTTGTCCACTTTATCAGTGTTTTTTACCACGATCTGATGCCCATTTATTTTTTTGACTTCGCCGTTTCGCTCTACCACGTAATGATAAAGTCCATAAAACTGTGAAGACTTCGGATCAAAAGTTGCCGTGCTATGTACCACGATGTACCGGATTAATCTTTTCATTTTTTTAATTTTTTGTTCTTTGATATTTGTTGTGCTGCCCTTACGGGTATCACAGGTAGGTGACATTGCTTGTTTGTACCAAAAAGTGTTTGCCCTTGTTTTCAAAAAGTGTATAGTCAAGGCGGCGGGCTATTTCTGTTCCCAGTACCGTACGCGCGGGTACCTGTACCTGCTGTTTTGCATTTGCCCAAACCGTTGCCGTAGCGATGGTGACAATGGTTAGTCCATCCAGTCCCGACAGCGACCATTTGCTGCCGTCATAGACCAGCCCCATCCGCTGAAACTCCAGGCGTATTTCCCTTTTCTGCTTTTCTTCGGAAAAGGCGTTAAGCATACCTGTGACCAGGGTTTGTCTTACGCCGCCGTTGATGCGCATACTTTTAAATGCCGAATTTACTGTGCTGTACTGGTCGGTGCTGCTGATTAATCGTAGTGCCTTTATTGCTGCGGTGAAGTCCTTTTTACCGGCAGCGTCAATAAGTGATCTGGCAATGCTTGCCTGTGCTGAACCCTGTGCGCTTTGTGACGTACCACTACCTTTTACCAGGATATTGAATGTTGTCTGGTCAATCTTTGCGGGTAGCTTTAGTTTTTTGAGTGCGGCGACCAGTTCTGTACCGAACTGTCCATCCGCGCCATAGCGTGGGAGTATTTCCTTACCATACACGTTTATCAATGCCTGTTGAAAAGCGTTTACATGATCACCTCTGCTACCCCTTTTGAGCGGGAAACTGTCTGCGACCATATTGTCTGGCTGGGGACGGTTTTGCGGCCTTGGCTTCGGAGTGGGCTGGTACACCGATACCGGTGCAACAGGAGTTGTATAGGGCGGTGTTGAAGGAAAGGTAAAAGCGGGTAAAGGCTCAACTGCTGCACCTGACGCTTCCTGGCTTTTCTTATATAACCTCCAACCAAAATAAGTAAGCCCCGCTACCGTAGCGCCAGCTAAACCCGCCATGATCCATTTGTCTGTGTTGTTTTTTTTTGGTACCCGGGCAGGGTTTACTTTTTTTGGAGTGGTACGCTTTTTTATCTTTTTACTTTTCATATCAACTGCTTTTTACGATCAACTGTTTTCAGGATTTTGGTTTTTTGGCGATGATGTCCATCATGGGTTTTATCTCCCAGAACTCCAATTCACTTTTAAGGTCTGCGGCAAGGTTGCGCCCGTACGCATGGGCATAGTATGCACCAACTTGTGTAAAGGCAGCCTGTGTGGGTATTTCCAGAAAAACCGCTTTGACGGCATCCTCATCGGTACCGGGGAACCCCCAATAGGTGATGTCAAAGGCAGCTTTGAGCCGTTTTGCCCATTGCAGGTATTGGGTAGCCGAGACTGCGGGTGGTTGCAACTGGTTACCATACTCCGGTTTAGCCGCAAGTATCGCCATCATCTCATTGTACTCAGTTGCCTGGAGTTCGTCCTGTAAATCACGCATGAGTGACCGGTTGTACAGTTTTTGATAGGATTTCATGACACCGACAAAAGCCTGTTTGCTGGGGATAGCCCTGAATACGCCGCGCAACTTTTCTTCATCCGTCCCCCACCCAAAAGCCATATCATTGTCAAAGGCCATTTTTAGCTGTTTGGCAAAGGCCGCTTCCGAACCCTCAGCGTAGGCTTTCATTTCTTCGCTGTCTGCCTTTTTTTTGCGGATGATACTACCGATGGCCAGCGCGCCGCCGCCAAGAACCAGCAGGCTGAGCAGTCCCAACTTTACCGCCTGCGCGGTCGTCATCCCGCCGCTTGTATCTGCTGTACTTGTTTCCATTGGAATTGATGCCGTTACTATTTGCAGGAATTATGCTGTTCGGTATTATACGCCGAGGTATTTTTTTGCAAGTGCTGTTTTGACCGGATCATTTTTGATGACCTGCGCCAGCTTGGAAATTTCCTTTACCGACAGTTTGGAGGCCAGGGTTACCAGTGCGGTCATTTTTGCATCTGCGTCTGTCTGTGTGGTCGCTTCAATGGCGAAGTCATACTGAAATTTTTTCATGTTGTATGTTTTAATTTAATAATGCGGTGACTGTTTCGATTTTTTCAGGGTGTTGCATCAGGTGATTGAGGATGGTAATGATACCTGCCATTTGTGTGGCATCAAAAGTGTTGGTAAGTTGCCGGACAAAGGCGATGTATTGGAGTTCCTGTTCATCGGGTTGTGCAATATTAGCCTTGCTGGAGAAACTTGCACTGCCCTGCTGCTCGTCTGCGGGTGGTAATTCTTTGGCATCTCTTTGAAAGACCTTGCCCATGCCAAAGCCGTCAAGGATGGCATGATTTTTCTGGAGAAAATTACCCAGCAGGACGCTGCCAAATTCAACTAAGTTGAAACCGCCCAGCTTGTAGCGGTCGTTGTGGGCAATGTTCAGTTTCTCCTCCAGTTCAGTGATGTACTTTTCGTCTTCGGCAATTTTTTGCTGGAGTTCCCCCAGCAGTTCGAGGTTTCTGCGCGCTTCGTACTCTTTATCTTTTGCGGCTATCTTTTCGGCCATCATTTTCTCCACGGCCTCCATGCCGTTCAACCCCCCGAGACTATCCCCCATCGTGAAAATATGCTGATCATTCTTTGGTGAATTAGCGGTATAGTAGATTTTTATGACAATCTCTTTTGTATCGCTATCTAAATAGTTCTCATACAGGTCAAACTGTTCAGTATCTTCAGTTTTGGGTACTACCTTGAAGGTATCCACGAAAATTTCAAAAGGACGTGGCTGGTTTCTTTCGGCAAGATTGCACAGCAGGGTTTTGATCTTTTCTATTTTTTGTACCTCATACTTATGCTTTATTGTGGGCATGGGATTTCGTCTTTTGGAATCACTTGAATAAACTTTACTGATAGGGGGACGGCTGTATAATTTTCTATATCAATATTACCCTGGTGTTCGTAGCACATTTCATTGATATTACCGGCAGTAAGATCAAATGTGCCGCTGTCGCTGCTTACCTTCACCATACAATCAGGATCAAGCAGCACAAACAGTTGTCCCTGCCCGTCTATGTCGAGGTGCTCTTTGCCGCCAATCATAAAGTGGCGCAACCGCAGGATGTATTTACGGTGACCGAGTTCTTCCATGCGGGAGGGGATATAGGCCAGTGCCATTGCCTGGGTCATGTCAAACTGTTTTCTGTCCACACATAAAGGGTAATGGTATAGCGGATACCGGTGGTAAAAAATTGCCCGGTATAGTCCCTGTATTGTCCGCTGATCAACCTGCTGCCACAAATGTCAATCACTTGTTCCTCTTTTTTTGTCCCGTGGGTACAGTCGTGGAACTGGTAGAATGATCTGCCGGTGCCGCCCGCCGGAACAATCCCGATTGCCGGGCGGGGCAGGTTGTTTGGGGGACGCAGTTCGCCCATTGCGATACTGTTATCATCAGCAATCACGGTATCGCTCCAGAACAGGTTAGGGCTGCCGTTTAATTGTAACTGAAGATTACCCAGGAACAGGGTTCTTTTAAATTCAGTTCCTGTGGTAGCTACCGGTGGCAGTAACGATAGTATATTGATCCCTGTCTCGATACCGATGATACGGGCTGTTGTACGCGGCAGCCGCTGCTGAAAGCTGTATTGCTGCCCTGGCGTTACAACCGGTATCGGTATAATGGTCACCTGTTCTTTCATTGTGCTATGCGGTTATGCAGTCCATGTAAAGGGAAACCCTGTAGGGTGTAAATGCCGCCCGGCTGTCCTGGGTGTCCTTATATTCGAGCTTGATGCTTCCCGCACCAGCGGGCATATTACCCAGGTCGTAGTACCGCTGGTTGGGAGATACGTTGATGCCGGATTGCAGAAGTTTACTTTCGTAATTTTCGGGGAAGACCTCCTGCTTATCCACTTCGATTTTTTGAGAACCCCGGTAATACAGCAGGTCATCTTTATCAGATGTAAGCAGGATGCCTTTGATATATACGATGTGTTTATCGAGTTCAAAAGTCTTACTGAACGTTTTTTCTGCTTCGGTAACGGACAGGTCAAATCTCTTTTTTATGGTACCCATGCGATTTCTTTTTTATGGCTACTGTAATGATTTTCGTACAGCCTGTACAGGTAGCCCATGACAGACAGGAGTTACAGGGCGTTAGCGCACAAACCTTACGGGGTTTGCGCCCCTAACGCTACGGTGTGGTGATGGTGCCATGCAGGGCAGCATAGATAAAGGTATTGGCCGGAATACCTTCCATTGAGCCGAGTTCAACGGTCATCTCAATGAGTACATCATCGTGGATCAGCCGTGGGTTGGAAAGTTTGTAATAACCGACCGGAACATTGTGGAGGCTGTCTGTTTTGAACACCGTATTGCTGGTTTCAGGCACGATCTGCTTTTTGTTGCTGCGCAGTGAAAATTCACCATTAGCAATGGCCGGAAACTCCTCCAGACCCTTGAATTTTGTCGCAATGATCTTGTCTTTGGTGCCATCGGCCGATGTGCCTGCGAGCAGGTAGATACCGCTTACCAGGAATGCCTGGTTCTTCTGCAACTTGGCATTACTCACATTACGTAAACCTGTTTCCTTGTCATCCTGGGTTTCAAAGAGTTTGATGGTTTTGGAGGTAACGGCTTTGATCGAATAAATCATGTTGTCCGCAAGCCGGAGGTCACCTTTGGCCAGTCCTTCCTTGATGTGTGGGGGGAGTTCGCCAAAAAACTTTTCCATTTCGGCGCGCGAGCCACGGCTGCCGCCCGCATTTGCCATTTTGGACACGACCTTCATGCGCTGGATGGGGTTCATACGCCGCAGTGCGCCCAACAGGGCTTCGTCTTCCACGGCTTCCAGCCCCAGCAATGCGCCCTGGTTGTTGTATTCTTCTACTGCTTCAAGTATTCCTAACATAATTGACAGTACCTTCCGGGCTGCCATACCGGCAGGGTATGGAAGGATTTTTTTAGTGATTAAAAATTGTGTTGAGCCTAATAGCGGGTTGTCTCAGGTGTTTTAGGTGTTTTAGGTGTTTTTCACAGGATAGTACGGAAGTATGGGGGGATATGGATCAAAACGGGTTAGAATAGCCTTTCCTCATCAAACTCCTCCTCAAGTCCTGCCGGGGCAAATGCCCCGCCGCTGGCATTGTGGAAATTCATACCGCTTTCCAAAAGCTGGTTTTCGATACTGGCCAGTGCTGCGGAGTGGCCATTCATTTCACTGGCGTAGTTGAAATATTGCAGTTCCCCTACTGTACGCGCTGCGGCAGAGGATGAAGCACCACCAGCTTTCTTCAAAAGTTTATTTACATAGGTTTTGTCCATCAGGTCTTCCTTGAAGGCCATGACCCGCTCTTTAACGCCGTCAAGCCCTTCAAGACCACTGACGCCGTTGGATTTGGCAAAACTATTGGCACTCATCATGCCCATGCCCAGCAGGGTAAGGATGCGGTTGCCGGTAAATTGTCCCAAACCAGCCGTGCCAAGACCTGCAATAAAAGAGGGTTTGCCGATCATAGCTCCGATAAGACCACCACCCAGTGTACTGAGGATGAGCATTTTAAGGGTTTCAAAACCCGAGGCTTGCAGATCGCCTTTGGTGTTGTTTTCCTGATTAAGTTGCCTGAGCCAACTTTCTTTTTCCGGATCTTCTACTCTTTTGCGTTTTGCTGTACTGGCTTTTTTTGGGGCTGCTTTTTTTGTTCCCATGTCTATTTATTTTTTGTGTAATGGATAAATTAATTTCAGTCTGAAAGCCCAACGGATTTTTTATGTGCAAACCGTTGCCGGTACTTACGCCTGTGGTTCTTCTTTTTTGCGGGTGTTCCGGAAAGCCCGTTATAAGTATCGTTTCGCCTGCCTGGCTGCTGTGGTGGCTTTTCTTTTTTGGTGGCGGCGTACACCAGACCAAGTAAGGTAAGTGTACCTGCACCGATGGCGACCGGTTTGAGCCAGGATTTGTTTTTGTCCCAAAAGTCTGCTGCGGGTGGATCGCCCCCCGTTCCGCTATTGTCTGCTGTATTTGCGGGTGGCGGATCATCCTTTGTGGCTGGTGGGTTGCTACCCGTGTCCGTGGGTTGTTTTACCACGGGCAGGGTATTGCTGTTTGCCGGGGCGGTTTCCCTTACCGGTGTTTCGGTATCGAATGCCTGGCTTGTTGTTGGTACCGGTGGCGGGTAAGCAGGACTGTTATTGTCAGCAGGTGCGGCGGCATAAGGAGGTGTTGCCATTGGCGGCAGTGTTGCGGGTATGGGTACAGGCAGACTTGCTTCGGCATTTGTAGCTTCGTCAAAATCTGCGGCACCCGGTGCCTGTTTTTTGCGAAATATACTGCCCACTTCCTTTATCATACCGGCGATTCCTGCGATAACACCTGCTGCCGCTGCGATGCTGGAAAGGGTAACAGGTTCGCCAAGCTGACCAAAGCCCTCCATGCTGCTGCCATTCTCATCCTGATAGACTTCGGTACCCAGCAGTATGGGCATAGGGGTATATTCATTCATACCGGCAATACCTTCAGGGGAACCGTCAAATCCTTCAAGCCCACTGACGGCCCTGTCCTTATTACCCTTGCCACTGATGATGGCCTTGCGCAGGTTGGCGGGTTTACCTCCTGCACCAAAGAATATTTTCTCCAGCCGCATCCTTGCCGCAACCAGTTGCTGGAATTTGGCCGGGTCAATATCCCTTGCTGCTGCCTGCTGCGCAGACAGATAAGACCATCGGAGCCTGGAGGCCACGTTACGGGTATTCAACTTCATGGAGGCAAGGATACCATTGCGCAGCAGTACAGTGGCAGGGTTTACCTTATTGACTACATTGAGCAGCTTACCACCGAATTTTTTCTTTTTGGCTATAGGGATATTGTATGCACCGGCGCCGGGTAAGGTTACGTTGGGGCTTTTTCTTTGAATAACCTGTTGTTGCTGGATGTTGCGGATATTTTTTTTGATTGCCATTGGCCGGAAAGGGGTAAGCTTGCCTGCTTTCTTTTTGAGTAACCGCCCAAGTTCGGCAAGGCCATCTGTTGGGTTAGTACCGTCAATATTTTCAAAGCCATTTAAAAATTGCAGTTCCATGTTAACATCTTTTTTTTCTGTGTAAGGCACTTCGTAATCAAATTCATCGGTTACACAATCCATTGTAATATATCCTTCACCGTAAGGCACAATGGGGTAGATATGCTGAAAACTATCCTTACTGTATTTGGTAATACGCAACTTATGTGGTATGCCCAGGTTGGTCAGGATGGAGGAAATAAATACTGAAAAACAATCACAATCAATACCCATTTTTCTGTCCCGCCACGCCCTGGCGGGGCTGCGAATCTGTTCCTTGCCTTGTTCATCCTTCTGATAATTTACGTGTCCGTGCAGAAAGTGCCAGATATTGCTGCACGTTTGCCGCAGGGTTGCTCCTTTGAGGATGATTGCCAGTTTTGCTGTTTGTGGCAGGGTCTGGTGTACCGCTTTCGGGATAAATTTTACCGTATCGGCGAGATCGGCCGATTTTTTAATCACCTCATTGCTGCCCGACACAGGGGGGAAAAGATGGTTGTAGGCGGCACCATCCATTGAGGCACGTTTTGCACTTGTTGCAGCTTCCATTGCGTAAGGATAATATTGTTAAACTTATTTGCGGATGGTAATGGTCTTTTTATCCTGCCAGGGTACCGCTATCCACCCGGCTGTTATATCGGTCATCACCGTCAGGGTCATTTCCACTGTTTTTTTTGCAAGCAGGTTTTTGAGGATTTCTGCCGTTACCGAAAAAAGACCAGTCACCGGGATAACGATAATGATATTGTCTATGATGACCTCACCGTTGGGTGGTATCTTTATTTTTTTCGGAACAGCCTGTGAACTGCCGATTACGGTACCTTTATAATCGAGTTTTACAAAAGGGTATTGGATTGAGAGCCTACCTTGCGAAGGGTTTTTGAGCAAAATGTTCACCCTTAAGGTTATACCATTCCAGGTGATGCCCTGAATGTTTACGGTGGGGATATATTGCAGGTTTTGCTGCATTTTTTTAATCTGCTGTACATAGCTGTACGCTGCTATACCTCCTGCGGCTGCCAGGGTACCCAATACTAATTTGACGCTCATTCCATATCTTTTTGCGGTTCGTATATGCCTACCCTTTTTTTCTTTCCCCGTTGCTCTTTGTGTGGAGGGGCAAAACGTCTGCGTTCGATACTATCGGCCAGTAGTTTAAAAAGCAACCACATAAAGCCTCCGATGGCCGCTTTAAGGGCATAGTCAAACAAACCTGTAAAGTCAAGATTGGCCAGGAAAATGGAGCCGGTCAGAAAGATGTTACTGGCCGTGTCGCCGGTACTTGCTTTTGTATCCATTGGTAGTATAATCGGATTGGTTAAATAATCAGGTTATGCGCTGCTGTTGGGTGGCGTGAGCGTTTGCGGAAAACCAAGCGCGTTGACGATTGCAAGCACTTCGGCTATACTGAAATACTTACAGGTCTTTTTATCCTCCCGTATGCCGTTTTGCTCCATCCAATGCCTGAGCGTACGGGCGCAGACACCATAAATTGCCGCCAGGTCTTTTATGCGGTAAGGGCGTATGTGCAGGTCTCCCTTGTCGTCAAAATAGGTTCTTGCTTTGGTAGCCATATATTATTCAGGGTAAAGCTGGTTAATGGCTGCGGCCTGAAAAAACTGGAATAATGCGTTAGCCTTTCTCGCTGCGAAATAGGTCTTCCACTGCTGGAAGGTTTCCTTTGTGGGGTCTTCGCAAAACTGCTTTACTGCATAGGGGAGTTGCCCCAGCTCCTGTTTGTACAAGGGCATTGATCCCCGGGTATTCTCAATACGGTCATATTCTGCTTTTGTGCTGATAAACCCGTCATCGTTGCGCCAGTCAAACCAATGTGAGGGGAGCAAAGCGGTGGTAAAGGGGATTTTTGAAAGACTGCTTTGTGCAATGGCCATCCGCTGGATAAAGACAGCGTATCCGAGTTCAGGACTGATGTGGAGCTTAAGAAAAGCTGTGATGGCTTCCTTTGCAGCCGTAATTTCTTTTTGTGAAAACACTTCGCCACTCCATTGTACGGCGTATGCGAAGTTCCAGGCTGTTTTGGTTAACTCCCGGATTTTTTCGTCATTTTTTGGGCGGCTATTACTGCCTGGCTTCAACGGTGAAGTTCCTTTTTGCATTGTTTCCATATTCGTTTTTTTTGTGACTTTTTTCCAGTTACTCACTGGTTACAATGCAAACATACAACACCGGAAAAGTGCCATTTTCCTCTTTAGGGTCGTTTGGGATCGTTTGGGTACTTCCGGGAACGAAAAGGCACAAAATGGTAGCATTTTTCCACTTTTTTCACATGAATGTTTCTTGTGGAACATGGCAGGTTTAATTTTTTTCCTAATTTTATAAATACTTACATAAATCAGGTTAAACAGTTTAACAAACAAAATACACGTATGAAGCCCCAACACCTCAACACTATCAAAAAACATATTGCTGCCTGGCTGCTCTGGTTTGCCCTTACTTCGCTGGGTATGTTTACTTCGGCATCATCGGAGCCTTTTTACTGGTTGCGCCTCGCCGTCAATTTTAGTGCGAACGTAGTTATTTTTTACGCCGTATTTTTTGTGCTGCGCACCCTTCGCTACAACAAGCGCTTTGACTATCCTCATTATTTTACGCTGAGTATATGGGAGAAAGTGGAGTACCATTGCAGGTGGCAACTGCTGATCGTATTTGCCGTTTTAGCCGCCTATACCATAGGGATGAATTGGTTTGACAGGGCAACAGGACAGCCCATCGTTCAGGAAAATTATGTTCCTTTGGGCGCATCACCAGACCCGCGATACCTCCGTATCATTCCCTATATTGTTGTTGCCGCTGCACTTGCTTTTCTGGGGGGCTTAAGGCAATGGGGCGACCGCCAGCGGCCTGATCCTCCGAAGCCGGTTACACGGTGGGTGTCACGGCCTGCTGTAAAACGATCTGAGTAGTTTCTGATAGTACCTGAAATTGTTGGTAAAGCATATTGACGTTTTACAGCTTCCGGCAGCTACGTATTCACACAAAAACGGGCTGCTCCGTTGAAGACAGCCCGTTGCAGGGAGTTGCCGAAATGGTATTAGTGTATCTGTTTAATCTTCAGCGTAACCCGGCAGGTCTATTCGATCAAATATGATAAGCACCTGCTTGGGGCTGTAGTATCTGCCCACCCGTTTACCGATGGCAGACAGGTGTGGTTTTAGTAATGTTCTGAAAGCCTTCGCCGTCAGGTCATAAACCGCAGCCAGTTCGCTAATCGTATAGCATTTCACCGGTACCTTGTTGCTGGTTACTTTAAATGTTCTTTCCATTGAGTCGGGGATTATTGTGATGTGATTTTTTAGCTACATATCCGTTTTTTAGGTAAAAAATGCTGCGTGGCAATTGTTTTTCAATTGTTCCCTAATTGCTCCGCAATGCCTCCGCAATCCCTGCGCAATCTCTCCGCAATCCCTGCGCAATAGTTTTTGTATCGTCCTGAAATAGGTTGTCAGGTCATTTTGTGTCGTCCTGAAATAAGTTGACAGTTGTTACTGTTAATCCTGACTTTGGTTGTCAGGTAAAATTCTTAGTCCTGAAACTGGTTGTCACCCCTTTTCCTTAATCCTGATTTTGGTTGACAGGGCAGTTTCTTAGTCCTGAATTTAGTTTACAACGGTAAAGATAATCCTTTACCTTTATCCTGACAAGCGAAGCGGACTGTAGCTCTGCTGGGGAGCAACTGCGGAAGGAATAGCTTGTCCCGATAGCGTAACGCAAATCAGGGCCAGTCTTCCATCAGGGAGGCTGGTTTTTATTTACCACGCATTCGGTCTTATGCCTTAAAAAACCCATTGCAGGGTGTTCTATTTTGATTCCTTTTTCCATCTGCTTTGTAATTTCCCGTTTCGTTGATGCGCTTCATGGGGTGTAAGATAATTGCAGCTTGCATGTGGTCGTTTGTAGTTATAGTTGTGTATGCCGCTGTCCACGGCTTCCAATGCTGTTTCAAAATCATCGAACACCGCATCAATGTAAAATTCTTGCTTTAATATGCCATTGACCCGTTCAGCTATAGCATTTTCGTAAGGGTCACTTTTTTCTGTCATACTGATGGCAATGCTGTACTTGTTCAGCAGGGCAATATGGTCTGCTGAACAGTATTGCAACCCTCTGTCTGAATGGTGTATCAAACGCCCATTCCTTTTGATACTGATTCCCTCCAATGCCATATCCAATGCCGCAATCACCATCTCTTTTTTTGGTTCCGGCATAAGCAGTAACCAACGATTTTTCTCGAATAAGCATCAGTGATAAGACTGAGATAACAGAAGC
>JAAFIK010000080.1 GCA_013298665.1 Chitinophagales bacterium
TGCCCCGATTAAATGGGTGAGCAACAGTTGCTCATTCTGTTGCAGGATCAGTGCTTCCCATCCTTTTAAGCGCGGAGCCTTCCATGTTTTACTCATCAGCACACTGATCATGTCGTCAATGCCCAAGCCATTATACGCAGCCTGGTACTGTACCATCCTGCTCAGGCGTGCAGGGTTAAACAAAAACGATAATGGGAAGTTGGCTGCACTCTCTGCTGCAGCCAAAGGATCAAAGGCCAGACCCGTTCTGCGGTTGAACAATTCGCGTGTATAGTCGTACCCGGCGGGGCGGGGCGGTATGAGTTGTATGATTTTTTCGGGTAATGCCAGCGTTTTCGGATCCATACAATCGGCAAGGGCATAAAGCGCCGCCAACTGCTGCTCTTTGGTGAGTGGTTTGGTCACCAATTGCCCATCCCCTTTGAGGGCATAGGTATAGTCCATCCCCCCTACCAGTTTGGCAACTGCCTCAAGCTGGTAGCGGTGAAACAGGTACACGGGTACCAGCACATCTTCAAGCATTGCCATGGGGGTTCCTTTTAAAATATTGCTGGTGCCAAATTGTGCCAGTGCTTTCTCCCGAACCTTCATCTGGTCTTTTAACGCCGTTACCGGATCTTTGCCTGCATCCCACAAATGTGCGGTGGGATGTAAGCCTCCCGGATCCCGGGCATCGCGATCTGATATAAAACTCAATCCCTTTTTTGCAGCATCGGCAATGATGGTTTGCAGGGCAGCAGCTTCATTGGTACCCGCAGGAAAATCGGAATACCCATAAGCAATGGATACTTTGTCCCAATCCCCGATCTGGTTGGTATAAGCATTGCCAAGGTCTATCGCTCCTTTATTGTTGATGCTTACCACCGGGGAAGGATAGTCCATTACACTTGCCCGGTTTTGTGTACTGGCGATATAGTTGTGCATCAGTCCGAGGGTATGTCCTATCTCATGCGCAGCCAGTTGTTTCAACCGCTGCAAGGCCATCTGCAGCATTTGATTGCTGGCTGGCATACCGTTTTCAAAAGGCGCCAGTAGTCCCTGTGCAATTAAATAATCCTGCCGTACGCGGAGCGAGCCCAGGGTTACATTCCCCTTGATGATCTCGCCGGTACGCGGATCAACCACGGCATAACCATACGACCAGCCCCGTGTGGAACGGTGTACCCAGTTGATCATGTTGTACCGGATATCCATCGGGTCTGCATCTTCCGGCAATATTTTTACCTGAAAGGCATTGGTATAGCCCGCCGCTTCAAAAGCCTGGTTCCACCACTTTGCGCCTTCAAGCAAGGCGCTGCGGATGGGTTCGGGTGTGCCATTGTCTAAGTAATACACTATTGGTTTTACGGGTTCGCTCACCGGCAAGGTGGCATCTTTTTTCTGCAGGCGGTGGCGGATGATAAATGTTTTCTGGATCGGTTCGGAAACGGGGGTACTGTAGTCGAAGTAGGACGAAGGGATGAAGCCTGAACGTGCATCAAATGCCCTTGGTGTATAATTGCTGTCGGGCAACTGTACAAAAGAATGGTGCATTCGCAGGGTTACCGCATCTGCAACAGGTGCAACCGATGCCACAAGACTTCCGGGGGCCATATCTTTCGTCACAAAGGTGACGGTGGTTTCAAACTCCGTATTCAGCGGAAAGTTTTTTGTACCCGGCAGGTACATCGCTGATCTTGTAAGGTCGATACTATAAGTACCCTGCCTATTGCGCTGCAGGGTATTGGATACCTGCATCGCATCCCGCAGCAGAAAAGCAGTGGCATCTACCAGCACGGCACCCTTTGTTTCGGCTTCTGCCGTAAAACCCCATAGGGTGGATTGAGCAAAGGACTGTTCCACTGCCCGTTTTTCGGCCGGATTGCTGGTGCCGGCACGGAAACCATAATTCTTCTGCACCATCAGGATTTTATTGCCCACGCGGGTAAAGCGCACCAGGGCAGTACTGCCCAGCAACCCACGGTCCAAACCCAGGTCATTTGAACCCAGGCCGGCGGGCAAGGATGTCTGGTATAAGATTTCCGTATCGAGTTTGCTGATTTCGAGCCATACTTTACCTGCGTTTTCATCCCAGTAAAACTTCATAAATCCCGGGTACGATTTTAAATTTTTTGTTTTTTCCTCAATCAGGGGCAGTGTCTGTGCCTTTACAGCAACGGGGAGCGATAGTAACCAGAGCAATAATAGTTTCATCATGATATCATTTGCGGATCAACAGAAAATACCAACCTTGCACAAGTTGCCCATACCTGTGTGCCGCCAATGGGCTACTGCACGAGGTACAGGCCTTGTTTACCGGAAACGCGCGTTTTGGTAAAGTGGCTGCGCGAAACAAATATACTGTATAAGTTGGTAGTCTTGCTGGTGTATGTTTAGGTGAGTGTATTTCAATTTTTTGCTTTTACTGTTGGGTAGAGGTAGTGATTATGATTATCCTCATCATGTATTCTTTTTCTTTTTGCCTCCGCTGATGCTGCGTCCCGACGCTAAAGGCCGGGATTCATAAAATCAGGGTGTACCACTCCAAAAAGAAACAAAAAAGAGACCCGAAACTTATTACCGCCTTCCGATAGCTATCGGAGTAATACTGCACCTGCGCGAGGATCAGCGCGGGGGTTTGTGAAAATCTGAACGCACCCTTGTAATGCCATGAGCAGCCTGCATCTGCTTTTTATCCGTAAATTGCACCCATGAAAAAACTGATCTTTATTGTACTTCTTATTCAATATTTCTCCGGAATAGCACAACTGCAATACCAAACGGAAAAGGGTATACCCTATTATGCTGATTCCGTGAACGGGAAGGATGCCTATATTGCCTCCCAGTGCAGATTGGATATCTATTATCCGAAACAGACCAAAAATTTTGCCACCATCGTATGGTTTCATGGTGGTGGGTTAACCGGCGGCAGTGCAGCAATTCCTGAAGCGCTCATGAATAAGGGCTATGCTGTTATCAGCGCCGAATACAGGCTTTCGCCCCGGGTAACGGTACCCAAATATATTGAAGATGCGGCAGCAGCCGTGGCTTGGGCATTTCAGCACATCAGTACATATGGAGGGGATTCCAGTCTTATTTTTGTTTCAGGGCACTCGGCTGGTGCATACCTGGGTATGCTGGTTACACTTGATAAAAAGTACTTAGGGCAATATCATATTGATGCCAACCGGATTGCGGCATTGGTTCCACTCAGCGCGCAAACCATCACGCATTTCTCTATCCGCAATGAAAAGGGTATTAAAGCTACCCAACCTGTAATAGACCATTATGCGCCACTTTACCATGTTCGTTCTGATGCACCCCCTATCGTACTGATTACCGGCGATCGGGAAATGGAGCTGCTTGGCCGCTATGAAGAAAATGCTTATTTCTTACGAATGATGAAATTATGCGGACATAAACAGACTGCACTGTATGAACTCCAGGGATTTAATCATGGTAATATGCCCGAACCGGCTTTTCCACTGTTGCTGAGGGAGGTGGCTGATATTGTCAGGGCCATTCAAAAAAGAAAACAACCATAAAGGTAAGGGCCAACCATATCCTGCTACCAATATACGGGGTGCAGCAAGGTTGGCGAAAAGACATTGATGGCAGTAAAATGAATGCGCTTATGAAGATCAGCGAGAGCATGTAAAACCTCCTCCTGCCAAAATTGGTTACGATCTCCGTTAATACCTTACGGCTTACTGGACAGTACTACTTCCTGTTAAATTTTCAAAAAAGACATCGTATAAGGCAGGCTTCCATTGACGGAAATGCTGGCTGAGCGGAACTGTGCCGGTATCCACCTCACGGGAAACCTCGCCCTGCAAATGGCTGTACCCTGCCGAGGTGGCGAGTATGTCCAGTTGTGCCATGGCAAGGGCTTCCTGCCCTGCAGCGAGGTGTTGCCAGGAACTGACATAGGCTTCTTCTATGGTATAATCCAATTGCATCATTACTTTACGCGTGGTAAATACCGGTGCCAGTTTGGAGATATTAATTTCCAGGCTGGCATGCCCCCACCAGAATGTTTCCTGCCATTTGGCTTCCACAAGATTAATGTGAACGGCGGCAAAGGGTTTACCGGCGTGGGGATAAAAGGTACATTCCAACCCCTGTGCCTGGAGTTGGTTCAGCACGGTTGTGGCAAAACCGGGCAGGGTATTACAGGCAGCGGCAAAAGCGGCGGGTTGTGTGGCGGTGGCAAGGGCCCGGGCGAGGTATGCCTGTATGGTCTCTTCTGCTATCATGGTGTTAAATTAGTTAAAAATGAAGTCCCAGTGAAATCTGGGTATGGGATCGGTTACGCCTTTGCGCTCGGCGGGCGTCAGTGGCCGGTCGGGTGGTACTGCTGCTTTTGTGGAAGGCGTAATACCGTAGTTGTAATCCACCACCGCGAGCCCACGCTCAACAGTTACCTGGCGGCCGGCTTTTTTGGCGGCCTCCAGGAGTGCCTTTTCCAATGGCACGCCTTCAATATGTCCCCTCGGTTTTTCCAGCTTTGTTACCGGATCAATTTCCGGATCGTCTGTCCATTGCAGTTTTACCCGTCCGCCTTCATCCATACTGGCCACCAATTGCTCGGCGAGGTGCTGGTACTGCTGCTCATTATAGCCGGCGTTTACATTATTGATGAACACCTGGCGTACTGATTTGTCGCCGGTAATTTCGTGCATATTGGTGAGCGGATCGCCAATGACTACCACGGTATCAACGTCTGTTTTGGCAGCAGCATTCTTCCAGGTCAACTCACTGCTGAGCATGGCCGGATCCATAAACTTGGGTGCATACTCGGTATTGAGGATGATGCTGCCTTTGCGGTCGGCAGCAGGAATCATATCCACGGCAAAAGAATTGGTGCCGGCTCCAACATCAATAATATATTGCTGGTGGGTAGTACTGGCAGTACCAAGGGCATTGAGCGATGCGCCGGGCTTTGCCCCCGATGGTATGACCCAGCGCTTGCGGGAGAGCAGCATGATTTCCTGTGTACCATCGCCGGTTACAGAAGGCATCAGGATGATGGCGACCTCGTTTTCACTACCATTGGCACGCATAGCGGCATTGGTGGTTTTTACACGGTTGAGCAACTCGGGAAATGATCCGAGTTCTGCGCCCTGCAGATTTACCTTTCCTGCACGCAGCGTCATGCGCACGCCAAAATTGCCCTCATCAAGGGCTGCGGCCATTTCTTTAACCGTGCTGGTATCAAGTATGGTTTTATCGAGTACAGACTGCCCGGCGACCAGCTTATCGTAAGCGGCAATCTTTTCGGCCAGCATCTGCTTCTTGGTGGCTACATCAAGTTTAGGGTTGTTGAGCAGCTCGTAAATTTCCTTATTGAGTTTTTGGTACTCATCCATAAAGGCTTTATTGCCTTTGAGTTTAGCCGTTTCGGTCATCGCGGCCTTGCCAAACATTTTTTCGCGGATAGAACGGACCATATCAAACTCATCGTCGGCGCGCATATTGAGTTGCTCAATCGGCAAGCCCTTAATGCTTTCGGCTACGGCTGCCACCGGTACTCCGTTTTTACCGGGATATAATACAATATTGGCACCCTTTGTTAAAGAAGCCATATCGCCTTTCAGCGAAAGAATGGTCATACCACCGGCAAAGGCAAGCTGGGAAAGCAATAATATTTTGGCCCTGTCTTTTGATGCCTGGTCTGTAGCCGTTTTTTCGATCTCATCCAGTTTGGTAAGGGTATCCGATGTCAATACGACAATATTAAATCCGTTGATGCCGATGTTGAGTCCGGCAAGCGGTACATAGGCCTGGTCGGCGGCGGATGCCAGCTTAGCCCATGCACCCACCCAGGGAGTATCAGCAATGGCTGCGCGGCTCGCCATATAAATGATGCGACCGCTACTGAGCATCGACAGACCAACAACGCTGGCGGCAATATTACCGATGTCAAGCATGGCTGTCATGGGTGTCAGGTCTTCATTCTTGTAATGTTCATACAAATCGATACCGGCAGAGATTCCTCCGGCAATGGCAGATGCGGCAAACATGGCCTGTATGATGGCAATAGATACGGGGGTAGCGGCTCCTCCCGAAAAGATCATCGCGCCCACCAGTGCAGCAATACCCACTACGGCACCAAACCAGGCAAGTACATCCTTCCACTCCCAGGGTTCGGTGAGTTCTACCTGGCCGGTTACTTTTTTATCGGGCGATGTATACAAGAGCATCCCCTTGGGCAGGTGATCCTTGTCATTAAGTTTTTGAAACAGGGCCGCGGGTGGCGTATCGCCGGGGGTTTCATTTTCGCCGACCTCTATATGAGTCCAGTAGGGTGCAGAGGGGTTGATAAAGTCCACCAGCCACCATTTGCGCGAAGCAGTATTGTAATAGTAATAAAGGGGTAATTCTATAGCCGGGATACCGTCCTCCTGTTTGTATTTTTCATAACTGTAATATACGGCTTTAAGCCGGGTGAGGTGTATGGCATTGCTGTTGGCGAGCATTTCCTGTACCCCCTTGATGAAGAAATACGCACCCCGGGTTTGGGCGGCCAGTTCAGGGTTATCTGTATGTTTATCCTTAAGCCTGTCGGCTACCCAGAGGTTGAAACCGGCATTAAGGGTATCGTACGATTTAGCAGCTCTATCCCACTGCTGCAGGAGAATTTCGCTACTGAGGTTGACAGTTGTCGTATTGGTTCGGGTGTAAAAACCGGTTGACGTGGTGGACTCGGAATCTCCGCTATAGGGGTTGGATTGATAAGAGGTAGAGGAAGCGGCTCCCGGTCCGACAGCAATACCATAGCCACCGTGCGATTCCTTGCCTGCGGTATCCCGCCTGATTTTTTCCTGGTACTCCGTAGCAAAGCGGGCGGTTTTGGTAATCTTTTCCCGATCGTCGGCTGAGAGGTCTTTCTTTCCGGCTACAAAAAGTTTAAGGTATTGCAGCGATATCTCTAATTTTTTCCAGGCCAGGTAGGTGTCGCCTTCAATGAGTTTTTCATCCAGTGCCTTGATGTAGATCTGGCTCAGCAGGTTGTTGAGTATGGCGATGTCCTGCTGCCGGGATTCAGGTATCTCCTGCTGTTCCAGGTGTTCATTGCCCAGGGCAGGAACCATTTGCTTAAACAGTTCTTCCGATTTTTTGTCGCGCCCGACAAAGTATTCACCAATTTTTTCAAACTGGTATGCCACTTGTGTATCTAATGCCGGACCATTGAAAAATAACTCGATGTACCGGTTGAAATCGGGACGCTGTTCTTTTTGCGCCTGTGTAATGCGGTAGTTGAGTGTGATATCCTCCACCCCATCACCATCAAGATCGAATGTAATGATGCTGAGGTCGTGACGCACATTGGTAATGACAAGATTGGTGGATTTTAATTTTACCTTCATCGGTGCACCACCAAAAATGATATTTTCTTTCCCGGTACCGATCAGGAATAACTCAGCGCTGTACAGCCTGCCATTTGCGGCATCGGGGGTAAGTGTACCCGATCCCCGGCTGCTTTTAAAAAACAGTTTGATGGTATCGTTATACGGGCCTACATCAATCACATAGGTGGGATTGGTAACGTTTACCTGTTCACCGGTGGCAAAGTCGCCCAGGGGATCAAATTTATTGACATTGAACATGGCTTCCTGGTCGTTGAAGCGGTAAGCGCCGGCACCTTCGCCGATGGGTGGCTGGATCGTGATGAGGTGTTCAGTAGCCGGGGTTCCATCGGCATTTGGTTTTTCACCGGAGTTAACGAGGCGGATGGTAGTTGCTACTAACCGGTTGCTGCGTACATATTCATAGATCCACATCGGTTTATCCAGGTCAAGTCCTTCAAAAGTAAACCGAAGCGGTCCTCTGGTTTCTTTGGTATCGGTATGATAGGCATACATGATTACTGCAGCCCCTTTTCTGGTGAACGTAAGTTTGAGTTCTTTCTTTTGATCACCATCGCCATCGGTATAGATGGTAATGGCGTCAGACAGACGCCCCCAACTCTTAAATTCAGATCCCGGGGTAATAAAGGCGGTTGTTCTGCGCATCAGGAAAGCGTCCAGCAATTGCAGGGTTGATGGCCCCACGATACCATCAATATTGAGACCGGTATCGTGCTGAAATTGCCGTACTGTATCATAAGTTTTCTGGTCGAAACTGTCGTTGAGGTCATCCCGAACAAGATAATTCATATCAAAAAAAACGGCTTTCAGGTAGGCAATATGTTCGCCGGATTCGCCCCGGGCAATACCAAAGAGATAGTTCTCATTTGCTGTGTTAAATAGTTCAAAACTGCTTAATGCGGAAGTGAGTGGGCGGTTGCGGGTCATATTCCGTTTGATGCGGATAAACCGTTCGAGGATAAGGGTATCAATACCATAGGCTGCAGCAGCGTCTTTCTTTTTGGATGCGTAGTGCTCTGCAATGGTTTGAAGATCGGTCAGTAACCGATCGTCCACGATGCCGTTTACATTGCCCAGGTATTTGTCTTTCCAGAGTTCCCTGAGTTTTGTTTGTATTTCATATACATGATTGGCATAGGCTACCGGTGCAGACCAGGGGTAAAGTCCGGTACCCTTCTTATAGGTTATTTCTTCAAATACCGAATAGAACCGGCCTTTTGTCTGCCACTGGGCATTGTTCTGCTGCAGGGCAGCAGGATAATCGATGGCGGCATATATCTTATCTTCATCTGTTTTATCGGGTTTGCGCTGCAGCCGTTTTGTACTTACGGCATTCCCCTGTTGCTGCAGGGTATGGGTGAGTTCGTGTGCCAGCAGGTGTTTGCCGCTTTCCGTAGCGGGATTGTATTGACCACTGTTAAAGTAAATATCGTTCCCCACGGCAAAGGCCCTGGCGTCCAGTTCGCGGTTAAGGGTTTCGGCTGTAGCGTCTGTATGGATATTTACCGCCGAAAAATCTGCGCCGAAGCGTTGTTCCATAAACGATCGCGTACCACCGTCCATCGCAGCCCCCCCGCCCCGGGTTTCTTCAATTCTTCCTGCAATATCATCGCTCACCACACCAGCATCACCATCGGCTTTAGCCTGAAGAAAAGAACCCAATGCTTTGCGGTGTATGCCTTCTTCTGCTTCGGCACAGGCGGTGCACTTGCGCTGCAATGATAACGATTGGCTGAAAGCAGGTATGGCCGTAACGGGCATACGCATGATGCGGTCGGCCACGGTATCGGCTTCCTGCTCCAGCGGGTCATCGGCCGCACCTATGGATAACTTACACTGTATAAACAAGCCTGACAATACCTCCCTGCTTTCCGGTTGCTGTTCCATGGCGGGCATGGCCTGCACCGCTGCTGCGGGAGCAGCAACAACAGGCGCAGGGGCTATGGTATGCTGAGGACTTGTCATGTGTCAGGAAAATTAAGGGGCAGAAGCTGGTCTGATTGAACCGTTGGTATAAATCTGCCTGACAAGTACTGCAAAGGGATCCGGGTTCATTAACGCATTCGCTGTAGATTGGCTTTGATACCGTGAAGAAGATTCATAGATATCTTCCAATCCTCTATTAATTGGTACAGAACCCTCCAATCCCTCCGCATGACCCGCTTCATGGATGATCGTGGTTACATCACGGCTTCGGCCGGTATTGGTAAACCAGGTGCGGCAAAAGTGCATTTGAGCAGTTGGTCCCGTACCAAGGGTATAGGCATCGGCCGTAGTGGGTGAGCAGGCACAGATAAAATTACCGGTACTCACCCTCGTACTGATACCGGTAAGCCGGGTTACAATTCTCGGGATAAAGGCGGTATCACGGGTATGAAAATTGTCATTAAGGGCATTGAGTACCATGGTACGGTCGGCAGCACTGGCAGTGCCACTGTTAACAGCATTGAGTTTACTGATGGCATCCGTGAGCCAGGTTCCGGCAGTGGCACGCTTGCTGGTGAGTGTAGCCTGTTGTTCAGCATCACAAGTGAAAGGTGTTGATGCTGTAGTAGAGCTGCTGTTGCAGCCGGACAGGAGCAAACCACCGAGTAAGATCACCCCTGCAATTACAAAGACAAAACGCTGTATATCGGCACCAGTGGCGGCGCTGATGTTTAACCCACCCGGCGCCGCCCTGGCCATGATGCCAGCACCCGCGGCAGGTGTATCGCGTGAAGAAATCAGGTCAGGACCGGCACCAGTTTTAGCAGGGGCAATTCCGGGGTTAAACCCGCCATAAAGATCGCTGATGCTTTTCTGCGCATCACCAGCTTTTACCTCGTTTTTAGCAGGATCGGGATCAAAGCTGAGTGTAATATCGCTTCCATCAGGTTTTTGGGAGGTACGCAACTGACGGTGTACACCAAGCAGTTTCTGGAGTAATGCTGCTGCTTTCAGATTGGGCGTTTTTGCATTGGTCAATACCTGCTTTGCACTGGCAATGGCATACTCTAAATATATGAGTGCTTCGGCCTTGGTATATTCGGAATCCTTTTTGGTTTGAACGGGGTTTTCCATACCGCTACCCAGTTGCTGCTGTACCACATGGGTCAGTTCGTGTGCCAAAAGCTTTTTTCCTTCTGTAGTACCGGGTGCGTACTGCCCATCGCCAAATACGATATGGTTGCCTGATGTATAGGCCAGTGCATTGATGGCGCGGGCAGAATGCTGTGCGGTGGCATCGGTATGGATTTGTACATTACTGAAGTCATGTCCAAAGCGGCTTTCCATAAAATGCTGTGTGGATGGATCCATTGCTGAGCCGGAAGAGCCCAGTGCCTGTGTAACGCTATCGGGTACACCAGCGGGGGCAGATGCTTCGCTTTTACGCCGCAGTTCCTTCTTACCGCAGACACTGCATTTCTTTTGCACCTGCGGTGTGGCGGGGGCAACCATCCCGACTACTTGTTCAGCTACTGCATCGGCCTCTGCTTCAAGCGGATCGCTGGCAGGTGATACCGAAAGTTTGGCTTGTACCCGCACTGCGGCGGGACTGACCGTTTTACAGGCGCTTCCGGATGTGTTTTGTGTTTTTTTCTGCTGCATATAATTCATTTTAATGTACCGGTATGATGATGCTTTGTCCGGGGAAAATCAGGTTTGGATTGGTGAGTTGGTTGGCCCGCAACAGCGCAGGCATTGTTATACCATGTTGCCGGGCAATGACCCACATATTATCATGTCTCAATACGGTAACGCGGGTTACGCCGGGTACCCTTACCTGCCGGGGTAGTGCTGCGGCAGGGCTAAGCGGGTTATTGGCCATATCGCGTATTTCTGCACCACCGGTTCGGGACAGGAGTGCCGCACCTGTTTCACCCCGCTGCACATCCACCACATTATCATTATCGTCAGCAGTATTGTGGTACATACCCACCGAACGAAGCGGATCTGTACTGGCAGTTCCATCTCCGATACCCAGCAGCTCTATATGCCCCAGGAAATAAGCCGCTTTGGCATTAGGTCTGCCCACGGCGTTTACAATCTCTTCTGCATCTTGTCTTTGGTCGTAATCGCTGTGGTATTGAATTGCGGCAGGATCGGGTGGTAATACGCTGCCTTCAATAACAGCGCGGCGGCTGTTAAAAGCAGGTTGCTGCACACGCGACAACAGGTTTCCCGGGCCATCCCACAACTCCCGGCGAAACACATCGGTCATTCCCTCGCGCAGGATATGCCCCCGCTCTCCTCCCATCAGCTCTGTAGCCGTCATATAGTTTGGATGGGTAAGGATATGCAGGAACTCGTGAATGATGGTGGTGAATACATCCCAACGGTAGGCGCGATCGGGGTTATCCACATGCGTCTGCAGGTGGATATGGCCTGTGGCTTCTGCCGGCCAGCCATTCACCATGTCATCAATATCCTGCCGCAGAGCAGGGTCATCGGCAATACGGTTGGCGATAGCGGTATTGGTGGCATCGTTACAATGACTGGCTTCCAGTTCAGCCTGTGCTTCACTGCTCATGAGGCTGCTGATCCAGCCCCGCCGCCCGTCTCTCGTACGCCATTGCCGGGTGCGCGACTGGTCGCGGAGATCTCTCCGTACACTAAAGGCCGAAGAGTAACGCCCACCGGTATGCGTGGCCACAGATGTGTAGGCACCAAAATAGTTTTCTACTTCCTGCTGTGCAATATCCGCCATCGATTGCATGGCGGGTATGCCAAAGGTAACCGTGGGATGGCTGCGGAAATCAGCCGCGTTTTGCTGGATAAAGGGAACCATGATGCCGCGTATCCGGGTTTCATAACTGCCATTGGTACAGTCGGGCGATGCGGGGTTAACCGCTGAACCGGAACCCCTGTTCAATATGGTTTCAACTGCATTGTGTTCGGCATCACTTACCCGGTGTGTACCGGCAAAGAGATCTGTTCTTGTTCGCTGGATAAGGGGTTGGGAGCCACTGGCTTTTTGCTGAATAAAAGACAGCATCGGTTTACGCTGTACCTGCTCTTCTTCGCAATGCGCACATTTGCGCTGTACCGATGCGCCCGGCATCCGCATGATTGTGGCTGCAACAGCATCGGCTTCACGCTCAGCACTAGCATGGGACTCACTGGTCAGTACTGAAGTTGGGGATGATATGGCGGCTGTGGTTTCATGCATAAATGGCACTATCATTTTAATACTCCATACAACAGGTAAAGGGGGTACTTGAAATGTCCCGCAAGTGTGTCCAGCTTCTTACTCTGGTACATAACGCATTGGAAACAACAGCGGGGTTAGGATTATTGTATGCACCGCTGCCGGCCATAACCGTTCCCGGAATATGTCCATTGGCGGGTACTCCTAAGCCATGCCCCAACTCATGGGCTACTACAGAAGGAATTGCACCTTCCACAATAAAAGTGTATGGTTTACTGCCACCAATATTAAGCGTATAACCACCGCCATAAGCATTCTTATTGGTTGTACCCGAAGGTTCTTTAAAAGTTTTAATAAAGAAAAGATTTAAAGCACCCGAAACGGCATTGGAAGACAGCGCCTGTTCTGCCGCAGTAGTGGTCGTCATGGATGAAGAATCTGTATCCAACTCCTGGTAATCTGTTTTATTAATGGTCTTAACAGCCAGTACATTCATATGGATACAGCATTTCTCCCATATCCTATCCACGCCAATCATATTGGTCGCTGCTGTTGGATTTTTTCCATCGTCCCGGGCAATGACAAATATCTGTACATCTGCCTGTTTAGCCGTCGTGTTTTTATCTGCCGGACATTCTTCTTTACGCCGGATGCGTTGAATTTCCCCACCCTGCTGCACGGTA
>JAAFIK010000081.1 GCA_013298665.1 Chitinophagales bacterium
CGCAGCGGTGATCTTGGGCGCTGGCACCCTGATGGTACACTTGAGTATATGGGTCGTATAGATGACCAGGTCAAGATCCGTGGTTACCGTATTGAACCCGGAGAGGTAGAAGAAGTGTTGCGTAATATAGAGGGCATTAGTAATGCCGTCGTGTTGGTCAAGGAAAGCCTCAGCGGTGTAAAAAATTTACAGGCATATTATACGGGTAAAAATGAACCGGAAGCGGATGTGTTAAAAAGGATACTTCTGCAGCATTTACCTGAATATATGGTGCCAATAGGGTATAAAAAACTAGAACAAATGCCCGTTACGGTTAACGGAAAGATAGACCGGAATGCTTTGAGAGATATTGATGCTTCGGTCGAACGGCAAGAGAAACCACAGTTCTTGCCGGGTGATGAAACAGAGTCATTGCTGACAAGTTTATTTTCAGAAGTGATGGGCTGGCCAGTTCAGCATATTAATACTGATCATAAGTTTTTCGATATGGGGGTTGATTCTCTCCAGTTGATCAAAATCACCAAGAAGATTAATTCTGTGTTTAGTGTAAACCTTGATACAACAGTTTTGTTCGAATACACCGATATAAAATCCTTAGCCAGACGTTTAAGCACTGAGACCAAACCTCTTGTGAAAACAGATTCTGGAAAGGATGAGCGTAAAATTGAAAGTATAACTGAGGAACATGGTGAAATTGCTGTAATCGGAATTGCTTGCCGGTTTCCTGAAAGCACTAACCATCAAGAGTACTGGGAGAACTTAAAGAGTGGTCGGGAACTCCTGAAAACTTTTTCAGATGACGAACTCCGCCGGCTTGGTGTTGCGGAAGCAGAACTGGTTGACCCCGCCTATGTTAAAACCACGGGAGTAATAACCGGGAAAGAATATTTTGACAATGAATTTTTCGGATATCATCCTGAAGAGGCAGAACTTATGGATCCCCAGATCAGGCTCTTTCATGAAATATGCTGGAACGCCTTGGAAGATGCAGGTTACACATCTGAGCTGGATATGAAAGATATCGGTTTGTTTGCCGGGGCTGCATCTAATATCAACTGGAAAGTTCATGCGCTGCGTAATGCTGCAAATAGCGATCTTAATCCTTTTCTTGTTGATATGCTTTCCAATCCGCATTTTATTAATTCCATGGTGGCCTATAAACTTAACCTTCGAGGTCCGGCTTTTTATATAGATACGGCATGTTCAACTTCTCTGGTGGCAATAAATCAGGCATGTGAAAGCCTGCAAATGGGAAAATGTGAAATGGCATTGGCTGGCGGTGTCAGTATACATACGCAAACGAAAAAGGGTTATCAGTATTACGAGAATATGATCATGTCTTCAGACGGACATTGCAGGGCGTTTGATGCTGAGGCTGATGGAACAGCTTCTGGTGAGGGGCTTGGAGTTGTGGTATTGAAAAGGTTGGTTGATGCAAAGAAAGATGGAGATCATGTTTATGCCGTAATTAAGGGAGGGTTTGTTAATAATGATGGAAACAATAAGGTTGGATATACTGCTCCCGGTGTAAATGGACAGGCAGATTGTATTCGCAATGCAATGAAAGCAGCCCGTGTTCTTCCGGAAGATATATCGTTTATTGAAGCACATGGAACGGCTACTAAACTCGGAGATCCTATAGAGATCCGCGCATTGAACGAGGCGTTTAATCTGAAGGATAAGCAGAAAACCTGTGCAATCGGGGCGGTAAAATCTAATATGGGGCATCTGGATGCTGCAGCAGGCGTGGCTGGTTTTATAAAAGTCGTACTGTGCCTGAAGCATAAAATGATTCCGCCAAGCCTGCATTTTAATAACCCGAATCCGGTTATTGATTTTGATGGAGGGCCATTTTATGTGAACAGTGAGTTGCGTCATTGGCAGCGTAATGGGAATAAGTCTTTAGTTGCAGGAATAAGCTCATTCGGTATCGGGGGTACAAATGCACATCTTATTCTTACTGAAGCTCCTGAGGACGTGGTATTGGAGCATGATAGTAAGGATCATATAATTATGCTTTCTGCTAAAAGTCACCAGTCTTTGATCAGGTATATTGATGAAATGGCAACTTTTGTACATAAAAATGGCAATGTGCGAATTGCCGATATGGCCTATACGCTTCATACGGGAAGGCAGTTTTTTGATTATCGCGTTTCGCTGGTTGCTAAAACACATACAGATCTCTTTAAAAGTTTGACTGACCAGCAATTAAAGAGCCGGATCAAAAAGATTCAGGGGCAACCAGGAGGTGCCGTTTTTCTGTTCCCGGGTCAGGGTAGTCAGTATGTGAATATGGGCAGAGGATTATATGAAAGCGAGCCATTATTCAGGTCTGTTATGGATGATGGTTTTTCTGTTTTAATGAATATTACAGGTAAATCATATAAATCTGTGCTGTATAATGACAACAAGGATGATACCGATATAAAGAAAACCATTTTTACCCAACCTCTCCTCTTTCTGTTCGAATATGCACTTGCCAGACAACTTATCCACTGGGGTATCGAACCGGTACTTTCTCTTGGGCATAGCCTTGGTGAATATACTGCAGCTTGCATCAGCAGAGTATTCAGTATGGAATACGCTCTGAAGTTGTTATACAAACGTGCGAAGTTGATGGACAAAATGCCACCGGGGAAAATGATCAGTGCGGCTATTCCTGTAGCCGAATCACAAAAGTATTTATCTGATGAGATCGCCCTTGCATCATGCAACAGTGCAGAAAGTGTAGTTTTTTCCGGCACAATAGAAGCTTCTGACAGATTGATTGTATTACTTGAGGCCGGAGGTATCCAGTTTACGGTTTTACAAACATCACATGCATTCCATTCCCCCATGATGCAGCCTGTAGTGGATAAGTTTACTGCTGAACTTAAAAAGATAGATTTAAACCCTCCTTCGGTACCCTGGGTATCGAATGTAACCGGGAAATTGATTACGCCCGAAGAAGCTGTTTCCCCGGATTACTGGGTAAGGCACATGCTTAGTCCGGTATCATTTTCGGCAGGAGTAGAATCACTTCTTAAATATGAATGTGATTTAATCTTTATTGAGGTTGGTCCGGGAAATGCACTTACAAATCTTGTGCGGCAGCATTTGCCTGCTGCTGATCTGCATAAAACGGTAAATATGGTCAGGCATGTCAGGGAAGAAAAGGATGATGTGACGGTAATGTTGGAAGGCATTGCTAAACTTTGGAATCTGGGTTTGCAGATACCATGGAATGTTTATCGCGCCGGGATGCCTGTAAAGCGTGTGCCTTTGCCTGCTTATTCGTTTGACAAAAACCGCTATACCACGGAAGTCAATCCCCTGAAAACATATTCAGCCAATCTGCCCTCAGACAGAAGCACAAGTGACTTAAAAGACTGGATTTATTATCCTGCCTGGAAGCGTGAAGTACGTTCAGGGGGAACATTGGCAAGACTGGTGCGTAATGTTATCCTTTTTTCAACGAATGCAGCTTTATTGAGTACGCTCCAGATGGAAATGCAGCATAACGGACTTGTGGTACGAGTTGTGTATGCGGGAAAGAATTTCGTACAAAAGGATGATGGTAGTTTTGAAGTTGATCCCTGTAGCGCTGATCATTTTAAGCGGTTGTTTGATTGTGTAAAGGCGGAAATTACTGATGGATGTCATATTGTTTATGGTTGGGGAAACAGCGATGCGCATGTGGCGCCTGAACTGCGCGCTGATAATAAGGCAATGCATTTCGATTACTTCAGTCTTGTGCATATCGGAAAAGCACTTCTGGGGATTAAAGGGTTTGAACGAACAGCTATTGCCATTATTACGGATTCACTACACAGGGTTACAGGCCATGAAAATGGCTCACCTCTGCAGGCAATGCTACTCGGATTAATGAATGTTTTTCCACAGGAATGCGGGATTGAGTGTTTCAATATTGATGCAGACTTTGCGACAGATACAACCAGGACGGCGCAACTCTTATGTAAAGAAATTACGGGTGTCAGAAAAGATAATGTCGTTGCTTTGCGCAATGGTTACCGCTGGGTACAATATGTACAAACAAATACGACATCGCTTTCACAAGCAGAAAGTGTATTAAAAACTGGCGGTGTTTATCTGATTACAGGGGGATTGGGTAATCTTGCAAGCGTACTGGCTAAACACCTGATTAAGAAGTACAACGCCAGGCTCATCCTGACCGGTCGTACACCGGTTGCCGAAATGCCGGATGCCATGCATATGGCTGAACGAAGAATACGTTTAGAGGCCTTGCAGGCTCTCAGCAACGATGTAAATTACTATTGTGCAGATGTTTCAGATGCTGATGCTTTTGAGTCAATTGTGAGAACGGTTGAACAAACAACCGGTAAAATTGATGGTATTATTCATACAGCAGGGATCGCCGGGTCCGAAAATTTTGAGCTCATTGAAGACATCAGCTATGACAAGGCTTTCGGTGTGATGTCTCCCAAAATTATCGGTACTATTAATCTGTATAATATTTTCAAGTCACGGAATCCCGATTTTGTGTGGATGAGTTCGAGTCTTGCCGCATTGCTGGGAGGCCTTTCTTTTGCATCATATTCTGCTGCAAATTTATATATGGATACATTTGTTAGTGCTGTATCTGTTGAGTATCCTGGCTGGAAATCCTTTCGCCTTTCAGAAATGCTGTTAGATCCACAGCTTTCCGGTACAGCATTAAAAGCAAAGTCAGCATTGTTTCCTGAAGAAGTTTGTGAATTATTTGAATGGAGCCTTGGCCAACAGGATGCCTCTGTGATTATGGAGTCAGTAACCGATCTTAACGAAAGGCTGTACAGGGCTTTCAAAGCACAGGGAGAACTTCTGCGAAGTGATATGAATGAACCCGATTTAATTATTAAGCACGACCGACCGGGTCTGCCAGTTAGTTATGTGCCGCCGGTATCTCTTACAGAAAAAACATTGGTGAATCTTTTTAATGAATTTTTCAGGATGAATGGTGTAGGTATTGATGATAACTTTTTCGAATTGGGTGGAGACTCACTCAAAGGGATGGTTATGCTGAAAAAAATCAACCGCATCTTTGAAATTAACTTGTCATTGAAAGATATGTTTAATAAACCTACCATTCGCCAGATCAGCGAGGAAATTAACAGTATTACAAGCATATTGGAGAAGACTGAGAAGCGAACCAGGAAAATAATATAAGTATGGCAGACATTAAATATATACTGAAAAAGTTAAAAGATAATAATATTGAGGTTTCATTACTTGGTCATGACCTTGAAGTGGGATATGATGGTGATGATCTGCCTGAGGCATTTTATCATGAAATAAAGGAAAACAAGTCCGCAATTATTGAGTTCCTTAAGCAACATAGCAGGGAGCTTAAAACTTCAATCGGCCCGCAAAAACGACCTGTTCACATACCGCTTTCTTTTTCACAGGAAGGTCTCTGGTTTATTGATAAGCTTGGAGGTAGCACACAGTATCATATGCCCTCCGTTATCCGGCTTATCGGAAATGTAAATGTGGAAGCATTAGATGCAGCATTCCGGGAGATAATCAACAGGCATGATATACTGCGGACGGTTATTGAAGAGGTTGGTGGAAAACCTTATCAGAAAATACAACCCAGGAACTTATGGAAACTTGATACAAGTCATAACAATCTTGCTTTTCATGGTGATGATGAAATAGCGATTAAGGCATATATAGATTCATTAATTATACTTCCTTTTGACCTGGCTAAGGATAGTCTCATACGTGCAACATTACTACAACTGGCTGCAACAGAATTTTTGCTGGTTATTGTCATACATCATATTGTTTCCGATGGCTGGTCGATACCGGTAATTGTCAATGAATTATCAGTCCTTTACCGGGCTTTTAATGAATTGCAACGTGTAGATATGAAAAGTCTGCCTATTCAGTATGCAGACTATGCAATCTGGCAGAGAAATTATCTTCAGGGAGATATACTGGATCAAAAGCTTTTTTATTGGAAAAGTAAACTTGAGGGCGTAGAACCATTGAGGCTCTTAACAGATTTTGCACGTCCACTTTTACCTGATATTACCGGTGAGGCACTTAAGAAGTCATTCAGTAAATCCTTGCGCAACAAGCTGGCTGCGCTTTCTCAACAAGAAGGTGTATCAATGTTTATGGTACTACTGGGAGCATTTCATGTACTTATCCACCGGTATTCGGGGCAAAGCGATATCTGTATCGGCAGTCCTATTGCTGGCCGGAAGTATGAAGAGACGGAAGACTTAATAGGTTTTTTCGTTAATACTTTGCCTCTTCGAAATCATGTAAAGGGCAGTATGGATTTTATTTCTCTCCTGAAGGAAATCCGGAAAACAACACTCGATGCATACGATCATCAGGATATTCCTTTTGAGAAAATAGTGAAAGTGCTTGGCGTAGAAAGAGACGTCAGCAGGAATCCTGTTTTTCAGGTGATGTTTGCATTTCAGAATATGCCGATGAACAATTCATTGGATATTGGTGGGGTTACCCTTGTGCAGGAAGATATGGGTATGCTGACGTCAATGTTTGATATAAGCATGGATGTGTTTGATGCGACAGATGGGCTGGAAATGACTCTTACGTATGCCAGTGCACTATTTAAGAAGGATACTATACAAAGAATGATTGTGCATTTTGAGCAGATTCTCCTGGGTGTTGCCGATAACCCGGCTAAGCCCATCGCTCAACTGAAGTTAATGTCTGCGGAAGAAGAGAAATTGGTGGTTCATACATTTAATGAGTCGGCAATAAATTGGCCGGAAGGGTTGACTGTGATCACTTTGTTTGAAGAACAGGTCAAAAAGAATCCATCAAAATGCGCCGTTCGGAGTGAAGGTGCTATGCTCACGTACGGAGAGCTGAATGACCGGGCGGACAAACTGGCTGCTTATTTAAGAAAACATGGTGTTGGGACAGGTGAATTTATTCCTGTATGTCTGGAAAGCAATTGCGAACTGATCGTAGCTATTCTGGGAGTATTGAAGGCAGGAGCAGCTTATATCCCTGTTGCATATGATTACCCGTTGCAACGTATTCATAGAATTATAGAAGACGCAGATGCCGGCTATGTTTTAACACAGACTTCTTATCAATCGCTTTTTTCCGGTCATCAGAAGAACATTATCTGTATCGATGCTGCATGGCAGGATATAGAACAGACTCCCTTTGATGGACATTATGAGTATCCTTCAGAACATTCAACAGCCTATGTTATACACACATCCGGAACAACCGGAGATCCCAAAGGCGTACTGGTCTCCCATTCTGCTCTACTGAACATCAGTTTAACCTGGCGTCAGCATTATGCCCTTGATATTGTGCCTCCTGTATTACTATCCCTTGCGAATTTTACTTTTGATGTTTTTACCGGTGATTGGTGCAGGGCGCTGCTCAATGGGGGAACAATGATATTAATCGATCCGGAGAAGCGAATTGATATTATGCATTTAGGTCGGCAAATTGTTGATTTAGGGGTTACCATTCTTGAGTCGACTCCTGTTTTGGTATCGGAAATTATTGAACATCTTGATACTTTAGACAATAACTTCGGTAACGTCAAAATATTTATAATGGGTGGTGATACATGCTCTCCTGAAATGTATCAGCAACTGAAAGCGAAAGTTGGAAAACATATACGGTTGCTCAATAGTTATGGTGTTACTGAAGCAACGATCGATTCTTCTTATTTTGAAGAAATGGTAGAATCCGCCCGTGTCGTACCCGTAGGCCGGCCTTTAAATAACACACGGTATTATATCCTCGATGATTTACAACAACCTTTGCCTATAGGTATTCTCGGGGAACTTTATATTGGAGGACTTGGGGTTGCACAAGGGTACCTTAACAAACCATTCCTGACAGCACAAAAATTTGTCGAACTTTCTTTTCATTCAGAAAAAGAAAGACTTTATCGTACCGGAGATTTGGCAAGGTGGCTTCCTGATGGAAATGTTGAAATATGGGGCAGAAACGATGAACAGGTAAAAATCAGAGGTTACCGTATAGAGATAGGGGAGATAGAAAGTGCATTGCAACAGGCGCCCGGCGTAAACCAGTCTGTTGTTGTTGCCAGCGGCGGGAGTAGTGACCCCGTCCGGCATCTGATAGGATATATTATTCCGGGTGAAAAATTCAGCAAGAACGTTGTGATTGATTTTTTGAAGAGCCGACTGCCTGAATACATGATACCTTCGGCACTGGTTGAACTTGAGTCTATTCCGTTGAGTGCAAACGGGAAAATTGACCGGCGGAGGCTACCCCCGGTAAATATGCCTATGCTGAGTACTAAAGGTTATCAGGCTCCTGGTACTGAAGTTGAGCAAAAATTGGTTGATATATGGGAAAGTCTGCTCGGATTGACGACGGTTGGCATCCATGATAATTTTTTTGAGATAGGCGGGCATTCCTTGATGGCTATAAGGATTGTTGCAGCTATTCGCAATCAATTAGGCATAGAGGTGCCAATACGGGATATTTTTTTCTATCCAACGATATCTGGTTTAAGTACTCATTTGTCTTCATTACCGGTCGTTTTGGTTGTACCTGCGCTTGTACGTCAGGAGCGTCCCTTGCGCATCCCCCTGTCATTTGCACAGGAGCGTTTGTGGTTTATTGACCAGTTGGAGGGTAGTATCCAGTACCATATGCCATTTGTACTTCGTTTGAAGGGTGTTTTGGATACGGATGCTCTTTCTGCGTCACTAACGGGTATTATCAACCGCCATGAGGTATTGCGTACTGTACTGGAGAAGGAAGATGGGGTAGCTTACCAGCGTGTGTTAGAAGCAGGATTATGGGTATTGGATACTGTTGATTACAGTGGCTTTGAGGGTGATCTGAGTGCTGATATGATTCGTGATTATATTCAGCAGTACAATGACCGTCCTTTTGATTTGTCTGTTGACCATATGCTCCGTGCTTCACTGCTGCGGATATCACCTGAGGAGCATGTGCTGGTACTTGTAATCCATCACATAGCATCTGATGGCTGGTCTGAGGCAGTGATTATCAAAGAATTGACCGCTTTGTACAATAGCTATAGCCGCGGGGAGGTTCCTGTGCTTGGAGAGTTGGCAGTACAGTATGCAGATTATGCGATCTGGCAGCGCAACTATCTTCAGGGTGCAGTTCTTGAGGAGAAGTTGTCTTACTGGCGTGAACAGTTGGGTGATGTTACGCCGCTGAACCTGCCTACTGATTATCCAAGACCGCAGGTACACAGTACACGTGGCAGCCGGGTTTTTTATAATCTTGATCAATCCCTTGTTGCTGCTCTTGAGGCATTATCGCGTGAGCATGGTGCAACCTTGTTCATGACGATGCTTGCTGCGTTTAAGGTGTTACTTTACCGCTACAGTGGTCAGGATGATATTTGTGTGGGTAGTCCGATTGCCGGTCGCCAGCACCAGGAGCTTGAGGGGTTGATCGGTTTTTTTGTCAACACGCTTGCATTGCGCAGTAATCTTGGTGGCAACCCTTCATTTGCTGATGTGCTGACTGCTGTTAAATCAACAACGCTGTCGGCCTATGATCATCAGGATGTTCCTTTTGAGAAGGTGGTGGAGGCTGTAGTTAAGGATCGCGACCTTAGCCGTACGCCTGTATTCCAGGTGCTGTTTGTGATGCAGAATAATGAGGAAGGGGTATCTGATGCGTCTGCTTCGGGTCATCTCGTGCTTATTCCTGAAGCACCCCGCAGCATGACTTCCATATTTGAGATTAATGTATCTGTTCAGCAAACAGCAGATGGGATAGCGTTATCGGCTGAATATAATACTGATCTTTATTCGGAGCCTACGATATTGCGTTTTTTGTCACACTATGAGGTTTTATTATCATCTGCCAGTTCGTCGCCTCTGGGTGGTATTGATGGTTTGTCGCTTCTTTTGCCTGGCGAATCAGATCTTATCCTGACTGGTTTTAATGGTACGTTGCGCGATTATGGGTCTGTTGTTGGTGTTGGGGATCTGTTTGAGGGTTGTGTTTTATGTGATGTTGATCGTACGGCGATTTATTATGAGGATCAACGGATCAGTTATGGTTCTCTGAATGAGTCGTCTAACCGTTTAGCCCATTATCTGGTTTCGTGCGGAGTAGGTGCTGATGTTTGCGTTGGTATCTGTGTTGACCGTGGTCCTTCCCTGATCATATGCGTACTTGCGGTATTGAAGGCTGGCGGTTGTTATGTTCCGCTGGATCCATCTTATCCCTCTGATCGTATTTTGTATATGTTGTCAGACAGCGGATGTTTAGTATTACTGACCGATGATGGGAACAGTGTTTTGTTTGCTTCAACTGCTGTTTGCTGCAAGGTATTGAATATTGAGACGCTGTCAGTTGTGTTGTCTTCATATCCTGTGTTTAATGTGGATCGTTCATCTTCACCGGGTTCGCTTGGTTATGTGATTTATACCTCAGGTTCTACCGGTCGTCCCAAGGGTGTTCAGATGCCTGAGTCAGGATTGGTGAATCTTTTGTTGTGGCATGAGGAGCATTATGGTGGTCGTAACAGCCGTGTGCTTCAGTTTGCGAGTATAGGTTTTGATGCAAGTTTTCAGGAGATATTTTCGGCATTGTGTTTTGGTGGCAGTATTGTTTTGATAGGAGAGGATGTTCGTAAGGATATGAAGTTGCTTACTGATCATATCCTGCGTTACGGGGTTACAGATTTGTTTATTCCCTACGTTGTGTTAAAGAACCTGAGTGAGGAGTGTGTTAGCCGCGGTGTTTACCCTTTAGCACTATCCTTTATTTTCACCGCCGGCGAACAGCTTCGTTTGGGAGAAGATATCCGTTTGCTTCATCTTCACTCGGGTTGTCGTTTGCTGAACTATTATGGTCCATCAGAGAGTCATGTGGTGAGTGCATATGAGGTATTGTTTAGCGATTATGTGGATAGTGTGCTTCCCCCGGTGGGCCGTCCTATCAGCAACAGTGTGATGTATATAGTTGATCATTCGGGCGGTTTATGCCCTGTTGGCGTTCCCGGAGAGATTTATATCGGTGGTGTTCAGGTTGCATCTGGTTACCGTAACCTTCCCCTGCTTAGTTCATCGCGTTTTTTGGCTGATGTGTATAGTCCGGGGTCATTGGGTCGTTCATTGTACCGTAGCGGGGATATTGGCCGTTGGCGCAGTGATGGCAATATCGTGTTTCTTGGTCGTTCCGATGACCAGGTAAAGATCCGTGGCAACCGTGTGGAGCTGGCTGAGGTAGAGCATCTTCTGGAGAGTTGCCCTCTTGTGTCGGGTAGTGTAGTGTTGTGTCGCCGTGATGGGTCTGGTTTTAATTATCTGGTATGTTATGTTGTAGCATCGGGGGTTTATGACAAGGATGGCATCCGCAGCTACCTTCGCAATCTTGTTCCAGAGTATATGGTACCGTCTTATTGGGTGGAGTTGCCTGCATTACCGCTAACGGCCAATGGGAAGGTAAACCGTCATGCTTTACCTGCTGTTGAGTTGTCGGTAGCAGGTGTTGGTGTTTATGTTGGTGCATCTACTGGCCCTGAACGTGTGCTTGTGTCTGTATGGGAGCGTTTGTTGCAGCGCAGTGGTGTTGGTGTGCATGATAATTTTTTTGAGATAGGTGGTCATTCCCTGCTTGCGACGCGTGTGGTATCTGCTGTTCGTCGTGAGTTGGGTGTATCCTTATCGATCCGTGATTTATTTGAGTATCCAACGATATCTGGTTTAAGTGCTCATTTGTCTTCATTACCGGGCGTTTTGGTTGTACCTGCGCTTGTACGTCAGGAGCGTCCCTTGCGCATCCCTCTGTCATTTGCACAGGAGCGTTTGTGGTTTATTGACCAGTTAGAGGGTAGTATCCAGTACCATATTCCTTCGGTGATCCGTCTGCAGGGTGTTTTGGATCGTGTTGCATTGCACCGTTCGCTAGCGGGTATCATCAACCGTCATGAGGTATTGCGTACTGTACTGGAGAAGGAAGATGGGGTAGCTTACCAGCGTGTGCTTGAAGCAGACGGCTGGGATTGGTACGAGGGGGATATTGTTAGCCTGGATGGATCGATGGATCGTTCCCGGGTGTTGTCATATATCCGTTCAGTTGTTGAAGCTCCTTTTGATTTGTCTGTTGACCATATGCTCCGTGCTTCACTGCTGCGGATATCATCTGAGGAGCATGTGCTGGTACTTGTAATCCATCACATAGCATCTGATGGCTGGTCTGAGGCAGTGATTATCAAAGAATTGACCGCTTTGTACAATAGCTATAGCCGCGGGGAGGTTCCTGTGCTTGGAGAGTTGGCAGTACAGTATGCAGATTATGCGATCTGGCAGCGCAACTATCTTCAGGGCGCAGTTCTTGAGGAGAAGTTGTCTTACTGGCGTGAACAGTTG
>JAAFIK010000082.1 GCA_013298665.1 Chitinophagales bacterium
GAGTATTTCTGTTAGCTTTTTCTTGGTATGCAGCGGAAAATCACCCTTCATAATCCAATCGTAGTACTGGGGTTCAGCTTTGAGTACTTCCGCAATGGAACGTCCCTTATGCTTACCAAAATTGAATACTTCAACACCTTTATCATCATAGGCCAGTCTTCTGGCATAATCCACTACTTTTTCCTCTCCAATGGTGTGCAGGATAGAATCAACCGTATTACCCAATTGATTGTAACGCTCCAACTGTGCCATCAATACATCAATCGTAGCATCCACATCCGCTTCTGCACTATGGGCGTTCACCAGTTCCCGGCCGCAGTAAAACTTAACCGCAGCAGCTAAAGTACGGGGTTCCATCTGGTAAAAGATATGCTGAACATCAATCATACGTCGTGTACTCAGATCCACATCAATACCTACCCGCAAAAATTCTTCCATCAGCAACGGGATATCAAAACGGTTGCTGTTGTAGCCACCAAGATCGCAGTTCTCAATACTTTGTTTGAGTTCATTGGCTGCCTGCCGGAAAGTGGGCGCATCTTTCACCATATCATCAGTTATTCCGTGGATTTCCGTTGACGCTGCAGGAATCGGCATTTCCGGGTTGATCAGCTTCCGCTTAACCTGACGCGCTCCGTCCGGCATCACTTTGATGATGGCAATTTCGATAATCCTGTCGGTAGAAAGATTGACACCGGTGGTTTCAAGGTCTATAAAGGCTAAAGGCCTGTTGAGTTGTAGCATTAAAAAAACATTATGTGTTGAAATTCTGGTCTTTTCAGGCGCACTGTCCCAAAAGAAAAAGGTTTACTATCTTTGCAACCTGAACGCAAAATAGTCTAAAAGTAAATACTTCGCAATGAAAAAGTTTTTTTTTACAGTAATGGTGCTGGCTACCGTGGTACTGATGATCAGTTCCTGCACCACCACCCGGAAATCTGGCTGCCCGATGACGGAAAAAATCATTCACTAAAATTTATCCGCTTATCATGAAATGGATTCATCTCACTGCTGAAGAACAACTCAATGAAATTACCGCAAAATCAGCAGAAAGACCGCAGCTGATTTTCAAACACAGCACCCGCTGCTCCATCAGCAGTATGGCACTCGGTCGTTTACAAAGAGCAGAAGCGCCGGATATGGTTGATTTTTACCTCCTCGACCTGATTAAATACCGTAATATTTCCAATACTATTGCAGACCGCTTTGGCGTACATCACGAATCGCCACAGGTCATCCTCCTGAAGAACGGCGAATGTATATACGATGAAAGCCACAGCGGCATCGATATGGAAGAGATTACCACACAAGCCGCAGTTTAATCCCTGTAAGGACGTGCTACCGACTATACGGGTCATTTTCCCAAACGATTCCCATCATACATAAGCATCATCCGGGCTGACCAGACGGCGGGTATACAAGCTGGCAGGGCTGCCGCATAAACCACCACATTTTGCACTATTTTTGCCCTATGATAACCGATTTACGTTCCGATACATTTACACAACCCACTGCCGCCATGCTCGAAGCCATGTTTCGCGCGCCGGTTGGCGATGATGTTTTTGGCGAAGACCCTTCGATCAATACGTTTGAAGCAATGGTAGCCGATCTGTTCAACATGGAGGCCGGGCTCTTCTGCCCGAGTGGCACCATGACCAACCAGATTGCCATTAAGTGTCATACGCAACCCGGCGACGAAGTGATCTGTGAGCGGTTATCACATGTTTACCAATATGAAGGTGGTGGTATCGCGTTCAACAGCGGTTGTTCGGTCCATTTGATTGATGGTGATCGCGGACGGATCAACGCTGCACAGGTACGGCAAGCCATCAACCCCGACGACCTGCACAAACCTGCCACCACTTTAGTCAGTCTCGAAAATACAGGAAACCGTGGCGGTGGCAGTTGCTATGACTTTGCCGATATCCTCGCCATCAGGGAAGTTTGCAGCCAGCACGGTCTCGGTCTTCACCTTGATGGCGCCCGCCTCTGGAATGCGCTGGTCGCAAAAAGCGAAACACCCGGTCAGTATGGCCAGGTATTCGACAGTATATCGGTGTGCTTCAGTAAAGGCATGGGCACACCCGTTGGCAGCGTGCTCCTTGGCACCAAAGATTTTATCCGCCGGGCAAGAAGAATCCGCAAAGTATTTGGCGGGGGTATGCGCCAGGCAGGCTACCTCGCTGCTGCAGGTATTTATGCACTCCAAAACAACATCAGCAGACTGGCGGAGGACCATGCTCATGCTGCACAAATTGCCGGAGCACTACTCAAAAAAAGTTTTGTTGGCAAGATGATGCCCATAGAAACCAATATCATCATTTTTGAAGTAAAAGAAAACTATACGCCTGCTTCTTTTGTGGCCCGGCTCAAAGCATTTGACGTCCTTTGCCTGCCCATTGGCAGCACACAGGTAAGAATGGTTACCCACCTTGGTGTTACACCTGCCATGGTGGAACAATTGCTGCAGATCATCGGGCAGTTGTAGCACACCATTTTGAGTTCTGCTATGCCCTTGCCAACCAATTATCCACATTTTGCTGCAGAATGAACCAAATACGGATTCCTGTGTATAACATAACATACGGCGACAAATTGTAATTGTTTCCTATACGCCGGTCTCCAAAACACTGTTATGCTTACAGACCGGCGGAAAGATTGAGTGTACTATTAAATATCAGGTAAGAAAATATTCCCGTATATCCAATATAACGAGTCCATTGCCAAAGCGGTGGGCTTCTTTTTTTTGAAACCAGCCCCCTTGCCCAATCCTTTATTTATCCGTAACTTTCCAACCGAATCATTATTTACCAACAACCATTTGCCATGAACCGACGTAAATTTCTCCGCTCATCAGTATTCACCATGGGCGCTTTAACCCTCGCACAGCAAAAGATACTTGCGGCTCTTGCCATTGATCCGTGGAAGATCACCATGCTGCGGAAGGGGGTTGGGATTTTCAGCGAAAAAGGAGGCACTATTGGCTTCTTGATCGGCAAGGATGATCTGGTGGTTGTAGACACACAGTTTCCCGACCAGAGTAAACACCTCATCACCGAATTAAAAAAAATGAGCACCAATCCTTTCAAACTGCTCATCAATACCCACCACCATGGCGATCATACCAGTGGTAATATTGCTTTTAAAGACCTGGTGCCCCACGTACTTGCCCACACCAACAGCAAGGCCAACCAGGAAAGGGTGGCCAAAGAGAAAAAAACAGAAGCCGACCAGTTGTACCCCGACCAGACTTTTGGTGATACCTGGTGCGAAAAAGTTGGCAAGGAAGAAATCTGTCTGCACTATTTTGGTGCCGCGCATACCAATGGCGATAGTCTTGTACAGTTCAGAAAAGCCAATGTGGTACACATGGGCGATCTTGTCTTCAACCGCAGGCACCCCTTTGTAGACCGCAGTGCAGGGGCAAACATCAAAAACTGGATTACGGTGCTGGACAAAGCTGTTGAGAAATTCAATAAAAAAACCATCTATATTTTTGGCCACGCGGGTACCGGCTTTGAAGTAACCGGCAGCAAGGACGATGTTATTGCCTTCCGTAATTATCTCGCTGCAGTACTTGTGTTTGTGGCTGCTGAAATCAAGGCCGGTAAAACAAAAGCCGACATCCTGAAAGCCACCGAAATACCCGGTGCTGCGGAATGGAAAGGTGATGGCATTGAACGCCCGCTGGGTGCGGCTTATGATGAGCTGACCACGCCGTAACCCCTTTGTTTTTTTCAAAATGGATGATTGTAACGCATGACCAAACTCGAACTGCTCAACGAACTCGCCGGAGATACCTGGTGTATGATCCGCCCCTCCGCCCTGCATGGCATCGGCGTATTTGCGCTGCGTGATATCCCGAAAGGTTGCACCACTTTATTTTCCCGCGGCGTTGGTAACTGGCTAAGCATAGCCCGTACGGAAGTAGCTGCCCTTCCTGAACACAGCAGGGCATTGGTGGAAAACTATTGCCTGTATGACAAAGCGCATTATTTTATACCCGACTATGGCTTTAAGGTCATGGATCTTGTCAATTTTCTGAACCACTCGGATGAGCCCAATATCCGCTCGGTGAATGATGGTGCGTATTTTGAAACGCTGCGGGATATTGCCAGAGATGAAGAGTTACTGGTAGACTATGGCACCATCGCCGAAGATGAGGAATAAGGCATACCAACGTCTGCCGGTCTTTCACCACCCCCATCAAAACACCTGCTATTTTTCAAACGGGCAATTTTGTAAGTTGCTCCTTTTCTCCTAACTTTAAACCCACCCCATATTGCCGGGACAACTAAAACCAACTTACAGACTGCATTATGAAGATTCTCGACATCAAAGTACTTAAAGGACCCAACTATTGGAGCGTACGCCGCCTCAAACTGATACAGATGAAGCTCGACCTGGAAGAGATGGAGCAGCGTCCCACCAATACCATCCCCGGTTTCAGGGAAAGGCTGGAAAAAATGTTCCCTACCATGTTTGCCCACCGGTGCAGCGTAGGTACTGCGGGGGGCTTCTTCCAGCGCGTAGACGAAGGCACCTGGATGGGGCATGTGATCGAACACATCGCGCTTGAAATGCAAACCCTTGCAGGTATGGAATGTGGTTTTGGCCGTACCCGCACCGCTAATGAGAAAGAGGGTGTCTATTTTGTTGTATTTGCATATATGGAAGAAGATGCGGGTGTGTACACCGCCAGGGCAGCAGTACGGGTGGCTGAAGCGCTCATAGCGAACACCGAATACAACCTGGAGGAAGACATACAGCAACTCCGGGAAATCAGGGAAGATACCCGCCTCGGCCCCAGCACGGGCTGTATCGTGGAGGAAGCAGCCAAACGCAATATCCCCTTTATCAGGCTCAATAAACAAAGCCTTGTACAATTGGGGTACGGGGTACACCAGAAACGCATCCGCGCCACCATTGCCAGCACCACCAGCAATATTGCGGTAGACATCGCCTGTGACAAAGAAGAAACAAAGATCTTACTTGAAGCCGCAGAGATTCCTGTTCCCCGTGGTACCATCATCCGCACAGAAGTTGGCTTGAAGGAGGCCATTGAGAAATACCGCTACCCACTCGTTCTCAAACCCATAGATGGGAATCATGGCAAGGGGGCCACTACCAATATCACCAACTGGGAGCAGGCGGTAAAGGCTCTCGAAGGTGCACAGAAGTATGGCCGTAGTGTGATCGTGGAGCGTTTTATTACCGGCTATGATTTTCGCGTACTCGTCATCAACCATAAATTTATTTGTGCTGCCCTGCGCACCCCGGCTGCAATAACGGGCGATGGTGAACACAATATCCAGTGGCTCATCGACGAAACCAATAAAGACCCCCGCCGCGGTTACGGACACGAAAAAGTGCTGACACAGATTACGGTGGATGACTTTACGTGGAAAATGCTGAACGATCTTGGGTATACCCTCGAAACCATTCCGGCCAAAGGCGAACAGGTACTCCTGAAGCCAACGGCCAACCTCAGCACAGGGGGTACCAGCACCGATGTTACGGATGAAGTACATCCTGCCAATATCTTTATGTGCGAGCGGATCAGCAAGATCATCGGTCTCGATATTTGTGGTATCGACATCATGGCTACCGACCTGCGCACCCCCGTGAGCGAAAATGGCGGTGCCATTCTTGAAGTAAATGCTGCCCCCGGTTTCCGGATGCACATCGAACCTGCGGAAGGGCTGCCACGCAATGTAGCTGAGCCGGTGATCGATATGCTCTTCCCCAAAGGCAGTGTGGGACGCATCCCCATCATAGCCATCACGGGTACCAATGGCAAGACCACCACCACCCGGCTTACCGCACATATCGCCAAAAGTGCAGGAAAAAAAGTAGGCTACACCACTTCCGATGGTGTATACATACAAAACCAGTTGCTGATGCGCGGTGATTGTACCGGCCCGGTAAGCAGCACTTTCGTTCTCAAAGACCCCACGGTAGATTTTGCTGTACTTGAATGTGCGAGGGGCGGTATCCTTAAGGCAGGACTGGCTTTCCAGAACTGCGATGTGGCTATTGTAACCAATGTGGCTGCAGATCATATGGGACTCGGCGGTATTAATACGCTCGAACAGATGGCCAAGGTAAAGGCCGTGGTTCCCGAAACGGTATTTCCGCATGGATATGCCATACTCAATGCCGACGACGATCTCGTATATGGTATGCGTGAAAGCCTGAAATGCAATATCGGGCTTTTCAGTATGGATGAAAACAATCCGCGCATTAAAGCGCATTGCGACAAAGGGGGACTGGCTACCGTTTATGAAAACGGGTACATCACGCTACTCAAAGGCAACTGGAAGATCAGGGTAATGGCCGCTAAAGACATTCCCCTGACTTATGAGGCCAAAGCTGTACATAATATTGCCAATACGCTCCCGGCGGTATTGGCCACTTATCTTTACCGCGACATCACCATTGATGATATCCGGCAAGGGCTCTCCACTTTCGTTCCCTCCAGCACACAAACACCCGGGCGGCTCAACTTCTTTCATTTTAAACAGTTTACCATACTGGCGGACTTTGCACACAACCCGCATGGTCTTCAGCTCCTTTGCGATTTTGTAAGCAAATTAGATTATCCCAAACGTGTTGGCGTCATCAGCGGTACGGGCGACCGCCGCGATGAAGATATCCGCGAGCTGGGTGTTATCTCGGCACGCTACTTTGATGAAATCATTATCCGGTGCGATAAGAACCTTCGTGGCCGTACTGCAGATGAAATCATTGGCCTGTTGCAGGAGGGCATCCATTCGGTGAAGCCCGATGTGCCCACACTCGTGATTGCCAACGAAAACGAAGCGCTGGAACATATTTATGCTCACCCCCACCCTGGCGCGCTTTATACCATTATGTGCGATGTGGTGGCTGGTGCGCTTGATAAGATCAAGGAATTAAAGGATCGCGAAGACGCGGGGGGCTAATCATTTCAGTGTAACGGTTACATATGATTATGCCGGTAATGATGCTCACCCATCATATTACCGGCATTTTTTATTTGTTGCAGAGTATAATATAGTGTCCGCAGATATCTGTTTATCGCAACTGCGCATAAAAAAAGATATTTTTTTGGGATGAACCTCCTGATCCTGTATTTTTGCGCCGGAGAGATGGCAGAGCGGTCGAATGCGGCGGTCTTGAAAACCGTTGACTGTCACAGGTCCGGGGGTTCGAATCCCTCTCTCTCCGCCATTGAGGAATGATTGAGCAATCATTCCTCTTTTTTGTAACCTTAAGCACCGGATATGTCATACTTTGTTTACATACTTTATTCGCAGCCCCACAGGAGATATTACATCGGGCAAACAAGTGATATTCAAAAAAGAATCGCCAGGCACAATGCAGGAATTGAACAGGCCACTGCTCCCTATCGCCCATGGGTGCTGGCTCTCTCCTTACAAAAGCAGAGCAGAGGGGCGGCGATGATACTGGAACGAAAATTGAAAAACCTCAACACTGACGACCTTATTACATTTATCATAAAGTATGGTGGGATCCCGGGGGCAGCGAGGTAGACTCAGCGAGGTAGACTCGCTGTGGCGGGCAAAGCCCCGCCATTCGAATCCCTCTCTCTCCGCAAAAAAGGTTGTCTTGAAACAAAGACAACCTTTTTTCATTCGGATACCTGATGAAGGCGGATAGTTATCAAAAATTGACGCATTATTAGCTTATTTTTGAACACCAAATCATTTCTAATGCAGGAGCAGCAGTCTTTAATTGATCATATTCAAAAAAAGGTAGCCCTTTCAGAAGATGAAATTCAGCAGTTTATTTCCTGCTTTAAACTAACCAAAGTAAAAAAACGCCAGTTTATTATTCAGCCCGACTTTGTAGCCAAATACCGCAACTATGTTGTGCAGGGTGCTTTTATGGGTTATGTGGTGGCAGATGAGGGGCAAGACCATATTATTCAGCTTGCTGTTGAAGACTGGTGGATATCCGACTACAACAGTTATATTTTTCAGCAACCCGCCACCATGTTTGTAATGGCTTTGGAAGACAGTGTTGTCCTGCAGCTTGATTATGCCGGTGAACAAAAACTCAAAGTCATGAACCATAAGTATGAAACATTTTTCAGGATGATGGCGGAGTTTTCATTTGCAGGCATGCAGCGGAGAATCATCAGCAACCTTACCAAAACTGCAGAGGAACGGTTTTATGAATTTGAAGATAAATACCCCCAGCTCTCTAACCGCTTTCCCCAATATGTAATTGCTTCTTTTCTGGGGATGACTACCCAATACCTCTCCAAACTCCGTAACATAAGGGTTTCCAGAAAAAGTTAATCCAGTTTCACTTTTCTGCTTCATCCAGTTTCAGCGTATTTCCTAATCTACTTGATTGGAAAACGCCTCCTGTTGATGCCATCTTTGTATTGTCAATAATGACACAAAAAATACAAAGTAAAATGACAACAACAACAAACAGGACTTTTACAGTTCCAACAAGAGATCAGGTAACAGAAAACAACCAGGCTATTTTCGACAACCTTAAAAAAGGCCTTGGCTTTGTTCCGAATCTTTATGCGTATTTCGCAAAAAGCGAAACTGCGTTAGGTGACTATCTTGCTTTACAAAACCGCAAAAGCAGTTTGAAAGCAAAAGAAAGGGAAGTGATTAACCTGGTGGTTAGCCAAATCAACGGCTGCCGCTATTGCCAAAGTGCTCACACGGTACTTGGTAAAATGAATGGCTTTACTGATGAGCAGGTAATTGAACTGCGCCAGGGTTCAGCATCATTCGACAGCAAACTGGATGCATTGGCAAAATTCACTGCGTCAGTTACTGAAAACAGGGGCCATGCAAGCATTGATGCAAAAGAAGCACTCTTTGCCGCCGGTTACACTGAAGCCAACCTGGTTGATGCTGTAATCATCATCGGTGATAAAATCATCAGCAACTACATCCACAACCTTACCGGCTTTGAAATTGATTTTCCTTTAGCGGAGGATATTGCATAATCAAATCATAAAACAAGAAAGGGAGCAAATCAACTCTCTTTTTTTCACATCTTCCCCAACCACAACAAACAAGATATAATCACCCATTTAAATATCATCGCAGGTTGAATGCTATCCATATTTCGTGTAACCGGATTTTACAGCGAATCAAACCATACAAACAATACTGATACAAGCACCGTATTGCTTTATCCGGCAATTATTTACTGGTGGGATTATGTCAATCCATCCCGCAGCCGATGGGTGCACCGGGCGGCACGGGTTCGGGTACAAATGGTTTTGCTTCTTTGCGGGTTTTGATCCGGTCGAGTGTCAGCAGCAGATAACCCTTGGTGGTGGCATCGGCCGACAGCAGTTGCCGGGTAGCATAATCCTTGATATCTTCAATGGCCCGGATCACCGCGGCCTGGGCAGCAAATGAAAGATCGGTATTTAAGGATGCCCCGATTAAATGGGTGAGCAACAGTTGCTCATTCTGTTGCAGGATCAGTGCTTCCCATCCTTTTAAGCGCGGAGCCTTCCATGTTTTACTCATCAGCACACTGATCATGTCGTCAATGCCCAGGCCATTATACGCAGCCCGGTACTGTACCATCCTGCTCAGGCGTGCAGGGTTAAACAAAAACGATAATGGGAAGTTGGCTGCACTCTCTGCTGCAGCCAAAGGATCAAAGGCCAGACCCGTTCTGCGGTTGAACAATTCGCGTG
>JAAFIK010000083.1 GCA_013298665.1 Chitinophagales bacterium
CACAAAGTACGCACCCAGCTGCCCGATCGTCTCCGGAGAAAAAAGATCCGTATTGTACTCAATATTCATCAGTATGTCGTCAGCCACTTCCGTAAAGTAAAACGTAAGATCATATTTACTTACAGTGTCTTCTCCATTATTGTACTCTTTAATCACAAGGTCTCCAAGCGTTTGGTTGGAGATCTTGTGATTAATAACATTTACATTCTGGAGCAGGATCATCACGTCAAACAGCACATTACGGCTCAGGTCTCTTTTAAGTTGCAGATCGTCCACCAACTGATCGAAGGGATAATCCTGATGTTCATAGGCGTCAAGCGTGATACGCCTTGCTTGTTGAAGAAGACTATTAAAACTCTCCTCCTCATTGACATGCACCCGCAACGCCAGAGTATTCAGGTAAAAACCGATCTGGTCTTCAAGATCTGCATGCCCCCTGCCCGCAATCGGACTGCCGATAATAATATCCTGCTGGTGGGTATACCGGTACAGTAAGGTTGTTACAAGGGCATATAAACCCATAAAAAGTGTGGCATTTTGCTTCCTGCAAACAGATTTCAACGACTGTGAAACAGCACCGGGTACGGTGAGTGTCAACGTTGCCCCATTGTATGTTTTTACGACAGGCCTTGGATTATCAGTTGGGAAACGTAATCCGGGGAGTCTTCCGGACAACTGCCTTAACCAATACGTCCGATGAGCAGCAAATGTGCCATCCTTTACCTGATTTTGCTGCCATACTGAATAATCCTTATACTGAATACGAAGGGGTGATAAGTAAGCTCGTTTGCCGCTATTAAAAGCGTTGTACATCAGCAGTGTTTCCTTGATCAGGATCTGCATTGACAATCCATCACTGATAATATGATGCATAACATATGAGAATATCCAGCGCTTGTTTGCTATCCGGTAAAGCCCTACCCGCAATAATGGACCTTCAGTAAGGTTAAACGGTTTAACAAGTGCTGCATGCACCTGCGCCTTAGCCAATTCTTCAGCATCCTGCTGATTGCAAAAATCATGCGTATCAATGGCAAATTTCAAATCTTCGGGCAACAGGATAAACTGACGTACCAGACCCTTCTCTGTTTCCCTGAATACTGTACGTAAGCTTTCATGCCGTATTATCAGGTTATCAAATGCAGAGGTGAGTGCCGGGGTATTAAGGTTACCTGAAAACTCGAAGACGCCTTGCATTTTGTAAGCGAAATTTCCTTCTTCGAACTGACTCAGTGTCCACAAACGATGCTGTGATGAAGATAAAGGGTATGATTCGCCTGTAGCAATCGGTATAATACCTTTATCTCTGGATTCCTGCTTTAGACCAGACAAATACTCTACAATACGTGCCTTATTCTCTTTAAGTCTTTTTACGAGATCTGCAGGCAAATCGGTTCCATTAAACTTTACTTTAAGATCGTCTCTTTCAAGAGAAATAGCAATATTGCTTTCTTTCAGTTCTTTCAAAAAGTCTTCCATCAGTCTGAGATTTGTTTTGTTAACAAAAATTTCCTGTTTTAAATAGTCATTTCATTTTCCATCTGCACATCCGAACTCAGCCATAATATATCATCAATACCGGCTGCTAAATGGCGAATGTCAGGATTTGCAAAAAAGTTTGAAATGGACAGGTTTACATTAAACTCTTTTTTTAGGCGCTTCAGCAGAATCATTCCTTTCAGTGAGTCGCCACCCAATTCGAAAAAGTCGTCTTCCACACCAATATCACGGATGCCAAAGAAGTCTTCAAAAATATTTTTAATCTTAATTTCTGTTTCAGTTTCTGCAGCTGTATAATTTTTTGATAATAATGGGCGTTCCAGTTTTTCGATAGGCAAGGATTCAAATTCATCATCAAGATATTGTGTCTTTTCAGCCTGGTAAGTTTTGCGAATCCGGTATGGAAGACTCTCTTTAGACTGAAAGATCACTGGCATCCCGGGTATAGAAAGATTCCAGTTAAAAAGTGTTGTCAGTTCAGAAGGCAACAGAGCACTACTTTCTGCATGCGCAGGCTGTTCATTGAATGACAACCCTCCTGGTGCGAAACATTTCCAATGCGGAAGCTCCTTTTCTTTTGAAGAAACAAAATGGTTCATAAATAAATTTGCTGCAGCATATGAAGCAAAGCCAAGGCCACCCAAAACAGTTGCCAGACTCGAAGTGATCCACACAAAATCAAGATCCTGTTTTCCAAAAATGGTATAAATATTCTCAAGCCCTGTAACTTTAGGCGCAAACATTGTCATAGTTTTTTCAATGCTGATGTCTTCTATGAGCTCAAAATAATCATCCCCGATAATGCCGGCCGTATGAATTACGCCGTTAACAGATCCCAGGGTTTCCTCTATATGCATCACCGCTTTTCTGAAATCAGTAATATCGGCGACATCCGAGCACAAATACGTCACTTTAGTACTGATGCTTTTCAGATACTCCAATTTCTTCAACCACTCTTCTTTTACCTCTCCGCCACCAGCAGGAATCGCTTTCCTGCCAGTAAGGACAACAGTGGCATCATAGTGTTCAATCAGGTACCTGGTCATCACAAATCCAACATTACCTAACCCGCCTGTAATCAGGTAAATTTTATCCGAGCTAAAACTTCGTGCTCCGGTATCATCAAGAGACTGGTCGTTTTTCAGATACTCCTGCATCCATCTGTATCCGGATCTAAGTGCAACAATACGGTCTGTATGCCCTGAATCGTTCTTCAATTCATTTAGCAGGCTGTCGATAACAAGGATCATATCTTCCCGAAGATCAATGTCTATATTACAGCAAACAGCAGCATATTCCTGTGGGAGAACACTTGTTAGCCCAAGGAGCAAAGCTTGTGTATATGCCCCCTGCTCACTACCGGTTACTTTATGCAGGGCATCAGTCAGTACTGTTACTTTTTTCCCCTTCAGATCCTTCCTCCGGAGAAACTCCTGCAGAATGAGTACGAGGCTGAAATACTCAAATTGATACTTCGATTCCTGTATTTCAGTAACAGCATACGACATGCCCCAGGAATACAGGATATCCGTAACCATACATTCTTCTCCGGCCAGGTCATCAACCAGCAAAGCCATGTGCTCCGGTGACGCCGGGTCAATACGGTATTGATCAGTCGCAATTTTCTCAAATGAAGTTCCCGGAAAAACCACTGTAACAGTATAGCCCGATGCTTCCATTCTTTGCTTAATGGTGGCAGAAAAATGACTGTCATGTGAAAAGAACAGGTACCGTTTTTCCAGTGGTGAAATGCGACCTGGCAAAGAGGGTATCCGTTTCCATGAAGGATAATACACTGAGTCCTTTAATCCTCCCGCTACTGATAAGCCCAGGTCCTCAATCATTGATGTTTCCATAGGATCAACTTCAGCCGGGTATCTTACAGGTTCAAAGGAGTAAGTTGGCACGGATATTTTGTACCGTAGTTCATTGGTATAGTACTTATCCCAGTCTATATCAACACCATTAGCCCATAAAAAGCTGATTTTATCCGTCAGGTAACGCAGATCATCTTCTTTTTCCTTTACCGGCCTGATGAGGTTAACAAATAAGGTATGGTGATTGGCGGGCAAATGCTGTTTCAGTAAATTGGTAAGCGAATGACCTGCACCCGATTCAATAAATACATAACCGTCACCATGGGAGAGAATAAACCTGATCCCTTCTGAAAATCTTACGGTTTCACGAAGATGACGAACCCAGTAATCAGGTGAGCATGCTTCTGTATCAGTAATAATATTACCGGTCAGGTTCGAAATGAAAGGCATATCTGGCTTATTGAGCTGAATATTGCTAAACTCAGCCCGGAATGAATCCAGGATCGGATCCTGCATTTCGGAATGGAACGCATGAGAAGTTTGTAATTTAACAAATGGGATATTGGCATCATTCAGTTTTTCAACAAGTTTTTCAACTGACTCCGCATTTCCTGAAAAAACAACCTGTTCCGGTCCATTTACAGCAGCAAGGGAGATGCCATCACCTAAGTAGGTTTTTGCTTCGGCCTCCGTAATCGACACACTCAGCATTACACCTGCTGGCAGACTGTTCATAAGCTGTCCTCTTTTGATGACAATTTTTAAGGCATCATCAAAAGACATTACTCCGCTTATGCAGGCAGCCACATACTCTCCGATGCTATGTCCAATCATATACCGTGGAGAAAGACCATAATGTATAAGAAGTTTAGCGATTGAAAATGATGTAAGAAAAATCAGGGGCTGGGTGTACTTTGTCTCATTAATCCTTGTATCTGTGCTGTCGGATGCAAACAAAATGTCACTAAACTGTTCTCCTGTAATTTTTTCTATAAAAGCAAAACCTTTATCCATTTGTGCCCGGAAGTATTGTTCTTTTGCGTAAAGATCTTTACCCATATTAATATACTGCGACCCCTGTCCCGGAAAAGCAAAAACCAATAGGTCCTTTTTTTCAATACTACGGCACACCGTAGATACTTTGTTGCCCTGCTCCAGAAGCCTGACCAGCGTATCCCGATCCTCATAAAGCAATGACTTCCGGTAGGCAAAATGCTTCCGTCCTGTTTGCAGTGTGTACGACAGGTCGGCAAGATTGATTTCGGGTTCCAGTAACAAATGATCTTTTAGTATCTGCATATACCGCAGAAGGGCGGGTTCAGTTTTTGCTGAAATGTTCAGCAGCATATAAGTCCTTCCCGGATCACTGATAACCGGAACCGGGGCTTCCTCCAGGATAAAATGAACATTCGTACCACCAATGCCTAATGAACTTACACCTGCCCGTAAAGGGTGACTGTCTTTTTGATTCCACTCTTGCAGTGCTGTATTGACATAAAAAGGTCCATCATCAAAATTTATTTCCGGATTGGGTGATTTGAAATGAAGACTTGGAGGTAATTTTTTGTGCTGTAGCGCAAGAGCCGTTTTGATAAATCCCGCTATACCTGCCGCTGCGTCAAGGTGTCCCATATTGCTTTTGACAGAGCCTACTGCACAAAACTTTTCATCCGCTCCAACACCAAAAGCGAGGTTAAGTGCCCTTATCTCAACAGGATCTCCAAGCTTTGTTCCCGTGCCGTGTGCTTCAACATAACTTATACTTGAGGAAGTAATTCCAGCCAGTTTATGAGCCGACATGATACACTCGACCTGTCCCTGCACACTCGGGGCCGTGTAGCCAACTTTAAGATTTCCATCATTATTCACCGCACTCCCCTTCACGATACAGTAAATATGATCCCTGTCTTTTATAGCTTCACTGAGGCGCTTCAGCACCACAACACCAATGCCCTCGCCTGAAGCAGTACCGGTGGATTCAGCGTCAAATGTCCGGCAATAGCCATCTTTTGAAGCAATCATTCCTTCGGCATACTGATATCCTTTTTGCTTGTTTGTTCTGATACATACACCACCAGCCAGTGCAACAGTACACTCACGCATAAGCAAACTTCTGCAGGCCAGGTGAACAGCAGAGAGTGAAGTTGAGCAGGCAGTATCGACATAAATGGATGGACCCCGTAAATTAAGTTTATAAGAAACGAGTGTATTGATAAAATTTTGTGATTTTATCATATTCAGGTAAAACGGATCAAGCGAGGTCTCGTTTGATTTTCCATACACATAAATTTTCCAGTTGTCGTTCGTTGATGCTCCCGCAAATAAACCGATTTTTCTGGATTCGAGCTGCGATGCGCATCCGGCATCTTCGAGTGCTTTCCAGCAATGTTCATGGAACAATCTTATCTGTGGATCCATCAAAGCCGACTCTTCAGTACTGTAACCAAAAAAACCGTGATCAAAAAGATCCTTATTCTCCAGTATTGCTTCAGACTTCACATACGTTTCAGAATGAAGCTGTGCATCACTTACACCCCGGGCTTTTAACTGTTCATCCGTAAATGTTGTAATAAGGTCTTTTCCTTCTGCAAGATTACTCCAAAATATTTTGCAGTCCGGGCATTTTGGAAATTGCCCCGACATCCCGATAACCGCGATTTCGAGTCCATCGTACTTGATACTTTCTGCCATATCAATCAAGATTAAATTTGTTTAAATCTTCCAGCAGCTCTGCCCTTTCAAAAACGGGCTCAGCAACAGTTGCAGATTCTTCCAGTACAGCATATGATAGTTCTTTGATTGTACTGTACTGAAAGAGTAATCCTACACTGATATCCTTCTGGAGCAATCTGCTCAACTGCGAAGCGACCCTGATGATTTTTAATGAATTACCGCCAATATCGAAAAAGCGGTCATTGATTCCGATTCTTTCCTTTCCCAATATCTCCTTCCAGATGGCCGCAATTTTTTCTTCGGTCTCGTTTCTTGGTGGTACATATTCCTCATCCTGCTGTACAAGGTTTCCATCGGGATCGGGAAGTTTTGCCCGGTCAACCTTACCATTTAATGTAAGCGGGAAAGAATCCATAGCAACAAAATATTCAGGCATCATATACCCGGGAAGTATTTTCCCCAACTCAGATCTGATTGCCTGTATATCCGACGCTTCTTTTGTTTGCAGGTATGCGGTCAGGCATTTTTCGCCGGAAGCATCTTTCTTCACCAGTACACACGCAGCATCAATACCGGGAAGGGCAACAAGGGCAATTTCAATTTCGCCGGGCTCAATACGGTATCCCCTTATTTTTATCTGGTCGTCTTTTCTGCCAAGGCATTCAATCTGTCCGTCAGGAAGCCAACGTCCTGTATCTCCGGTACAATACATCACTTCACCAGGCCTGAAAGGATTACTGACAAACTTCTCTGCCGTCAATAGTTTGTTATTAAGATAACCCGCAGAAACACCCGCACCACTTATGCACAACTCGCCGGAAACACCGATTGGGCACAAAACGCCTTCCTCTCCAAGGATAAATATTGCTGTTCCGGTTATCGGCCGTCCGATCAATACCGGGCTATTTTCTTCTAGACGTTTGACCACACACCCAACCGTTGCTTCAGTAGGGCCATATTCATTATATAATGAAATACCGGGGTTAATCTGTTTCAGTATAGAAATATGCTCTTCAATGACCTGCTCGCCGCCTATAATGGCATGCTGTATCGTTGAGGATTTCAAGCCAAGGTGTTTTAATACGCTTATATGTGAAGGTGTCAGCTTAATACTGTTTATGCCACTCCCGTCAGAAAAACAATGCTGCATAATATCCGTCAGTGCTTCATGCTGCCCATAGACATGCAGGTATCCGCCAGTTGTCAATGAGCAGAATATACTCGTTACCGTAAGATCAAATGAAAGAGATGTGTATAAGCCAAACACCGGTATATTGTATTCATTAAAATAATACCCGTTTGCCCAGTTAATGTAAGAAGCAAGATTACTCTGTGTAATACAACAACCTTTGGGCTTGCCTGTTGACCCTGAAGTATATATCACATAAGCCATATCATTTAAAGCAGGGGACTCATAGATAAACTCTGCTGCAGGTGTAAGTGTATCCAGTTGAATATCAATGGCGAATACATTGCCTGTATAGTACTCAAGATCAAAAAGATACTCCGACTGTGTAATCAGCACCTTTATCCCCGTGTCGTCTGTTATAAATTGTTTTCGCTCCCGCGGATACTCCGGATCTATGGGCACGTAAGCTGCACCGGATTTTAATATGCCAAGAATGGCAATGATCATTTTCTCTGATCGGTCAAGCATGATACCGATCAGGTTATCAGGACGAACATCATATTTTGACTTAAAAAATAGCGCTAACTGACAGGCTTTATCATCCAACTCTTTATAGGTAAGTGTTACACCATCAAAATATACGGCAGGGCTATCGGGTGATTGCTGTACCCGTTTCTCGAAAAGACTAATTACGGTTACCCGATCATGTACTGTGGCCTCTGCTGTATTAAAATCAATCAGTAATTTTGTTTTTTCTGCCTCGCTAATAAAATCGATTGTAGCAGGTCTTAGCCGTTGTACTGATTGATCTGTCACCAGTCTGATCAGTTCAACCAAATGATTCTTTATCCCGTCTACCAGGAAATCATCATAAACGTTTAAATTATAATCAAACTTCAGACTGATCGTATGCCCCGGAAAAACAGTAAACACAAAATCATAACTTGACTGATCAAAGCCATCAAATGAAAGCAACGAAATGGCTTTCTCTGCATTAGTATTTTCCATACCCTCCTCAACAATTTCCTGAACAGGGTAATTCTGGAATACAATGACATGATCAAAAAGATCCCTGCCAAGACTACTCTGCTCCTGTATTTCAGCAAGCTGCGCATAATGATGGGCAATGCCGGATATCGATTGCTGCTGCACCTCACGCACAAGATCGGTAAAAGTCGTGCTCCGCGATGAACGGATGCGTACCGGAACCGTATTGATAAAAAGACCAATCATAGATTCAACGCCTTCCAGCTCTGCAGGACGGCCGGATACAACAGAACCAAATACAACATCACTGTTGTTGTTGTAGCGGCCAAGTAAAACACCCCACACGCTCTGGATAAACGTATTCTCAGTTATTCCCTGTTCGCGGCAGAAACGGTGCACAGATTGGCTCGTCTTTTCATCAAGGGAAAAATTCAGCTCACCGGCGGCAAAACCACGCTTCATACCCGGCTTTAGCCGTGGCAGGCTGCTTACCGTATCGTAACCGGCAAGATAATCTTTCCAATACCCAAGTGTTTTATCCGTATCAACTCCATCCAGCCAGGAGATATAACCTGAGTATGGATACACTTTATCCAGCTCGGGAACACGGCCGGAGCAAAGACTGTAATAAATCTGGAAAAATTCTTTGACGAGGATGCTTCCGCACCAGCCATCCATCAGCACATGGTGATGGCTGAAAATCAACTCGTAAACGTTTTCGCCAAGATACAAAGCCGAAAGCCGCATCTGTGAGCCGCTGTGCAGGTCAAAACCACGCGAACGATCTGATTTCTTATAAGCCTCCATGGAAAAATCGGCATCACCGGACACATCCTTATAGGTGAATGTTGAAATTGTTCGCTTATCTACAATCTGCAGAAGCGTTTCGCCAAACTCCATTGTAAAGAATGTCCGCAGGATAGCATGTCTTGATACCAGTGCCTCATAACTCTTTTCCAGTATCCCGATATCCAGATCACCCTTCAGGCGGTAGGACTTCTGGTCAAAATAAACTGAAGACTGGGGTGATGTCAGCCAGTGATAATACAAACCTTTTTGCAAGGGACTCAGGGGATACACGTCTTCAATATTATTACTGATGTTCAGTTCTTCAAGCTGGTTGATGGTAAACTTCTTGTAGGTCAGATCTACGGGAGTCAGGTAAGTATGCTCTTCTGTAGCCAACCGGTTGATCAGGGTTTCCAGGTTCCTGCGGTAACTGCTCAGTAAGCCTTCTATTGTTGCAGAATGATACTGGGCTGTACTGTAACTGATCAGCATTTGTAACTGTCCGCCCGAAATCATGCCGGAAACGTCTATTTTGTAAGCCCGCTTCAGTTCTCTGGCAATCTCCCGACCCTGGTAAGCCGATCCAAAGGCAAACAACCCGTCACCGCCATCTTCCTCACCTCCACCAAAATCACCAAGGTAGTTAAACACTATATCGGGTAATGCAC
>JAAFIK010000084.1 GCA_013298665.1 Chitinophagales bacterium
ATTTCGTACCTGCAACAAAAACTGTTGCAGGGTCATTTTCCGGGCCCGATATCAGAACCGGGAAGATTAAAAAAACTTAAACGATGAAACGTAACACATGGGTAACAACAGCAGTTGCCGCCATTTTCTCCAGCCTGTTGCTTGTAGTTGCCTGCAACAAAAAAACCGAACAGCTATCCGACAAGGATTCCCGCACCAATCCACCACAAAGCAGCAGCCAGCTTCCCACGGTCAACAACAGTTGTATTGCCGAAATCAGTGATGCCCTCGCGGTACACAACACCATTATGACCAACATTTTTGCTGAAACGGCAGGACTTACTTCTGCCGACCAGGTTCCCGACTATGTGATCCAGCAAACGCAGGAACTCACCGGGATCCCCATCAATGACGACCTTGCGCAAAAAATTAAGGACTATGCCAATACCTATCTGGACTGGTCAACCATGAGCCTCCAGCAGTCATTAGAAAAAATGAGGATGAATGGCCTTATCACGGCTCGTGAGCACACAACCCTCCTCAGCATCAACAGCATTATGGAGGCTTACAACGGCAAGCCTGTTGACGAGGTTAATGCCCAGATTGCGGTGCTGCAGGGAAGCCATATAGACAACAACCCTGCACTATCTGACGAAGAGAAATGCAAACTCACCAAATTCATGGCTACCTGCTACAACAGCGGCGTTTGCTATGCGCCATTTATCAATGAGGAAACCGGCAATACGGCTCGTCGGAATAAATCCAAATGCAACAATTGTGTAAGGGCAAATATTTGGCGCATATTAGCCACGGATGGAATGGGTATGCTGTCGGGAGTCGGTGGTTGCCTTGCTATTCCGCCGGCTTGTGCTGCACTGCTGCCAACTTTAACCGCTATTGGCTCCGGCATTGGCTTGTTCGGCTTATGCCCCGATTGCAGACCCTGATGCGGTTTTGCCAGTCATTATCCAAAAAGATAATACAGGTGCAATAATACATTGACTTAACCCCGGCTGCACAGTAGATTTCCGATTGTGTAACCGGGGTTAAATCATAACAGGCAATTCTTGGGCATAAAAAAACTTAGCAGGCACTACAGCATCACCTCCTTCCACATCCTTTCTAAAAAGGTAAACAAATCACTCATCGAACGGATATCGTCCACAATAAGGATACCATTTTTACCGACCTGCTTTAGTTTGGCTTTGTTCGTAGCCGTCTGGATGTGCAGAAGAATATCGTTGAATACATCACTCTGGAAATAAGGCGAGTCGGGGTTGTTGACAAAAAAGCATTTGAGCACATCATCTTTCAGCAGCATTTTCTCAAACCCCAGCTCCACCGCCATACGCCGGCAACGCACCGTGGTAAACAGGTCTTCCACAGGAGATGGCAGGGGGCCAAAGCGGTCCTGCATTTCATCGTGAAAGACGGAAAGTATTGCTTCGTTTTCACAATTGTCCAGTCTGCTGTACAGGCTCAGGCGTTCAGTGATGCTCTCCACATAACTGTCAGGAATAAGGATTTCAAGGTCTGTATCAATTGTACAGTCGCTGACAAAATCGTCCTGCTGCTGTATTTCTTCTTTATACAGCTCCCGGAATTCGTTACGTTTCAGTTCACGGATGGCTTCGTCAAGTATTTTATGGTACATCTCAAATCCGATCTCGGCAATAAAACCGCTCTGCTCACCACCAAGAAGGTTACCTGCACCACGGATATCCAGGTCGCGCATGGCAATCTGGAAACCACTGCCCAGATCGCTGTACTGCTCCAGCGTACTGAGGCGTTTGCGGCTGTCGGGCGGCAGCGTACTCATCGGTGGTGCCAGCAGATAACAAAATGCCTTTTTATTACTGCGCCCCACACGGCCACGCAACTGGTGCAGATCGCTGAGGCCAAACTGGTGCGCATTATTTACGATGATGGTATTCACATTGGGGATATCCACCCCACTCTCTACAATATTGGTACAAACCAGTACATCATAGCGTTTGTCCATAAAATCGAGGATGGTATCCTCCAGCTTGTCGCCCTCCATCTGTCCGTGTGCAAAGGCAATGCTCAGGTCGGGACAAAGCCCCTGCAGCAGCCCACACATTTCAGCCAGGCCATTGATGCGGTTGTGGATAAAGAATATCTGTCCGCCACGTTCCGTCTCATAATAGATGGCATCGCGGATAAAGTCCTGGTTAAAAACCTGCACTTCTGTCTGTATCGGCTGGCGGTTGGGTGGCGGGGTATTGATGATACTGAGGTCGCGCGCACCGAGCAGACTGAACTGCAGGGTACGCGGAATAGGCGTTGCCGTAAGCGTAAGTGAATCTACAGTAGTACGCAACAATTTGAGTTTCTCTTTTGCCGCCACCCCGAATTTCTGCTCCTCGTCAATCACCATCAATCCGAGGTCTTTAAATTTCACCTCTTTGCCCAGCAACGCATGTGTGCCAACGATGATATCAATCTTACCCTCTTCTAATTTTTTAAGCGTCTCCTTCTTTTCCTTTGACGATTTAAAGCGATTGACAAAGTCTACCGTTACCGGAAAATCACGCAACCGTTCGCCAAAAGTTTTATAGTGCTGATACGCAAGTATGGTTGTCGGTACCAGTATCGCCGCCTGTTTGCCATCGCAACAGGTTTTGAAGGCCGCCCGTATCGCAATTTCTGTTTTACCAAAACCCACATCGCCACAAACCAGCCTGTCCATCGGCGACTCCTTTTCCATATCCCTTTTCACATCCACCGTTGCCTTATTCTGGTCGGGCGTATCCTCGTAAATAAAAGAAGCCTCCAGCTCTGCCTGCATATAGTTGTCTGCACTGTGCGCAAACCCATGCTGGCTCTTGCGCTGGGCGTAAAGTTTGATCAGGTCTGTCGCAATATCCTTGACCTGTTTCTTCGTCTTCTCCTTCAGCTTGTTCCATACATCGCTGCCCAGCTTGTTCATCTTGGGTATGCTGCCTTCTTTACCGCTGTACTTGCCGATTTTATGCAATGAAGATATATTCACATACAACAAGTCGTTGTCTTTGTACCTTATCCGTACCGCTTCCTGCATCCGCCCGTTAACATCAATCTTCTGCAAACCACTGTATATACCCACCCCATGATCAATGTGCGTCACATAATCGCCCGGCTGCAGTTCGCGCAGGGTTTTAAGCGTGAGTGCTTTATTTTTATTAAAAGCCTGTTTAACCTTATACTTGTGGTAACGCTGAAACACCTGGTGATCAGTATAACAAACCACCTGAAGGTCATCATCTATAAAACCCTCATGTATCGAAACCGGCACAGGCGTCACCTGTACCTCAGCCTTCAGGTCGGTAAAAATGACATGCAGCCGCTCTAATTGCTTGGGGTTCTCGGCAAAAAGGAAAATATTGTATTTCTTTTTTTCATACTCCTGCAGGTTCCTGATCAGCAGGTCGAAATTACGGTTGAAGACAGGTTGCGCCTGGGTCATAAAAGGGATACGGTGTGCAGTAGCCGTGCCTGCCAGAAAAGCCTTAGCTCCCATCTCTACCGTATGGTGACGGCGAAGCAAAGTCTCTAATGCTGCCGCTTTTACAAAGTCTCCTTCACGTATGTCCTTTTTGCTGTGCAGCACCTCCTCTTCATGAGCATCAGCAACCGGTGTAAGTTGTTGCGCCGCTGCTATGGCCAGTTCAAGGTCTTCCTCCTGTTGCTCAACGCGCTCACGGATAAAACTCCAGTCCAGAGTCCATACAATGGTATTCTCCGGTAAAAATTCCGGAAGGGCAACGCGGTCTCCGTCATCCGCTGTACTATCGCCAAGGGTATCGGTATTGGGAATGATACTGACCTGGAGAAGCTTTCGTTCACTCAACTGTGTTTCCGGGTCGAAAATACGGATACTGTCCACCTCATTGCCAAAAAGTTCAATGCGGTAAGGCTTCTCATTGCCATAAGAGTAGATGTCAACAATACCGCCGCGTACAGCAAACTGCCCCGGTTCATAAACAAAGTCGGTTCGCTCAAACCCATACGACACAAACTTTTCATACATCCCCACCAGATCAATGGTATCCGCCTGCTTGATCGAAATAATATTTGCCGAAAGTGTTTTGGAAAGCACGACTTTTTCAAAGATGGCTTCAGGATAGGTGATCACCACTTTTTTATTGCCCCCACCCGCAATGCGCGCCAATGCTTCGGTACGCAGCATCACATGAGAAGAATTGAGCAGGTGAAAGTTTTTTCTGTTTTTGAACGATGACGGGAAATAAAAAAGATCAAGCGCATTGGTGATGTTTTCTAAGCTGTTGTGAAAATAAGCAGCTTCCTCTGTATCGCGGAGTATAACCAGGTGGTTGAAGGACTTGCAGGCGGGGTGATTAAAGATGGCTGCAAAAACAAACTGTGGTGTACTGCCGTTAAGACCAGGCAGGTGCAGTCTTTGTGTACCGGGCAAAAGCAACCTGTCCGCTATCTGTAAACAGCGGGGGTCTGTAGCGTAACTGTTCTTCAGCACCTCAAGATTCATGCGGGCGCAAAGTTAGGTAACCTATGGGAGTAAACCTACTGACAATAAAAGCGCCGGCATAAAAAAATATTACCCGCCCTGTCCGGTTTTGAAACCGGCAACCGTCAGTATATTGTACAGTATTTTTTAAACCATAAAAAAAACAAACAATGGAAAAGTTCATGTTCCTTTTTCACGGCGGTTCGCAACCGGATGCCTCTCCACAGGATATGCACGACAATATGGCCAAATGGATGGCCTGGATCGGCAAACTGAATGAAACACAGCAATATGTGGCGGGCGAGCCCCTGCTGCCCGGCGGCAAACTGGTCAGCGGACCGGGCAGACTGGTAACGGATGGCCCTTACACAGAAGGAAAAGAAGTCGTCGGAGGTTTTTTTATCGTGCTGGCCAAAGATTATGACGAGGCTGTTCAGCTCGCCATGGGCTGTCCCGATTTTGAAAAGGGCGGCAGCGTACAAATACGCCAGGTGATGAAGGTGGATATGTAAGTGACCCGTATCAAGAGCGGTGGTGAGCAATACCACCGCTCTTTTGTACAATTACCCCGGGTCATATTGCAGGCAAGAGGATTTCATGGTCAAAAAAATGAACCGCCGGAAATTAGTATAACTTTATGCTATGGAAGCAATTATTCAGCAGTTATCAGCTATGATCGGTACATATGCCCCGCTGTTGCAGCAGCCGGAACTTTGGAACCAGCCGTATACAAATATGCCGGGCAAATGGGATCGGCGGCAGGTATTGGGACACCTGGTAGATTCCGCACAAACCAATATCCGTCGCTTTGTGGTAGCCCAATATGAAGACACCCCGCATATCGTTTACCAGCAGGAGCAATGGGTAGCCCTTTCCGGCTATACCGATTACAACACTACCGATCTCGTACAGTTGTGGATACTGCTGAACAAACATATGCTCCATATCCTGCGGCAGTTTTCACCCGGCATGGGTAAACGCCTCTGCCGCACAGAAAGCATGGCATCCGTTGATCAGCTTGTTCCGGATTACATCCTGCATTGCCGCCATCATTTACACCAGGTGCTTGAACTGGAACCGGTGGCCTATCCCGCATAACCGTCTATACAGCAGCATACTTGCAGGAGCATATACATATCAACGAAACAACCGGCCTTGTCTTCCGTCGGGAAGCAGGTAAACTGGTAGCTGTACTCACAAAGATCTTCGGCGTACACAACCTGCAGCTAGCCGAAGATGTAGTACAGGATACCCTGCTGCGCGCGTTGGAAACCTGGCGGCTGCAGGGCATACCACAGCACCCAACAGGCTGGCTGTTCCGCGTAGCCAAAAACAAAGCCATAGATATCATCAGGCGCAACCGGCAGCAGGCAGTATATGCTGCCGCTATTGATCCCCTCCTCCATTCAGAATACAGCCTCACAACTGTTATCGATAACCTGCTCTGCGAAAACCATATTACCGACGACCAGTTGCGCATGATGTTTACCTGCTGCCATCCCGGTCTCAGCATTGAAGCACAGGTAGCCCTGATCCTGAAAACACTTTGCGGGCTGAGTGTTGCCGAAATTGCCAAAGCATTTATCACCAGCGTTGACACGGTGGAAAAAAGATTGTACCGTGCGCGGCTATTGTTCCGGGAACAAAAGATTGCCTTTGAAATCCCGGACAATACCCAACTGAAAGAACGGCTGGATGGCGTACTTGCAGCCATTTATTTTATTTTTAACGAAGGCTATCTTGCGGCTTCACATAGTTCACTCATCCGGCAGGACTTACTACAGGAATCCATCCGGCTGGCCACACTGCTCACCGTACATCCACAAACAAAAGACCCCAGGGTACCGGCATTACTTGCATTGATTTGTTTCAACAGTTCGCGCAGCGCCGCAAGGCTCGACGGGAATGGTGCAATGCTGCTGCTCCACGAACAGGACAGGCGCCGATGGGACCAGGCACTGATCAGCCGGGGCATTGCATACCTCAATGCAGCAACGGATTGCGATACTGTCAGCACCTATCATCTACAGGCGATGATTGCCTGCGAACACTGCTGCGCAAAAGATTTTGCAGCCACCAACTGGAACAATATCCTTTCCTGCTACAACCTGTTGTACCAGATCAACCCCTCCCCTGTAATTGCCTTAAACCACGCCATCGCCCTTGGCGAACAATATGGCCCTGCTGCTGCCATTGCAGCTATTCATGCCATTCCCGGCCAGGAGGTGCTGGAAAAATATTACCTCTATCACGCCACCCTTGGCGAGTATCACCATCGTATGGGCGAAGCGGCTATTGCTGTACGCTACCTGCGGAAGGCCATTTCCCTTACCCAATCTGCAGCAGAAGCAACATTGCTGGAAGCTAAAATAAAAAATATAGAAAGTTTGCCGCAAAAGCACAGCAACGAATAAATATTTGCACACTAAGTATCAGGCTATAAAAATAATCTGCATTGGTCACAAAAAAATAACAAACAAATGAACAATTATATATCCGTACACGTTATCTTTATATTGTTATGAAAAATGGCCATTTCTTCTAAACACCTATTATCATTATTTATTAATTTCTAATCTGAAAAAATCATGAAAAAGTTCCTCAATGGTGCAATTGCTGCACTGCTAATCTCGTGTGTGTTTTCCTTTACGGCTCAGGCTGCTGACCATGGCAAAAACGATCCCATCGCCAAAGCTGGTAAAATTGTAAAGCATACAGTGGGCAAGAAAGCACAAACAGGTGTTTCCCTGCTGGTAAATATCGTTAACGGCACAGGTTGCGCCAGGCCATACCGCATCATCGTGTACAGGCTTGACAACAACGCTGTTGTACGCGATGTAGCCAACTGGAATGCCAATGCCATCCGTTTCGACAACCTGCCCATCGGCCCAAGGTTCCTGGTTGCCGTGTACACCAGCAGTTGCTCTGGTTCTTCCACAAGTCCTTCAAGCGGTGGCTTGAGCCAGTCAGTTACCGTTACTGTCCGCAGGTAATCCCGCATTACAAAAATTTATTGCAATAAATTCAAAAGCAGGTCGTTGAACAGCGGCCTGCTTTTGCTGTTGCTACCCCTTTCTACCCGCGAACTACCGCACAGGCAACAAAAATGCCCCGTCTGTTGTCTTATCCGTATAAAGAAGGTATTTTTGATACCAAATCCAATAATAAATCAGAGGAATGAAGAAGTTTCAGGTATTGTTTCCGGCGGTAATGATGGGCGTATTATCCCTCCAGGCACAAAACACAGCGCAACCCGTCCGGTTTCTTTCGGGCGACTTTGTAACCGGCGGCAATATTGCCAAAGGTAATTTCATCCCGGCTCAACTTATTCCTGCCCGGTACAACAACCAGTATTATATCCTCGTTCAGTTCTCTGCCCTGCCCGATGCCGCCAGGCGCGCCGAACTTGAAAAAGCGGGGTTAACACTGCTGAATTACCTGCCAGGCTATGCCTACCTCGCTATTGCAGATCCCGCATTCCCCTTTGCCCGCGCAGCCCAATGGGGCATCTATGCTGCCAATCCCCTTCCTGCCCTGTATAAAAAAGATCCCTCGCTGAATGATATGACCCCGGACTATGACAAAGAAAACCCAAGGGTGATCGTAGTATCATTGTTTCCCGGCTTTGACAAAGCTGCTGCCCGCCAAATCCTTGCCGGGCAGGGTGCCACATTCCCGGCCGATCGTTATCAATTACCCGATGCCATCGTCATTCAGCCCGATCCACGGCTTACTGATAGTATTGCTGCCCTGCCCTTTGTCTGCGGCCTGCAACAGCAGGTACTGCGCGACAAGCCATTGAACTACCGCAGCAAAGGATTACATGCAATCAATGCACTATCGCTCGGTCGCGGACTTACCGGTCGCGGAGTGATGGCGGGCATTGGCGATGATGGCGACATCAGCACCCACCTTGACTTTACAGACCGGCACATCAACCGGGTTTTTTCTTTTCCCACCAACCATGCCACCCATGTGGCGGGTACCATGGCCGGTGCCGGACTGATAGACCCGCTTTATACCGGCAATGCCCCCCGGGCCGGAATCGTAAGCCAGTTTTTCAGCGACATCATTTACAATACACCCGTGTATGTTACCGATTACAATATGGTGCTGACCAACAACTCATATTATTCGTCGGACAATGGCTGCCCGGGCAACAGTCGTTATGACGCCACCAGCAGACTGATTGACCAGCAGATGCTGGGTTATCAAAACCTGCTGCATGTGGTAGCTGCAGGCAACGACGGCTCTTATACCTGCGGCGGCTTTCCTTTTTCGTTTGCTACCATTAAATCGGGCTGGCAGGCAGCCAAAAATGTACTTACCGTAGGCGCAATGAAATGGGATGATTATGCCATTGCCCCTTTCAGCAGCAAGGGACCCGTGCTCGACGGACGCCTCAAACCCGAAATCGTAGCCAACGGCTGGGGCGTATCATCTACTTACGCTTATAACAACTATGCCTGGTTCTTTGGTACGAGCATGGCAGCTCCAAATGTAACAGGGGTGGCTACCCTCCTGTATGAGCGCTACCGGCAAACCCATGGCGGAGCCGATCCTGATGCAGCCCTCGTCAAAACCCTGCTCTGCAATTCGGCAGAAGACCTCGGCAACCCGGGGCCGGACTATACCTTTGGCTTTGGGATGCTC
>JAAFIK010000085.1 GCA_013298665.1 Chitinophagales bacterium
GCACGGGTGTACCGCCTATGATGGTTGCCGGTATTGCTTTATTTTCTGGTAGAGCTCTTCGGGGCGAAAGGGCTTACTGATAAAATCGGTGAAGCCCTTTTCTTCGAGGTGGATTTTGATATTGGCGAACATGGCTGCGCTGAAGGCGATGGCGGGGGTATGCGTATTGAAGGTGCGGATAACCCTGAGCGCATCATAACCGTCCATTTCGGGCATTTCGAGGTCGAGCAGGAGGAGGTCGAAGGTGGCTGCCCGGGTTTTGTCCACCGCTTCAAGGCCATTTACCGCTTCCACAACAGTAATATCCCAGGCCTGCAAAAACTTACGGGCCACCCGCATATTGATCAGGTTGTCTTCAGCAATCAATACCCGCATACCGGTCAGCGGCTCGGGTTTTGTCCTTGTTTCCGGTTTGATATAAGGGCTTTGCAGGTTGCCCCGTTTAAACGGTAAGGAAAAGTAAAAGGCGCTGCCCTCACCAACCCGGCTTCTTACCGACAAATCGCCGCCCATGGCCGCTACAATCTTTTTACTGATGGTGAGGCCGAGGCCGGTACCTCCATACTGCCGGTTGGTATTGGTATCGGCCTGGTTGAAACTTTCAAATATGCTGTTCTGCTTGTTTTGCGGTATGCCGATGCCCGTGTCGGCAATGGTAAACTGTACGTCGATGCTGTCGCTTTTTACGAGGGTAATGGCGGCGGATAACCTCACCTGTCCCTTTTGTGTAAACTTGAGGGCATTGCCGAGCAAATTGTTCAGTACCTGGGTAAGCCTTGTTTCGTCGGCAAATATCCAGGTATCCAGGGCAGCGTCTTTCTCTGCCAGGAAGGCCAGGTTTTTGGCTTCAAACTGGTGGGCAAAAACGGCTTCTGTTTGGGTGAGCAGTTGGTAAAGGTTTACCGGCTTTAGCTGCAGCTCCATTTTGCCGGCATCTATTTTATTAAAATCAAGGATGTCGTTTACAAGGGTAAGGATATGCCGGCTTGAATACTTCAATACATCGAGGTGTTCTTTTTGTGCGGGCAGCCATTCTTCATCCAGCAGAAGGTTGGCCGTACCAATAATGCTATTGAGGGGTGTGCGCAGTTCATGGCTCATATTGGAAAGAAACATCGATTTTACCCGGGTACTTTCTTCGGCAAGCTCTTTGGCTTTGCGCATCTGCTGCTCCCTTTCTATGGAAATGACTGCGCCGAGCCAGGTAAAAAGTACCGTGAGTATAAAGGCCAGGCAGAGGTTGCCCGCAAACATGGTGCGGTAAACGGCGGGGGCTATCTCCTGTATGGTACTGTATTGGGGACAGGCAAATATGCACAGGCTGATACAGCCCGTTGTAAGCAAAACCAGTACAATGATGAGGCGCTTTTCTTCCTTTGCCCTTACGAGTAAAGAAAAAAGGACCACCAATGGAAGATAAATGAGGTAATTGCCCGCAGCGATACCCTCGGCATAATTGCCGGAAAGCAGCACCAGGTTAGCGCTTACAATGGCGAGGTTTCTTGCCCAGAGGTAATGCCCGGATGTATTGAACAGGAAGGCAAAAACGAGGATAAAGCAAAAGCTGGCGTCGATGACAACGGTATAGGGCAGATCCAGGTAAGCTTCGTAAGCCATATTGGGTATAAAGAGCAGGATGGTGGCATAGATACACTTGTTGAACACCACAACTTTTTCTGCCTGTGCCGCATCGGCTGCTTTAGCCGTACCAATCGTAAACAAACGGGTAAAGACGGATTTCACGGGCAGTGCGGTTTGGGGCAAATAACGGGAATGTATTTCGCAAGAGGGGTTTTAACCAGGGTTTTTAAACAATCGCTTCCTGTGGGGAAGGGGAATGGCAAAAATGCAGATGGGTATCTCATGCGCAGGATGATTGTTTTAAGTAAACTGATAAGCAGACCGGACAAACAACGTTACCGGTTCACCCTTATTGTCTGCACCGCAAAAAAAATCATTTTCGGATGGAATATAGCCATTTAATCTGTAATGTGAAGGGCTGATTTTACGGATATTGGCAAATACCATTAGCTTTACTGCTATGATGCCATTGGAAACAAGCGATACAACAAGGGCTATCGGCCAAACGCGGCAATGGGTTGATGCCGTGGTGATCGGTTGCAATTTTTGCCCCTTTGCGGCCCGGGTGGTTAAACAAAACAGTATACACTATACTGCAGAAAGCAGTACGGTGTTATCGGTATGCCTTGAAGCTTTTGTACAGGAAACGACCCGGCTTGATGCGGATGGGACCATTGATACAAGTTTTCTCATTTTTACAGCGGCATTCCCGGATTTTGACAGTTACCTCAATATGTTGTCGCTGGCAGAAAAGCTGCTGCACCTGAATGGCTATGAAGGGGTGTACCAACTGGCCGGTTTTCACCCGCTGTACCGCTTTGCCAAAACTGCCGAAGACGATGCGGCCAATTATACCAACCGCTCTGTTTACCCGATGCTGCACCTGCTCCGGGAAGGGGGTATTGATCTGGCACTGGCACAATATAAAAATCCGGGAGCGATACCGGGTCGTAATATCGCTTATGCCCGCGAAAAGGGGCTGGCCTATATGCAGGCGCTCCGGAACGGCTGTTTGTAAGCATGGCGCTGCATTTCATTCATTTACGGGATACTGTATGCGAAAAATACCGGGTTTATCTTTCTGTAATCATTACACGCTTTATTCCCGATGTTATAGTTGTTTTATTGGTTATATGAATAATAAATCGGTTAATACTGAATAATAAGCGTACATTGTAAAATTCCTACACATTAATAGTGACAAATCCCGATGGTAATTATTATCCTTTTCTTTGTACTTCACTGGTACCTATCGCTTTTTATGCAAACGTTTCTGCAGCACCGCTATGCCGCACATGCCGCATTCAGTATGAGTAAACGCTGGGAGCGTTTTTTTTATTTTTTTACCTATATCACCCAGGGTTCGTCATATGTCAGTCCGCGGGTATACGCCATTATGCACCGTATGCACCATGCTTTTACCGATACGGATAAAGATCCTCATTCGCCACAGTATGATGATAACCTGTTTTCGATGATGTGGCGCAGCCGGGTGGTGTCTTCCGGTATATACAAACAAACCATGAACGTGGAACCCCGGTTTCTGAAAAACCTGCCCGACTGGCCCCTGCTGGATAAGATTGCACATTCCACCGTTTCGCGCCTGGCCTGGATAGCGTTGTATGTGATGGTATATGTATGGTTTGCGCCATCGGCCTGGTGGTTTTTATTGTTGCCCGTACATATCCTGATGGTGCCCATACAGGGTGTTATCATCAACTGGTTTGCACATAAATATGGCTCTACTAATTTTGTATTGAAAAATACCTCCACCAATCTTTTTAAAATGGATCTGCTGATGATGGGCGAGGCTTATCACAACAACCACCATAAAAATCCCTCATCCACCAATTTTGGTGTACGCTGGCACGAACTCGACCCTACGTATGCCATCATCCGGCTGTTCAACCGCCTGAAAATTATACGTGTACATAGGCTGGTAGCAGTACCTGTACCGGCTGTGGTACCCATTCTCGGGGAGGTTGCACCAAGGGCCGAACACCTGGGCTGACCGGGGGTTTTACACCAGGGCTTTCCGCTTGCGCAACAGCCGGTAATTGATCAGCAGGGCGCTTACCAACGGAAAGAACAGCATGGTATAGTATGCCGCATAAGATACATTGACCTGCAGCGCAGGCTCTGCCGGGATAAAAACCTGTTTGCCAATGACGGTTTGCGAAAAAACAACGCTCTGTACCAGGTTCCACCCCAAATGAATAGCGGCAGGTATATACAAGGATCGCGTTTTGGCATAGGCATAGGCATAGAGTAATCCCATCGTACCTGTTGTTAAAAAAACAATTATCATCTGTACGGGTTTGCCCACCACTTCAAAGGAGAACCAGTGATAGATGCCAAAGCCTATGGCAGAAATAATGACGCCTGTTGCCATCCCCCACTTTCTGATGAGTATATACAGGAGTACCCCGCGGAAGATCAGCTCTTCAAAAAGCACAGACTTGACGTTCCACCAGATGCCTTCGAGGATGAGCGGGGCAGAAAGGCCGGGGTTGAGCAGCCACCGCTGCCCGGCGATGTACATTTTCAGCAGAAAATCGGAGCAGGAGCAGCAAGCCGTTACCAGTAAAAACAGGCAGAAGCCGAGCAAACGCTGTTTGGTGGGCAGCAACCCCAATACATTGAGATTGCCTTTTTCAAAAAGCCAGATGATGAGCCAGGAAACTGCCAGTTGTACAATGATGCCGAGCATGGGTATTGATTGAGGGATTAAATGTATTGATTGTTTTGCTTTTTGTACCAGAAATCCTGATAAATTTGTTGTACAAAAATTTTATCATGACACTTGAGCATGTGGCCATCTGGACGGATCACCTGGAAGAACTGCGCATATATTATACCCGCTATTTTGGCGGGATACCTAATGAAAAGTACACGAATGAGCGAAACCATTTTCACAGTTATTTTCTCACATTTGCTTCTGGTGCGAGGCTTGAGCTGATGACCATGCCGGATATCCCTGCCAACGCCAATGATACGGTAAACCGGCAGCACAAGGGCATTATCCACCTGGCCTTTGGTGTATCCACCATTGCTGAGGTGGATGCTAAGGCAACGGAGTTGCGGGCGGCAGGGTATGCGATCCTGAGCGGGCCGAGGATGACGGGGGATGGCTATTACGAGTTTGAAACGCTTGATCCGGACAACAACCGCCTGGAGGTAACGGCGAAGGCCTGAAGCAAAACCGGCTGAATATTGATCCTTTTATGGTAAACCTTTTAGCTTTCCGTCAATTGGCGTTGTCGTTTCCGGAAACGACAGAGCAGCCGCATTTTGAGCAAACATCGTTTCGCGTGGGGAAGAAAATATTTGCCACCTGTAATGCTGTAAATAACCGGGCCTGTATTAAACTTTCTGTAATCGACCAGGATGTTTTTTCAACATACAACCGTTCTGTCATTTTTCCGGTACCCAATAAATGGGGCCAACAGGGCTGGACCTTTATTCAACTGGATCTTGTGCCGGAGGCGATGTTTGAAGATGCGTTGCGTACAGCATATTGTACCGTGGCTCCCGCGAGGCTTTCGGCGCTGGTAAGAAAAACGGATGCCGGTTGAACAATTTGCGCAGGATTATCTTATACCCCTTAACTTTATGGTTATACCATTTTGTACATGAGCATTCCTGAAAAAATACTGGCGAGACAACACGAAATAACGGCCGGTTTCCTGGAGGCCATTGATGTACACCTGGCCGATATTGTTGCAGGACGTACGGATACGATGTTTGAGGTAAGGGATCTGGCAGGGATACTGCATATTCACCCTACACACCTGAGTAATACGGTTAAGCTGACAACAGGCAAACCGCCCTGCTTCTTTTTTGAGGAAAAATTGCTGAGCATAGCCAAATCAATGCTGGAGCAACAAAAGTTGTCTATTAATGCTATTGCTGTTGCGCTCACATACGACCCCTCCAATTTTACCAAATTCTTCAAAAGGTTTACCGGGCAAACGCCAAAACAGTACCGGGAAACATTCCTGGCGGCACAGCGCGGCAAAAAAACGGAAACACTCACCATTTAAACTGAACTGTTCACCATTATTGCCGGTATGGGTGAATTAGTTTTGCGGCATCATTAACATTTAAAATAGCTCATTATGACAAAGCAGAGGATTGCCCTGGTAACCGGTGGTAGCAGGGGACTGGGTAAAAACATGGCATCAGCACTTGCTGCAAAAGGTATCGGGGTGATCATTACTTACCATACCCGGGAGGAAGCAGCACTGGGGGTAGTGGCTGAAATAGAAAAAACGGGTGTTCCGGCAGCGGCCCTGCAATTGGATGCAGGCAATATTACAGGCTTTGACGCCTTTTTTGAAAAACTGGGCATAACGTTGCAAAACCATTTTGGTACCGGCACCTTCGACTTCCTGATCAACAATGCCGGTACCGGCGCTCATGCTTCTTTTGCCGAAACCACCGAAGAGCAGTTTGACAGTATGGTAAACATACATTTTAAGAGCAATTTTTTTCTAACCCAGAAAGCCTTGCCATTGCTGAATGACGGTGGAGGTATTGTAAATATCTCTTCGGGTCTTGCTCGTTTTTCTTTTGCGGGTTATGCGGCATATGCATCCATGAAAGGAGCCGTTGAAACACTGACGCGCTACCAGGCGAAGGAGTTGGGAGGAAGGCATATCCGCGCAAATGTAGTGGCTCCGGGCGCTATTGAAACAGATTTTGGTGGTGGTGCCGTGCGCGATAATGCGGAATTGAATGGTTATATCGCCTCATTAACTGCATTGGGTCGTGCCGGACTTCCGGATGATATCGGCGGGGTTGTAGCCTTTCTGTGTACAGATGATGCCAAATGGATTACCGGGCAACGTATTGAAGTCTCCGGAGGAATGATGTTATAGGGTATAACCATGTATCATCCGCCTGTAAAATAGCCTTCAGGGTTTCTGGCAAAAAAACTATCTTGGTGCACTAAAAAAAACAGCATGTATTTTTTGTGTAAGCAAACAACGGCCACCCTGTTTATGGCCATTCTGGTATCAGGGGCAGCAGCCCAGAAGAAGGAACTGACGGATGAGCAGTTTCTGAAAAACAACTTTAAGGGCATTACCCAACCTCTGCCACAGGTAACCCGATGGATAGATGATGGCCGTTTTCTGATGATGCGCGATGGTAAGGCGCAGGTGGTGGATGCCAGAAACGGTGCAGAACGCGAAGCAACAGACGCAGATAAAAAAGCCCCTGAAGCCGCAAGCAAACCATCGGTTTATGCGAAGGGCAGCGACCTGTTTATCAAACGGGACAATGCGGAAATGCAACTGACGAATGATAAGGAAAAGGAAATCAACCCGACGATGAGCCCGGATGGTAATTATGTGGCGTATACCAAAAAGAACGACCTGTATGCGGTAAACATAGCTTCGGGTAAAGAAACCAGGCTTACCAGTGATGGCAGCGAGCTGATCCTGAATGGTTATGCGAGCTGGGTGTATTACGAAGAGATCCTGGGACGCGGATCGCAACACCGGTCTTTCTGGTGGAGCCCCGACAGTAAGAAGATTGCATTTTTTCGCAGTGATGACAGCCAGGTGCCTGTGTTTACCATTACAGATGGTATGGGTCAGCATGGCCTGGTAGAGCAGGAACGTTACCCTAAGGTAGGCGATCCGAATCCTTCGGTAAAAGTAGGCATCGTTTCGCCCGATGGCGGGAACACTGCCTGGTGCGATTTTAACGAGAAGGACGACCAGTATTTCGGAATGCCTTACTGGAAACCGGATGGCAGCAGCCTGCTGGTACAATGGATGAACCGTTTGCAGAACAACCTGATTATTTATGCCGTAAACCCGGCAACGGGCAGTAAGGCGGAGTTTTATACCGAAACACAAAAAACCTGGGTGAGCCTGGACGATAATGACCGCATCTACTTTCTCAACAATGGAAAAGGCTTTATCCTGATCAGCGATGCTACGGGCTGGCGGCACCTGTATCTGCACGGCATGGATGGCAAGCGCATCAATGCCATCACCAGCGGGAAGTTTACCGTAACGGATATCAACGTTGTGGATGAAAAAGCCGGCGTAGTGTACTTTACTGCGCGCAGCCGGGAAAATACCGCGCGCCGCGATTACTACAGGGTGAACCTGGACGGGCAGAAACTCCAGCGCCTGACTTTCGGGGAGTACAGCCACAATGCCATCAACCCTTCGCCGGCGAACAGTTATTTTATTACCACCTACAGCAATAGTACAACACCCAACCAGTTGGCGCTGGTAAGCAATAAAGGAAAACTGATCAGGGTACTGGGCGATGCTAAGGGTGCAGAGTACGACAATTACCAACTGGCCAAAACGGAACTGCTGCGCGTTAAAAGCGAAGATGGGTTGTACGACCTGCCGATGAAAGTAACCTGGCCGCTGAATATGGTGCCCGGTAAAAAATACCCGGTTATGATTTCGGTTTACGGAGGCCCTGACGCGGGTACCTGCACGGATGTGTTCGGGCTTTCGGGTATGCAGCAATGGTATGCACGCGAGGGATTGATACAGGTGGTGATGGATCATCGCGCGAGCGGACATTTTGGTAAGGAAGGGGTAAATTATATGTACCACAACCTTGGCTACTGGGAAATGAAAGATTATGGTACCATGGTAAAATGGCTGATTGCAAATGGCAGCGCTGATCCGAAAAAGATCTGCATCACGGGATTCAGCTACGGGGGATATATGAGTTGTTATGCACTGACTTATGCCAGCGATATCTTTACACATGGCATGGCGGGCGGGAGTGTAACCGACTGGACTTTTTACGACAGCCATTATACCGAGCGCTATATGGGTACGCCAGCCAACAATCCTGAGGGCTATAAGTCAAGTTCAGTACTTACCCATGTTGATAAATACAAGGGTGGCGGACTGCAGATTGTACACGGGGTGATTGATGATAACGTACACCTGCAGAACAGTCTTGTGCTGATCAGCAAACTTCAGGATGCGAAAAAGGATTTTGAGTGTATGGTTTATCCCGGTGGCCGTCATGGCTGGGGAGGGAATAAAGGGATGCACTTTCAGAACCTGAAAACACAGTTTATCTACAAATACCTGCTTGAGAAGCCGGTACCGAAACAAATGCTGAAATAATAATGCTGAAGCCCCGGTGATTACCGGGGTTTTTTATAGTATTTTGCCGGGATAAAATAATGATACGCATCAGGAAATGAAAGCGAGCAGCATACAGGATATTAAACAGGAACTGGCTACCTTACCGTCTCCGCAACTGATT
>JAAFIK010000086.1 GCA_013298665.1 Chitinophagales bacterium
CAATCCGGTGTATGAGCAGGTGATTACTGCTTTCCGGGTAAAGTTTTATACCGGGGTGGACAAAGGCTTTTACCTGAAAAAGCTCAACGATGAGTTGGTGCATTACCTCACCCCCTGGGCCTTTGATGAAAATGCAGATGTACGCTTCGGACAAAAAATATATGCCTCTAACATCATCAATTTTATCGAGGAACGGCCTTATGTGGACTTTATCACCGACTTTCTGATGGGGGTATGTAAGAATGATTGCTGCCCGCCAACCCAAGGTGACGGCTTTGCCATTGACAATAACAAAAACGCCGGATTAACGCTGGCCCGGCTCTGCGGTTGTGATGGGCTGGAAGAATTTCTGGAGCAGGATGTAAAACACAATGGTGAAATAGTGGTCAGTGCTTCAACGCCAAGATCCTTGCTCGTGTCTGTAGCACAGCACATCATCATTCCGTACGAAGAAGCAGAACCGCTCACGCCCTGCGAAAAAAGACGTATTGATGGTACAAAAGCCATTGTGCCTGTTGGTGGCCCCGACCGGCCTGCTCCTGTTGAGGAAGTCATCGTACGCCCGCCAGGTGGCGATCGCCCGACAGGCGGTGTTCGTCCAACGGGGGGGGTACGTCCACCAGGTGGTGTTCGCCCGACAGGCGGGGTACGTCCGTCAGGTGGTGTACGTCCGTCAGGTGGTGTACGCCCGTCAGGTGGTGTACGCCCCGCTGGTGGTGCGAACCCGGTTACTGATGCTGCACCTGTTCCTGCACCCATCGCTGAGGAAAAGAAAGCCGCAGAAAAGACAGCAGAAAAAGCGGTTGTCCCTGTAAAAAAAGCACCCGCAAAAGCTGCTGAAAAGGCAGCGCCAAAAGACAAAAAATAACAACGATTTCATATCAGACTGATAAAAGAAATATTATGGCAGACAATACAACACTGATCAAGGCCAACCCGCTCCTGCCCGCAGAGGATTATGTGGCGATGCGCAAACAGGGGTTTAAGGAAATTGAAAAACTCGGTCATGAACACTGGACGGATTACAACAATGCTGATCCCGGCATCACTATGCTTGAAGCCGTACTGTATGCCATCACCGATTTGTCGTACCGCACCGGGTTCGACATCAAAGACCTCCTGGCACCGGCCGAGAACCAGGATGATACCTGGAAACAGATATTCTATACAGCCCGCCAGATCCTGCACAACAGTCCTCTCACCGTTACCGATTACCGCAAACTGATTGTTGACGTGAAGGGCATACGCAATGCATGGATTGAACCCTCTAAGGAATATGAAGTACCCCTGTGGATCAACTATAACTATTATGAGAACCGGAAAGACATGGATTGCGGTTGTGCAGACGGGGAAACGGAAACCTGCTTTGGCAAACTAAGCCTCAATCCTGCTACTCCGGATCAACTCCAGGCTTTTAAAGCAGAACGGCAAAAGAAAATCGAAGAGGCATTGAAGAATGCTGATCTGCTGATCAAAAAAACGACTGATAAAATCGCAGCCATTGATGCTGAAATCACGGCAGCCGGCGATGGCGATCCATTGAAGGTACTGGCCCTGCAAAAACAGAAAAGAACCCTGGAGCAATTGCTGAAAAAAAAGGCGGAAGAAATAAAGCGGTTGAATACCGAAAAGCAGATGGTAACCGCCATGAGATTCATCGAGCCCAAGGTGGTGGAACTGGAAGGGCTGTATAATGTATTGATTGAGTATGAAGAAAATGTTGCGGAAGAAGACAAGGACGAAGTTCGGCAGCAGGTGGTGCAACGGCTGGCGGGACATCGGAACCTCTGCGAAGACTTTCTCACCGTCAACCCGGTTGAAGAAGTGGAGTTCAACCTCGCCGCTTCGATTGCACTGGAAGAATATGCTGATCCGGATGCGGTACTGGCCCGGGTTTTCTTTATCATTTACAAATACTTCACCCCCTCCATTCCCTTCCTCACGATTACACAGATGCTTGCAAAAGGCTATTCAATAGATGAAGTGTTTGAGGGGCCGGCATTGCGTCATGGTTTTATTGAAGACAAGGCCATCGAAGCCACTGATCTCTACCGCGACATCCGCTTGTCGGACATCATCAATGAAATGGCCGATATCCCCGGTGTAAAAGCCATTACCTACCTGCACCTGCCCCTGTCTGAGAGCAATAAGCCGCCGGAGAGCAGGCGCTATTTTGCCAAATGGCTGAAGCGGCTGAAAGAGCAGCGGAAGATTGCACGCATCAATCCCCTTACCTCGCAAGTGATCTTTTGCAAAGAACACGACCTCATTTCCTATAACGTACCTGAACGCAACAACCGCAGACCGGAAAGGATGCTCAAACTGTTCAACGACCTGAAGATTGCCGAACGCCGCTATAAACTCGAAGGCGTACCGCTGGATCTGCCGGTACCTGCCGGTGAGAATATGGACCTTGAGGATTATTATCCTGTTACGTTTTCGCTGCCCATGTGTTATGGGGTAAGCGATCGTGCCGGTTTGCCCGCAGATGCCGACCCTGTCCGAAGGGCACAGGCGCTCCAGCTCCGTGGATATATGCAGTTTTTTGAACAACTCCTTTCCGATCACCTCGTACAACTGAACCACCTGCGCGAACTGTTTACGATGGATGAGTCGACAAAGCATACCATTTATGCCAAACCCATCGAAGAGATACTGAAGGAAAAACAGGATATACTCGACCTTATCGTGGACTATGGCCAGGACGACAGCGACCGCCCCGAAGCCCTGCTGAAAGATTTTGCCGCCCTGCTTCAGCAGATTACGGAAAATGAACAGCAATTCGGCAAACGCCGTAACCGCTTTCTTACACACTTCCTGGCCCGTTTCAGCGAAGATATGCGTGAATATGATGCCATCAACCGCTGGCTGGTGCCACGCGACATCGACAAAAGGTTGATACAGGATAAAATCAATATGCTCAAAGACGGTGAATATTATAAGATCAGCAGTAACCGTGGAAAAGGATACGATTATACCAAACCCGATTTTTGGGATACCCGTAATGTATCGGGTACCGAGAGAAGGGTTGGGCGGCTGCTCGGTTTTCGTGATGTGCGCAGGCGAAGTCTCGCACCGGCGGGTATCACCATCGATCCCATCATGGAGCTGGACAATAAGAAAACGCCCGTGCAGAAACGCAATAAGAAAGGGCAACCCCTCAGCCGTATCCGCTTTGCCGATCCCGCCCATCCGCAACAGGTTCTGCTCACCAGCGTGGATGTGGCAGATGGCTGCTGCGTGGAGTTACTGATCGGCGATATTATTGCCAATGCCGATCAGCGGAAACATTTCCGTTTCCATGATGAGATCAACCCACGGGCCAGGAAAACAGCCGGACAAGCAGGGCATTTCTGGTTTGAACTTTGGGATGGGATTGATCCCCAGACGGCGGTACTGCTCGCCACCAGCGAACGTTATGACAAAAAGGAAGACCGCGATAAGGCCTGGAAAGCCCTGCAGCGTTTAATACTGGCTATCAATACCAATGAGGGTATGCACCTGGTGGAACATACCCTGCTGCGGCCAAAATTGGATGAGGTACTCGATGAAGTCAACGACACCATACCGGTAGCATTGCTGGACACCTGTCTGACCGTCTGCGATCTTGGTATCGGTCTTGACCAGCCTGTGGAAATTCCCCTTTTCCGTAAACAACTCCGGCGTGTACCCGCAGAAAAGTGTTATGATAATATGCCCTGGATACTGGAGTATTTCCGGCTTGATCCCGTAAAGAAAAAATATACTGAATCGCTGCTCTTTGCCGAAACCTTTCCATTGGAAGGCGATCCGTTGCCACTCAAGTTCAGGTATTATAAAGACCTTGCCCAACGCATCCGCGACATACAGGAGTTCGGGTCTGAACGTGTCAATTACCGCCTGCTCACCAGTGAACCAGACGACAAAGGGAAAATAAGGGTAGCCTTTGCCATTTATGATAATGAAGGCGAACGACTGGCACAAAGTCCTTATGTGTTCAGCAAACGGACAGCAGCCGAAATCGCTGCCAATAAAAAAATCGTCAACGATGCAGAAGAGGTGATTGCCCAACTGATGCACTGGCTCAGCTTTGAAATGGATTGGTATTGTGAGGCTGATCCCTGCGACAACAGTGAGGATCCTTATTCCTTCCGTGCCACCATTGTACTGCCCTGCTGGCCAAAGCGTTTGCGCGATGCGACTTTCCGCAACCTCGTGGAGAAAACCATCCATGCACAGGCACCCGCGCATGTACATACCAATATCGTATGGCTGGGTATAATAGAAATGCAGCGGTTTGAAAAAGCCTATTGCGATTGGCTTGATGAAATGGCTAAAACCGAAATGCCCGTTTATGATAAGGTAAATCCATTGGTGGATGTACTGAATACACTGCGGCCATGTGGTATTTGTGAAGATGATTGTAAAGATACGGGCAGGGATGCTCCGGTAGCGGTAGCAGCAGAGGCAAGTCCCATAAAAGGATAATACAGGCAGGGCGTAATCCCTTTTCTTACCCCCTGCTACAAACGACTAAGTACGATATATGCCACATCTGGTCAATACATTGCGTTTGGAAATGAATTGTACTGCCGAGGCATTGGCTTTGCGCATGCGGCAGGAGTTTGCCACAGCGCAACAGCAGGTGCAGGATTGTATCGATAACGTATGTACATCTTTTGCCGGTGAAGATACCGTCATCCGTATCAACCGTATGGAGATTGACCTGGGAAGCATAGATGCGGAAACATTCAGCCGTGATTTTGCCGGACTATTCAGGCAGCAATTGGAAACACAGCTTGCAAGGCAGGTAGCTGCGCATGTGGAAAGCGGACAGGATAATACACAGGCATACAACAAACTCGAACTGCTGCAGTTCTTTCTGCTGCGGGGATACCTGCCCTGGTGGGCATCAGCTTCGATCAACTTCGACTTACTGGTGCAGGAGGTATTAGACAAACAACCCGATGCATTCCGGTATTTTCTTATGCGGCGGCTGACAGTAACCCCGCTCTGGCAGCGTATGGCCGCACAGTTCAGTCCACAGGCATTGACGAAGGTCGTCACCCTTTTTGCACCATTAACCCTCAGGCGTGAACAATGGCGGCAGGATAGATTAACTTTGGAAGAAGCGGTAGCCAAAAATCAGTATGCCCCAACGATATTTGCATTGTTGGCAGCATTCGATACAATGGTTGATGAATCGATTGTTTCACTTACCCCCCGGCTCGCTGCAGGTGGTAGTGAACAAATACACCTGCCGGGGCAGGCATTGCTTCGTTTTGCACAAACAGCACTTGCCGGAAACCCCGATGCGGCATCGGTAACCATGGTATTGGAGCAGGCCATGGGTGCATTACCCATCATCATCAACGATACGGGTATGGGTGAGGCAATCATAAGCCCGCCTGACCCGGCCGGCAAATCCGGAGCTATGCAGGAGCAGGACAATATAACGCCAATGCAGACAGACGAAACAGAAGATACTACCGTAAAATTCAATACGGCCCACGCCGGGCTGGTGCTGTTGACGCCATTCCTGAAAACACTTTTTAAGGCACTCGGGCTGCGCAATGAAAAAGAGTGGGTCAGCAAAGATGCACAGGTAAAAGCCGTACAAGTGCTGTACTATGCCGTTACCGGCGATACCCTATGCCGGGAATTTGATGTCGTACTCGAAAAGATCGTATGCGGCATGGCGATAGCCGGGGTTGTTCCGGCGAAAGTGGAGCTCACCGATGCAGAAAGAGATGAAGTGGATCAATTGTTGAAAGCGGTGATCAGCAATTGGGCAGTACTGCACAACACTTCTCCGGCCGGTCTGCGTGAAACTTTTTTACGCCGGCAAGGTGTACTCGTGATGAAAGAAGCCGGTTGGCAGTTACATGTAGAAAGGAAAACGGTGGATGTGCTGGTAGACCAGGTTCCCTGGACTATATCCATGATCCACCTGCCCTGGAACAACTATCTTATTCATACACAGTGGTAAAATGATATGACCGGAATGGACAACGATACAGCGCAAACAACAGTAAAGTCAAGGCTCGACCAGAATGCCGACTGCCTGTCTGATGAAATCAATTGGTTTGCATCGGTGGTGAACCACCGGATGGCTCTGCATTTTGACACCGTAACCGAACCCTCAGCGAATGGGCACGACGAAAATACCGCGCTGCCCAAAGCAGAGGTGGTATCCGGTACCCATCCACTGGCAACACCACCCGATCTTACCGGTAATGCTGCTGTATATGCTGAGTTTATCCGGTATTACCAATTGACATCGACGGAAAGGATACTGCTGGTTTTAGCTTTACTGCCACATCTCCAGCCACAGATGCTGGATGTTTTTTTTACCGTTAACAAAACACTCGGGCGGGGCTATGCAGAATTTGGTGGCATCAAGGGGGCACGGCATGGCGGCTTTATACCCACTATCGAAACAGCACTCTTCATCCTCGCCGGCACCGATCTGCGGCAGCGCTTCCGCATGTATCAACTCTTTGAGCCCGATCATATTTTTTCAGCGCACGGTATCCTGATGATTGAACAGGGAACAGGTAATGAACCTTTTTACAGTAGTGTACTCTCCATTACAGATGAGTACGTGGATTTTTTCACCACCGGCAATCTGCGCAAGCCGCAGTTCAGCATGGATTTTCCTGCAAAACGGCTCACCAGCAATATGAACTGGGAAGACCTTGTGGTGGATGAAGTAACCATGCAGCAACTCGAAGACATCCGCACCTGGCTGCAGTACGGCAATACGCTTTACCACGATTGGGGCATGCGTAAAATATTAAAGCCCGGTTATAAAGCGCTGTTTCATGGGCCGCCGGGTACAGGCAAAAGCCTTACCGCCGCTTTGTTTGGTAAACTGTATAACATAGATGTCTATCGGGTTGACCTCTCGATGGTGATTTCCAAATACATCGGCGAAACCGAAAAGAACCTTGAAAAAGTATTCAAAAAGGCAGAAAATAAAAACTGGATATTGTTTTTTGATGAAGCCGATGCCCTGTTTGGAAAACGAACGGGTATCAATGACGCACACGATAAGTACGCCAACCAGGAGATCGCGTATCTGTTGCAACGACTGGAAGAATATCCCGGCCTCGTTATCCTGGCCTCCAATATGCGTAATAATGTTGATGAAGCCTTTACACGTCGTTTGCAATCCATCATTCATTTTCAGAAACCACAGGCCCGGGAGCGTTTCCGATTGTGGGACAATGCCTTTAGTCCCATGTGTACCAAACCATCACCCGAGGCCCTGGAGCGGATCGCACAGCAGTATGAACTGGCCGGTGGGTCTATTATCAATGTGGTGCAGTATGCATCCTTACAGGCACTCAACCGTCAGGAAACAATCATCACGGTTGAGGATGTCCTCAAAGGTATTCGTACCGAGTACAGCAAAGAGGGAAAAACCTTATAGCAATATAAGCGCTGGATAAATAACAGGCAGATGAAAGAAAAAAGTGAACCGCAAACCAACGTCGCTGTGCCAACCGCAGCCGCGAATACCGTGGTGCAATGTACACTTACGGTGGGTGCTGCCAACGATCCGCTGGAGCAGGAGGCTGATGCTGTTGCTGATCGCGTCATGCGTATGCCTGTCAGTAGCAGTCGTTCCATCAATACCGGTGATGTCCCCTCTATCCGGCGGAAATGTGCGCATTGCGAAGAAGAAGAACAGGCACAGCGCAAACCCCTCGCTGCTGATATTCAGCGAAAGGGCAGTGAAGGGGGGATGATAGCCCCCGATGCAGTGACGGACCAGATCAACCGCACACGCGGCAGTGGTAGTGCCATGGATGCTTCTGCACAGTCGTTTATGGAAAGCCGCTTT
>JAAFIK010000087.1 GCA_013298665.1 Chitinophagales bacterium
TGGTTTGCTTGCCCGAGGGGAAATTGAGTTTGCTGCAGCCTGCAAGGATGGAGAGTAAGGCGAAGAGCAGGAGTTGTGTTGTTTGTTTCATGTGTTTGTTTTTGGCTTAAACAATGATTGTTTAGCGTTATATCCGGCTGGTGGGGGAAATGTTACCCGGGGGAGGACACAGTTTGAATCACACTCCTCCCGCTGCCCGACTGACATTGGTCTTTGCTTTACCGACGTTGGCATTTGCGGGCAAACGCGTCCCGCGTCTCTCTTCGAGGATGGTCATTGTTTGACCGGAGCTGCCTCTTGCTTGACATTTTCCCTGTCTTGCATCTTGCTACTTCTCATCTCGCTACTATTCCTGATATGAGATTGAAAAAAAAATTACGTTTGGTTGAGGAGTTCTTTGGTGGTGAAATCTTCATAGTCCTTTATGCTTTTGTACACGCCTTCTTTGATCAGCCATTTTACGGTTTTCCGTTCTCCGGGTGAACTGATTTTATACCGGAAACCGATAGGAAACTTCCTCCCGAAGATTCCGGTCATATAACCCGGCGATATGGCTGGCCTGTTTTGCTTCACCTGGTATAAAAGTATAACTTTTGGGATCAACCGGAAATACGCGGTCAATGATTGTATCCGGGATAAAAGGGTGTTTTACCTGGTCTGTATGCAGGGGAAAAACACCCTTTTTTTTGTTCCTGTTTTGCGAGTGGTATTCACTATGCTTTTTTTTACTACATTGTTGCGGTAAAACCTAAGGGATGCGATATCGAGCTTTGACCAGTATATGCTGCCGGGGATGGTGGGTTGATAATTTTAATATAATGTGTGTGAGGGTATGTAGAATAAAAAAAGCGACTTTCGCCGCTCTAAATGTTTTCACAACGATAAAATCTTATTGTGATTTGCTTCGTTGTAAAAGTAAATAAAAAAATGATAAAACAAAATAAATATGAAAAAAATACTTGGACTTGACATAGGGACTACCTCTATTGGCTGGGCAATTGCAGAGGCAACTGATGAAAAAAGAGTAGACGGGATTACTGGAAAAGAAACTGAAACAGATATAAATAATGACCGGGTCGGAATCCATAAGGATGCTGTAGGAATAAGAATAATTGCACAGGATACTGAAAGGTTTGATCGTGGCGAAACGCTTAATGACCCTAAAGGGTCAACCTTAACGCCTGCCGCGAACAGGCGTAAATATAGGGGGGCGAGGAGGATGCGAAACAGGTATAAGTTGCGCCGGGGTAAATTAGAGCATATTTTAGCTTTCATCAGTATGAATCCTGATAAGGCATACTATACTAATAACAAAGGAAAGAGGGGTACATATAACGATATAGGAAAAGCCATTTATCAGTTAAGGTCAAGAGCAATAACCGAGGAAATAACATTGAATGAATTGGGCAGGATATTAATTCACCTTAACCAATGGCGGGGGTATAGCAGCGACCGGTTTGCAAAAGAGGAGAAGCCTAAGTTCGACTATTGGGTAGTGGAAGTATTAGCAATTGATGACATGAATAAAGTCGCCATTTATGAAAAGAACAGTAAAGAAGAGATTAAATACTACGAGTTTTCAATAAAAGTAAGGTTTGCAGAACCTTATAATCTGGGCGATACAGAAAAGGATAATACTGTTACAGAACTGTCTGGATTCATCTATAAAAAGGAAATCAAATTTAAACAAGGTGATTTCATAACAATAAAGAGGCCTGAACTTAGGCAAGTCAAAAAAGGGAAAACTGTCATTTCTGAATATTATACAATTACGGATACTATACCAGACCCCACAGATTGGAATTATAAGTATCAAACACTTGAGAAAAGATTGGCAGAATGGTGTGAAGCAGGGGGGACCGTTGGGTCTTATTTTTATCAGAATTTTTATGAAACAACAATTCTTCCGCGTATCAGGAACAATGTGGTTAACAGGAGATGGTATGAAGATGAGTTGAATAAAATATTAGATTTTCAATATTCAGTTCATAAAGACTTCTTTGATAATCTTAATATTGAGGGGCTAGTAAAAGCTGCGTTTAAAGATTATGCACCAGTATTAGCAGCTGTAACCAGCAAAATTGGCATTAAGGAACAACTCAAATGTCTGATCCGGGATAAAGTTATCTTTTTTCAACGACCGTGGCAGCAAGCCAAGAATAAGGGGCAATGCCCTTTTGAAAAAATCAGGATAAAAAAGAAGGTAACTATAAAAGGTACAGGACGGGAAGATGTTGTTGAAGACTATGTTGGCAGAACCGTCATTCCCAGAAGCCATCCTTTGTTTCAGGAGTTTAAAATCTGGCAGCAAATCAATAACGTAAGGATTTATGCAAAAATAGCTGGTGTAAAGGTTGACTTATTTGCTGATGAAAATGATTTCAAGAATTATGTTGGAAAAGGTATCAGGGAAGTAAAGAACATGCTTTATGATGCTTTACAACAAAGTAAAACACTATCATGGAAAAACTTTGCCGAAAATCAGTTGGGGCTAAGGAACAAAAAAGAAATAGTCGATATATCAACCGGCGAGTTGATTAAATGTGACTTCGAGTATAATTTCCGAAAGCAAAAAAAAGATGGTAATTATGAAGACATTAAGCTTAAAGGGAATACTACGCGGGTAGCACTGGCCAACGTACTACCGGATGAAGCCGATGATTGGTTTGATGAAATACATTCTGACCGGCAAGCAATATCGAACCTTCAGTTGCTTTGGGAGTTGATCTATGACATCACTAATGGGGATGTTTTAAAAGTTGCGGCTATAATAGGAAAGCATTTTTGTTTTGATACAGATATTTGCTTAAGTCTTGCGAACTTAAAGTTTGACGATGCGGGTATGGGTAACCTTTCTGCGAAAGCAATCCGGCAAATATTACCATTAATGAGCAATGGTGAAGGTCTTACAAATAAAACATTAACTAAAGTTAATGCGCTTATCGATTTTAATAATAGTGCTTCAGAGATGGAAGCGGAGGAGAAACTTGCTTCTCTCCGGGATATTATTCCTGATAAGAAAGCAAGGCAAAGGCTTTCAGGATTTACCGCTATCAGCGATTTTTCTTACTTAAACTACTGGGAAGCCACTGCGGTAAGGTATGGCTCTCATTCTGCACCTAAGCGCATGGTTATTGGCAGTATGAAACGGGTTGAGCAGCACAGCATGAATAACCCTGTTGTTGAAAAAATTGTCAATGAAACCATTTCTATAGTAAACGAATTGTATAAAGTGTACGGATTTGATGAAGTGAGGATTGAGTTAAGCCGGGAACTTAAGGCAAGTCGTGAGGAGCGCCAGCAAATATGGGAATCAATGAATGCTAATGCAGACAGAAATGAATGGGCAAAGCAGATGCTGCGTGAAATGAAAAGGGAGTTTGCGGGACTTGATACTGATGCGTCAAATAAGAGTAATATTGATAAGATTAAGATTATTGAGGACGTTATAAAGTATAAGTATGCCAGTGAGTATAAGGTTAAAGAAAAAGAGTACAACCTTACTGAACCATCAAAAGCAGACGTAAAAAGATACCTAATGTGGCTTGAGCAAAACTTTAAATGTCCTTATACGAACCAGCCGATCCCTTTTACAGATGTTTTTGCGCATAATAAGGCAGTAGAGATTGAGCATATTATTCCGCTCGAACGCTATTATCTTAATTCTTACAGCAATAAGGTCATTACATGGCGGGAAATAAATCAGGCCAAAGCAGATTATGGAAACAGAACAGCGTATGAATTTATTGTTAGTAAGCGGAAAGATGATTTTATAGTGCTGTCTGATGGCAGGAAAGTGCCTTTGGTAGCAAAGGATCGTTGGGAAGAACATATAAAGGCAATGTTTCCCCGGGGAGCTAAACAAGCGAATTTATTGCGTAAGGAAATTCCGGAAGACCCGGTAAACAGAACAATGAAGGAGACCCAGTATATAAACAAGAAATTGAAAGAGAAGCTGGGGGAATTGGTAGGGGATAAAAAGGTATGGGTTACATCGGGCGCCGTAACTGACATTCTGCGTGATCGGTGGCACCTGAATAATGTTATGAAAGAATTGGTTCGTGACCGGTTTGAAAATTTCGAACTCCCGACCGGGAAAAAGACTTTCCGGCTAAAAACGCTGGAAGAGCAGGAAAGGGTGCTTAATGAAATAGGAAAGATATTAGAGGGTACTGATGATTTTACTACATATGAGATTCCGGCGGGGAAAAAGGTTATTGAATTAACGGAAATTGAAGAACTCAGGACGGTATATGCTGAACTGGCTGAGGTTATTAATGAAAACACGTTTACCGGCAGCAAAAAGGTTACCCCCTATGTGTATTCAACAAGTGAATCGGCTTATGAAACAAAAAGTTTGGTACATATTACCAGTCAGATCAATACTAAAACAGGTCATTATCAGGATAGGGAAGTATTTAATGGTTATTCTAAACGGCTCGATCACCGGCACCATGCTCTGGATGCGATTATTATTGCTTGTACCAAACAAAACCATATCCAGTATATCAATACCTTAAATGCCATCAATAGCGCTGATCAGGAAAGCGATGAAAGTAGGAAGCGTAAATACGCATTGCTCAAGGCAGATATTTGTATTGGTAATAGTAGCAAGGCATTTAAAACACCGTGGGTGGAAAATGAATTTTTACCTCGTGTGAAAGAGGTCTTAAGCGGTATTGTTATCTCTCATAAAAATACCCGATTGCTTATCAGCCCTTCCAGGCACAGGAATAAAAAGGGCATTGAATCAGGGATGCTTGCTTCAATAAGGGGAGAGTTGCACAAGGAGACCAATTATGCGAAAAGGAGTTATTTCAATGGGGGAAAAACGCCTGTTATTAAGCTGATTCCGAATATATTTGAAGCAAAGTTCAAAAATCAGTCACAGACGATGGTTCACTGGAAGACATTTTCCGAAATAATCAGGGAGACTGTTTTGAAAGAAAAGTACCAGGCAATCCTGATTCCTTTATTTGACCAGTATGAAGAGATTGTACTTAGTCGTACCCTTTGTAAGGAGTATGGGAGTATTGTTTTGAATAGAATCCATACTGAAAATTTACTTGTTAATTCCGGGACTAATCAGCCATTGCAATGGCTGTCAACTTATGCGGAGAAAGATAAATCTGCGAGACCCAATGGGCTTTCTATGGATTTGAACAGTAAAAAGGAAGTTGATAGTATTGCTGACCCCCGGATTAAACGTATAGCGGGTTACAGACTTAATTATGTGAATGAGAGAAAGGCTGCAATTGATAAATTGGAAATTGATAAGAAAGAAAAAGACGCTCATAAAAGGAAAGTGGAAGCACTGCCATTATACAGTAATGCCATCTATGAGATAAGGATTAGGCTTAACGATAAGGAATATAAATGGATAGAATTGAAAGATATTACCCAGGCTGATGTAGAAAAAATCTCCTACCCGGAACCATTAAATCATGTAGCGGGCAAGGTCGGTAATACAGAAAGGGTGAAAAAAATACTAATGGAGGTTGGTATTGAAGTTGCGAAGCATACTTATTTTGATAATCCGATATTTTTGTCTGATAATCCGATCGAAGTTAAGAAGACGAGGCAATTGTCTTATTATCAAAAGTCTCTTTATGAGATAACGCCCAAAAGATATGTTCAGGTTGAAGAGACATTCATGACTTACTTCTTTAAGGAAAAGAAATCTCACTCAAACCTTAATATTAGTAATCCGTTAATCCCTAAATTCTTAAAATTTATTGACGCTGTAAATATTGTAAATAATGAAAAACCTTCCGCAATTCGTTACAAAGACCTGATACAACAAGAGATAACTAATGAGGAATTGCAGAATGGCGTTGAATATGATTTGGTATTTACGCTTTCAAAAAATGATCTTGTATATTTACCTGACAAGGTGTTAAGCGCAGAGGAACTCGAAGCGATTGACTGGACTGATTTTGCGACCATTAATAAGGATATCTATATTGTTAAGGATATGAATCAGAGTCAGAAAAAAATTGTATTTCAACAGCAATTCAAGGCTGAGTCTATAACAATATCCGCTGTGGATGCCAGCGCTATTTTTGGAAATGAACAGTTGAAGGAGCAGGTAGAAGAAATAAAGTATGGAAATATTCCGATGCTGCAGCGGTGTATTAAAGTTTTTACGGATAAACTGGGTAAGAAAATTGTTCCTTATTGGAAATTCCCCAATGGTTGCTGGGACAGACAAAGCGCAAGAGAGCTGGGTCTGATAAACAGGGATGCCGAATGATTAAACGCACTTTATATTTTGGCAACCCTGCTTATCTTAAAACCCGCAATGAGCAGTTGATTTTTGAGAGTCCGGATACAGGCGAAGTGAAGCAGGTGCCGATTGAAGACATTGGGGTACTGATTGCTGACCATCAGCAGATCACCATCAGCCAGGCCTTGCTGGCCAAGCTGCTGGCCAATAATGTAGCGTTTATCTGCTGTGATGATAGCCACCTGCCTACGGGGCTACTGCTGAATTTAGACGGGCATACGCTCCAGAGCGCCAAATTTGCTGCGCAGGTGGAAGCCAGTATGCCGCTGAAGAAGCAACTCTGGCAACAGACCGTAGCGGCGAAGATTACCAATCAGGCCAGGCTTCTTGCTGCCCAGCGCATACCGGTAAAAAATATGCTTAACTGGGCTGAGGAGGTTCGCAGTGGTGATGCGGATAACCTTGAAGCCACGGCGGCGGCCTATTACTGGAAGCATATTTTTGCCGGGTTTCCCGATTTTCGCCGTGAACGCTTTGGCGACCCGCCGAATAACCTGCTCAACTATGGGTATGCTATACTGCGTGCGGTGGTGGCGCGTAGCCTTGTGGCCAGTGGTCTGTTGCCCACACTGGGTATTTTTCACAGGAACCAGTATAATGCCTATTGCCTGGCGGATGATATTATGGAGCCTTACCGGCCATTTGTGGACAGGGTGGTGGTGGAGATTACCCGTATGCATGGGAACTTCCTTGAACTGACGCCGAATATGAAGCGCGACCTGCTGCAGATACCGGCGGGGGATGTACTGATAAAGGGGGAGAAAAGTCCGCTGATGGTGGCGGTACAGAAAACAACGGCCAGTTTGGCGCGGTGTTTTGAGGGGAAAATGCGCAAGATTGACTATCCCGAATTTGTGGGGCTGCCATGAACAGGGGCTACCAGAACCGTTTAAATGCCTACCGCATTATGTGGGTACTTGTATTGTTTGATCTGCCAACAGAGACGAAAAAGGAGCGGAGAGCCTATACAGACTTCCGTAAAAAGTTGCTGAATGATGGTTTTCAGATGTTCCAGTTTAGTATTTATATGCGGCACTGCCCGAGCCGGGAGAACGCAGATGTGCATATAAAAAGGGTAAAAAAAGCATTGCCGGAGAAGGGGCATGTGGGTATTTTCCAGTTTACGGATAAGCAATTTGGGATGATTGAGCTGTTTTACGGCAAAAAGGAGCAGGGAGCCAGCCCGCCGGTACAACAGTTGGAAATGTTCTGAGCAGGATGAGAAAAATAAGAAAAAAGGCGATTTTTTTATCCTAAAATCGCCTTTAAATCCTTTGTGGTAGCGGCTTTTGGCCAAATCGGTTGTATAAAGCCGAAGCTACATAATAATTGAAAGCAAATCACAACATTGAGGAAGAGTGCGAAGTTA
>JAAFIK010000088.1 GCA_013298665.1 Chitinophagales bacterium
ATTAAAAGGGGTCAATAATGCAGTCAGTAATGTGGGGGCATTTCTTTGGAATGGCACTTTGGGAGCAATGCTGGAGACATCAAAAGCTTTGGGCAATGGACTGGCTGGTATGATCAATGGAGATAAAAGTGATGCGCCCAGTTTAATGGCCTCGATAGACCAGTGGCAGGATAATACCTATCGGTATCATACACGAACACCATTGCGGCAACAGGGGCAGGACTTCTTAGCAGCCGCAACAGATTTGCGATCGTATGAAGTGTTGCCACCCATGGTTTTGGGTTATCGGGTGCTTGGAACCTTAAGTACGTCAACGCAAGGCGTGAGGACTGGTGCAGGGATGAGTGCGGCAGAGGGAGGAAGTTTCGGTGAAAAATTATTTCTAAGTGAAAGATTTGGCATTACATCTGAAAAATTTGGTAGTTCTGCGGCCTATGCACAGGGTTCACTGAATAAAGCAGGAGGATCGTTTAAGGCAGGATGGTCTACTGGGCAAAATTCTGCCGGGCAGTGGGGGTACAAATTCAGGATTGGTTTAGGATTGAGTCCGGTAAATCCAAATAATGCCAAATTTCACATACATGTTCCAAACAGTTTTGTTCCCAATAGCTTTGCAAATCCATCGATTCAAGTAAAGCGGTCATTATTTAATCTTAGTTTAAAGCCCTGAATAATATGAAATTGGCACAGGAAATTAAAGAACAAGTCGATCTGATAAATGAGGTATTAATTAGCTTAAAGCAACCCTTGATTTTAGAGAATAGTGATTTTCTAATTGATGAAATGAGTGCTGAAAGATATTTAAAAATCAAGTACACTCCATCAAATCATATAAATTTCACTATAACATTCACGCCATTTGGAATTCAAATTGATATAGATAGAATACCGGAAGCATATGATGTAAGCATAGAGTACTTCAATACAAACAAAGAGAATATTAAAAAATTCATCGTAATACTTTTTACAAGTATTACCAAGGTAGAGTACTGTGGCGCTAACTATACCAAAATATATTTTTATAGTACTAGTAGAGATTGCATTAAAACTTTAAAATACATAAAAGGATTGTACTTAAAGATTGGTTGTGAAAGGAAAGAGTATAAGCCAATTTATACTCTCTAATGAAGTCACAATTAAAATAAGTAGCGGGACATATATATTGATAGCTTGTTTTCGTAGTATATCAGATTAGGTGTGCCGTGAACTGCGTGAGCAGGTGCTTTAGGTAGTGTCTCAAATTAGTTGGTACTCCACCATAGCACCAAAATAAAACACTGTCAGGTGGTGTTTCAGCAACCCCAACAGCCTGAAAAGCACCAAAAACAGTCATTTTGTTGCACTCAAGGTCCCGCTGGTGAAGGTTTTTAATACTGGTGTTATCATTTAGTTGGTTTTTGTACCGGCTTATCAGAAAGGATAAAGTTCATTGAAATAAAGGGTACTGTAAAATGGCGGGCATACTACGGGTGCGGCAGCCCGGTGCCGCCGGGCATCACCACCTTTTTAAACAGCCACAACGATGTGGTATTGCCTTCGCCGCCGCGGGCTTACCTGAACTGGATACTGTTTGACGAACAGTTTAGCTGCGTGCGTTTGGGCGGTTTACTGATGGGAATCCGCTGTTCAATGAGTGTTGTAAGTAAGTACTATGTATCAAGTACCCGGTACCAGGTACGCTCTGCCAGCTCAACCCAGATATGCCCCGCCAAGATCTCCGTCAATCACCTCAACATAAATATGCTGGTCGGGCGTGGTTGATACCGAGAGCCCGACATAATCCATATGGATCGGGAAGGTTTTGTGTGTACGCTCTACCAGGGCAAGTGTTTGTATATTGGCCGGAAAAAAATTGAGCAGGGGTTTGAGCGCATAGAGCATGGTATGGCCGGTGTTCGCCACATCATCAATCAGCAGGAGATGGGCACCCGTAAAATCCGTTTCGGGCAGGATGGTAATTATTTCCGGGCGTTTCTTATCCATCAACAATTCCAGCACCCGCACCTCCCCTGCAAATACGCCGGCCAGCGCGGTCGCCATCTTATGCGCAATCACGATGCCGTTTTCGCGTATGCCAATGAGCAACAGTACCTGTGCATCATAATTGCGTTCCACCACCTCCAGCGCCATCCGCCGGATTTTCTTTTCTGCCACGGCCTTAGATAAAATGTAATTTTTTTGATCCATATTGTACACTTGCACACGAATGTATAAGAATTATGCGAAAATTGATCAGCTCCTGCTGCATATCCCGGAATAATAATCTGCCCCATGCGCAGCCATGCGGTAAAACCGGTCTGACTTCCCCATATTTGCCCCCGATGTAGTACCTTAGCGCTTTAACGCTTTATTTTATGCAATGGGTTCAGCAAATTCTTTTTGTACTCGCAGCAGGCGCCGCTACCTGGTGGTTTGCCGGAAATATAAAAGCCATCCGCCGCAATATCCTGCTCGGACGCGAGGAAAATTTATCCGATAACCCGGCAGCCCGCTGGCGCAACCTCATCCTCCTGGCCCTCGGGCAAAAGAAGATGTTTGCCAATCCGCTTGTTGCCGTTATGCACCTTATCATCTACGCAGGTTTTATCATCATCAATATCGAAGTACTCGAAATCGTTCTCGATGGCATCCTCGGTAAACACCGGTTATTTGCCGGTTTCCTTGGTGGGTTTTACACCTTCCTCATCAACTTTTTTGAATGGCTTGCCGTTGGCGTTATTGCCGTTTGTGTGGTTTTTCTCTGCCGCCGCAACATCATCAAACTCAAGCGTTTTGCCAGTAATGACCTCAACGGCTGGCCCCGCAGCGATGCCAATTATATCCTCATTACCGAAATCATCCTCATGTCGCTCTTCCTTACCATGAATGCTGCAGACCTCAATCTCCAGCAACTGGGAAGTGAGCATTACCACTCCACCGGTAATTTTATCGTATCGGGTGCCCTGGCTGGTATTTTCAATGGCATGAGCGAAAGTTCACTGATCCTTCTCGAACGCGGATGCTGGTGGCTGCATATCCTGGGCATACTGGCCTTCCTCAATTACCTCCCCTACAGCAAGCACCTGCATATCATGCTCGCCTTCCCCAATGCCTACTATGCGCGACTCGATGCTCCGGGTAAAATGGACAATATGCAACATGTGCAGAACGAGGTTAAATACATGATGCAACCTGAGCTCGCCCCCACCGGTGAGGCACAGCCCATGAAGTTTGGCGCCAAAGATGTTACCGACCTGAGCTGGAAAAATTTATTGGATGCCTACAGTTGTACCGAATGCGGTCGTTGCACCGCAGCCTGCCCGGCCAACCAGACCGGCAAGCTGCTCAGCCCCCGTAAAATCATGATGGATACGCGCGACAGGCTGGAAACCGTAGGTAAAAATATAGCTGCCAATAAAGGCAGTTTTGAACCCGATGGTAAAACCCTGCTCAACGACCACATCAGCGTGGAGGAACTCCGGGCCTGCACCACCTGCAATGCCTGCGTTGAGGCCTGCCCCGTAAGCATCTCGCCACTCTCGATCATTACAGAGTTGCGCCGCAGCCTTATTATGGAAGACAGCAACGCACCACAGGAATGGAATGCCATGTTCAGCAATATCGAAAATAATTTTGCTCCCTGGAAATTCAGTCCTGAAGAAAGAGACCAATGGGCAGCAGAAATGGAACAATAATCCTGTCGTTCAGGGCAGAACATGGTGTTACTGTGCTTAAAGACATACTGCAAATGGTTGTGATTTGCGGTATCGGGCAGCCACCAGGCGTCTGCTGACTGGGCAAAAACAACCATTACAAAAAAAATCGCAGTTATGCAGATAGCGCCATTCCCCTTCCAAACCATCAACTGGGCTGCAATCCCACGCGAAGTACATCCCGGCATTACCGGCACAGCCTGGTGGCAAATCTTTATGATGAACAATATCCGGGTACGCATGGTGGAATACAGTCCCGGCTACCTTGCCGACCACTGGTGCAGCAAAGGGCATATCATTTTGTGTATGTCCGGTGAAATGAATACCACTTTACAGGATGGCCGCGTCTTCACCCTCACACCCGGCATGACTTACCATGTGGGCGATGATTGCGAGGCACACCAAAGCCATACCGAAATGGGTTGCACCCTCTTCATTGTGGATTAGCAGGCGTTTTGGCAGCAGAAGTTTTTTTGGTAAAGCGGGAGATTGCGTCTTTGTGCCGAAGCAGTTTATACAACTGGATCAGCGCCGTAATGGCAAAAACACCACCGATTACCCAGTTCAGGTATTGCTGACTATTGGCAATACGGCCGGCCACCCATTTACCCCCGAAGATAAACACACAATTGCCCGCCAGCGTCCCGATCCCGATTCCAACGATATAACTATTGTACTGATCCCGCCTGGGTTGCAGGATTTTTTTGGTAAACAACACCGTACTCCAGCCAAACCAGAACGGTATCTGCACCGGATTGATGGCACTCATAAACATCCCCAGCAGGAAGCGGTGCATATCATTTTTCAGGAATACATTTTTGGCCTCCGGGTTATCCTTCAATGCAGCGGCAAAACTACCCGCAGCCAGTGCCAGTATAATCGCCAGCGTAACCCATTCCATGATGCGCATCAGCCGGTCCTGTTTCTGTATCCAGTCGATGCCCACCAGCGAAAGACGCACATACACCATTTCTATCAGCAGCGACCCCAGCGAAAACCACACCGCATCCGCAATACTTTCCTGTAACCCGATCTGCATAGCCGCCACATTGAGCGTACCCAGGGGCAGTGATCCCAGAAAACTGATCATCATACCCCAACAGAATATCGTTGCTAATTTCCTGATATATCAATATTAAGTCTGCAATAATTATTTGTCCATACCAGCCATCCGCTCAACCCAACTGCCTGTCTGCCGCCTTCATCACCCGCATATGCACGCGCGCCTGCCGCAGGAAACGTATGCCTTTCAGTAAGGGCCAGGGACGCACACCCTGTTTTCGGTTGTAACTGCTGATCATATACAGCAATCGCCAATGCCGCAGTATTTCACGATAAGCCCCCCCCAGCGTATAACCCGTATCATAAAAATGATTGGGTTCAGCACCGCAACCATTGTACTCCAGTATGACAAAGTTTTGTTCTGCCTTGAGGTCTTCCACATTACTGCACATCACATCATAGCGGCCATAAAAGAAATCGTTAATGCTGTGGCTGATCTTGTCAAAAAGCCCTGCCAGCCGGTCATCGATATGTTCCTTCAGGTCGATAAAATGCGCACCCCGGTTGTGGTTGGCAGCGTAGCTCAGCATGTATTGCTCCCCTTTGGGCAATACCCTGTTCCATTGTTCCCGGTGTTTGCTGTGCAATTCCCCCACCCGCTTACTGCCCTTTGGGTGTTGCAGGATCAATTGCTCCAGCGTATGTACCCCATCGCCGGTTACCTGCAAAGGTATCTTGTGCAGGAAACCCGTTACCATACCTTTGGGCCATTGCGGGTGACGGATATAAAAAACACTTACTTCCATGGGATAATAAACCAGGCTTTGCACAATATATTCTACCGGCACTACCACATGATACTGCCGCCATTCTTCCTCCGTATCGATTTTCCGGAAAAGAACACCCTGTCCGCCCACTTCCGGTTTTACCACAAAAGGATAAACAATTGGATGTTCAGCCAGCCTGGCAAGCACTTGTTCAAAACTTTCTGCGGGATGGCAATTAAAAGTAGCCGGGTACAGCGAAGCGGGCAACAGGTCGTACATTTCCTTTTTGGGTTCACCCTCCATACCCCCAAAAGTGAGTTTGGGGTTACTGGGCGTAAAAAACCATACCGACCATGACCGGATGATATACCCCAACCAAAAAATACTGATGGGTGCGTATAATAATTTGAAGGGCCACTGCTCCCAATTGGTTATTTTTTTCACTATTTCTTTCAATGACGGCAATTCTGAAACCCAAAAATAAGGGGGAAATGGGAATACCCGCCGAAAACTTGAACATCAGGAATGGTGGCAGGATAAGAAACAGCAGGTAGCAAGAGGGGATAACTCTTTGTACTAACTAACCACTACTAACGAGTATTTTATACCTTTGCCCCACGAAAATATAATGCTATGCATGTACCAACAATGGCTGAGTTGATGGCGAAGGGAGAAACCCCTGAAATTATATTCTGGGTAGGCTGTGCCGGCAGCTTCGACCAGCGGGCGCAGAAGATCACCAAGGCCTTTGCCACCATACTCGATAAAACAGGTATGCGCTATGCCATACTCGGGAAGGAAGAGATGTGTACGGGCGACCCTGCCCGCCGGGCGGGCAATGAGTTTATGTTTCAGATGATGGCCTATCAGAATATTCAGGTATTGAATGGCTATGGCGTTAAAAAAATTGTTACGGCATGTCCCCACTGCTTCAATACACTAAAAAATGAATACCCCGAACTCGGTGGTCATTATGAAGTGATCCACCATACCACATTATTGCAGCAACTGATTGACGAAGGCAGGATCAAACTGGAAGGAGGCGGCAGCTTTAAGGGAAAACGCATTACTTACCACGACAGTTGTTATCTCGGCCGGGCCAATGGCATTTACGAAGCGCCCAGGAAGGTACTCGAAGCCCTTGATGCAGAGCTCGTTGAAATGAAACGTTGCCGCAGCAATGGCCTTTGCTGCGGAGCTGGCGGGGCGCAAATGTTTAAGGAGGAAGAAAAGGGTGATACCCGTGTTAACCTCGACCGCACCACCGAAGCCCTTGCTACCGGCGCTTCCATTATCGCAGCAGCCTGTCCCTTCTGCAATACCATGATGACCGACGGGGTAAAGACAAATGAGCAGGAAGAGAATGTAGCCGTACTGGATATTGCAGAAATTGTGGCGGCAGCGATGTAAGCGTTGTAGTACTGAGTACTGAGTATCAAGTATCAAGACAGAACCCGGCTGAGTACTGAGTACCGGGGACTTAGTACCCCCTCCTGATACCTGCGTCTTCTTATCTTGCTGCTAAGTACTACCTTTGCCCCATGAACCTCAACTTCCAACAATGGCTCCCCGAAGATTTCCACCCCGACTCAAGGGTATGGATTTACCAATGTAACCGGTTGTTCACCCTCAGCGAAGCATTGGAAATTGAAGAGCAACTCGAAACATTCGCCGAAGGATGGAAAAGTCATGGCGACGAGGTAAAAGGATACGCCAATCTCCTCTATGGACAGTTCATCCTGCTGATGGCCGATGAAACGGCAACAGGTGTCAGCGGGTGCAGTACAGACAGCTCGGTACGACTGGTCAAAGCAATAGAACACCGGTACAATGTCAGCCTGTTTGATCGTTTGCAACTCGCTTTTATTGTAAAAGACAAGATACAATTGCTCCCCCTTGCCCAATTGGAAT
>JAAFIK010000089.1 GCA_013298665.1 Chitinophagales bacterium
TTGACCTGCCCGGTGATCTGCCCCGCCCGGCCATCAAAACCTATAATGGTGCTGTTGTACACCAGTTGATTGATAGCCCGCTCAGTAAGGCCATCACCACCCTGGGGCACCAGCAGGGAACGACACTTTTCATGAACCTGCTGGCCATTACCAATGCCCTGCTGCACCGCTACAGTGGTCAGGAAGATATTATTGTGGGTACACCGGTTGCCGGCCGGCCGCACAGCGATCTGCACCAGCAGGTGGGCTTTTACGTAAATACCCTTGCCCTGCGCACCCGGTTCAGCCGCAACAACAGTTTTCAGCAACTCCTCGACCATACACGCCGGGTAACTGTGGATGCTTACAGCCATGATGCTTACCCTTTTGATGAATTGGTCAATAACCTGCATTACCAGCGCGACCTTAGCCGAAACCCCATTTTTGATGTGATGGTGGTATTGCAGGAGGCAGGGGGAGCGATGGAGAACCTTCACCTGTTGCCGGGTACGCTGAAGGTATCAGCTTTTCCCACACATCCCCTGCAACAGAGCAAATTTGACATGGTCTTTTTGTTTACCGCATCAGATGATGCGCTGCAACTGCATATCGAATACAACTGCGACATTTATCAGCAAAATACCATAGCGCAACTGGCACGTCATTTCGTCGGGTTGGCAACATCCATCGTTGCATCACCGCACACACCCATCGGGCTTTTACCGTTGCTGTCGGCTGTTGAAAAGGAACAACTCCTGAAGGACTTTAACCAGGCACCTGTACTTCCTGTACCGGCAATATCTGTTGCGGAATGGTTCCGGGTACAGGTGGCCGGGCAGCCCAATGCTTTGGCTATTGTGAATGGGGATATACAATGGACCTACCAGACGCTAAACGAAGCAGCCAATCGCTTTGCAGCCTACCTGCGCAGCGGCTGTGCTGTGGAAACCGGTCAGCGTGTCGGTATCGGTCTTGACCGGGGTGAGCAATTGCTTATGGCCATCCTCGGGGTATTGAAGTGCGGCGCTGTATGCGTACCGTTCGACCTGGCTTACCCACCCGAACGGATCAGCTATATGCTTACAGACAGCTCCTGTCAACTGCTTGTAAACAATGAAACCATTGCAGCCTTTCAAGCCCTTGCCCATACCTTTTCTGCAACAGATCTGCCGCAGGAAACCGGACCGGAAGATCCGGTGATGATCATCTACACTTCCGGATCTACAGGCAACCCCAAGGGAACCATTATCGCCAACCGGGGTATGACCAATCTCTGCGCCTGGTATGTCCGCCATTTTGAGGTAGGTGCCAACGACAGGCATACCCTGTTTGCAAGTACCGCCTTTGACGCGTCTGCCTGGGAAATATTCCCCTGCTTACTCTCCGGTGGTTCCCTGTTTACGATACCAGCAGACATACGGCATGATATCGCTGCCCTGTCTGCATTCTATGATGCCAGGGGTATCACCGTCAGTTTCCTGCCCACGCAGATGGGGGAGCAATTCATCATGGCGGCAGACAATCAGCGGCTTCGCTACCTCATGCTTGGCGGTGATCGTCTGAATACTTATGCGAACCGGCATTATGCGATCATCAACAACTATGGCCCTACCGAAAATACGATCCTCGCTACCAGCTATGCGGTGAAAGGCTTTCAGCCCCATATCCCCATCGGCAAACCCATCAGTAACCAGCAGATCTATGTACTCAGCGATCAGCTTCAGTTGCAGCCCGTTGGGGTGATTGGCGAAATATGTATCAGCGGGGCCGGGCTTGCCCTTGGCTACCTCAACCAACCGGCACTGACGGCAGAGAAATTTATTGATCATCCGTTTATACCCGGGAAGCGGCTCTACCGCACGGGCGATCTCGGACGCTGGTTGCCAGATGGCAATCTCATTTTTGGCGGCCGCCTTGATACACAGGTTAAAATAAGGGGATTCCGTATTGAGACGGCTGAGGTGGAGAGCGCCCTGTTGCAATATCCCGGTATACGTGCAGCCCTGGTTACGGCAAGACCCAACCGGAATGGAGAGAAAGAACTGGTGGCTTACCTGGTATGCAGCGATACACCCGATGCCAATGCCTTACGGCAGTTGCTTGGCCGGCACCTGCCCGCATATATGATACCCGGCTATTTTGTACCCCTGCCACAGTTGCCTGTTAATACCAATGGTAAAGTGGATCTGCAACGCTTGCCGGATCCGGAAGTTTTGGGCTTGTCCGGCGGGATTCCCTATGTAGCACCGCGCAATGAAACAGAGGAGAAACTGGTGGCCATCTGGAAAGACATTCTCGGCCGCGGACAGGTGGGGGTAATGGACGATTTTTTTGCTATTGGTGGCCATAGTCTCGCTGCCACACGCATGGTATCGAAGGTTACGCATGTATTTAATGTAAAAATCAGTATACAACACATATTTAAACATCCTACTGTAGAACACCTGGGTGAGCAGATATTATTTGTGCTTGATCAGGACAAAAGGAAAAAAGAAAAAGAAAGATTAACAGAAATAGAACTATGAAAAGTTTGTTAGAACGAATCAGGAATAATGGATTGTTGCTTGAGCTGGTCAACGGAGAATTAAAACTCTTTGGTAATGGGACACCCATCGAACCAACCCTGCTTAGCGAAATCCGGGAGCGAAAAAAGGAATTGGTTGATTTTTTAAAAGATAACGGGCAGCATACAGCGGTAACTGCACCCGCAGGTATTCCTGTTGTGCCGGTACAGCCCGACTATGCGTTGTCTCCATCCCAGCGCCGCCTGTGGGTGATGAGCCAGTTTGAAGAAGCGAATATTGCGTACAATATGCCTGCAGTATACGTTTTTGATGGTCACCTCAATCCTGATGCATTGACCTTTGCCTTCAATACCCTTATTGAACGACACGAAAGCCTGCGTACCGTATTCAGGGAAAATGCTGCGGGAGAAGTACGTCAGGTCATCCGCAGCCTTGCAGATATTGGATTTACGATTGGCTTTACTGACCTGCGCACCCATACCGATCCCGCCGCCGCTGCACGTATGCTGGTGGGAGAGGAACTGTTGCGTCCCTTCGATCTTGCACAAGGCCCCATGGTTCGTGCCGGTGTACTGCAGGTTGCCGACCACCAGTGGATATTTACCTATGCCATGCACCATATTGTAAGCGACGGCTGGTCGATGGCCGTCCTCATCAGCGAACTCATGCTGCTGTATAATACCTATGGCAATGGCCTTCCCAATCCCCTGACGCCCCTGCGTATCCAGTATAAAGATTATGCCGCCTGGCAGGATACACAACTCAGCGGTGCCGCGCTTGAAGCGCACCGGAATTACTGGCTTGGCCAGTTTTCGGGTGAGCTGCCCCTGCTCGGCTTTCCGGCCGACTACCCCCGGCCTGCCCTGAAAAGCTACAACGGCGGTGTCATACATCACGGCATCAATGCAACATTAACAAACGGCATAAAAGCGCTTTGTCAGGAAGAAGGAAGCACATTGTTTATGGGGTTGCTCGCTGCTGTTAATGCGGTATTGTACCGCTATACGGGACAGACCGATATCATCACCGGTACACAGATTGCCGGACGGGAACACGCCGATCTCGACAACCAGATCGGGTTTTACCTCAATACCCTCGCCCTGCGTACCCGTTTCAGCGGAACAGATGCTTTTGTCACCCTGCTTACCAATGTTAAAACACTTACCCTTGCGGCTTATGCGCACCAGGCCTTTCCTTTTGATGAGCTTGTCAACGCATTGCCGATTGAGCGGGATATGAGCCGTACGCCACTCTTCGATGTATCTGTAGTACTGCACAATACCGACGCCATTAGCGGCAGCGCCGCAGCCGGTGGCCCGGATGGCCTGCATATCAGCCCCTATGAAAGCCAGGATACCCGGAGCGGACTTTATGAACTTGCCTTCGACTTCCGCGAAGCCGGCGATGGGATTCATTGTATGGTCGTGTATAACAGCGATGTATACGCTGAAGATAGTATCCGGCGGCTGGTGGTGAATTTTGAGAAACTCCTTGCCGCGGCCATCGAAGCCCCGCAAACACCGGTTGCCCAACTCAGTCTGCTGTCGGAAGATGACAAAATACAATTGCTCCGTCATTTCAATCCTGCTGCACAGATCGGTTATCCCGATGCTGCATCCATTATCAGTCTTTTTGATGAACAGGCAGCAGCCACCCCGGAAGCGATGGCGCTGGTATTTGAAGATGTCCGGCTCAGCTACCGGCAGTTGCAGGAAAAAAGTATGGCCCTTGCTGCTTACCTGCTGGCCAACCACGATATACAGACAGGCGATACCGTTGGTATATTGCTCGACCGGTCGGCACAACTCATCATTGCCATACTCGGGATACTGCGATCAGGCGCGGCCTATGTGCCGGTTGATACAGCATATCCCCGTGCCCGCAAAGCATTTATGGTGGAGGATACCGCCATTAAGGCATTGGTCACGTCCACCGATTACATGTTTGAGGCGGATTATTATACCGGTCCGCTCATCGCCATCGATGTGCAACTCGATGATATGGCATATCCGGCGGCGCCACTTCCCGTTGTCGTACAACCCCATGACCTGGCCTATATCATGTACACTTCCGGTACAACGGGCAAACCGAAAGGTGTTATGGTTGAGCACCGCAACGTGGTACGGCTGGTACACCCCGGACAATATGCCGGTATCACCGGAGCAGAAACCATACTCTCTACAGGCGCGGTATCATTTGATGCAACAACCTTCGAATACTGGGCCAGCCTGCTTCGTGGAGGCACCCTGGTACTCTGCAGCAAAGAAACCCTGCTTGATACACAACGGCTTGCCGCCGCGATCAGTAGTTTCGGGATAGATACTATGTGGTTTACCGCTGGCTGGCTTAACGAACTGATTGATAAAGACATCAGCATATTCAGTGGATTAAAAACCATTCTCGCCGGTGGCGACAAACTATCGGTAGTGCATATTGCTGCGTTGCGTCAGCATTATCCCGGCCTGCGCATCATCAATGGGTATGGCCCCACAGAAAATACCACGTTCTCGGTAACCTTTACCATCGGAGACGTGCCCGCCAACCTGCCCATTGGCAAACCCATCGACAACAGCACGGCATATATATTAAGCACTGATCACCAGTTGCAACCCATCGGTGTTACCGGGGAAATTGCCGTTGGCGGTGCCGGGTTGAGCAGGGGTTACCTCAACGAGCCCGGACTGACAGCCGAAAAATTTATTCCGCATCCTTTCCTGCCCGGCGAACGGCTTTATCTGACAGGCGATCTTGGCCGATGGATGCCGGATGGTAATATTGCCTTTATCGGTCGCCGTGATACCCAGGTAAAAGTTCGGGGTTACCGTATAGAGCTGGGTGAGATCGAAACCGCGCTGCAGCAGTATGCCGGCATCAGTGCGGCCGCGGTTACCGCCCGGGCAATTGCCGGCAGCGAAGAAAAAGAACTGGTGGCCTATATCGTTAGTACAGAACCGCAAAGTAATACTTCGTTAAACCAGTTTCTCGGTGGCCTGCTGCCCGCTTATATGCTGCCCGCTTATTATGTACAGCTTGATGCACTGCCACTTAATGCGAATGGCAAGGTAGACAAAAAGCAATTGCCCGATCCTGCTGCTGCGGGAATCGCCACTGGTGTTCCTTATATTGCTCCGCGCAACCCTACAGAAGAAAAATTGACAGCCATCTGGCAGGAAATACTTGGCCACGGCACGATCAGTATCAAAGATGATTTTTTCAACCTTGGCGGACATAGCCTTAAAGCCACCCGCCTCGCCAGCCAGATACACAAAACCTTTGATGTACGGGTAGACCTCAAAGACCTTTTCAGCAGAACAATTCTTGAAGAACAGGCTGCCCTTATAGATGCAGCAGGTAAAGACGAGTTTGAAGCCATTGCGCCCATAGCAGTACAGGAGAGTTATCCGCTGTCTTCCTCACAACGACGACTTTGGGTCTTAAGCCAGTTTGAAGAAGCCAATACCGCGTATAATATGCCCGCAGCATACATCTTCCGGGGCGTATGCAATAAAGCTGCGCTCGAACAGGCATTTGGCTGCCTCATGGAACGGCACGAAAGCCTGCGTACCGTATTCAGGGAAAATGAAGAAGGAGCCGTACGGCAGGTTATCCGCAGTGTCATGGATACAGGCTTTGCCATTCAGTATGAAGCCTTGCAGGATCTTCCTGCAGCAATACGGGAAGTAAGGGTGAAGGAGCTGGTACAACAATCTTTCACCACACCCTTCAACCTCGCCACCGGTCCATTGATCCGTGCGGGTCTTTACCAGGTAGCTGCCGATGAATGGGTGTTTACCTATACCATGCACCACATCATCAGCGATGGGTGGTCGATGGGATTGCTCATCAAAGAATTACTCGGGTATTACAATGCCTGCAACGCCGGAACAACAAACCTGCTGCCGCCACTGCGGATCCAGTATAAGGATTATGCTGCCTGGCAACAGCAACAACTGAGCGGTGCCGGGCCTGATGCACATAAAGCCTGGTGGCTGCAACAGTTTGAAGGCGATCTGCCCATACTTGACCTGCCGGCCGATTATCCAAGACCGCTGGTCAAAACCTATAATGGAAATGCCATTGGTCACCATATTACCGGAGACACGGCAACTGTACTTAAGGCACTGGTACAGGAACAGGGAGGCACCCTGTTTATGGGATTGCTTGCCGCCGTAAACGTCCTGCTTTACCGGTACAGCAACCAGAGCGATATCATTGTTGGCAGTCCTGTTGCCGGCCGGCCACACAGCGATCTGCACGACCAGATTGGCTTCTACATCAATACCCTCGCCCTGCGTACCCGCTTCAGCGGTAGTGACAGCTTCAGGCAATTGTTCGACCGGGTAAAAGAGTTTACCCTCGGCGCCTACGAACACCAGGTCTTTCCATTTGATGAACTGGTTGATCACCTGCCATTGCAGCGGGATATGAGCCGGAGCGCACTTTTTGATGTAATGGTCATCCTGCAAAACAACGAACTCCAGGAGCAGGGAGAGGCATTGACGATTGATGGTCTTACTGTTGACGCTTATGGAGGTGGTGAAAGCCCGGTGAGCAAATTTGACCTTATGTTCAGTTTTGCAGAAGCAGGAGGGGGAATCGATATGGCCATTGAATACAATACCGATCTGTATGCCCGCGAATCTGTAGTACGTATGATCGCCCATTTTGATGCTTTACTGCAAGGTCTGATCAGCCAGCCTGACAGGGCTGTCGGCCTGACGGATTACCTGGGTGCGGAA
>JAAFIK010000009.1 GCA_013298665.1 Chitinophagales bacterium
TAGGAGGACCTAAACTTTTGATAGGTGGACCTATACCCACCTATAGGAGGACCTGAACTTTTGATAGGTTGACCTATACCTCCCTATAGGAGGACCTAAACTTTTGATAGGATGACCCTAAGTACTCAGTACCTCCTCCCGATACTTACGTCTTTGACCCTGCTACCTCCAGGACATCTTTCCGGTAGCAGCCCCGTAGTAACCCCGTAGTAAAGCCGAGGGTTACCCGTCTAAGCCCGTGTTTTCCCATTTACCCCAATGTTTACCCCGGGTGTTACAGAAGATCAGACCCGTGGCAACCCCGTAGTAACCCCGGATGTTCCCCGTATTCCGGATATAAGGCGGCGGGGCAAGACAAACCATCAGTGATCAGCATAAAAAAAGGCTGTCGCATAGAAATGAAACAGCCTGTTCAGTAAAGGGGACTGGAAGGGATTATCCTATGGTAATCCGGACCGTAATCTGTCCGATATTATCTTTTAACCCGGAGCCATATTGCCCTTTCAGGTCATCATTGATACACAGTTGCAGCTCGCCACCGGTGGTTGCAGTCATGGTCAGGCTATCACCCACCAGAAATACATCAGTACCTATAGAACCGATAAGCGCGCCCTCATCCTGACCGGGCATCGTATAGCCTGGCTTCGCCACGATAAATGTCGGGTTACCATTGGCATCATACAACTTTCCGCCATTGTCGTTCGGGTTCGCCGTCCAGGCACCAGACAGAAAGGTGATGGTTACTGTGCTTCCGGCGGGCACCGTAACACCGGCAGACTGCCAGGGCAGGGTTGACTGAACGGTGAAAAAGGTAATGTCGCTGAACACCTGTTGCAGCGCATTGAAAGTGCCCGTACGTACGGTCACCACATCTATTGGCGTCGCTGGCCCGCCATAACCACCGGTCTGCTGCCAGATCGGGCTGTTATTGCTCAGGCCGGCTCCGCGTTGCTGGGAGAAAATACCAAAGCCATCCTGGTCCCAGTATCCGTTCGGAAACCCGGGTGCAGGCGTACCACCATACCAGGTATAGATATTGGGTGCACCCGGTTGGTTCCACCACTCATCGCAGTATTCAAAATAATACATGCCCAGGCAGAGGGATTGGGTGGGCGGATAAGCCAATGGCCCAACAGCCGCAATCACCTTAGCCGCATTGGCAATCGTGGCAGCATCGGCATAAATCGTTGAAGGATCCGTTGCCGAATGATGACCCGTAGCCGGCATTCCCCATTCGGTAAAGATGACGGGCTTGAGGGCTGCACCGGTCAGTCCGGCATAACCGGGGCCAATATTGGGTACCGGGCCAAAAACACTGCTGAAATTGATGGTTTGGTAGGTATTGACACCCCAAAAATCCATCGCAGGGCATTGCGCCATATAGGATGCAGCCTGACCGGCAATGTTAGGATCATCGTGCACGGCCATTCCTACCAGTTTCTGGTTGGTCCCCATGGCTGTTTTGGCAGCCGCTGCCAGCGTTTGTACCTGGCTCCACCAGAACTGAACATAACCTGTATTGGGGCCATAGGTAACCACGCCGGAATCCAGTTCGTTCTGTATAACAAAGCCCAGCACAGCAGGATGACCGGCTACCTGTGTTACCGTCTCAGACAGTACATTTGTCCAGAACGTAATCTGGTCCTGAGGTGTACTGTTGTATTGCTCCTGCCAGAACATATTGGACGGAAGGGGAATACCTACCAGTACATAAAGGGGATTGACGCCATCATTCCAGCATTGGTCAAGAAAGGATTGGTGTGTCTGCAGTTGCCCGCTGTTCCAGGGGCTTGGGAATGTCCCGTCGGTATTCAATTGCCGGGACAACATACTGTACACCCGGATGGTGTTGGCACCGAGGGACTGCAGGTTCGGAATATCTCTTTGCCACAAGGCATCCCAGCCGGTAATCCCGAAGCCCTGCCCGGAAAAATCATCCCAAAACCAGTCTCCTATCGCAGGGGCTGATGCGTTCGATCCATTGATCGGGGCGGGTGAATAACAAAGCCCTTTCAGGATAAAGGGTACTGGTGCTGCACCATTAACAGATTGCATCAATGAAGCAACGGGTGTTCCGGAAGAGGTGTCAACCGAACAGGTCCAGTTGGTTGTTGAACTCATAATATATTGCATTTTATTGTGTACCCTACTCTTTTGCGGCTTTTCGGGATGCGCCGGGTATTTTTATGGGTCATTTATCCAATAATAGCCTGACGGGTGATCAGCCCGGAACTACCAGGACTACGCGTATATATGTTGCACAGCGGTATGCCCGAAACCGGTTGAGATCATGCAAACCTGCAGAGCAGTCATATCAGCACTTGCCAGTGTTGGCGATATCTGCATAACATATTGTTGTATTAATCAATTAAGCCGATGAGGCTGTAAAAAGATAATATGCCGGCTTTTGTATGGTCATGATTTTTTTGGATTTTGGCCGATGATTGTCCGGCAGATATTTGTATCCCGACAATGTTGGATATTGATCCATCGTATTTAGTATTACTGGATTTTGTACATGCAAAGTATAAAGTTCCCGGGGCAGATTATCGCGTATAAACACCTGTATTTAACATCAGGTAGTTTTTGGGAGGTGGCCAGGGTAATAAAAAAAGGCCTGGTGGCCTTTGTGCTTTTTGCGGATGACTTATTCCTTTTTTTTGTGTACCACTCTTTTGCGTTCAGTCCTTCGGGTACTACCGGCCATTTCATATTCGTTGCTGTCCTTACCATACCCACCGGGTACGCCGGCCAACGGATCGGTAGAATCGGGGAATGGGTACATCAACAACAGCCCACCGGGAAGGGCATTGCAGACCATACCTGTTGCCAGGCAATCACGGGGGAAACGGGGTACTATTCACCATTGGTCAACAGTACCCGGCACATGACCAAAGCATGGTTAACGGCGTACAAAACTGCCTGTGAAGGCGGCAAATCCGGCCACCAGGGCGCCGATCAATCCCGTAGCGGTGATGAGCAGGATGGGGTTGTCCATTTTGATGATCAGTACTGATATTTTATGCGCCAGGAGATGTCCGTTGGCACTGCTGCGCAGAAAGGCCAGTACCGCCCATAGCAGGAACAGGCCGAGGAACCCGGCACCAAAGGCTTTGAATGGTTTTTGCGGAACGGCAATGGCTACGATGGCTGCGATAATGGCGATACTCCACCAGGGTGCAAATAAACATGCGGCGAAACTGAGTACGGCTGTGAGCAGAAGGGCTGATATAAATTTCATAATGAATGTCGTTGTTGATAAAGAAAGGGGTGACTGGAATCAATTGCTGAACTGCATGGTCCATTTAACCCGCTGGTCCCTGGTTTCATTTTTGGTCATGACCCATATTTTATTGTATTTGCCCGCGGCCCAGTCGTCAACAAAATTATCGTAGTAACGACTGCCGGGATTACCACTCTGTCCCCCCGGATAGATGCCATAGGCCTCGGTAACCGGGGTAAGGTGTACCACCATACGCCAGCTCGGGCCATGATCACCCGTAGCAGCATTGATCACGTTTTCGCCGCCGCCAATCGGCAGGTTGAGTCTGCTGAAAGCGGGTAGTTTCAGCAGGTGATAAACGCCTGTACCTTTAAAAGTGGCCAGTTCAAGCGCACCATCGGCTTCCACCTGCTTCAGGTGTGCGCCTGCTTTTTTAAATGCCGCGGTGGCAATATCGGCCAGGCTTTCTTTTTGCGGTGTGGCAATATCATCAAGGAACTTGTATGCCGAATCTTTCAGCACCTGTTCTGCGAGCGTATTTTCAAGCGGAAAAATGATCGGTCTTGGTGCCTTCTTATATTCATCTTCATATACTGATTGTACAAAGAACCCCCATGCGGTAAGGAATACGCTTGCGCCTTTGGAATGTACATCATTGCGCAGATCCCAACCCTTCAGCAGGTCAAGGTACTTTTTTTCATCTGCGGAAAGTTCGCTTTCGCGGATATTGTTCAGCAGGATGGGGCGGGCCGTTTCGCCGAGTATATTATAGTTATCGGTCTGCATTTTCATCATATCTTCAGGTGTAATCATACTCATCTGGCCCAGTTTGCGGTTGACAATCAATCCGCGGTATTCGGGGTACCCGCGCCCGAGGTAATAGGGATAGTTATAGTCTACCGGCCGTTGATTGGCACTGCTCACAAACCCACGCTCAGGATTGTACTGAAAGGGTACTTCATTCTGGGGTATCATGCCCTTCCACATATAACTACTGTCGGTTCCCGGCATCACAAAATCACCCTGTCCTGTCCATTTAGCCGGAAAATCGCCCTGTGCACGAATGGCGATATCGCCGTTCTTGGCAGCAAAGAGACAGTTTTGTCCGGGTGTACGGAGGAACTGCGCAGCGGCGGTATAATCCGCATAGTTTTTCGCATGGTTGAGGCCATGGAAAATGCGCATTTCATTGCTGCCTTCGTGTGCCGTCCAGCGAACAGCATAGGCTTTGCTGTTGGTTTGCCGCCCGCCGCTGAAAGTTTTATCATACATCACCGGACCAAATACGGTATAGGCTACCGAATCAATGATTTCGAGACTGTCTTTAACCTTGATGTGTTCAACGCGGAAAGTTGTTTTTTTCCATTCGTTGTTGAACCAGTATTCTTTGCGGCTATCGTCTTTGAATTTGATTTCGAAGTAATCGCGTACATCGCGGCCACCATTGGTGAAGCCAAAAGCACAACTGTCGTTGAACCCGATCACAACACCGGGAGAGCCGGGGAAGCTGACCCCATAGGCATTGTACGCAGGGGTGGATATTTGCATTTCGTACCAGAGGGAGGGGAGGTTCAGTGCAAGGTGCGGATCATTGCAGAGGATGGGGGCACCACTCTTTGTTTTTTTACCACTCACCGCCCAGTTGTTACTGCCATTGAATTTGTGCGGTTTGGTTTCGGTAGCGGTGACGCCTGCAAGTGCCCCAAAATACAGCGAATCTGCTGTAGCCGGTTTTACGGGCTGGATAGCAGGGGGCGCAACGGGGGTTCCTTTGGGGATGATGGGATCTAAGGAATCCTGTATGGATGGAAAGAGTTTATTAAAGTCTTCAGGACTGAAAAATGTCTTTGCATTGGTCATTTCAAAATCGTCTTCACCGCCCGCGAGGTCGAACGACATGTATTTGAGAAAGAGCATCGTTTTCAGGTTGGACCAGGGCTCGGGTTTGTAGCCCAGTAATTTGTACTCCATGGGTAATGCGCTTTCGGTGAGGGTGGCGATATAGGCATTGACGCCTGCGGTGTAGTTATCGCAACTGCTTTTGATCACCGGATCGGCCTCCACTGTTTTGAGTGAGTTTTCGGCGGCAAAAACCATCCCGAGGCGACGGAATTCACGATCGTGGTTCAGCGCGATGGGGCCAACGATTTCACTCGCCCGGCCGGCGGCTGAATGGGTTTGCAGTTCCATTTGCCAGAGCCGGAATTTGGCGTGCAGGTAGCCCTGTACAAAGTAGGCATCATTTTCCTGTTCTGCGAAAATGTGCGGAACCAGGCGGTCGTCAATGTACACCGACGTTTTACCCTTGAGTTGCGGAAACTTGAGGTCCGCACTGAAGTCCTGGTTAAGGGGTTCTGCATTCTGCCAGAGTCCGTGCTGCGGACTTAAGAATTTACCAAGGGGTGCGGGCAATACGGCTTTGGTATTAAAGACGAAAATCAGCCCCGTTGTAACAACGCCGGAAATCAGCGCAGGAAGTATTCGCATAATATTAATTATTTGCCTAAGGTAAGGAAAATCCGGAAACGGGTAATGAGGGATGTGATAAATTTCAACAATGGTAATCCTGCTGGTCATGACCACATCCCCCCTACCCTGTTTATGTCAATCCGGATTTTTGCAGTTGGCTGTAAAGTTTGGGGTAACCCGGTTTAATTGGTGGCAGCGTCTGCATTAAGGTTGCCCCAGCCGAGGTTACTGCTGCGGTTGGGATACCTGCTGCAGTTTTGTATCATCTTATTCAGCACCTGGTCGCGCGTATAAGCGGGAAATCGGCTCCAGATCAGGGCGGCCATACCCGCGGTGGAAGCCGTGGCTACAGAAGACCCGCCCACGGTTGAAGGTTGATCGCCCGTCATAGCCAAGGTAAGCGGATGACGTTCATTAGCTGCTTTTTCCATCACAACCGTAAAATCTGTTTCACTGCCATCATGACAGGTACTGCATTGGGTATTAAAATTATTGTCGCGCACCCCTGTTACCGCATTCACTTCGTTCATATAGGCGGGAAAAATAACCCCAACCCAGCCGGCAGTCCAATCGAATGAGGTACCCGCAGCGCAGAACATCAGTTTTCCTTTGCCATAGGCATAGCGGATGGCATCTGCAATTTGTGAACTGCCGGTAATTTTCCCCATACTCATACTGATGATTTTTACATCTGCGCGGTTGGCAGCATTGGTATAAGCATCTGCAACCCCCTTTACTTCGCGGCTGGCATCGAGGTATACATCGGATGCTGCGCGGCAGGTAACCAGGTTGCAATTGTAAGCAATACCACAGGCGGCGCCATCTGTACCCCTTGGTGCAGCGCAGGCTCCGGCCATGGATGTGCCGTGTCCGCATCCGTCGTCGGGTGTTTCTACAGGCCCCGTGGGTATACCCAGAAAGGTAGAACGCGGAAGCGTAACAATCTTCTCTGACGTACGGCCGGAAGATGCCCCCTGGTTGATGGCGCTGCCAAGGTTTTCCTGGTCAAACGCCGAACCCGTATCAATGATGAATACTTTTACGCCGGCTCCGGTGGTTTTTGTCCAGGCATTCTGTATCCCGTGATAAGCATAGTTCCAGGAGGCCTTGGCATTAGGTGCAATGGTGGTATAATCGGTGCCGGCCAGGAGACCGGGTTCGGCCGTATTGCCATCGCAACCACTGCTGCTGAGCGAGCCGCTGGTGAGGCGTTGGGGTTCGTAGCCCATGGGCTCGGCGTAACGTACAAGGCCTGATGCGCGGAGTTTTTGTACGGTGGCAAAATTATCCACCCGTACATTGATGACAGGAAGTACTGCTTCTGTCCATTCTTCAAGCTGATCAATGGTAAGACCGGTGCGGGTTGTTTTTTCATTGGCCTGTACCAGTTCGAGTACCTTTTGTTTTGCGGCTTTCCAGGCCGGGTCGCTGATGTTGATGGTATGCAAACGTTCGCTGACACCCGTTTCACCAGCGGGCTGGTAACCGATAGACATGATCTTGTCGCTGGCCTGTAAGGCACTCCACACCATTTCATCGGAAACCATACTCCATTCAAATTTGTGGTGCAGTTGCAGTTGCGCATGGATCTGCGCGTTGATGGCGGCGGTGGATACCGGTTCGGGGTTGGCGACGGCGGCATCGTTGGCGACGGGGGATTTTTTACAGGCACTCAGCAGTAATGCCACTGCTATGGCGGTGTAACAGATTGATTTTCTCATACAGTATATTTTTTAGGTGATGAAAATAAGTTTTTTTGTGGAATCTGCACGGGTAAGCAGGGACAATTTTTAAGTTTCGTGCCCTGGTTTAAAAGTACTTTAACCCGGATATAAAAAATATGGTTGCCGGGATTGCTTAACATTAATAATACTTATGCCTTTTGTTACTTCCGCAAAATCCCTTATTTTTACTCCCAGTAATGAAATACAGCACGACATATCCTTTTTTTTCCGGCATGGTATCCTTTACCATCAACACTTTCACAACCCGTTAAGGGTTGTACAACACCATATTATCCCATTGGCATTACGCTTTCCCCAACAACATTTCTGGTTTTTACGCTTAAACATTATCACATATGCAGGTATTAAAATTCGGCGGATCATCTGTAGCCAACCCCGAAAACATGAACAAGGTGATCAGCATCGCTACAGCAGCGGCTAAAAAAGATACCAGCCTCGTAGTGGTTTCTGCACTGGGGGGCATTACAGACATGCTGCTGAACTGCGGTAATCTTGCAGCCGGTGGCCAGGACGACTACCGCAGCCTTTTACAAACGATCGAACAACGGCACCTCGAAATGGTAAAGGCACTGCTGCCGGTGGCCAGCCAAAGCAGCACGCTCAGCAAAGTGATGCAGCAGTGCAACCGGCTCGAGGAGATTTGCCAGGGCATTTTCAGTCTGCGCGAATGTTCGCCACGCACGCGCGACTCCTTAGTAAGTTTTGGAGAAATACTTTCCTCGCAGATTCTTGTGGCCACACTCAATGCAAGGGGTACCAATGCGGTTTGGAAGGACTCAAGGGAATTGATTGTAACAGATGCGGCTTATGGCTATGCGGCTGTCGATTTTGCCACTACCAATGACAATATCTGGCATTGGTGCGTTTCGCTTAAAGATACACTGGTGGTACTGCCGGGTTTTATTGCCACTGAAAAAAACGGATCCACCACCACACTCGGGCGTGGCGGATCGGATTATACGGGGGCCATACTCGCTGCTGCCGCAAACGCGGCAACACTGGAGATATGGACGGATGTCAGCGGCATGATGACAGCGGATCCGCGGCTGGTTGCCAATGCCCGTGCCATTCCGCACATCTCCTACCAGGAAGCGATGGAACTTTCTCATTTTGGCGCTAAAGTCATTTATCCCCCCACCATACAACCGGTGATGGCCAAGAACATACCGGTATGGGTAAAGAACACCTTTGCCCCAACCGACTATGGTACATTGATTGAAAACGGCGCGCGTGAAAAAGACAGCATCATACGGGGCATCTCCAGCATCAACCATATTGCAGTACTGAGCCTTGAAGGCAGCGGCATGGTGGGCATACCCGGGTTTTCAAAACGTTTTTTCGAAGCCTTATCCAGCAAAAGGATAAACGTGATCCTCATTACCCAAAGTTCCTCTGAACACTCCATCTGCGTAGCGGTGGAAGCCAGCGCAGCAGAACAGGCAAAACGGGCAACGGACGAGGCATTTGCGGTAGAAATACAAAATGGCCAGGTAGATGCCTTACAGGTGGAAACGGGGCATTCCATCATTGCACTGGTGGGCGACCATATGAAAAACCATACAGGCACCAGCGGTAAGATGTTCAGTGCCCTGGGTAAAAATGGCGTCAACATCAGGGCCATTGCACAGGGGTCTTCTGAACGCAATATTTCCAGCGTGATTTATGCAAAAGATGTAAAGAAAGCCGTAAACGTATTGCATGAGGAATTCTTTGAAGCCAGTTACAAACAAATCAACCTGTTTCTTTGCGGTACGGGCAACGTAGGCGAAAAACTACTTGCGCAACTGCTGCAGCAGCAAGCCTACCTGCAGGAACACCTGCAATTGCAGCTACGCGTGGTGGGTATTGCCAACAGTAAAAAAATGGCCTTCAATGATGAGGGCATCGATTTACAAAACTGGCAGGCGGCGCTGGAACAGGGTGCAGTTATGGACATGACAGCCTATACCAGCGCCATCATCGGGCGAAACCTGCGCAACAGTGTATTTGCAGATGTAACGGCGAACAGCGCAATTGCCGAACAATATGCCGGTTTTCTTGAACACAGTATTGCGGTGGTGGCTTGTAATAAAGTGGCCTGTTCATCGGACTATGCCTATTATAAAAAACTCAAAGAGCTGTCACGGGAATACGGCACGTCCTTTCTGTATGAAACCAATGTTGGGGCTGGTCTCCCGGTTATCGGCACGCTCAACGACCTGCTGCGCAGCGGCGATCGTATCATGCGTATAGAAGCCGTACTGAGCGGTACCCTCAATTATGTATTCAACCAGTACACCGGTAAAGAATCTTTTGCGTCTGTTGTACGGCGGGCACAACAGGAAGGCTATACAGAACCCGACCCCCGGCTCGACCTCGGTGGTACAGATGTGCTGCGCAAGATCATGATCCTCAGCCGCGAAACGGGCATTGCTATGGAAGCCGGTGACGTCAGCAATAATGTTTTCATGCCTCCTTCCTGCTTACAGGGTACCGTAGGCGATTTTTACGCAGCACTGGAAAAGGAAGAACCCTTCTTTAAAACCCTGTATGCTTCAGCCGCTGCGGCAGGAAAAAAACTGCGCTTTGTGGCCAGCTTTCATGATGGCAAAGCCAGGGTTGGTCTTGAACAGATCGGCCCTGAACACGACCTTTACCATCTTTATGGTAAGGATAATGTCGTATTGTTTTATACCAATCGTTATACAGAACAACCGCTGGTGATCAAAGGGGCAGGCGCGGGCGCCGATGTAACGGCTTCCGGGGTTTTTGCAGACATTATGCGGTCTTTTTAACTTACAAGTATCATGACCATACAACCAATATATACACCGGGCCAAAGCATTACCGTAGGCGCACCTGCCACCGTAGCCAACCTGGTTTGCGGATTTGATATCCTTGGCCTTGCGCTCAACGCCCCTCAGGATATACTTACCCTCACCATCAGCGACGAGCCGGGCATACGCATCAGGCATACGGATGATTATCAATTGCCGGTGGCACCATCGGCCAATGTGGCTGGTGCAGCGCTTCTTGCCCTGCTGGAAACACTGCCTGTACCCGTTGGATTTGACCTGGTGGCGCACAAACACATCAAACCCGGCAGCGGTCTTGGCTCCAGTGCAGCCAGTGCAGCGGGTGCGGTGGTGGCGGCAAATCTGCTGCTCAATGACTATTTTTCCAAACCAGACCTTGTACGTTTTGCCATGCACGGTGAAAAGCTGGCTTCGGGCGTAAAACATGCCGATAATATCACGCCCTGTATCTATGGCGGGGTAACGCTGATCCGTTCTGTTTTTCCCCTGGATATTGTGCCACTGGACGCCCCTCCCCTGTTTGTTACCGTTGTGCATCCGCAGATCGAAGTGCGCACGGCTGACGCCCGGCAGATACTCAAACAACAACTGCCCCTTCGTGATGCCATACGCCAGTGGGGGAATATCGCCGGACTTGTAGCCGGGTTGCTCCAAAAAGATTATGCACTGATCGGGCGTTCGCTGGAGGACGTGATCATCGAACCGGTTCGCAGTATCCTGATCCCGGGCTTTGATGCTGTTAAACAACAATGTATCGAAGCGGGTGCCCTGGGCGGCGGCATTTCCGGCAGCGGCCCATCGGTATTTATGCTGAGCGAAGCCGAACACACGGCCGGTCAGCTCGAACGGATTATGCAGGAGGTGTATGCTAAAATAGGTTTGCCTTGTAAAACCTATGTCACCACGCTCAATCACCACGGCGTTACGGTGATCCCTCCATCATCAATTTAAACAAGCGCAATGTATTACTACAGTACCAACGGGCAATCGCCCAAACTTGATTTCAGGGACGCCACCATACTCGGGCAGGCGCCTGATAAAGGATTATATTTTCCGGAAACCATTCCGCAACTGGATAAAGATTTCTTTACCCGTATTGCGGCATACAGCAGGGAAGAAATCGGTATGCGGGTGATGGCTCCTTATACCGGAACCACACTACCTGAAGATGTATTGCTCGGTATTGTAAGTGAAACGCTTGACTTTCCGCTGCCGGTGGTGCCGGTTCATGACCGCATCAGCGCACTGGAGTTGTACCACGGGCCCACACTCGCCTTTAAGGATATAGGTGCCCGCTTTATGAGCCGCTGCCTCGGGCATTTTGTAAAAGACCGCCGCGGGAAAGTAGTGGTGCTGGTAGCCACTTCCGGTGATACCGGTGGCGCAGTAGCCAATGGCTTTTATCAGGTGCCCGGTGTGGAAGTGGTGATCCTCTACCCCTCCGGCCGGGTAAGTGCCGTGCAGGAGCAGCAACTGACCACACTGGGCGGCAATATCCGCGCATTGGAGGTTACCGGGACATTTGACGATTGTCAGCAAATGGTAAAAACGGCATTTGCTGATACTGCCCTTACCGATCGCCTGTTCCTTACTTCCGCCAACTCCATCAATATAGCCCGCTGGCTGCCACAGCAATTGTATTATTTCCTGGCCTGGCAGCAATGGCAACACAAAGATAACCCGCCGGTAATCAGTGTACCCAGTGGTAACTTTGGTAATATCTGTGCGGGGATGCTTGCACACCTGTCCGGGCTACCCGTAACACATTTTATTGCAGCCTGCAATGCCAATGATGTGGTGCCGCGGTTTATGCAAAAAGGGCAATACGAGGTACAACCCGCCATAGCCACCCTTTCCAATGCGATGGATGTTGGCAACCCCAGCAATTTTATCCGCATCCTGGAAATGACGGGGCATGATACCGGTACACTGGCAGCTATGATGAGCAGTGTCAGCGTCAGCGATACTGATACCCTTTCTGCCATCACGAAAGTGTATGCCGGTGAGCAGTACCTTCTCGATCCGCATGGCGCAGTAGCTTATCTTGCACTACAGGATTATCTCCGGCAGCATACCGGTACGGAGGGGTTGTTTCTCGCCACTGCGCACCCGGTAAAGTTCAATACCACAGTTGCTGAAGCGACAGGGATGACAGTGCCTGTACCCGATGCTGTAAAAGCCATTATGGCCATGCCTAAACAAAGTACGGTGATCGCTCCCGACTATGAAGCCCTGCGTGCGGTGCTGGCAGATTGATGTATTGTTACAAATGGGACGGGATAAAAACGTTGTGTTAAATTTTTGCAGTACTTGCCACCCCATATGCAGCAGCAACAGGGCTCCCGTCCATAATCCACACCCTGTGAACAATTAAGTTGCGTGTGATATACTTTCCTTTCGTTAAATTTGATACAGATGGGTTTATAGTATTCACAAATGGTATCGCTATTGTAAAACAAGTGCTGCCATGCGCCCTGCAGCAACAGCACACAAAATTGAAATGCATTGACAGAAACGATCATCAACCTCGAAACCGTTAACCCCATTGAATTCTTTGGCGTTAACAATGGTAAACTTGACATCTTAAAAAAGAAATTCCCCCTCCTGAAAATCCTCAGCCGCGGTACACAGATCAAACTCAGCGGCGCCCCCGAACAGATTGATGGTGCTAAAGACAAAATCGACCTCATCGTGCAGTACCTTGAACGCAACGGCCACATGAGTGAAAATTACTTTGAGCAGATTCTTGGTGGGGATGATGAGAAAAGCATCGACAATTTTATTGACAGGAACCCCAACGATGTACTGGTTTTTGGGCCGAACGGGAAAACCGTACGTGCGCGTACGGCCAACCAGAAAAAGATGGTGGCTGCGGCCGATAAAAACGATATCGTTTTCGCCATCGGCCCTGCAGGTACGGGTAAAACCTACACCGCTGTTGCACTGGCCGTAAGGGCACTGAAAAACAAGGTGGTCAAAAAGATCATCCTGACCCGTCCCGCTGTAGAAGCCGGAGAAAGTCTCGGTTTTCTGCCCGGCGATCTTAAGGAAAAGATTGATCCCTATCTCCGCCCGCTCTATGATGCCCTGGATGACATGATTCCTGCCGACAAACTGGGGTATTATATGAGTACCCGCACCATTGAGGTTGCACCGCTTGCCTATATGCGCGGTCGTACACTCGACAACGCCTTTATCATTCTCGACGAGGCGCAGAATACCAACGATCTCCAGATCAAAATGTTCCTTACACGTATCGGGCCGAATGCCAAAGCGATTATTACCGGCGATCCCACACAGATAGACCTGCCGCCCAAACAGCAAAGCGGTTTGTTTAAGGCTTCCCGGATACTCCGTAATATCGAAGGCATTGCCCATATTGAACTGGATGAAGAAGATGTGGTAAGGCACCGGCTTGTAAAAGCCATCATCAGGGCTTACGACCGCGATCAGCCTCAGCCACCTGCCGGGACGCAGTGATCCGGTACATTTGATTTACCTTGCAACGCAAATGGTAATTGTAATATGCTGTTGATGGGTAAAGAAGTATTTCACCATACATACGCCAGGCGCACAGGTGCAATATGGATAGGTCATGGCCACAAAAGCATTCCTGTTTCAGGGATGGTCTTTGTGGCCATTGCTGTTTTGTTGCTCTTTTCCTGCCGGAGTTCCCCCTCCGCAGCAGGACAGCAAAAAGCCAGCGCTGATGCTATTGTACGGGCGGATATTATACAACGCGCCTACCGCAGTATCGACAGTCTGGTACCGGCTATAGAATCGGGCGACCTGATCCTGCGTAAGGGTAACGATTTTACCAGTGAAAGCCTGGGCAGCCTCAACCAACGGGATGCTTCCTTTTCGCACTGCGGCATCGCCAGCCTGGAACACGACAGCGTTTTTGTCTATCATGCCCTTGGCGGTGAATTTAATCCCGATCAAAAGATACGTCGTGACCCGCTTACCGTATTTGCAGAGCCCGAAGGCAACCGCGCCATTGCGCAATACCGGTATCACCTGCCGCCCGACAGCCTGCACAGGATTACCCAAACGGCACAGGCTTTTTATAAAGCCGGCCTCATGTTCGACATGAAGTTTAACCTCACTACAGATGACCGCCTTTATTGCGCTGAATTTGTGTACAAAGTGATCCGGCAGGCAACGGGCAATCAATTGGTCTTTAACATCAGCCATATTGACACGTTCCGGTTTATTGGTGTGGATGATCTTTTCCTCCAGCCACGCTGCAGGGAATTGAAAAGAATTGTTTATAAATAGTTGTAAAAACGAAGTAAATACTACTACTTTTGCCAAAAATAACTTAAAGTAGTATTTATGAAAAAAATTATGTTCGCTGCTGCCATCGTTTCAGCAGTTATATTCAGCAGTTGCAAAACAGGTGGTGGAGATCCCAAAGCCGTATTGAACAGTTTTTTTGAAGCCCTGAGCAAAAAGGATGTTGCGGCTGCACGTAAACTGGCAACTACCGATAGTAAGAGTATGCTGGACATGATGGAAATGGGACTGAAAATGGCCAAGGATTCTAAAGATGCCAAAGAGTTTGACAAATACAGCAAGGATAAAATGGAGATCGGTGAAGCAAAAATTGATGGCGACAAAGCCACCGTTGCGGTAAAAGACAAAGAGAGCGGCGAATCCACCAACTTCTCCCTCAAAAAAGAAAGCGGCGACTGGAAAGTAGCTTTCGACAAGACTTCAGTGATGCAAATGGGTATGGACAAAGCCAAAGAAAAGGGTGTTGATATCACCGAAGGGCTGGATAAACTGAAGGACATCAATGCAGATTCACTTGCAGATAAGATCAAAGAAGGCGTGAATAAAGCCAATGAGGTAAAAGAAGCAGTTGATAAAATGAATAAATAATATCGCCGTTACCGGTATAATAAAAAAGCATCCTCTCAGGGATGCTTTTTTATTTGAGATATGGCAAAGATGTGTAACTTTAATCATGCGTATATTTATCCGGTCAATTATAGTCGTTTTATGCTTCGCCTCCTGCGGGGGGAATGCGGCCAAAACGCCTGACACTCCGAGTACAGATATTGAAGTGGCACAAGCTTTTATCCGTGCCATACTCAACAATGAGATTGACAAGGCAGAACCCTTTCTCCTTAAAAACGAAACCAATCTCCAGCACCTCGATGCTTTTAAAAGGAGTTATGCCCAACTGAATAAGACAGAACTGGATGCCTATAAAAAGGCCGACATCATCATCAATGAGATCACGCCTGTTGTGAACGATTCGGTTACGGTGATCAATTACTCCAACAGCTACAAACGTGACGCAAAGAACAAAGTGAAACTGGTGCGCATGGGCGGTAAGTGGCTGGTTGACCTTCAGTACACTTTTTCAGGAAACCTCTGATCATGGTCAGGCAATTGCTTTTGGTGGGTATGGGTGGTGCGTTGGGATCCATGCTCAGGTATGGGGCTGCCCTGCTCGTAAGGACCGCCGGGTTTCCCTGGGCTACCTTTTTGGTGAATATTGCCGGGAGTTTACTGATCGGTGTCTTTATGGGATTTTTTCAGGAGGAGAACAGTGGGCATGCAAGCTGGAAACTTTTTCTGGCAACAGGTATCTGCGGAGGTTTTACCACTTTCTCTACGTTTTCGGTGGAGAACCTGCGGCTTTTACAGGAAGGAAAATGGGGATTGGCGGGAGGGTATATCCTGCTCAGTTTGTGCCTGGGTATTGCTGCCACCTGGCTGGGCTTCAGGCTGGTTCAATCATAACAATATAAAGCAATTATATGTACATATTACATCCCTGGCATGGTGCCGGTTATGGCGACAAAGCACCTGAAACGGTAAACGGCCTCATTGAAATTCCGCAGGGATCAAGAGCCAAGTACGAAATTGATAAAGCAACGGGGTTGCTCCGGCTCGACAGGGTCATCCACTCTTCCTTCCATTACCCTGTCAATTATGGTTTTATCCCGCGTACCCTTGGTGAAGATGGTGATCCGCTCGACATACTGGTGATGTGCAGTGAAAGCATCCAGCCCCTCTGTCTTGTAGAAGCTGCAGTGATCGGTAATATGCAGATGGTAGACAATGGACAGAAAGATGATAAAATCATTGCCGTAGCCAGCCATGACCCATCCGTGAATCATATCAAAAGCGTTGCGGAATTACCGGCACACTTCCTGGCCGTGCTGAAAAACTACTTTGAGCAGTATAAAGTACTTGAAAACAAAGTAGTGGAAATTGATGAATTCCAGGACAAATTCGCAGCGATCGGCGTCATAAAAGATGCCATCGCCCTGTACAAAACCAAATTTCCTGCATGAAAAAATCTCCCTTATTCATGGATACAGCATTGATCATTATCATGGTAGGCATTGCCGCAGGTATACTGGGCGGACTGGTAGGTGTTGGTGGTGGCATCATCATCGTACCGGCACTGGTTTATTTTATCGGTTTCAGTCAAAAAACTGCACAAGGCACTTCGCTCGCACTGATTATGCTGCCGGTGGGTATCCTTGGCGTATTACAATATTACAAGCAGGGACATGTCGACTTCCGGGTGGTTGGGCTGCTGGCGATCGGCTTTTTTATCGGGAGTTTCTTCGGCAGCAAAATAGCACTGAGTCTGCCCCAGGAAAGTGTAAAGAAAATATTTGCCGTACTCATGGTTCTGATTGCCATCAAGATGCTTTTTATAGATAAAAAAATGCCCGACGAAAAAGGCGGACATACGGCCAGTCATATCAACAACACGGTATAAAGCCCGGCTTTACTTCAATTGTTCCATAGCATAGAACAGGCAGGTGGTATGGAGTGCCTGATCAAAAGCGTTGTTGTACAGCATTTGCTTTACTTCGTTCAACGGCAGCAATACAATATCGATCTCTTCATTAGCATCTAATTGCTGGCCGGCAACTTTTATGCCACCGGTTGCCAGGAAAAGATGAGTATAGTTATCCAGCACACCCGGGTTGGCTGCTATCTTACCAAGATAAGTATACGCCTGAAACTGGTAGCCCGTTTCTTCCAGCAGTTCCCGGGCAATTGCTGTTTCGGGCTCTTCCTCTTTATCCACAAAACCACCGGGAAGTTCAAGGAGGGTTGCGGCTACAGGATGGCGATACTGACGAACCATCACCACCTCACCTGCTGCGGTAAGGGCAACTGCACATACTGATGTGGGCAGCTCCACTACAAAATACGGGTCAATAATACTTCCATCCGGCCGTTCGCAACGATCCCTGCGTGCCGTAAAGTATGGATGCCGGTTGATATATTCAGAGTTTCTTATTATCCAGTTCATGAATATGATATGTTTTGAAAACAATCTTTGCAGCGCAGAGGCATTACCGGTGAGACCTTTTGCTACCATTGCATCCTTTCCCTCAACTGTGTGATGTGTGCCACATGGTGGCGGCCATGCCAGGCATACATACCCAGCAGGAACCAAAGCGTCATCTCTTTTCCGTGTTCCGGATGTACAACTGTACGATCATACTCTGCTATGGTAATGGCACTGAGTACGCTCGACCACCGGGTATGGAGCGCGTATAACAGGGTGATGGAAATATTAACAGGTACTTCCCTTGTATCGCTCATCTCTGCCCACAGCCCTTCCTCATAAGGCTTAATTACAGGGTTATCTTCCGTTAGTCCCAGTTTGAACCGCGTATAGGCCTGCATATGGCTATCTGCCACATGGTGCACCAACTGGTTTACTGTCCACCCACCTTCCCGATAAGGCGTATCCAACTGTTGTGCGTCAAGCCCAGCAATCGCTGCCTCAAGCGCATTTGGTAAAAAACGGATATCCGCCAGCCATTCCTGTAATTGGGTATCTGTGAAAGCCTGCGGTGTGTACCGCCCGATAGGATAACGTGGATCACGCATAAATAAGATTGAAAAATGTGAAATATTTAATTACCAGGGTTGATACCGATCAACTCCATTTCAAAAACCAGTGCTGCGCCACCGGCTATTCCAGCACCTGCAGCTCCACGGTCGCCATAGCCCAACTCATTGGGTACATATACTTTCCATCTATCACCCTTGTGCATGAGTTGCAGGATTTCTGTCCACCCGCGGATAAAGCCCGCCACCACCCGCTTAAGCGGGGTACCTCTTTTAAAAGAATCATCAAACGGTGTCCCGTCAATTAACGAACCGGCATAATGCACCAGAACAGTATCGGTAATCAATGGTTGGGGGGAACCGGGTGCCCCGCTTTTCAGCACTTCATATTGCAACCCGCTGGGCAGTGTGATGACACCGGGGCGGGTCTTGTTATTTTCCAGAAACAAGCGCCCTTTTTCTTTTTCTGCATCTATTTTGGTCTTGGCAGCAGCCTGCAATTTCTGCTGCAGCGATTGCATTTTTTCCTGCATGATTTGATCACATTGTTGTAAAGGAATGATAAGGGAAGTATTCGCAGCATAAACGTCTTCCACAGCTTTCCTGAGTACTGCTGCATTTATCTGATCCACTCCCTTCCCCCTGAAAAAAGCAGCGATATTAGCCCCCATCGCATAACTCAAACTGTCCGTACTGTTTTTCAGTACGGTGGCAGCTGGTTTAACAGCTTTAGGTTTGGTATTGGTTTTCTGGGCTCGCCCCTGCGGGTTCATCATTAACAAACAGGCAAATAAAGCGGCATTGTATCTGATCATATGTTGATTTTATTCTTCGCGCATATCCTTGCCGGTAAGGGCAATAAAAACGTCTTCAAGGCTGGCTGCTTTCAATTGTTTGGGACGTTCAAAACCTGTAGATACCAGGTCATCGATCATCTTGTCCGGTGAGTCCAGCGTAATAATCTTCCCTTCATCCATAATGGCAATACGGTCGCAAAGCTGTTCCGCTTCATCCATATAATGTGTGGTGAGGATAACGGTGGTTCCTTTTGAACGAATGTCTTTGATCAGGTCCCACAAGTTGCGTCGTGCCTGCGGATCCAGCCCCGTAGTGGGCTCATCAAGAAAAATGATCCGGGGTTTGTTAATGAGTGTGGTGGCAATGGAAAAACGTTGTTTCTGTCCGCCGCTCAGTTCCTTGAACTTGTTGCGTGCCTTATCTTCCAGGTTGACCATCTGCAGCAACTCCAGGGGCTTTACCGGCTGGTTGTACAACCCGCCAAACAACTCAATCAATTCCACCAGTTTCAGCCCGGGGTAGAATCCGGATGTTTGCAACTGTACCCCGATAAGATGCTTGATTTTCTGCGGCGATACATCAAGGTTGATACCATCCACAATCACTTCGCCACCGGTCTTCTCCCGGAGTGTTTCAATAATTTCGAGGGTAGTGGTTTTGCCGGCACCATTTGGTCCGAGTAATCCGAAAATTTCACCTTCATATACCTCAAAAGATATCCCTTTTACGGCTTCAAAATTGCCGTATTTCTTAAAAAGATTATTTACAGTTATGATTGTCTTCTGCATATTTTTATTCCCTTTATGCTGGTTTCATAAATATTTCCAATTCATCCATCATCTTACGGCTACCGGCGAAAAAAGGCGTACGCTGGTGCAGGCTGGCGGGTACAATATCAAGGATAGAGATACTGCCATCGGTAGCCTTCCCCCCCGACAGTTCGAGGATAAAAGCAAAGGGGTTACACTCATACATCAACCGGAGTTTACCATTGGGCTTGTCGGTAGTACCCGGATACATGAAAATTCCGCCTTTGATCAGGTTACGGTGTACATCTGCCACCATACTGCCGATATAACGCTGGGTATAAGGCCCCCCATCTGCCTTTGTTTTCTTCTGGCAGCCATCAATATATTTTTTTACCCCATCGGCATACTGAAAGAAATTGCCATGGTTAACAGAGTAGAACTTACCAGTTTCCGGACAGGTGATATTGGGATGACTAAGCGAAAATTCACCGATGGAGGGGTCGAGTGTAAAGCCATTGACCCCCCGGCGGGTACCATACACCAATATGGTAGAAGAACCATAAATGATATAGCCTGCAGCCACCTGGCGGCGGCCGGGCTGGAGGAAATCTTCAGCAGTGGCGGGTTGTCCCAATGGACTTACCCGTTTAAATACGCTGAAAATAGTACCAATGGATACATTTACGTCGATATTACTGCTCCCGTCCAATGGATCAAAAAGGCAGACATATTTGCTGTTATTACTGACTTCATCGTTAAATACAACAATATCATCCAACTCCTCACTCCCGATGCCTGCACAACTGATGCCATGCCGGAGTACCCCCATAAACTGGTTATTGGCAAAAATGTCCATTTTCTTAACCTCTTCGCCCTGCACATTGATACCTCCCGCATCGCCAAGGATATCCACCAGGCCGGCTTTATTCACTTCCACATTTACCCTTTTGGCGGCAAGGCCGATATCGCGTAACAAACCTGCCAATTCGCCTGTAGCTTGCGGGAAATCGCGCATCTGCTGAATGGTGAACTCATCCAGGGTCTGTACACGGCGGTTAATATTCATAAAAAAAAATGCTTAAATTGAAAATTTACTTAATAGCTTTGTGTATCAAAAATAAAGAATAATAGTTTATCCGGCCGTATTAACATCCGGAATCAAGGACGATCAGGCTAAGCTTAGGACATAGTACTAACCGGGTGAAAGAATCAGTGCCAATTCTTCTCCCCCACCTCCTGTTTTACTGTTTCTATCGCTACAGAATGACACGCCCCGGAAGCACTTTAACTACTTACATTAAACAAACAGCTGAATTATGAAAGTCTTCAAATTTGGAGGAGCAAGTATTCAGGACACGGAAAGGATCCAGAATGTAAAAAACATCCTCCGGTCCCATCACCATGAACAGATCATCGTGATCATCTCTGCAATGGGCAAAACCACGAATGCGCTGGAGAAAGTAGCCGAATCCTTTTATAAGGGTGAACGGGAAAACGCGCTGCAGCTATTCGGAAACATCAAGACAGACCATCTCGCTCTCCTTGATGCATTGGTAACGAGTGGTACAGAAATCCATACGGCAACACTTGACCGGCTGGGCGACCACTTCACAGAAATTGAATGGCTGCTGCACGACACGCCCAAACGGGATCATGACTATTATTATGACCAGATCGTTTGCTGTGGCGAATTGCTCAGTACTACCATCATCAGTGGTTATTTACAGGCAGAAGGGCTCAGTAATACCTGGCTTGACGCACGCGACATCATCTGTACAGACGATAGTTTCCGTGAAGGTATCATCGACTGGGGCCTGACCAAACAACGCATGTCCGCAAATGTAGCCCCCCTTTTTGCGAGCGTTAACCTGGTCATTACCCAGGGTTTCATCGGCACCACCCCGCAAAATGAAAGTACAACACTTGGACGGGAAGGGAGCGATTACAGTGCGGCTGTTTTTGCCAATATGCTTGATGCGGAGAGCCTGACCATCTGGAAGGATGTAGAGGGTATAATGAATGCAGATCCCAAAAAATACGAGAAAGCCATTTTTATTGAAAAGATGAGCTACAAAGAAGTCATAGAACTGGCTTATCATGGGGCGCAGGTCATTCATCCCAAGACCATAAAGCCGCTCCAAAACAAAAATATCCCGCTTCACGTACGCTGTTTTGTAAAGCCGGAATTAAAGGGTACCGTTATTAACGGTGAAACAGTAAGTAACCTGCCTCCGATCATTATCGCCAAAGAAGACCAGCTTTTGGTGAGTATGCGTACCAAAGACTTCTCGCTGATGGGTGAACCGGGCATCTGCGAATTGTACAAACTACTGGCCAATCATAAAGTAAAACCTGTACTGACACAGCATGAAGCTGTTGGCTTTCACTGTTGCTATGGCGGCAGGATAGAAAAAATACAGCGTTTTATAGAAGACGCGGCCAGGATATTTGATGTACAGGTTCAGAAAGACCTGACCCTGCTGACGGTAAGGCATTATAATGATGAAATACTGGCAGAACTGTCAGCAGACAAATCCATCCTGCTCAAGCAACGGAGCCCGGAAACGGCGCAATTCTTATTTCAGCAGCCGTAAAAATGGTTTAACAATAACGCTGTTCCCAAGCGTTACCTTGAAAAACAGGCTCCCCTCCGGAAGCTGTTCGAGACGAATGGGAATAATATTACCACCCTTATTAAGCACCTGTTTACGCACCCAAACCCTTTTACCCAGCACATCAATAATTTCCATACCCGCAAGGCCACCAACAGGCGTGTATATCTGTGCGCTTACCTGGTTTGCAGCGGGATTGGGGAATACATCGGCATGGGGCATGCTGCTGCCCTGTGCCGGGCGCAGGGAAAGGACGGAGCTGTATTGCACAGTCCCATCCAGCAGTATAAACTTACCCCTGTATAATGGTGTGGCTGGCCAGGCAAGTGCATCAGTAAACGTATATATACCGGTATTGCGGCCAGTAACTGAGTACCTGTCTGTATAAAAGCCATCTGCACCCACCCTTTGCAGTACGCAGCCTTTTACCTGTGCTGCGCGATCAATACTAAGTTGTATATGGTTGATGCCTGATTTTTCATACCCGCTGATGCTTGTTTGCCATTGCAAAGCCACCAGACCCTTACATACCGGGGAAGAGTCCCGCGGTGCTGCCAATTGAAACCCGGATCGTAGCGAACCTGCTCCGCCATCCGTTGCATTGTTGGATTGGCCATTACAAGCCGGCAAGCCACTCGTTGTAATGCCTTTTGCACCTCCTGCAAGGGTTACAGCCACTCCACTGAGGGGTGAACTGTACCACAATACGCCGCCGCCACCACCACCACCAGGCCCGCTGCATTGTGTATTGTTACCCACTTCAGAATTGCCACCCCGGCCACCGGAAGCCTGGATCCTGATAGCATTGCCACCATAATTGCTGACCAGCAGTACGATTGTACCACCTGCACCGCCACCACCTGCCCCATCGCTGGAAGAAGCATTACTGTAAAAGGAGAGTGGCGAGGGTAAAAAGCGGCCAGGCACTTCGCCATTGGCGAGTAAGGCATTATCGGCCAATACTGCGCCCGCACCTTCAATACGGTCTGCCATGATAAAGATGATCCCGCCGCCCGCCCCACCGGGAAGTCCGAAACCATCGTTGTCATGCCCGGCACCACCGCCACCGCCCATGAATATCCGGTTTTGTATGGCCGGCGTTACTGCATATCCATAACTGCTTAGCGAAACACCTCCTTTGGCAATACCATTGGAGGCACACTGTCCAAGAGCACCCGTAACCCGGTTCCCCCCATCGCCACCTGCGCCGTAGTTGCCACCACCAGCACCTCCACCATTATGATTATTGCCACCCCCGCCACCAGACGCCTGCTTGCCGCGGGCATACTCTTTACCGGTAATAAAATCAGCAATGCCCTCTCCTTTCCTGCCCCCTGTTTTAAGTCCGTTGGCTAAAAAAGGCATATAGTAGTCTGTTGGAGGAGCGAGAGGGTTGACATTACAGGTACCGCCAAACTGTGTATACGTTCCACCCTGAAAACCTTTACCGTCGGCATAAATGGGTTTAGTAAGGAATAAGGTACCTGTCACTTCCAACGCCACTACCCCGCCCGTATCTGCTGCGGGATCCCACGGTGCTGCTTTTACGGTATCAATAACCGTTGCATTGGTATAGCTGGGCATGATGATACACTGTACATGACCATTGACATCATAAAAATTATTGAATTTCCGTTCAAACACAACCGTATCATTCAAAAAACCACAGATGGTAGCCACTTCATAAAAACCGGCACTGCCGATATCTGTAACATCACCAAAGCCCGCATCGGTAGTGGAGCTACCTCCATTCATGGTTGCACCCTTCATTTGAATCAGTAATACTTTCCGGCCATTATAACCGGCAAAACCAGATACATTGGAAAGTTTTGCGCGTCCCGTGGCAGAATCTGCCCACAACACTTTCCGGTAAGTATTAACTACCCCGGAGATATTTTGCGCAAATACATTCGGCAAGGCCAGACCAATAAGCAGAGCTATAAATATAATCTTCATACCAGTAAAATGATATGTCTTTACCGGTTAAGCATGATTACCCGTTTAATCAGGATAAATACTGGCTTTTAGGAGGAAACAGGTTTGTAAAAGAAGATGAAGATACTTTAAAAAGTCGCGTTACAGGATAAAATAATCCCCTTTTTTATTCACAGTAATAACCGGCAATTGCTTTTTATCTTCAAAAAAATCAAATGCCTCTTTGAGCCGGGCGGCAAACTGTCTCAGGGAGACATTCTCTTTGGTGGCTTCTGCAAAATAATCTGCTGATTTTTTCACATTATACCTGATCGGGAAAATATGCACCGGAATAAAATCCTGTCCCTGTGTACGTACATGAACAGCCAGCAGGTATAATTCTTCCATAGGAATATCGCTGATGGGTAAACAACCGGTCGACACACAGTTGCCATGGATATATATATCATTACCAGGTCTGAGTGAATCACTGAGTACACGGTCGGATGCATTGGGATAATTCAATCCGAGCGACAGGTGATAATTGCTGTTCGGATTAAATTCGTTGATGTAATAAAATCCTTCAGGTACCTGATAATCGCCTTCTGCCCGCTTGGGGCCCATCGTACCGCTTTGCATACATACCTTATAGGTTTTGAAGAGTTTGTACACCCCTTGCGGATCATCTTTTACCCATACTTCCAGTTGCCGGTCGTATTTAAATGAACGGACATACATGCATTGCGGAGGCCAGTTCAGTTTCCTCGCGGCAAATTGTTTTTTTACTGTATCCTCCATGCGGTTAAACACTTCATTAACCTTGCCGGAAGCTGACTTCTGGTAATCAATAAATGCGGGCTGTGCATTGCCGGGAATACCGGGCAATAAAAAAAGAAGAATAATGATCAATCCTGTACACTGAAACTTCATCAAAAGTAAAATTGGGGGTTAACCTTTGTGAAACGCAAAAATATCAAATTTATGTACGCTGCAATTGTTAAAAGCCGTTTTTTGTGGAAAAATGGATACTACAAGGGAATCAGGGCATCGCTTTTATAATGTCGGCAAGCCCCCTGTTGTACATACCCCAACTGATTGGTCAGCATCCATGTTTTACCAATCTGGAAAGGCTTAACATTGGTATGGTGATGCCCGAATATCCAGAAATCCGGCTCCTGTTCGATGATAAAATCGGTTAATTCAATCGCAAAAGCATCGGTAAGCGGGCTTTTATACCAGGAAGGATAGTATTGTAAGGTAGGCACATGGTGCGAGAGGACAATGCGGGTACCTGCGGTTTGCATTTGCAGTGCCCCGGTGATAAACGCCAGGCAATCCTGGTGCAACTGATTAAAATCGGCTGGTCTGAATGGCTTCCCATTCATGTCGATGACAGAGAAATCGGTAAGGCTCTGCTGAATAAGCACCTCATTTTCAGGCCTGATATGACTCCAGAGTGTGCTGCAAATGATATGCACTTCTCCCCTCGTAACCACCTTGTTGTTGACCAGGTATACGTTACTCCGCATCTTTTCCATAAAAGGTGCATTGATTTTACCCAGGTCAAATTTATAATATTCATGATTGCCTGCAATCCAGAACACTTCTTCAAAATGATCGGAGACATAGTCGAGGAAATCATTCTTTTGCGCACTCAGGATCAGCGGCAGTATATCGCCTGCCAGCAAAAGAATATCTCCCACCGGTTGCAGCGGATGCTGCACCAGGTAATTCCTGTTTGCTTTAAATTCAAGGTGAAGATCGGAGCAGTATTGTATTTTCATAATAAACCCAGCCGCTTTTCGGCTCAAGTTACAGTATAACGGGTATTCCGTTTACAGAAAATAATCTGCATCAGGCACTCCCGACATTATTTTTGGAAAAAGCTTCGTCAAAACTAAAACTGAGGGTACCCATTTCGCGCCGGGCATCATGCAGCGGCGCAATCACCAACTCATGCCGGTTACGATCAAGTGCAACAAAAGTAGCATAATGTGCCGTTGTTTCTGCGGTAAACAGTACATCCAGATCGTGCAGATTGGCTGTCCAATGATTTGCTGTTACCATTTCCTTGCGATCGGGCATGGGCAGGTTGATATACCCGGCCACTACCTGGCAACCTTCAGCTTTCAATTGTTTGGCTTTTGCACAAAATGCCTCAAGCATGGCATTATCAGGCAGACCATTTTCTGAAATGGGTAATGTACAACTGATTACTCCGGATCTGATCAAGCTACTTTGATGAACAACACTGTGTATTTCACCCGCAATGGCATCCGTGGTATGAACATTGGGCGCAATGAGCAACTGGTGTGCAGGCAGGCTGCCAGGCAGAACAGTAAGCCCGGTATGTGCAATACTGATCCGGCGAAAATTGCCGGCCATACGGGAATCTCCAATAAAGGATATCCCTTTATTGAAAGCTGCTGCTGATTTACTGAGTAAAGTTCCGGCAGTAAGGGCACCGGCGGCCTGTAAAAAATGTCTCCGACTTTTCATACGACATGGTTGGTTTTGGGTAATTAAATGCCTACGCGGAGCAAGATACTGATTTTTCCGATTTTTCGGCATACCCTTTCAAAAAAATGTAATATGACAAAATTAAGTGCAAAGGATACATCCGCAAAATGCACATCAGCCGCAAAAAAAGCAGGCCTAATCATCATTCCTTCCCGTTATGAGAAACCCATATTATCCGGTATGATTTAGCGAAAGGCTTGCTCAAGCATCCAGGCCGCAAGATGAAGATCGGGCGGCGTGGTAATTTTAAAATTGGCCTCCTCCCCTTCCACCAGGTGTACCTGCATACCAAATGCCTCCACAACCGCAGCTTCATCGGTAAAACGATCTTTATAATCGATATTAAAAGCAGGCAATAATATTTTACTGTGAAAAGTCTGCGGGGTTTGTACCAGCCTTATTGCCACCCGATCCACCGGTTCGCTGCCTGTTTCGGTTACCCTGCGCAAACTGTCTTTAGCCGGTAACACCGGAATGGCAGAACCATGTTCCATAGCCGCATCAAAGCACCGGCGGATCAGTGCCTGTGAAAGCAGGCAACGTACCCCATCATGTACAAAAATGATACTTTCCTCCCTGATCTGTGCAAGTCCAAGCTGAACAGAATGAAAACGCGTACGGCCTCCTGCGGTAAGCCTTATACGTTTATGGTCAAAAAAGCCATCAACGATCTCCCGCCCAAGTTCGAGGTGTTCTTCGGGTAATACCAATATGATCTGCAGATCATCCCAGGCCTTCAGAAACGCCTCTATTGTATAATACAACACTGGTTTTCCCTGTATCAACTGAAACTGCTTGGGTATTTCTCCTCCCATCCTGGTACCCGTTCCACCCGCAACAATCACTGCAAATTTGTTCACGTAATCTTTATTTTGAGGCAAAAATAAGGCTTTGTAAATTGCAGGTATGAAGCAAGTTGGTTTATTTTTACTGTGCTGGAGTATGTTACTGGCCTGTAACAATAACAATATACAACAGCGCAATCAGGTATTAGGGCTCAGGCAAATGAGCGATCTCGCTACAGCAGAATACATTATTACTAAAATCATCAGGGCAAACGACAACAAGACCTGGTATAAATGGGGCGACCGGAAAATACTCATGAGTTGCCGGGCCAGTGTAAAAGCAGGCATTGACCTGTCTCAATTGAAAGCCGAAGACTTTCAGATTACAGGAAAGAAAATTACACTTCTATTACCACCTGCCAAACTCATTTCACTCAATATACCCCCGGAGAATATCAATATTGAATACGAAGAAGTTGGCTTGTTCCGCAGTACATTTAAAACGGGGGAAAGGGATGCTCTTGCTGCACAGGCAGAAGCACAGATCCGCAACAGCGCCGACTCGCTCGGTATTCTTACCACCGCAAAAGAGAATGCCGAGTTGTTTATCCGTTCCTTCTTAATGCGGGCGGGATACAAAGAGGTTGTTTTCAGCAGCAATTCCCCAACAACCCCGGCACTCAACTGATACATTATGAAAAAAACGGTCAACAGCCTGCTACTCATCGTCGTGCTGGTCATGCTGTATTTCATCCTCAGCCATTTTGGTATCCTGCCCACTTTCGGTAATCCCTTTCGCACAAAGCCGGTGACCATTGATAATACCCCCATACTTATTGAAGAGATGCGCGAACTGCGTAACCTTGTTAGTGTTACGATCTATGATGAAGTGGTGATTGCCTCAGAAAAAGACGAAAAACAATATATCGGCAACCCGATGTCTGTATTACCGCTCAGCTATACCTCAAAAGCCCGTATTGTATTGGTTGGCAGAGGAACAGTGATGGCCGGTGTCAATTTTTTTGAGTTGAAAGAAGCCGATTGCTTTGTAAAGGACGACTCTGTCAGTTTGCATCTTCCACCCGCAACCATTTTAGAAACGTCCATCAATCCTTCGGGTTTTGAAACCTTTACCGAAACCGGGCATTGGACGGAAGCAGAGGTCACCAGCACCAAGCAGCAGGCCAAACAACAAATGGAACAACGGGCACTTGCACAAAATATCCTTTCCAAAGCCACCCTTAAAAGCAAACAAGTCGTAGAAAGATTTCTACGACTTGCAGGATTTAAAAAAATCGTTATTACACCATAAGGCTTTCGACCTTCAGCTTAATATACATTGTAACCAAAACTCATATAATACATACCGCCAATATTGGGGTTACCAAAGGCGTTTTGGTAGTACCTGTTCTGGATATTGGTACCGCCAATTTTGATGATGGATTTTGTTTTGGGCAACCTTACACTAACCTGAGCGTCCAATGATCCGAAGTGAGGAACCGTGCCTGTAGCAAAAGTACCTTCATACAGGAACTCATCCTGCCAGCGGTAAGTAACATTAAAGCCAAAACGCTTGCAGATTTTATTATTGCCAAGCCCGATATTAAATTGCGTTTTGGGGGTATTGAAGAAAGTAACCAATCCTACGGGTACATCTCTGAGTTCATTTCCGGATACATTACCGCTCACCATAAAGTTGTAAGGAAGCAGCAGTTCTGCGCCCAGTCCCCAGCCAAAAGCCTTGATTTTGGTGGGGCTGGTTACCACCGTACTGTATACCTGGCGGGTATTACCACTAAGCAACCCTGTTTCACGGAATGGGCTGGGTGCAGTAGTTTTACTTTGAAGAAGAATTTCAGTGGCAATAAAGTTATTGTAAGTGCTGCTGTAGACAAAGGCGTCAATCAGCAGACGCTTGAACAACAAGCCCTTGTAACCCACTTCATAGCTTTGTACGTCTTCGGCTTTAAAGTCTTTAAACTCGTAAGGCTTAAGTATAGAAGCAGATTGTGTAGCAGCCGTTGCCTGTGCCTGAGCAGCCGTTTGACCAGCGCCAAGTGCAGCAGCATAAGCAGCCTGGAAAGCAGCGCCATAAGCAGCCACGTTCGCTTGAGTATAAACGGGATTTGAACTGAATTTAAAGAAATCACGGAAGGTGGGCAGACCACCGATCAGCCTTGCCCTGACCACATCAAGATTGATGAACTGGTTTTGTGTGGAAGGTAGACGGAAACCAGACTGATAGCTGAGGCGCAGGTTGTTTTCTTTTGCTATTTTAATCAAAGCCGTTACCCTTGGGGTAAAGCGACCGGCAAAGTTTTCATTTTTATCATAGCGTCCTGCAGCAGTGAGTTTCAGCCTGCCGTCAATAAGACTTTTCTGAAGTTGTATAAATCCGCCGTACTCATTGATATTGATCCTTCCTGCTGTATCTGCAAATATGGTACCCTCAGAATTCAATGAATATTGCTTAAAGTTTGCGCCAATCAGCACATCCACAAAGGGTATCTTATCGCCGAAACCATATTGTGCATCAGCAGCATAAAGATCCGTTTTATCCGTAAACTTGGCACCACCTTTTGAAATGGGAATATTGGCAAACTTATTCTTGGCATCAGTAAATGCCTGTGTACCGGGGAGCAAGCGCCCAACATCAGCCTGCGACCTTGCAAAGTTGTGAATGACAGGGATATTGTTATTGGCTGTAGAGGTGGCAAAATTAGTTGCGAAGGCAGTAGCAGTAGCAGTAGCCTGAGCAACTGTTTGTCCGGCTGCAATAGCCTGGCTGTAAGAGTTATTGAAAGCGGGTGTATAAGCGCTTGTATAAGTATTGTTCCAACCGCCTACAAAGTTACCTACATAAGTAGGGTACCACACAGAGTTGTCTTTCCAGGAATTGTTGATATTCGTAGCCAGTGCTGTAGAGTTGTAAGCATCACCTGAGTTTTCCTGGGTGGTATATAAACGAACATGCCAGTTTTTCCCCTTTACTTCTGCCTTGTACTGGCCGATTTTTACATTACGGAGGCTATATCGGTCCGAACCGGTGTATACTGTTGTACCGATACCCCAGTAAGCATTGATGGAAGCTTCTACCGTAGAAGACAATTTGTAGAACAACCCGCCGGTCAGCTTAATATTATTGGTATTGTAGTCAACAAGTGATGCTTCATTATACCCCGTACGCGATACATTGGCATTTGGAATGATATTGTTTTGCAGACCCACAAAGAAGGGTTGTGTCTGGGCATTGCTTCCGAGGAAAGCATTGATCTGTGCCTGGGTAGGTTGCGTACCGGTTGCTGCAAAAAATTGTGCACGGTAACCTGCTTCACCTGCAGCGAGAACACTTTGTGCAATGCTGCGCATATTAGCGGTAAAGTCATCACCGTACTGGTTTACACCATCATAATCCGGATTGCTTCTGTCTCCGGGGATGGCCTTATTCAGGTCGCGGCTGTAGTTCCTGTCATCAGTAGCCTGCCAGTCTTTTGCCTGAATCAGTTGTGCAGTCATCTTAAACGCAAACTTATTGTTAAAAGCTTTCCCCCAACGTATAGCCCAGTCTGAATAAGGTGCCTTGCTACGCTGACGGCCATCGGTGTGCATCATACCCTGCTTTACCTGAAAACTCAACCCCTGGTATTTAAAGGGGTTTTTTGAATTGATCAGCAGCGTACCATTCATACCGCCAGAGCCATAAAGTGCGGAAGAAGCTCCTGGCAGTAATTCTATATTATCCACATCCAGTTCGGTCAATCCCACCACACTTGCTACCGAGAAGTTCAGCCCGGGAGCCTGGTTATCCATACCATCAATGAACTGGTTCATACGGAGGTTACCACTACCATTGAAACCACGGGTACTGTATGTTTTAAATGTAAAGGAGGACGTTACCTGATCAACCCCTTTGAGGCTGCCGATAGCATCGTAATAAGAAGGTGCAGCAAGATCCCTGATCGCACCTGCGCCTATCCTTTCAATAGTTACAGGGGACTCAAGAATGCGGGTGGCCACACGGGTAGCTGAAACCACAACTTCCTGTCCAAGCGCATTGGTAGGCTTGAAACTGATCTCGAGCGGGGTGTTGCTGTTTACCGTTACCTCCTGTATTTCAAAACCTACTGAGGTAATCAGCAAGGTTACAGGCAGGGATTTAGCATTTAACGAGAAATTACCCTTATCATCGGTAAATGTTCCCGTGGAAGTCCCTTTAATCGTAATTGATACGGCGGAAACGGCTTCCTTGGTACTGCTGTTCTTCACATTACCGCTGATGGTTGTTGACTGTGCATAAGCAGAAACACAGCACATACTGGCCAGCAGCACTACAACCATACCGGTTAATCTCTTAATCATATTCGCAAGTTTAGTTTTTAAATATTGAGCAAAATAAGCATTGTTATTTTTTTGCAAAAATTTAATTTATTACCACCTGTGTAAATCTTGATGGTCATTATTTGGGCAAATCCCCGCTACACTGGTAATTTAGCGCCATGGCAACACTTCAATTTCCCGGCCAGACGGGGTTTTATAAAGGTAAGGTAAGAGACGTTTATACCATCAATAATTCTTTACTGGTTATGGTGGCCAGCAACCGGATATCCGCTTTTGACGTCATTTTACCCCGTCCTATCCCTTATAAAGGACAAGTATTAAACCAGATCGCTGCATACATGCTGCAGGCCACGACCGATATATGCCCCAATTGGTACCTTGGCAGTCCGGCTCCGCAGGTCAGTATCGGCAAAAAATGCGTGCCCTTCCGTATTGAGATGGTGGTACGCGGTAATCTTACCGGTCATGCCTGGCGCACTTACCAGGCCGGCATACGCAGCCTCTGCGGAATCCCCCTTCCCGATGGTTTAAGAGAAAACGACTATTTCCCCCATCCCATCATTACCCCCAGTACGAAGGCTGACGAAGGGCATGATGAAGACATCAGCAAGGCCGAAATCATCCGGCAGGGTCTGGCCACTACGGAAGAATGGGACATACTTGAGCGCTATGCCCTCCTCCTTTTTGAACGGGGAAAACAGATCGCAGCGAAAAGAGGCCTCATTCTTGTTGACACCAAATACGAATTTGGCAAACTTGGTGATACCATCTGCCTCATGGATGAAATACATACCCCCGATTCCTCACGTTACTTCTATGCAGATGGCTTTGATCAGAAACAGACCACCGGCGAAAAGCAGCAACAATTAAGTAAAGAATTTGTTCGTGAATGGCTTATTGCCAATGGATTTATGGGCAAAGAAGGCCAAATCGTTCCGGAGATGAGCGATGAATGGGTAAATACCATCAGCAAACGCTATATTGAATTATATGAGCAGGTCATTGGCGAGCCCTTTGTACCATCAGACATCGGCGATGATGTAATGACGGGATGGGTCAATAAAGCATTACAATCTTATACGACAACGTGACCGGTTAACCTGATACCCGGGCTTTAAGCCGGCTGACACAAATACTGCCATTCTTTTTGATCGGTAATAAAAATCTTATCTTTTACCTGTGCAGGCCGTACACCCGCCTCTACCCTGCGTATCCAATCCCTGGCAAAGCCATGCTTTGCCACCGGCTGTACCACCGGCAAATGAATACTGCCTCCTGCTCTACCCTGCTGATACCCCGGGTGCAGGGCACAAAGTGCGTCATCAACCAGTACTGCAAACGCATAAGCGTCCTCAGGCAGGGCATAGCCATCAAATTCAACCGCGAAGAGCAATCTGTCGTTCCTGTCCCAATCAATACAGCAGGACAGGTTTACCAGCGACCACTCACATTGGGCTGCGGCAGCAACAGCAGCGGCAGTAACATCCGTTTCCAGCAACCGGCAGGATTGCAGTTGCAGTACCTTATTACGCCCTGCATATTCTGCATACGGAACACCATTGATAATGGCGGAGACACGGATAATATCGCCCAGCGCATACCGGTATAACCCGGATGTATTCGTCAGGATAACGTGATAATACTTTCCTTTTTCAAGTGCATCATAAAGCAAAGTTTTACTGCCCGGCCCGATTTCCTCAGTTGCCTCAATAAACTCAAGAAATACAAAGGGCAATGCCAGCGGCCCGCCGAAAGAACTCCTGCTCACAGGTATGGCCACCGGGCCTTCGGAAGCAGCTACCGGAGCGGAAAAAATTTGTATATCGTTTCCGTAGTCAAGGGGAATACGATGCCGGTAGAGCGCCGCCGTTCCTCCAGTCCAGCAATACATTAATTTAACCGCCGGCCATATGTGACAGGGTTTAAGTTGTCCGCTGTGCTGCATATTTTTTTCAATAGCAGCCGCTCTTCCGGGGTCACCCGGGCGGAATGGCTTTCCCAGGAGTGTTCCATCATGTACATCACGCAGCAATTCATCCTTACGGCTGTCCAGCAGGTATGGAATGGTAGCAATCAAACGGGGATTGATGCCAACAAAGCCAAACACATCCGGATATACAGCTGCCACACAGAGCCGGTAGTACAACCGGTCTAACTGGTTGACAATGGCGCCGGGGGAAGCCCATGGCGCACCCATTCCCGGTTCAAAATGATCAGCAATGCCTACTTTTTTCGACCAGTTGACCTGGCTCAAACCCGTCTTTTTTGTATCCCCTGATACCGCGTCTTCTTCCGATATGGGATCCCACTTAAAATTGATGATTTTATTAAAGTTCCCTAATACCCCCGGTACATACTGCCGCATCCTTTGCAAAGAAATATACGCCATAGGCAGGTATATATTTTTGACGTACGCACTGGTGGAAGGAATACGTTTGGGCTCACCGGTACTGCCACTGCTTGAAAAATAAAAATCGATATCATCGGCGGTCAATACCATTTTCTCGCCATTCACACACCGCTCAATCCATGGTTCATAGCCAGCATAATGCATAATCGGAACATTCTGCTGGTAGGCACGCACGCTGGTTATTCCACGAAAATTAAAATGCCTGCCAAAAGCACAGTCTTCATTATGCCTGAGGCTGTTCAGCAGCAGGGAAGTTTGCAATCCTTCAGGCGCCCCGAGGGCAGACATAAATGCATTGGCCTGTTGTTCTGCGGCGAGCAGGATGGTTTCGAATGACATAATTAAACAGCAGTTAATATGGTTTGTAAAATGATCGCTGCCGTTGCATCAACGTCATGCGTTCCTGAAATGACCGTAGAAGGGGTATCGCCAACTTCCCTTTTCATGCAATGATACATATCTTCCTGAAACCTGTAAAATGACTGCGCATCCGATGGATCAGCAGAATAGCTTTCCAATGCATGTATGCCATTGAGTTGCCGCGCCCTTTCCCAGGCTGTTTCAGGACTCGTATCGAGCATAAAAACATGAGCAGGTTTCGGAAACCCGCGCCAGGCAGAGAAGAAGTATTCATTACCCCAGCCACAAAGCTGGCATTTAGCCAGTATTTTGTAATAATAAGAGTCCACTACCAGTTGTGCATCCCCTTCCGTTCGGGTGATCAGATCCCTCAGCGCAACCAGGTAAAGGTGAAAACATGTGGTAACAAAATCAGCCGAAAACTGGTGACTGTAGTTTTTTGCATGTGTATTAAACACTGCCATCAGGTGCCGCAGGGTTCCGCTATTGTCATTAAGAATCACATTTTCATGCGTCAGGCAAATGACTTCGCCGCTGCCGGCAGACAAGTGTTTGAGCAGTGTGGTTTTACCGGTGAAGTCGCCACCCAGTAATACACTAAATTGTTTTTCACGCATAGTATAATATTTAAACAACGACCGCGTAGAGTTTCAGGCTACCCGTATTGCTGCTGTCGTAGTGTACACGGGTATATTTAATTTCCACCGGGTCTGTTTCCATTATATTGTCGGCAAAAGAGATATTGAGTATATCCGATGCGCTGATAATATTCTCGATGATGCATTCCATCAGGGTATGGGTGATATGTATCAACTGCTGGTGCAACGGAAGATCTGAAATGGAAAAGCGGATATAAATTTGCTTTCCCCCACCCCCCTGCGCAACAATAGGGAAGCTGGTATCCGCCGGTACATATTTTTGCCGTGTACGCAACAATTTCAGCAACCGGTCAGTCTTTACCTCATGGCCATCCGTACGAAAAATCCAGCCTGCAGACGCATCCGGTGTCAGGTAGTTGAATGCTAATTTCTCTTTCAGCTTAGCAGGGTTTCCGGCCATATAAACAGCAGGTGTAAAACCATCATACCAGTTGTTAACCAGGCTATGACTCAGCGTATTCAGCACCGCAAAGCAACCCTGGCAATAGGCTTGCAGGTCAAAACGACTGATGACCACCAGCATCCGGCAACCGGTTTTACCGGCCAGTACCGTTGCATCAAAAATACCTGATGCAGGAACAACAACACCCGATTTAGATAACCGGTGTATCGCCAGCCTGTGGAGAGTTTCCCGGGTAAAAGGTTTCATCATGACAATAATAGGTTTACCAGTGATCCTGCATAAGGACTTACTTTTTTTCCATATAATTCACTCACCATCAAATAAGGGTTCAGCAAATATCCGGGCCGCATTTTTGAAGCAATAAATGAGGACAATTCCGGTACACTTACCGGTGGAGGCAAAATGTCAAGCAGTCGCTCCGCCTTTTGCACACATACCTTTAACCGGTCGACGGAAAAACTGATACCCTCCGATTGTCCAAGTACGCAAACAAAGTAAAAGCGCATCCCCAATGAAAAAGCCCGTTGCGGGAACGACTGTAACAGGGGTTCCGCAAAGCCATCAAACAGGTATTGCTCCCATCCGCCATGGCGGCTGGATTGTACCTGCCCATCCAATGGTACCCGCCCAAGGGTTACCCGGGTGGCATGTACACCAAGACGGGTCAGGATTTTTACCAGTATCCAGTAATCCGCAGATAACTGCTCATCGCATAAGAGATAGATGGAGTCAGTATGCTCAGCAACAGGAACGAGGCTTCGCAAAATGCCGGCAAAATAATTCTCCGTCCCCGTTACATCCACCAGCTTGCGCAGGGGAATTCCCTCATCGGTAAAATCAATATAAACCTCACCACCGATTTCCCGTAAATCAAGGATACAATTCATATCTGCCAGTATGGTCAGCAAGGCATCAGTAGTAAGATCAAGCGGCCTGTCCTTGGCAATGAGCGATGCGCTGATATTCAACTGCGCACAATTCCCTGTCCAGATGTCAAATAGACGCGAGGCACTGGGATGCATCCAGCCATCCCGCTCAATTTTCGCCTTATATTGATCAAAGCCATCCTCAGGCATCCCTTCCCCCACAAGCCTGCTGTTGGAGGCTACATAGTGCTTACCGATCCATAGTTCCGGCTTATCTGTGTAAGAAGCTTCCGGCAGTACATGATCCAGGTAATGCCAGAAATTCATGGTTTGCAGATTGAGAAAAGACAATACCCTGTTGTTGAGCAAGGTAACATCGTGTACCTCCGACAGGCACTTTATAAGCACATCAAGCCATATCAGTGATTTATAGTGACTCGGCACCAATGGCTTTGTTGGTGTTATGCTTACCGGGGCAATGGTAATATGTTTTCTGTTGCTCATGTTTATGATCTTCTCACTATTACGACATTCAAGTGGATATGGTTTTATCTGCATTGGATTCGGAACGATCAGCCCTTATCTGCCGGTGCAACAGGAAAAAAAAGTAACCGCATGCAAACAGTGTTACAATAATCATACCCAGTAGCTGCCCGTCAATGATTCCCCGCAATCCATAGCGACCCGAAAAAAGCCAGGAAAAAAAATATCCGGCACCTACTGTAAACGCACTCTGAAAAAAGAGCATAAACGGACGATCAAGTCCCAGAAACCCTACAATGGCTGTTCTTGTAAAAATGGAAAGTAAGAGGATCATTGCTGAAACAAAGAGTACATAACGAAAATCGCTGGCCAGATGGGGCGCTTCAAAATGATAGATAAAAATAAAAAACCCGGGTATCAGCAGAAATGCCAGGATGGCTATGCCATAGAGTCCTGCAACAATAACAGTGGCATTCCAATATACAGGCACATATTCGGCAATAGCCTTTCGCTTCAGCGATTCATAAAAAGTAACAAGGTACGAGCCCGTTACCGCCCGGGTGGGCAATGTAAAAAACGACTTCAACTGTTCTGAGGCACCGGTAACAGAAAGCGCTGCAATGCCCATCGAAGCAGCAAGGTTATTCAATAAAATATTGCCTGCAATAAAAGTGGAAATAGAACAAAAAACGAGCATCGCAGTCTTTAGCTGTTTAAACAATATACCCTTACCCTCATGAAACAGCAGGTGTATTTTCTGACGGCTGTTCATCAGCAATTGCTGTATCTCAACCTTATTCAATAGATATGCCACAACTAACCCGGATACATAAGCCGCATCTGTTGCCAGCGCCGCGCCCATAGTACCCATATGCAGGGAAAAAATAAAGACCGGCGCCAGCACCAGGTTGGTCACCGCCAATAATGTCAGTATAATATTAGATTTCCGTGTACGACCAAAATAGATCAATACCTGCAACCCCGGGATCAGCAGCATCTGGAATAAAAAAGTGGGGGTAATCCACAACCAGTATTCGGAAAAATAATGTTTCTCCTCCTGTAGTGCATCCCCACTCCCCAGCCCGGCAAGGCTACTGAACAGCCCTGGTCTTGCATAAGCGAATACGATCAATACCAGCGATACAACGGTGGCCAGAAGCATACTGGCAATGATATGCTGAACATACTTTCCCTTATCCTTTTCCCGGCCAAGCCCTTCAGCCACAGCCACAGCCAGACCCGAACCCAGACTTGTTACCAGCCCAACCAACGGGATAACCAGGACAACCGCATTGAAGGCATGTATAGAATAACGAATCAGGAAAAGCCCGTCCATCAGGGTAATAATAGTGGACATGACCCCACCGAATATCAGTGGTACAGATAATTTCCAAAGTCGCCTGAGTATACTTCTGTTAATCAACATTACAATGCCAGATGAATCTATGTTATTGCGGATAGTATCCACATCATACCGTTGTACCCAAACAGCATTTTGCTTCGGCTGCCAAAACCGTTGGCCAGCAGAATCCTGCTAAAACAAGCCTTCTGCCCCTTTCAGAAACAATCGCTTCCGCATTGTGCCATTCCAGGGACGTTCCTCCCCGTCAGCACTATACGCCGAAAACAACATACCCACATCAACATGATCACGCAGTTCAAGTGTATCGACCACATCCATATTAAAAGTCCTGTCCATATGCTCCAGTACCCATGTTACGGGTTTGGTGATACCAAATGCTACCAGCAGATCACTGAAACCGGAAGCCTTTATTTCTTCACCATAAGCGATCCACAGCCGCACAATATCGGTAAACTTCAACAGGTTTACATCCTGTTCAAACTCAATCCAGCGCTCAAACCATGCTTCCCTGAAAAGATGAAGTGATGTAAATATAAACTGGTACACCGGGTTGAACATAAAAAGTTGTCCATCAGCAATGCCAGGAAAAGATACAGCCCGCGTTTCTTCAAAAGCCCTTTCAAGCGGTACATGGTACGTACTGTTGAACCAGGTAAAACTAAAGGAAAAATCAATACCAATTGCACCTACCAGCGGATCACCGGTCAGCCCCACATAAGGAGGAAGATGATCCGGGTGCATCTTATAAATCATCAGTTCCTTACGGGGCATAGGATTAATCGTATTCTTAAAAGGGTCATACTGACCAATCTCATAACCCAGTTTTGCCAGTACCGCACTTGCTTTTTCACCATCGCTCTGACGGATCATAAAATCGATATCATGGTCAAAATTCCGTCCGCCCCGGCCTTTATAAATCGTCGATTCAAAACTGATCCCCTTTGTCACACAATACTGTACGCCTGCCTCATGTAAAGCTTTACCGATCTTCAGTGCATGAGAGCGGAACATTGCCGTCTTGTATTTATTCGTATCAAGCACCTGCTGCAGGTGTTTGGCCACCATTACGGGAATCGCCTGATGCAGGTGTACTTCCTTATCCTGCACCGTCTTATCCGTTTGCTGTGTAGAGATAATCGCTTCTGCCAGCAAAGGCAGTACTTTATGCCGGATGGCCTGTTCCAGCAATTCTCCCCAATGCACCTTTCCATGGTCGAGGATATCCTGCACCTGCCGCAGCCGTTGTTCATCGTCAACCCCCATACATACGAGTTCCAGTAAATCCCATTCAGCACCCAATTCAGTATTCATTTGCATATAATAGTATTTTGATTGTTACACATTTAAATTGTCCGGACAGGTTTATTGCTGTGGCTCGTCTGCTGCAATACCGTCTTTGTTAAAGCTGGTCAGTACAGCTTTTGCCTCCCTGAAACTACGAACCCTGCCCAGGTCTTTAAAAATAGCTCCCCATTCATGCGTTGCAATGCGGAGTGGGTTATGCGATTTGATGTTTTCGGTTATGCCATAATGATGTTTGTCAATTCCCGTATTATCTTCTGCCCGGAAAGTACCAAACAAACGATCCCAGAAAATCAATACCCCGCCAAAATTTTTATTGATGTACTTTGGTTCGGATGAATGATGTACCCTGTGGTGGGAAGGCGTATTGAAGAAGTATTCAAACCAGCGCGGAAGTTTACCGATCGTTTCGGTATGTATCCAGAACTGGTAGATCAGGTTCACCGATTGCATGAATAAAATATGTATAGGACTGAAGCCGACAAGTGGCATCCAGCACCAGAAAATCTGGGCTCCGGACAGTTCATAAGTCCAGCTTTGCCGGAAAGCAGTGGAGAAATTGAGTTTCTGAGAAGAGTGATGTACAACATGTGAGGCCCAGAAATAACGTATGTTGTGGCAGATCCGGTGAAACCAGTATTTGCTGAAGTCTTCGCCCACACACAGCAATGCCCAATACCACCATACAGTTGCCGATAGTTCAATAAACCTGAACTGGTAAAAGAAGTTATAGACAAAAAAATTGAGCGTCTTCCCGATTAATCCAACAACAACAAGACTCCCCACACCCATGGCAATATTGCTTAAGGTGTCTTTAAAGGTGTACAATTCCCGGTTCTGCCGTACAGAAATGGCAACTTCGATCAGGAAGAATAATGCATACCCGAAAATTGCATAAAATGATACTTTTTCCATTGTAAGTGATTTTTGGTTAATAATTTTTTTACTGCCGGCCGGTTTAAACAACCGGGCTGAGCAGTGATAATTTTCCATTAACGATGAGTAACCGGTCATTATGGTACATCAGGCTGCCCGCACGGAGATCCCTGAACGTACGCTCAACCGGCAGTTCAGCATCAGTCATGTACCCATACCGAAGCCCGAGAACATCAACGATTTTATGAACAACGTTGAAGAGAACTTCAGAACTCATGACTTTCAAGCTGTTGATCTTCAATTGAAAGGGATTAAGGTATAGTTCTCCGCGTTTTTCTGCAGACGATACCAATTCAACATAGGAAGTAACAACCGACTCGGTAAAAACGGTGACCACATCAATGTCCATACGGATGCGCCCCAGTTTTTCCAGCAACAGATCCGAACCAAGGTCAAAAGCTTTACGCTTATCGGGGTTCCTGAAAATACCGATCATCTGGTTATACGTTGCCGTGGCAGCACCCAGCCAGCCGGAAGCCCAGGCGATATGCCCCACAGGTATCATCGACTCAACGGCGATCTCCCGAAAGTCCTGGCGCGGGTTAATCAGCCGCAACTTGTCAGAGCTGATACTGATTTTCATCCGCACACTGCTGGTACCACGCATACCCATCGCCGACCACTCCGAAAGCTGTGTAAAGTCACCCTCATGCCGTTCTGCATACACCAGCTTTACATCACTGTCAGGCGCATCCCCAGCCGACTTCATCGTAATAAGATAAGCATCGCAATAGGGACCACCGGTAATAATCGGAGCTATTCTTTCCAGCACGATTGCCGATTCTTTTGTTTGCAGTGCCGAGAAGGCCGTAAGCAGGTGGCCTCCCTTTTTTTCTTCCGTGGTTACCGACCCCACATAATAGCTTTCCGTGGCTATTTTACGGAGTATGTCTTCCCGGTATTCCTCGCAGGTATGGTTAACCAATACAGCAATCTGCTGGCAGTGCATCGCCCAGATCACACTGGTGGTCAGGCAGGCTGCACCAAACTTCCTGGCCACATACATCATGTCTTCGGCATCACCACCCATTCCTCCAAAAGCACAGGGAATAAGCAATCCCATCAAACCTGAAGCCTTTAATAAAGCAAGGTTTTCTTCCGGAAATCTTTTTTCCTGGTCAGTGATAAAAGCAGACGCTTTTAACCGGGGTACCAGTTCATCCGCAATAGCCTTAATATCTTCCTTTGTTGTTGTTGTCGTCATGTGTTCATGATTATGCGTTAGCCCGTATCAGGTATTAATGTACCGCCTTTAATTCGTCGATAATTTCAAGAAGTGATTCTCCTGAGGCAAAAGTTTGCCCGTTTAGCCTGTCGTCAGGAAAAACCACACCAAAATTATCTTCAACATCAAACAGCAGATTTATGGACGACATGGAATCCAATCCATACTCCTTCAATGGCTTCTGCCAGTCAAAATCATTAACATCCTTAAGATGCCTGAGATGCTTCACCAATAGGTCAAACAGTTGTTCTTTCTCCTGTAGCATATTCATATTGTTTTATTTTTTTTCTGTTCAATTCAAGTTGTGTTACTTCAACCACCTGCTCCCCATCCACAATAATTTCAACCGGACAGGGATGACTCAAAAAACCGATCAGGCTACCCGTCAGTCCATAGGCGCCAACGTTCGAAATCGCGAGACAATCTCCCCTTTCCGGACTGGGTAAGGTTGCCTTTCTCGACAGTACATCAAGCGGTGTACACAATGGGCCACAAATCGTACTCTCGCAAACATTGCCAGGTACAGGCTTCTCCGGATTGCTGATTTCAGGTATATAATTGGGTATACGCCGGAGACCGGCCATACCCCCCAAATGGTTGATACCACTATCCACCACTACATATTGTACATCTTTAGATTGTTTGACCTCCTGAACACTCATCAGCAATTTCCCGGATGCCCCAACGAGATACCGGCCCGACTCAAATGCAAACAGGGGGCGATTTCCTGTTTTTTTGATATATCCAGCAGTGAGCGCATCAAGCCCCTGTGCCAACCCTTCAAGCGCGGGTAAATCCTCATTATTGGCATACGGATGCCCGAACCCACCACCCAGGTTGATCCATTCAGGTGTCATGTTCAGACAGACAGAAAGCTCAGCCGCACAATCCAATGAAGCAGAAAAACACTTCAGCAGATCGGACACGGCTTGTATATTGGAAGCCATATAAAAATGAAAACCAACCACCTGAACCATTGATGAAAGCGAACGAAGGGATTCCTTTTCTGCAAGTACCTGCGAATAATCGATACCAAACTGGGAAGAAACCCCCATCATGGCAAGACCAATATTATTTGGCGATACGTCAGCATTCACCCGAAGCAAAACTTTTATGGGAAAGGATTGCTCACCCGCAAACGTGTCGATAAGCCGCAGTTCAGCGATAGACTCCGCTGAAAAAAAGCTCACCCCGCATTCCATTGCTTCAAGGATATCATCATTCGTTTTACCTGGTCCTGTAAACAGGCATTTAAAAGGATCTACCCCCGCGTCTAATGCGATACGCAACTCGCCGATGGAAGAAACCTCAATGTTACAGCCAAGATCAAAAAGATACCTGACCACATAGGCATGCGGGTTGGCCTTAATAGAATAAAACAGTACGCTGTTGGCAGGCAGCGTATTCCATAGTGTTTGTTGCGCCCTCCGCAATTGCCCCAGGTCATATACATATGCCGGGCTGCCGTATTTGTCAAGTAATTTCTTATGTGTCATAGTATTTGGGTACTGGTGAATGTCTTTAATTTTTCTTTATCCGTCTTTCCGTTTGCTGTCAGTGGAAATTTATCCACGATATGTATTTTATCCGGTATTTTAACCGGCTCGAGTCTTTGTAACAATGCCTCCGTCAGTAAAGATTCCGTAAGGTGATTGCCGGTAACAAAAAGTACAAGCGGATCCCCGTAAACTGCAGGAATAATCAGTGCAGAGCCGGTTACCCCCGGAATATCATTTGCCGCTTTTTCAATTTCCAGTGATGAAACCCTGAACCCGTTATGCTTAAACAGGTCGTCCAGCCTTCCATGAAAAAAGATAAACCCATCTTCATCCATCGCACATTGATCTCCCGTAAAAAGCGTATATTGACCATCCCGGTACCGGAATCGTTTCCGGGTAAGTTCCTCCGCATTCCAATATCCCTTCATCACATGCGGACCAGTAACCACCAGCTCCCCGATTTCACCCGGCGGCAGGGTATGCCCATCCGCATCGAGCACATAACAGGCCGTACCATCCAACGGGCGGCCAACACTGAAACGCTTTGTGGCAAATTCTTCAGGCAACATGATCGATACGCGTTTACATTCAGTAAGCCCATACATCAGGTAAACCCCGCAGGCCGGAAAGACCGACAGAAAAGCATCAATCTGCGGATGCGGAAGATACCCTCCGGTATTGGTGATCATCCGCAGTGGAGGTAGTTCTTTATACCGCCGCCTTTCCAGCAACACAATCATCGCTTTAAGGATAACAGGCGATACCGGCAGACAGGTTACCCCCCAGGCAGACAGCCTGTTGAATAAATGCGGGCCAATATCCTGTTGACTGCCTGCAGCAAGTGTACACCCGCAATAAAAACTCAGGTAAACCTGGTAGAAACCATAATCAAATGAAAATGGAAGGAAGCAGCCCACAATATCATCCGGTCGGTACGCTAACCGCTTACTGATGGCACGTACGGCAAAACATATCTGGTTATGACAGGATACGATCGCCTTGGGCATCCCCGTACTTCCTGAGGTGTAAATAAGACAGGCGATTGACGTATCATCACGTTCCTCCCCTTCCCTTACCCATTCGGATCTTAGCAGGGCTCCCTCCGGGGAGTTGTCAACAACGGTATCCGCAAGCGCCCAGGCAACACCACTCTTTTCTATACACAATTGGTTAAGCCCATAAAATGATGCAGACGTAATCAGCAATACGGGCGAAGCATCAGCAAAAATGTGTTCCAGGTGAAAAGGACGTACTTCCTCGCTCAATACAATAAAGATGGCTCCGATTTGTGAACAAGCCATTACCGCAATGATTGTATCTGCACTATTGGGCAATATAATCAGCACCCGTTGCCCGGGCAATACACCATTAGCCTTTAATTGCTTCGCCGTCAGCACCACGGCCGCAGCAAGATCCGCATAAGACCAGTTACGCGCTTCTGTGAGCAATGCCGTTTTTTGCGGATGCAGATCTGCTGCTGCAAAAAGCAGGTCATGTACAAATTCTGTATTTTTATCTGAACGCTCAGCAGCCATATATCAGGATTCAATAGTTGTTAAAGTAGCATACCCGTCCAGGCTCTCACGAATAATCCGGCCCACCCGTTTCGGAAACTCAATCAACATAAAATGAGAGCCGTCATTAACACGAACCAATTGAATGTTTGGATTCGACTGAAAAAGCTGCAGATCCTCCTCTTTATGCTGCACGATATGATCCTTATCCCCGTCCAGGATAATAAATGGACACTGCATTGTTTTCAATATCGGTTCGGTACTCTGCTGGCTGAACTGCTCATAAATATTGAGGTAGTTTACCAGTCCCGTTTCCGTACTGATCAGGTAAAACGCAAGACTTGACAACGAACTTTCCCCTTCCAGGTAATCGTAGAGATTAAGGCTTGGCGAATCATCCTCCTCCTCGTCAATCATCGACAGAAAATCAACCGTGGGGATAACGCCCACCTGGTCCATGATCTTGATCATCCGGTTGATCGAAGAGGGCTTTTCACGGATTTTTTGCTTGATCTGAAAGACCAGTCTTGAAAACTCACTCCGGTTTTGTGTATCATGCTTTTTATAGGCCAGGTTAAGTGCTATCACAGACAAAACACGATCAGGAAAGCGTTCATAAAGTGAAAGCATCACCTTCGCACCAAGACACCAGCCCATCATATGAAACTCCCCAAACGATTCCGCTTCAATCACTGCGGCAAAATCATCCACAATATTGGCATACTGACATTGTTCAGCACTGAGTTCCGAATCGTGGGATGGGAATCCCCTGTATTCCACACCAATAATCCTGTAATCATCTTTAAGCAGGTTGATAATAGGTACCCAGAACTTGATACTCATACCCGGCGCATTTACCACCAGTATATCACGGCTTCCTTCGCCAAAAACATAATATGTCAGCGGGAGCCCGTCTTTTGTTGTCAGTTTTTTTACTTCCATGTTCGGTTTTTTATTTGATTCATGATTGTACCACTCCGGACGCTTCTGTTTTACGCGAAAGCCGTTTCAGGTAATGGTTGATATAAAAGCGCAGGTGATCGGGGATCAATGCCAGTGCATATCCGCTGCCTGTTTGGCTAACGACACTATCGGTTGTAAATTGAATATCCTGGTTCAGGTAAGGCAATACATAATTAAACCCGTAAGCGAGCATTTTTTCATTCCTGTTCCTCGGTTCGGCCATAAACGCTTCTTTGGAACTGATCTGTATTTCAAGATTAGATAAGCTGCTGTTGATGATGTTGAGAATATCCCCGATACGCGTTTCAGTACCATTCGTAATATTGAATACACTTCCCGAAGGAGGATTCGTTTCAATAATTTTCTGCATCAGCGCATCAACATCATCAATTGGAATCAGGTTAAGCGTGTTATCCGGATTTGATTCAAAACGAAGCCGGGTTTTGGTGCCATCAGGTTTTGCAAGATATTCATTAAGCGTATGAAACGCTTTTAAACCAAGATAAAAACCATTATAGTTCACAAGACGACCCGTGAATTTTTCGCCGATCACGATCGAGGGCCTGAAGATACAGTAGCCCATATCCTTCTGCTCCGAAAATTCCCTGACAATATTTTCTGCCAGCAGCTTTGTCCGCTCATACTCATTATTGAACGACAGACGCTCATCCATATCAATCACAGCTTCCGGAACCACATGCATATTTTTACCACCGATATATGCTGTACTGATGTACACAAAACGAGCCTCAGCCGATCTGAACCTGTCGTGGAGTGATAAAATATTTTTTACCCCCGTAATGTTTGCTTCGGTAATCTCTTCATTATCCTTGGGCATATACTTTAAGGAAGAAGCAAAATGCCAGGTTTCATCAATGCTGAAAGGAAGCTCAAGTGCAGCGATGGAAGCCGGATCCGAAATATCGCCCTTCAATACCACCAGGCGGCCTTCCTTCAGAGCCTCATCAACCATAGTTTCATCACCCGAAAACTGCGATAAACTTTTTAATGTCTTTTTTAAAAAGGCATCTTCCACCATTTTTGATCTCGACCGGGCTATGGCCACCACTGTATGTCCCTTCTTCAGCAATTGACCGGCAGTATAAGCCCCAATATTCCCCGTTATTCCGGTTATCAGTATTTTTTTAAGCATAGCAGAATTATTTTTCGTTATTATCAAATTGACTTTTTTAAGTATCTCCCTTTTTTCGTGTGCACCATCACAAACCGCTCAATACCATTCCTGTCTGTTAATACTTCCACAGAAGTATATACCCGCTGGAAAATTTCAGCTACCTCGTGTACAAACGCCTTTGCTGTTTCAAGGAAGATATGGCCGCCGGCATTCAGGTGTTCAATAGAAAATGCAAGTATCTTTTGGTAAAAACGGAGCGGCTCATCCGTTTGTACAAACAAGGCACGGAAAGGCTCGAATACCGCCGTCTCCCCTGCCTCCTTTTTCCGGATGGGCAGATAAGGCGGGTTACTCACGATAACATCAAAACTACCCATCTCCTTCCAGGTGGCCTGCCGCATGAAGTTGGCCTCAATAAAATCAACTTTCGCTTCATTGACGGCTGCATTCAATCTGGCGATTTCGATGGCATGACTGCTTACATCTGTTCCGGTCACCGAGTATTGCTGCATTTTCCTTTTCAGCGCAATAGCAATACATCCTGACCCGGTACCTATATCCACCAATTTTCCGGCATGGCCTTCGCCCGCCCGGCTATTTCCATGATCACCAAGCCGGCAAAAGATATGTTCCACCAGATCCTCCGTAACCGGGCGCGGAATCAGTACGGAATCATTTACCCTGAACACCATACCCATAAACATCCCCTGTCCAAGAATATATTCAACGGGTTTACCCCTTCGCAAATCGTCTATAATCGTTTTAATATCCTGCACCAGTGTCTCAGGGTTGCAATGCTCATCAGCCGCAGCATCATTACTGTACTGCAACGCGTCCTTATACCGGTTAAACAACAACTCCCCTATCTGCATGGCCTGGTTCGTATCAAGCAACCGCCTGTGGTAATCTGCAGATGAAACTTCAGGGTTATCCATAATCATAGTTTTTAATTTTGTGCGCCAGCAAAATCAGTTATTAACAACATTCCATTCCTTTTCGCCAAAAACAAGCAGGGAAGGAATTTTTATATCTGCAAAATCATACTTGGTTTTATTGAATTCGTGAGGCTCAGGTACAGCTACTGCTTTTATCCGTGCCGCTCTGGCAGAAACCAGCCCGGTAACAGAGTCTTCAAAAGCGATACATTCCAAAGGGTCGATGCCAAGTTTTGCTGCTGTTGACAAATAAACCCCCGGGTGGGGTTTACCCAATGGTTCGTCTTCCGCAGAATAAACAAATTCAAAATATTTATTCAGTTGAAATGTATCCACAACCGTATTGATGATGCGGTAGGAAGATGACGAAGCCAATGCCAGACGGATACCCTTCGACTGCAAAAAATCAAGCACCTCAATCACCCCGTTCATTAATTGACCCGATTCACCAATCTGCCGGATCACCGAATCAACAACCTCCGTTGCAACCTGCGCTGCAGATTTATTTTGCCAGGGATATCTCCTGTACCAGTACTGTACCGCGTCTTCAATACGCAACCCTACCGTTTGTGCGCACATCTCCACAGTAAGCGGTACCCCCACCGTATTAAAAACGGCCACTTCTGCGGTCTGCCAGAAAGGTTCAGAGTTAATCAGCAGACCATCCATGTCAAAAATTGCAGCTTTTATCATTGTTTATTTTTTTACTTTATCCAGCAACCATTTTTCCACACTTTTCCATTCAGCAGCAGGTGTTTTTATAATATCCATATGATCGGCACCCTCAAAAATCAACAACTCGGCAGGTGTATTCTGGCACATCGCTCTCCGGTGATAGGCCATCGAATGTTCCGGTGGTACGGTTTCGTCTTTCAGCCCATGTGCCAGCAACATCGGAACAGACGGTATCGTCATCTCCATCGGCGATACTTCCCCCATGCGTGGCACATAATCTGCCATTACAGCCTTGACAGCACCATCCCCGCTATTATCTGCAAGCGCTTTTTGCAGATCCAGCACACCCGCCATACTCACGCAGCCAGAGATATTGAATGCCGGCGGTTGCAGACCGCATACACCATTGCCGGATCCATTGAGCAATGCCGCAGCCGCATAAATGGCCAATTGTCCGCCAGCCGAATGACCCAGTACAAAGATGTCATCGGTGGCCGCAGGTGCATATTGGTCTAATTGTCCGGCAAATAAAACCCCATTCCGCACATCAGTAAATACCGATGGAAGTCCTGCTGTAGTACCCTGCGTACGGTATTCCACATTCCAGGTAATGAATCCGCAACGCACCAGGGCAACAGCAAGGTTATCTGTCATATCTTTCCCGCAATACGGGCGCCAGAATCCTCCATGAAAAATGACACATACCGGGAAAGGGCCATCCCCATCCGGCACCCGCAGATCCCCGCATTCGTTCCGGTCATGGCCATACGCAATTGTACGAAAAGGATAGAGGAGACGGTTATGGGCGTGCCGTATTGCCCAGCGATAACTTTTCTTACCCCTGCCATAGATCACCGTATCCGACAACGCCGTAAGGACATCTCCGGCAAGATCGCTGTAATCATAAACCGATGGCCGGATCAGGATAAGCGGAACTGCCGTCCGGGCAAAAAAATGTTCCCAGATTACCCCATCCACATCATGACCAGGATCCACCAGCAGACAATCATAGACCAGGGAATTATTCCCCGATAATCTCCTGTTCAGTTCCGAAAGGTCTGCATACACAACAATCGTCAACGCACAACCCTCCTCCGAAGCCCATTGCATACAATCAAGCCGGTACGAACCCCCTTTGCCCCATAGAGCCGCTTCCCCGGAAGCTGCACACACACACAGTAAAAGCCTGATCCTCCTGCTGCCGGGCAGGACAGGTATCATTTTTTCCTTTATTTTTATCGTTGAGGGATGCAGCATATACAGGTCAGATCAATTCGTATTTTTCAAGTTTATCCTTCCAGAATGTAAAGCGCTCCCTGCTCATCAGCACATTCTTCTTCCGCTCCTCCGTTTCAAGGTTTTTCCCACCTTATACCAAACACTGCCATTGTCCATACGGATGATAAATGCTTTGTCCTTCATGGCAGGACCGCAGATCACCAGCGAAATGGTGTCCTTAGACGTCTGTGTGGAATGGATGGTATCATGATCAATGGTGAAAACAGAACCTGCTGGCTCCTCGCGGATACATACCGGGCTGATATCATTCAGTGTGGTATTTTCATCCAGCGTACCTTTCACCTCATACCAGCGCTGGTAGTAAGTACCATGAAGAATACGTGTGGTAAAAGAGAAGCGATGGTTGTGCGCGCGTTCGTACTGTTTGTCATTGGCCAGCCGTATCCTGATCCTGTAACCATTCTCAAGGTCGTTGTGTAAAACGATCTTGTCATCAAGTTCATGTATCTCACACAATCCGAAAAGTTCGGGGTCATTTTCTGTCCGCTCAACAAGCGTCCTCAATACAGCCCGGTCAGACAGCGCTGTAAGGATACCCTCACATACCTTATTCGTTTCATCAAGATCGGCCCAGTTAAGCCTGGGTAATTTTTTTAAATCAAAAGCCATTGTATTGATATTTAACTTGGTTAAAAATTATGGAAAAGAAACCGCTAAATAATCCCCCAGGTTTCGAGTTTTCCCCGCAGTTCGCGATATACTTCCACCGGCATCAGTTTTTGTTTACGCCTTTCTTCAGATTCGTCAGTCTCCCCGTAACGCCACCACAATTTATTGGTTTGTCTGTCGGCGATAATCGACCTTGATTTTTCTCCGGGCCCTTTCAGAAAAAGAGAAAGCGAATCAGGCGTGGTGATGGTTGCATGTATCACGCTGTGGTGCATGGTATAGCAGGCGTTCTTTTTTTCTTCAGTGATAAACAATGGTTCCATATCCGGAATATCAATAGACGACATGTCATCAGGATTATAGCGGTCAACCCATTTCTTTGCCACCTCATCCATTGCCGGATCATAAATTTCACGATCATACTTATACCAGATATGTCTGTAGCTTCCGCGGAGAATCAGGCTCGTGAATGAAAACCGGTGGTCGTGCGGACGGTCAAAATGATCCATGGTGGTAAAATTGAGCCTGATCTTGAAATTCTTGTGCCCGCCATCATAAATAACCAGACGATCAAGAAGCTGGTGCCGTTCGCACTGGCGCAACAGGTCGGGGTTGTTTTCAATATCATACACCAACCTGCGCAATGTGGCCTTGTCCGCAGCAAGTTCTTTTACCACTTGCTTGGTGACCTCACTCGCTTTTTCAAAATCATCCCAGTCAATTACGGGAATGTCATTGAGATTAATCATTGCATTTAATTTAATTGTATATACTATTTATTCAACGGTTACTGATTTGGCCAGGTTTCTGGGCTGATCAACGTCATGCCCCAGCAACGATGCAGTATGGTAAGCCAGCAACTGCAACGGTACTGCTGCAACAATCGGCAGCAAAGCCTCCTCCACAGCAGGTATTTCAATGCAATGGTCAGCAAGCTCCTTTGCACGCACATCACCGGTACTGACGATGGCAATGATGATACCTTTTCTCGCTTTTACCTCCTGCATATTACTGAGAAGCTTTTCATAAAGAGGCCCCTGCGTGGCAATAAATACCACAGGCGTATGCGCATCGATCAGCGCAATTGGCCCATGCTTCATTTCTGCAGCAGGATGACCCTCAGCGTGGATATAAGACAGTTCTTTTAGCTTTAGCGCCCCTTCCAGCGCAACAGGGAAACCGATACCCCTTCCAAGAAAGAGTATGGTAGGTGCATCTTTAATACGCTTTGCAACAGCAGCCACCTGATCGTTCAGGGCAAATGCCTGGCGCACCAGCTCCGGAACAGCCTGCAAACCACCCAGCAATTCCTTCCGCCTTTCTTCCGTCAATTTACCCTTTTTATCAGCTAAGTAAATCGTTGTAAGCAGTACAGCCGTTACCTGCGTTGTAAATGCCTTGGTGGAAGCCACCCCTATCTCTGGTCCCGCCTGGAGGTAAATGGTTGCCGAAGACAGGCGGGGGATTGATGAACCAGCCACGTTGCAAAGGCTCAGTATGCCCGCACCCCGCTGTTTGGCCAGCTCCACGGCAGCAATCGTGTCTGCCGTTTCGCCCGACTGGGAAATCGCCACAACAAGATCACTTCCATCAATTACGGGATCCCGGTACCGGAACTCTGAAGCGTACTCCGCCTGTACCCTGATACCCGCCATACTTTCAATCAGGTATCCCGCATAAAGGCTTGCATGGTAAGAAGTACCACAGGCTACAAATATGATCCGCTTAACAGCATTGATGTCCGGAAAAAAAAGATCCAGTTCCGGCAATACCACGCGCGAACCATTTATATCAATCCTGCCTGCAAGACAATTAGCAATCGATACCGGCTGGTCATTAATTTCTTTCAGCATAAAAGAAGCATACCCTCCTTTTTCCAGCTCCTCAACAGCATTTGTTACCACCTTTATTTCCGGCACATACCACTGGCCTCCCTCAAGATTCCTTACCATAATGGTATTTTTTGTCAGGGCAATAACATCCCCATCCATCGGATAAATAATGTCCCGGGTATGCTCAACAATCGCATTCACATCAGATGAGATAAAAAATTCGCCCGCTCCTTTCCCGATTACAATGGGACTGCCCTTTCTTGCCGCAATCAGGATATCCGGGTTTTGATGATCCAGTACCACGATAGCATAAGATCCGGTAACCCGCCTGAGCGCAATACTGATCACCTCACTGATGGCACGGTTCGGCTCAGCAAGCAAAACAGATTCGAAATAGTTTACCAGCACCTCTGTATCCGTATCACTGTGGAAAACATACCCCTCAGCCATCAACTCTGTTCTGAGCACTTCATAATTTTCGATAATGCCATTGTGTATAATAGCCAACCGGCCGGAATTGGATAAATGCGGATGCGAGTTGAGATCTGACGGAATACCATGCGTAGCCCAGCGCGTATGCCCGATGCCAATATTTCCATCAACCTTTTCCCCGCTGGCATAGTGTTCCAGCACAGCCACCTTACCCATTTTTTTATATACACTCAGCGAACCGTTCAGTACTGCGATACCAGCACTGTCATACCCGCGGTATTCCAGCCGTTTTAATCCTTTGATCAATAAAGGGTAAGCCTCTCTTGTACCCAGGTATCCGATAATTCCACACATAGTATTAAAAAATTAAAAATTATTTCAGGTTTAATATCAGGCAATAATTGCATGTCCCTCAGCAAAATTGGGTATCACCAGTTCAGCACTCACCAGCACTTCGTCCCATATACATACAGTAACCCCCTTCTGCCGGAGCCACTCAAAAAAGCCTATCCAATCTGTATTGGCTTCCTTATTACGCATGGCAGCGATAGCTGAAAGAAAATACGCCTTATCTTTTTCATCCAGCTTGCCCGGCTGCGTCATAATACCCTCGGCTATCCTTTCCAGTGAACGTGCATAATCAAGATCGTGTTGCGGCACACACTGGTACATTTCTTTAACGGCCTCCCGCAGCTCCGTTCCTGCTTCCTTTGCCGCCATCATCTGCCTGATGATCACCGCCCTTTCATTCCCCGTAAAATAGAGTGATAATGCACGGGGGATATCAGCCGACTCATCCGTTGTATGAATAAAATTGATAAACGTACTCACAATACCAAGGTCATAACGAAGATGCCCGGGTACCCGCAGTTCAGGCTGCGACGGGCCTTTAAGTAACTTAAGTGTTTCGGATGCCGTCGGCCCGCCTTTCCGCAGTGCAGGTCCCTTCAGTACCACAAATAAAGAAGGGGCAGTCGTCAGCAACATATCGACCAGGTTAATGCGCGCACGCGTAGCAATATTGTACTGGTAACGCCAATCCTCCCTGATGATATTCCTGTTGTAGGAGAAAGCCGAAAAAGCAATGGGCTCAAATCCCTGATCGCAGAGCCAGTCCAGCGCGGGTATTACCTTTCTGCCCGCAAAAGCATCAGGCTTGAATACGATACAGGTGATCCCGTCAAGGATACTGGTCGCGCGGTTGCCCATCAGTGCTTCAATATGCTCCCATCCTTCCCTGAAAAAAGGATCAATGGCATACAACTGGCGTTTTAAAACAGAAGTGGAAAGTCCTGCAGGCACCTCCTGGTATCCGATATTATTTAGTTCAATAGTCATACCTTACTATAATCCTGAATGGTCAAAAAATGATTGTTTAACAGCTACACTGAAATGACTGTACTGGTGATTACTGACGTAACTGTAGCGCTGTACCTCATCAGCATCCGAATGGTATTCAGACTGTTGTATCGCCATTTTATGAGGTACAAATGATACCATATCCCATATTTGCCTGTCACTGATCCCAGCTACCCGCAATTTGTCAATCTGTTTGATGATATTTTGTGTACCCGCTGCAACGATATCGTCTTCCTGGTAGAGCAGGCTGTTGAAATTTTTCTTTGAAAGTATACGCCCGCAAAGCTGTCTCGTCAGCGATGCATTATCCGTCATGGCGATAATCGAACCGGAACCGATAAAATTGACCATATGACGCGATACCGCAATGTCAACATGATCCCCGTCAAAATTGATACTCGGAACAATAAGTCCGTTCTTCGCTGCTTTTATGATGGCACCGGGCACCACACCGAGTTTCTCATCAACATTGTATATACTCAGCGAATCAAGGTCAAGCCCGATAAGGTCCTGCTCCCGCGTGATCCTGTCTTCAGGTGTACGCCAGGCATGCTTGAAACTCAGGGGCATATCATTAAACAGGTGGTCCGTAATCACAGGCGCCCCCCTCAGCCTGGTACCTTTCCGTTCCACAATATCAAGTACCGTATTCACCGACCTGAGACTGATCACCGGATTCGTTTTCTGAAAGTGCCCAAGCGAAGGCCGGATATTGTGTTCAAGCAGTAATTCAATCACCCATTCAAGCGTTGGATAACCAGGCTGTGAAACCGTATCGTGAAAACAGCCCCCCTCAAGCAAAGCGTCCGGCGAAAGCACAATGTAAGGAAGATAATCGCCTGCATAGCGCACAAGCTGCTCCCATTGCCGCCTGGATGGCGCCCAGGTTCCTTTCTGCGGAGTACCGCCCACACTTGAAAGCAATGGTCCCTCAAGCGAAACCCCCAGTATATTCGGCAGCAACCCCGCTCTTTTCTCCTGGTTAAATGAAAATATAAAATCTTCAAAACGTCCGATGTTGTCAATCGGCAAAAATCCTGTCAGCACACAATAAACCCCAACCTTACGGAGGTAAGCGTCAATCTCATACAGTTGAGCCGTATCGAACTCACTGAAATCAAAACGGCCGATGCCATGGCAATGATATTCAACAGGCAGCCCCTCAACAAAATACTGCTCAGGCGTTGCCATAAAACTTACATTCCGGGCGTCTACCTTCCATTCAGATACCTTATCGTGCTGGACCGCAAAACTCCCCTGGCACCAACCACCTTCCCTGGTCAACAAATACATGCATTTCATGATTACAAAAGAATTATGGTTATCATTTTTTTATATCAACCCCTCCGTAGGGCAACAAGACCGAATCATAGCGCAACCGCCTGCAGCCATCACTAAAAAAAACACCTTCCGACAAGCTGAAACGGCCATCCGCAATACCCATGAGTACAAAACGAAGTACCGGCCAGTCACTCAACACCTTCTGCCGTTGTTCGTGCGCATCCGCATGGCCTCTTTCCGCAACCTGGCTTGCAAAAAACACCTCAGGGCCTCTGGCCAGTATTTCACCCGTGTCCGTACCCTTGCGAACCATGATTGTAGAAGTCCTCGTTTGTCGGAATCCCTGCCGCAATGCTTTCATCACCGGATCATACCCTGTCAGTAACCGTACACCAGGCGCTTCGCTGTTTATAACCGCAAGATCACCCGGATGCTGGTTGATCATCCGGTCTTCAAAATAATCAAGTAAACTGCCCCTGATGATCCTCCGGTATGAAAGCACCGCAAGATCCATTTTCCCATCACGCACTTCCTGTTGCCGGATATCCGCCAGTACACGATCGTGAAACAATTCCGCACCGGTCAGGTATGCCGCGTATTTTTCAGGTGATGCCCGGCAGACCTTGTAATTGCCCACGTCACGCTCAAAATCATATTCCAGTACAGGAATACCATCAGCCAAAGCCATTTCGGCAGCCCTGGTACCCGGCCGGTCGGAAACCACAAGTGCGATCTGTATTTTATCAGGATATTGTTGCTGCAGTTGTAAACCACAATTCAGGTTACCACCGCCACCACTCACAAAGAATACAACCCGCATAGGCTTATCAGCAACAGGGGTGTATATACACCTGAATGTTATTTCATCAGCTAACATCATAGCAAAATCAGATATGATAAAACTAAATACCGGTATTCAACTTTTCAAACGCCGCAAAAGTCATGTCCATAAGTTTTTCAAATGTACCCACCAGCGACAGATCAATATTCAACGGAGGTTTAAAAACAATCACATTCGGCGCAAGGGAACTGTTGGCGAGAATCAGACCATGCATATCATCAACAGGATGGTCACGCGCTATTGTCCGCGCTAATTCGGTTATCTTGCCACCATATGTACCCTGAAGAAGAAAACGTCCTGCCGCTCCGATGACATACCCGCTTTTGACAACAGCAGGATATTTGTCAACAAGGCGCTTTACCACCAAACCCAGTAAACCCTCCAGTATGGCCACGTCTCCCTCAATCGCTGCCCAGTTCGTAAAACGGTCAATAACCGTATCCGCAATACTGAGCGACAATGTATTGTTACCAAAAGTAAGCGAATGTGAACCGGGGGGGAAATGCGGCTCAAGCATAATCGGATCCCTTGCCCAGACACAACTAAGCGGGGCCATGCCATTGGTGATTGCTTTCGACATCACCACGATATCAGGCTGTATGCCATAATGTTGGAAAGCCCACATTTTACCCGTGCGGTGCCAGCCGGAAAATATTTCGTCCACCACAATAAGCGCACCCTGGCTGCGGTAGAAATCAACAAGATAATTGAGGTATCGCTTATCGGGAAGCGCCATTCCACCAGCGTTCAGCAATGGCTCAAAAATAAACGCAGCCACATCGGTACCCGACTTCTGTGAGTAAGTCCCGCCAAACTCGAAAGCATTCAACTGCTTCACATAAGAAATACATTCCGTTTGACAATTTGCAGGATGTTGTGAAAACCGGCATTGGTCACAGTCGGGGTAAGGCAGACGGATTACCGGCAGCCGCCAGTCACCCACAATCGACCGGTAACGCTGGCTCGCACTGAATTGTGACGTAAAAGCTGACCGGCCATGGTACCCCCCTTCAAATACCACATATTGGCTTTTGTTTGTATTTGAGCGGACAGCCTTTACCGCAAGTTCCATCGCCTGCGCACCACCCAGCTCAAACGCGATACGCCCCTCTGTGCCTGTAATACTGTTCAGTGCCTGCGCAATTTTATCACCAACCCCTATCCGCAAAGGCGATTCACAGAAACAGGGCAACGAAGTGATGTCCCGCACCTTAGCGATCGATTCATCCAGTATACTATTGTCGTACCCCAGGCTTACCGAGCCATTCGCAGCCTCAATATCGAGGTAATTGAACCCGTCAATATCAGTAAGCACAGCACCCTGTGATTTGCTTATGACGAGAGGAGAGTTTAACTTATAGACAAAATCGTACCTGGATAAAAAATGTTTTTTATCCGTCATAGATTCCCTTAATTTATCCTGCTATAATTGTTTAAGTTGTCGGTAGCAGATACTTGTTTTTTTGTTATTCTTTTAGCAATGTGTTATTCTAACATTTTTCTTAAGCGTTTGACAAAACTATAAGAAACAATCATTCCAAAAAAATCTTTTTTTTAGATAATGAGGTTAACTATTTTTGAAATTACAAAAAACCGTAACTGTTTTTCCGTAAAAATACGATCACCCCATCCTGTCTGCCGCCAGCCATGATAAACAATAAAATATTTATTATCAGCCGCTTAGGTAAAAAATCCCGACAGTCTTGCCGCCCTTCAAAAACACAAGAGAAAATACACAAATGCAGCAAAAAAAAATGGCTTTTTTTTTAAAAAAAACTGCCCGTAAAATTGGTATGAAAATTGTCAGGGAAATCGAAAGAACCCGGCGTTTAAACAACAGCAGGAATAAGGCCACTTCCGTTAAACACCAGGCCCGGGTCATATACACTTTGCCCCATGCGGAAGGGTAAGTTATACTGCTGAAAATCATGGCATCTCCCGCCGTACCCTTGCAGCCTGTTGCCATGCGCTGAAACACAGCAATCTTTCTATCATTTAAAACCCCGGCAATACCCCTGCCCCGCATATTAAAGGTAAATTCCCTACTTTTATCCCAAAAGCAGTTGTATACATGAGCGATAATAAAATCATCCCTTCTCTTACCGGCATCAGGGCGATATGCGTCTATGCCATTTTCTTTTATCACCTCAACCCCTTCAACGCCGCATCACACCCGCAATGGCACCTGCTGTTTGCACAGTTCTACACTTTTCTTACTTTCTTCTTTGTACTCAGCGGCTTCGTGATCTGCCATAAGTACTACGAGATCGGCAGCCTCAGAAAAACAGCCCTCTACAACTATTTTGTCAACCGCATGTCACGCGTGTTCCCCATTCTCTTTATCCTCATCACCATCACCTTTATATTGTACTACAGGGCCGGACTGGGTACCACCGCCGAAACCCTCAAACTTTACCTCCTCAACATCTCCCTGCTCAAAGGCTTTTCGTACGACTATCACCTCACCGGCATCGGGCCAAGCTGGAGCATGTCTGTCGAAGAACTCTTTTACGCCCTGTCACCACTCATCTTTTTGTGGATCAGGCGCAAATCCGATTTTATCAAACTCATCTTAATCGGGTATGCGCTCGGCGTCATCATCACTTTTCTTTTTTCACTTACCGGCAACACCACATTTTTCAGTACCTACAACTTTACCTTCTATACCACTTTTTTCGGACGCAGCTTTGAGTTTGCCTGTGGCGTGTACCTCGCCCTTGTTCTCAAAGGAAGGTTCAACGCACCCCTGCTCCAACGCGCCGGCTCCCTCGCATTGTACATCGGCTGGGGCATTGTTGCACTCGCCGTATTTGGCCAGTATTGGGTGGCCGGTATATACAACACTACCCACGCCGCACATACCTGGCCCGGCCTCCTGCTCAATAATATTGTCATGCCCATCGGCATCACTTTTATCTTTTACAGCTTTATCTACCACAATACCTGGATGCGCCGCCTCCTCAGTACCACCCTGTTGGTAGCCCTGGGCAATGCTACCTATTCATTTTACCTCCTCCACACCAGTTTTGTACTGTCCGCCATCAACAAATACATCTCGGCATCACTCGCCATAAGCTTTTTTGTCATGATCGCCGTCGCCTTTCTCTTTCACAAAACAGTAGAACAACCCCTCGCGATATATTTCCGGCGGCGGTTTTCTAAAAAAATACCACCCGGCACAACAGCCTGATCCATGACAGCAATACAATCCAAAAACGGGAAACCCAATATCTACCTGCCCAACCTCGACGGGCTCCGGTTTATTGCGGCGCTCTTTGTATTCATCGACCACAACCAGGCCATTAAAGATGCCTTCCTTATACCACACCAGCCCCCGCCATTCCAACTCATCATCGGCAAACTGGGCGTAGTACTCTTTTTTGTACTCAGCGGCGTACTCATTACTTACCTGCTCCTACGCGAGCAGGCAGCAACACAACACATCGCCATCAAAAAATTTTACATCCGGCGCATCCTCCGCATCTGGCCCCTCTATTTCCTCATCATTGCATTTGCCCTCTTCATTGCACCCCGAACAAGCTTCTTCACGCCGGAGCATTTCGACAGTGCCCTCAACAACCAAAACTTTATCCCCATCCTGTTACTCTTTATCGGCTTTCTTCCCAATGCCGTGCTTACCGGATTTGGCACCGTGCCATATGCTGCGCAAACCTGGTCGGTAGGTGTGGAAGAACAGTTCTACCTGCTCTGGCCCTGGCTCATCCGCAAAGTCAGGCACAAAGCACTGCTCTTCCCTGCCATATTCATCGGCTATCAGGTCATTAAAGTATCATTGATGTTCCTGCAGCACCGGTACCCCCGGGCCGGCAGTCTGCTCAGTTTCTGGTACTACTGCAATATAGACTGCATGGCCCTCGGTGCCTGGGGAGCTTACCTTGTGTTCACCAAACAGCAACGCATACTGCGTATCCTCTTCAATCCTTATGTACAATGGATAAACTACCTGCTGATCGCCTTCCTTATCGGTAAGGGTGTTGCGTTCAGGTATATGCACTTCGAAATATATGGCCTGCTTTTTACAATCGCCATCCTCAACCTCGCTTTTAATAGCCGTTCTGTATGCACATTAACATACAAACCCCTGCAATACCTCGGTAAAATTTCTTATGGTATATATATGTATCACTTTATCGCATTGGCGGTCGCCGTGCGCATCCTGCAGATGGTCAATGGCATAAGTGGGATGAGTATCTTTCTGCTGGGGCTTGCAATAACCCTGCTGATGGCCTCCCTCTCCTATCACTATTTTGAAACACCATTCCTTAAACTGAAAGCCCGCTTCGCCATTTTTGACCGTAACGAACCCAACCCCTCCCCGGCAAAATAAAACAACACCGGCATAACCACCATGATAAACCTGCTGTGGTAATCATCGCACTGAAACGCAATGGCAGCAGCATAAAAACACGGCAACCAGAGCAGGTAGCGGTGTGCAGGAGTAAACCTCCGGCGCAAAGCAAGCAGTCCCGCAATCACTAAACTGTAGAGTGGCAGCATAACCGCCACCAGCCATACATTATGGGCAAATGAATAATAAGGTCTGCAAAGGTTAAAAAAAGCCAGCAACCGCAGCACGAACAAACGCGAAAAATGCAGGGGGTTGTGCGTAATATAATACAGCAGATCGGATAAGGGTTCACCCGTATGGGAAAGGCTCAGCAGAGGTGTATTGCCCGATGGCACAAAGCATATTATGTGCTCTTCAAGATAAGGCTTCATGATGTCCAGATCGCCACCACCACCTTTATATACCATATTGATAAACAATACCACCCCAAGCACAGCCAACCCGCCAATCGCCAGGCGCTTGAAAATGGCATAACGCCCCGTAAACAGGCGCTCCAAAAAAAACAGCAAGACCGGAACGGTAAATAAAATCCCTGAAGGACGGGTAAACAACAAAAGCACCAAACCCAGCAAAACCAGGGCCATGCTTTTCGCCGTCAACTGCATCTGCACCACCCAATACGTGCAGATCATCGCAAAACTGATAAACAGCGACTCCGTATAAAGATAACTGTTCCACAATTGCAGCGGTACAAATACAATCAGCAACAGCGCAGCCGCAGATGCCCCAAATATACCGGCACCCAGCCGTATACAACTCCGGTAAAAGCAAATGGTAGCAACACCATTCACCAATACCTGTACCAGCACTACCCCCATATAACCTGCCCCCGTTTTGATACCCGCTGCAATCAACAGGATGGGCAGCAGGTAAAGCCAGGATTTTGATGCCGAAAAAGACCCATGCTCCAGTAAATGATGCGCAATATTAATATACACCTGCCCCTCAATATCGGTACGTACACCATTGATCTTCAGCAAAACGCCCTGCACCACTACCCAAAGGATAATCAGCAACCAGCCCTTACGGAACAATCTTGTATAAAAGGACGATGTAATGACCATCTTACTGGGCGATCCGCCACAAAGCAGCAGATCATTTCAAAATTGACTATTGATAATGAATGACTTATAAACGATTCCTTTAAAAAACTACCCCCTTTTCATGACTTACAAACGACGCTGATGGCGGGGTATGACCCGCCACCGCGGGTTTTTAACAGCGGGTCTCAGACAGCGGGTTTACCCCGATGTTTGCCCCGATGCTTGCCCCGATGTGTAACCCCGCGGCAGACTTACAAACGACGCTGATGGCGGGGTATGACCCGCCACCGCGGGTGTAACCCCGCGGCAGACTTACAAACGATGCTGATGACGGGGTATGACCCGCCACCGCGGGTGTAACCCCGCGGCAGACTTACAAACGATGCTGATGGCGGGGTATGACCCGCCACCGCGGGTGTAACCCCGCGGCAGACTTACAAACGATGCTGATGGCGGGGTATGACCCGCCACCGCGGGTGTAACCCCGCGGCAGACTTACAAACGATGCTGACAGACTTACAAACGATGCTGACAAGCGGACAAACGATGCTGGCAAGAAGACAAACGACGCTGATGGCGGGGTATGACCCGCCACCGCGGGTTTTAAACAGCGGGTCTCAGACAGCGGGTCTCAGACAGCGGGTCTCAGACAGCGGGTCTCAGACAGCGGGTTTACCCCGATGTTTACCCCGATGCTTGCCCCGATGTGTAACCCGTGGCAGACTTAAAAAACGCTCCCTCCAGCTTCCCCACTACTCCCTACTTAGTACTAAGTACCATGCACTCAATGCCCCACCATAAACACCGCGTTCGCAAACAACAATTTACCCCCTTCCCAAAAATTGCGGAACAATGGATTATCCGCCAGGTAAACCACCGACCCTCCCCCCATTTCCTGTACGGCAAACAAGGTTCCGTCCTGCAACCTTTCCTTTACTTTATACCCCGCAAAACCAGCCATCTGCTGGTCCTTCTTAACCACACCCACATTCCAGCCATCCTTCATAAACTCATAAATATTATCATCCTGCTTAAGCGTAAAGTAAGGATTGGTATAACCAAAAGCCAAAGGATGAGAATTGTCTAATTCTACTTTATAAATAGCTCCCGGAATGCTCCCCGGCAGGGCATCCCGCTCCCGGTCTTCATAGCGGTGCAGGGCAGTATAATCGCCTTTCCGGCCATCCCCCTTTTCATCCGCATCATTTTTCTTCAGCTTAGGTCCCCAATCGTTGGAAGCCAATTGCGATACTGCACCTTCCAGGGCAATCAGTTTACCCCCCTGCTGTATCCAGTTGCGCAGTCCGGCAGCAGCATCCTTATCGTTCAGGAAGCGGTAATTGCCATCAGGCATAATCAGTACATCATATTTATTCAATACATCCGGACGCAGGTCGCGGCTGTTGATCAGGCTCAGCGGGTAATTCAGTTGCTGCTCAAACAGGTACCAAACCTCTCCCGCTGCATTCGACCCCACACCCTCACCCGTCAAACAGGCAATACGCGGCGCAGCCAGGCTCTTTACATCAGGCGAACCAAAATCAGCCCCTTTGTCTACAAAACCAGAATTGATACTGCTCAACCCTACCTGGTATTTTGCAGCCGCATCCTCCACCAGTTTATCTAAGTTGGCCACCAAACGGTTCAACGGCCGGATGATGATCAGCGTACCGGGCTGGTACTCATGCCCATCCTGGATAAACCGCTTTTCACTAAACCGTATTTTCACCCCCTTCTGCAACAGATCCGACAACAAAAATGCAGCATTAAACGATTTCCATTCCACCAGATAAGCGTACCCATCACGGTTCACCACCGGTGCCGGAATGGCCGGCGCGTTATCACTACCGGCAATCCGCTGTGCAGTTGCCCAGCATTGCAAACCATGTACATACGGCAGACTCCAGGCGGTAATATCATAAGTCGCCGAATCACTCAGCCGGCTCCTGGGCTCAAACAATACTTTCGCCATCACACCATGCGGCTGGTAAGCACTCACCAGTATATCGCCGTTGCTCAGGGAAAAATTCTCCGTTTTACCCGTAAAATAGTTATAGCCATTCCCCGTACCTGTACTCGCATACTGGTATTTGATATGATTTTTGTCTAAAAGCTGCAGCAAGGTTGCCGTCCGCGCATTACCCGTATTGCGGATGACATATGTTTTGTACTCACCCACTTTGCCCGCCATCGCATCGGCATAAAACTGCCGGAAATTCGATAACAGTTTTTGTGCGTTCAGCGATGCGATTTCCACCGTACTGATACCCGTAGTATAATGGTGCATCACACGGTCGGTAAGCGTAAGCGTATCCCCATCTTCCGTAAGCACCGCCAGGCCACCCCTGCTGTGTCCGCCCTGCTCATAGGTCATCCCGATCGACCCGTTGTAAACCGGGTATGTATCGCCATAACTCGGGTAGAAAAGATCAAATCGCTCTTTGGTAAAATACAACCAGCCCTTTGCATCAAAATACTTTGCATGGTTCTTACCAATATCGGTTTGAAAACTCCGCTGCCAGGGCGTAATCACTTCATGAAAAGGCTCTGCCGCCGGCGCAAAATAATAAGGTTCATTATATCCCTGCTCATGATAATCGCAATGTATCTGCGGAAGCCATTGCATGTATTTCCGGATCCGGCTGCGGGTCTCTGTTTGCGTTTGCCAGGCCCAGTCGCGGTTCATATCAAAATTATAATGGTTCACCCGGCCACCCGGCCAGGGTTCGTTGTGCTCGCGGGTAACCGGCTGCGGATCCGGTATTTTGCTCCGCACACTGTTAAACCAGTTCACATAGCGATCCCGGCCATCAGGATTCAGACAGGGATCAATCACCACCACCGTATTCTGCAACCAGGCCTGCGCGCTTTGCAAAGTAAGCAATTGGTAAAGCGTAAGCATCGCCGCCTCACTGCTGCTCGGCTCATTACCATGTACATTGTAACTCAGCCATACAATAACCGGATTATTATCCGCAGCAGACTTATCGGTTAGCACACCTGCCAGGCGCAGGTTGTTTTTCCTGATCTCTTCAATGTTCCGCATGTTCGCAGCGGCAGACAAACAAGCCAGGTAAAGCGGCCGCCCTTCGTAGGTTTCGCCGATTTTCTCCAGGCTTACCCGATCCCCCATTTCCTTCGCCACATAAGTAAAATAGTTCACGATTTTCCAATGTGGCGTGTATTGCGAACCAAGGGGATAGCCCAGAAACTGCTCCGGACTTTTCAACTGCCCCATACCACAAACAGTCAGCAACAGCAACCCAAGCAAAACAAGATAATGCTTCATATATAATGATTAAGGGCTAAAATTAACAAAAGCCCGGCATATTACCGGCGGCAAAAATGGCATTTAAGCTTTTCACACACCAGCCCTATCCCGGCATATTACCACAGGATTGTTGAAATTAGTCTTGTATAATGGTATCGCAGACAAAGCAATATCCCGCTATCGGAACCGCTCCCTGCAAAAGCAGTACTCCTCCGCATATACCCAAAAACCATCCCCGCCAACCATCCCATTTTATCCCCAAACCCTTTCTTTTATGAATCGGAATTATTATATTTGATGCTATCAAACTACAAGCATGCGCTTTTTTAACCCGCTCACTGGTATTTTTATACTCATAGCCACCAACGGTTTTACACAGCAAAACTGTATCCCGATCACAACAGTGGGTGGTTCCACCAATAATATTATGCTTCCTTGCGGTGTCAACTGCACCAACCTCGGCATCAGTGTGCCCCACATCAAACAGACCACGGGCTATATCACCCAGTCAATCCCTTATACGCCTTATGATTTTACTTCCCCATCTGGCACAGAGTTGAATACCCTGTATGTAGACGATGTGTTTTCTGATGTAATCCCCCTTGGTTTTAACTTTTGTTTTTTCGGGCAGAACTATACTGATTTTCTCGTAGGCTCAAATGGCCTCATTACTTTTGACCCTGCCAATGCCGCTTGCGACAATGCCTGGGATCTCCGTACAGGCACACCGCTACCCTATGCAGGCGGAAGCATCTGCAACACCACACCCGAATACTATCCGCGCGCCTCCATCATGGGTGCCTATGCCGATCTTGATCCCCGCCCGGTTACTTCACCCGTAAGCAAAAAAATCGAATACCGTCTCGAAGGCTCTGCCCCATGCCGCCGGATGATCATCTCCTACAACGATATCAGGATGTACAGCAGCCTCATCGGTTGTACCGATCTCAATACCTTCCAGATAGTCATATACGAAGGCACAGGCATCGTGGAAATATTTGTACAAAACAAATCGGTATGCACAAACTGGAATAATGGGAACGCAATCATGGGCATGCAAAACTGGGCAAGGGATCAGTTTGTAGCACCACCGGGAAAAAATGCTACCCAATGGACCGCTGCGGGTGAGGCTTATCGCTTTCTCCCTTATGGCAGCAACAGCCGTTTTGTAAAAGCCGAGTTACTCGTCAACAATGCCGTAGTGGCTACCGGTGATACCGCTACCAATGGCTCCGGCGACCTTAACATCAATTTCAATAATTTCTGTCCCGCCAATACTGTTACACAAGCCGTTATCCGTACCCAGTTCAGCAGTTGTGATATATCGGAAGAACCATTATACCGCTACGACTATTTTACCATTACCAAAACGAATGGTTTCAATGCCACAGCCGTCAGCAGTCCGGCCACCTGCAATGGTGCCACGGGTAAAATCATTGTAAATGTGCCCTCCGGTATTGGCACCCCCCCGCTCAGCTATTCCCTTAACGGCGGCGCAGGTCAATCCTCAAACATATTCGAAAACCTCATCGCAGGCAACTATACGGTTACCGTCACTGATGCAGGTAGCTGTACCCAAACCTTAAATGTTGTTGTAGGAACAGTCACCGGTATTGAAGGTACAGCATCATCAGTCCCCACCGGTTGCCCTACCGCCAGCAATGGCAGCATCACGGTTACACCCACTACAGGCGTGGCACCCTATACCTATTCCCTGAACGGCGGCGTCCCGCAAAGTTCACCAACATTCAATGGACTGGCAGCAGGCACATACAATATTACCTTTACCGATTTCAATGGTTGCCTTGGCGAAGTAAGCATCACTGTGGCCGCCGGGCCGGGACTTACCGCGAACAGTTCACAAACCAACCCACCCTGTACAGGTATCAATAACGGCACATTAACCATTATCCCCACAACAGGTACTGCCCCCTACAGCTACAGCCTCAATGGCGGAACACCCCAGGGCTCGGCTACTTTTACAGGCCTCGGACCCGGCACCTACACCATCAGCTTTTCGGATGGTATTGGCTGTACAGGCACAAAAGTAGTTACCCTTGTACCCACAACCCCGTTAAACGTAACCATCGTAAAACAAAATGTAAACTGCTTTGGGGAAAACAATGGCAGCATCAGCCTTACTGCCGTTGGTGGCACCGCCCCGTACGAATACTCAAAAGATAATGGTGCCAATTATGGTAGTTCAGCCAATTTCAGCAACCTTATTGCTGGTACCTATACTATAAGGATACGCGATTTCAACGGCTGCATAAGGGATACACCCATCACCATCACCCAGCCAACCCTGCTCACCGCCTCCGCTGCAGCCACGCCCGCAACCTGCAATGGAAACGATGGCACCATCACCATCACGGCTGGCGGAGGTACAACGCCCTACAGCTATTCCATCAACAATGGCGCACAATACCTGGGCTCAGGCATTTTTACCGACTCAGCAGGCACCTATACGATAAAGGTAAAAGACAATCATGGCTGCCTTGCCGGTACTACAGCCACCATCACACTGAACGATACCATGCGGCTCGAACTCGGGCCGGATACCACCATCTGCGAATGGAGTAACCTTACCCTCATCCCCCAAACCAATGCCCAAACCTCAATCTTCAATTGGGGTCCCGATACCGGCATCAGCAGCACAACCGCGCAAAATCCCGTAGTATCCCCGCATAGCAACATACGCTATTATGTAAATGCCCGCTGGGGCGTTTGCCGGCGATCCGATACCATCGGCGTATCTGTAAAACTCAAACCCATCGCCAATGCAGGTTTTGATACGATCATCTGTCATAAAACCCAGGCAACCCTCCGCGGCAGCGTTACCCGTACATCCGGGCCAACCACCTTCCTATGGATACCCTCCGCAAGCGTTACCCCTGCCACTAATTTTATCGCTGCCGCCAAACCCGATACCACACAGGAATATGTGCTGGAAGTAAGCGATGATTATGGTTGCGGTTTCAAAGTATATGATACAGTAATGGTATATATGCGCGGCCCCGTTCCCGCTGATGCCGGACACGATACCGTTGCCGTTACCGGCGCCCCGCACCAGTTATCCGCCGGCGGAGGCATCAGGTATGTATGGAGCCCCATCGGACCATTGAACAATCCATTTATACAATCCCCCACCGCCGTCCTTTACGGCGATACACGCTTTACCGTATTTGTACAGGATAATGCTGGCTGTATCGGGCAGGATGAGGTGTTTATTAAAGTCTATAATGGCCCTACTTACTATATGGCTAATGCGTTCTCCCCCAATGGCGATGGCTTGAATGATATTTACCGGCCAACACCAGTTGGTATCGTTAAAACAGATTATTTCAGGGTATTCAGTCGTTATGGCGAACTGCTGTTTGAAACCAAACAATACCACCAGGGATGGGATGGTACCTTCAAAGGTAAAAAACAACCCCAGGGTACCTATGTATGGATGATCAAAGGGTTAGATAAAGATGGTAAGATTGTAGAAAAGAAAGGAACATTCTTATTAATACACTAATCACTACAGCAACAATTTTCATCAGGACTGCCGGTACATATATTTACCCCGGCAGTTTTTTTATCCCCCATGCCTGAAGCGGTTCAGGTATGCCCAATGGGTGACATTATTATAAAAACAGACGATAATGGGAAAGACCCCTCAAGGTTTACCCGCCGTAGCATTAGCGCAGGAGAGGTATTAGTATAAACTACAGACAAACGAATATCTACACAGAAAAGCTGGTGCCGCAACCACAAGTACTGCTGGCATTTGGATTATTAAAAGTAAAGCCCCGGCTGTTAAGCCCCCCCTCCCAGTTTACCTCCATACCCATAAGGTAGATACCGTGCGATTTTTCCATGATGCAGGAAATACCGTCAATTTCAAAATGCTCATCCTGTTCCTGTGGGCGGTCAAAATTGAGTACATAGGTCATGCCACTGCAACCACCCCCCTTCACGCCTACCCGCAGACGGGTCTCCGTGTCAAAACCTGCTGCGTTCATCAGCCTTTTGATTTCTTCAATGGCAGAAACGGTGAAATTTACCGGGGCGGAAACTGTAGTCGTCATAATTGCGCTTTTTTACAAAATTAAACACTTTTTCTGCCCGGACACGATTCCCCTCTTTCGATAACAGGAAATATTATGCCCGTTCAACCCGTCATTGACCAGTATGGATTGCCCGTTACCATACCCCGATCTCGTAAACAAGAGTGAAATTTTGAATGCAACCCTGTTACTTGCCCCATCATACTTACATTTGTGCTGAAAAAATACAATACATGACGACAGGAGAAATCGTATCAATAATAGTATCCTTACTACTGGCCGGTATGATGGCCTGGATAGCAATTGAATTCAGGGCCATGAAAAATGAGTTCCGCAGCCGGGCTGGCATCAACAATGAAACCATCAAACTCCGGCTGCAGGCTTATGAACGACTCACGCTTTTTGCCGAAAGGTGTGGTCTGCAGAACATGGTGGCCCGCATCTCACCCGCCGGTATGAGTGTGGCACAACTGCACAGTACCCTCCTTGAAACCCTCCATACCGAATACGAGTACAACATCAGCCAGCAGGTATATGTAAGCAGCGAAATATGGCGCGCCGTTACCAACCTCAAGGAACAGAATATCTATATCGTCAACCAGCTTACATCAACCCTGCAACCCGGTGCAGCAGGCATCGATCTGAGTAAGGCCATACTCGAGTTGTTGTCGATCAATACAAAAGCCGATCTTCACGCCATAGTACTTGATGCACTGCGGTTTGAAGCCCGGAAAATCATATGATGCTGATTCGGCTTCAAAAGTGCGCCATAAGGCGGCTTTGAAAGTCAGCCTTGTAAGACCAGGCGGTATAACCCGATTGCTCATTCAGAATTGTTTGATTATGTCCAACGAAAAAGAACAGAGATTTACTGACAGTGGTATTGAGATAAAAACCCTGTATTCCTCGGCCGATCCCGCTACGCCACCCGTGGAAGACCCCGGCGTATTCCCTTTTACACGTGGCGTACAGCCCGATATGTACCGCGGTAAACTGTGGACGATGCGGCAATACGCCGGCTTCAGTACAGCGGAAGAAAGCAATCGCCGCTATCACTACCTGCTCAGCCAGGGTGTCATGGGGTTGAGTGTGGCCTTCGACTTGCCCACCCAGATCGGGTACGATAGTGACCACGAACTTGCCGAGGGTGAAGTGGGTAAAGTAGGCGTAGCCATCGACTCGATCGAAGACATGGAAGCACTTTTTAAAGACATACAACTGGAAACCGTAAGTACTTCCATGACAATCAATGCTTCGGGCTTTATTCTCCTGGCGCTGTATGTCGCATTGGCCAAAAAGCAGGGCGCCGATCTGAAAAAAATCAGCGGAACCATACAAAACGATATCCTGAAAGAGTATGCAGCAAGGGGAACCTATATTTATCCCCCCAAACCCTCTATGCGCATCATTACCGATATTTTTGAATGGTGCAGCAGAGAAATCCCCAAATGGAATACCATATCCATATCCGGGTACCATATCCGGGAAGCAGGAAGTACTGCGGTACAGGAAATAGCCTTTACCCTTGCCAATGGAAAGGCGTACGTAAAAGCAGCACTCGAAAAAGGGCTCGACATCAATGTATTCGGGAAAAGATTGTCATTTTTCTTCAACGCCCACAACAACCTGTTTGAAGAAGTGGCCAAGTTCAGGGCGGCAAGAAGGATGTGGGCCACCATTATGCGCAGCCTCGGTGCCACCGATGAACGCGCCATGATGCTGCGCTTCCATACCCAAACGGGAGGCAGCACCCTTACCGCACAGCAACCACTCAACAATATCAGCCGCGTAACCATCCAAACACTCGCTGCAGTACTGGGTGGTACACAGAGCCTTCATACGAATGGCTACGACGAGGCGCTGAGCCTCCCCACCGAAGCCGCAGCCCGTATTGCCCTGCGCACCCAACAGGTGGTGGCCTTCGAAAGTGGTGCCCCCGATACCGCAGATCCGCTCGCCGGCAGTTACTTTGTAGAAAACCTGACCAACGAAACCGAAGCAGCCGCCTGGCAGCTTATAGAGAAGATTGATGCGATGGGGGGTAGTGTAAGTGCCATCGAAGCCGGTTTTATCCAGGATGAAATTGCCCGTAGTGCTTACGAATACCAACGCCAGATCGAAAATGGCAGTAAAATCATCGTAGGTGTCAATAAATTTGAAGTTACAGAAGCCAATGATACCCCCGTACTCCGGGTAGACGACAGCATACGCGCTGTACAAATGGAAAAAATCCGGTTACTCAAACAAAAAAGGGATGCCGCAGCAGCAAGCCGTTGCCTGGCCGCCATCAGTATTGCCGCAAAAGAGGGCAGCAACCTGATGCCCGTTGTACTTGATGCCGTAGAAAACTATTGTACACTCGGCGAGATTGCCGATACACTCCGTGGGATATTTGGCGAGTACCGGTAATCCCGGAACCCGGTGTCGTTAAGTTAAGGATGCCTGCAACCCCGAAAGGCTGCCCCGGGAATTGTAGCGGATTTACCCTCCGCAGCTTTAGCAAAGGAGGAGGAGGTGTTGGTGGTTGGCACAATTGCGCCAGGTCAATTATTGCCTTAATGACATGATCCGGAACCAATATCGCCCGGCTTGAGGGTAATACAATAAAAAAGTCCCGATAGAAATCGGGACGATTGTTATTAGAACCTAATTTTTTTGAACCAGGCTCTGTAACCCCCAAAGAAAACATCTTAATGATACCTTGAAACTTGCTACGCCATTCAGCGATGGGCTGCTATCCTTTGGGCAGATAGCGGAAACGTTCCAGGGTTTTATTATTTTACGGGTTGTACCGGTTTGCTGAGTTGCTCTTTGCCATCTGTACCCACATGACGCAACCGGTAGTAAGCCACTGTGCTTTTATTGTCTTTTATTTTTTCCATGTACTGGAAACGCTCTCCGCCCTGGCGGGGATCAGGGCCCAATACAAGGGCCACTGTGGTGAACTGTACCCCGTCCGTACTGCGTTGTACTTCAAAATAATTGACGGCATCCGACTGTTGAACAGACCAGTCAATAATGAGCTTAGTTTCTTTTGCATAAACGGTGAAGTTTGTAATGTTAATAGTATGTGCTTCTTTTACAGTTTGTGCATTGCCGGTAAAGGACACAAGGGTAAATAAGCTGATAAAGTAAAAAATCTTTTTCATTATACATTGCTTTATTGATCATCAAATCGTTTTACAGAAATGGTTTGCAATGAATAAAGGACTATAGAAAGGAATTTTACAGAATTGGATTTTGGTAAAGGAAACTGCCGTGTTACAGGCAGCTTCCGGATACACCTTTTGCCTGATGATAATAATTTATGGATCGCCTGACAGGGAAATACTTATTTAATGGTTACGGTGATTACATCACTGTACGTAACCTTGCCATCACGGGCGGTTTGCTTGAGGCGGTAATACAGGGTAGTATTGCCAGCTTCTGCAGCAGTTTTGTCTTTAAAGCCGGGAGTGTTAGGGGAGAATTCCGGACCTTCAGACGCCATGATGTAACAAATGGTTTTGAAATTGAGCTGATCAATGCTTCTTTCAATTTCGATATCAGCATTGGTAGTAGTAGCAGTTGCCTTCCAGTTGATGCGTACGACTTTATTGGTTAAAATAGCCGCTTCGAGTTGTACAGCAGGTGCTACCGTTGTAACAACAGCAGACTTTACCGAATAATTGGCAAAACCTTTATTAAATGTAAGGGGAAGAATGGTAAGTGCGATGAACGCCTTAAGCAGATAAGTTACTTGTTTCATTTTTTTTCTTGTGATGTTGACTGTTCTAAAACGGTAAGAGGTATTTTACCTGTCCTGAACCTGGTCTGTCATCGAATGCTGGATTTTAACATTTGAAATTAAAGATGGTCGAGGTAATGATTACATCAATGATTTCTTCAGCAAACATAGTAACTGTTTTGAATATAGCAAATACCCTCAACCGTAAATTTACTGTCACTCACGGGCAAATGCGCTAAAAAAGATGTTTTATTAGAAAAAATCTAACAAAATCTAATTATACCGGAATTCAATTCGTTAAACTGTGATAAAAAATGAAAAATATTTTTTTTAAAAAAATGGTCATTTTCCCGTCCAAAGATGCATTTTCTCAAAATAACAGTAAAAATTACCGAAAAAATCGCTGAACTAATAGTATAGAATAGGCAAAAAGCACCACTCGCACCGTGTTTTTACGGTAAATACAGTCGAGGCAGCGGCATAAATAATAAGCCCAGACCCGGTTTTTATCGTTATCCGATACAGAACAAGCTGTGCCAATCGCACCTGGATCCCCCGGCAATACTGTGATGGCCTTCACGTTTCAGGCATAATACCCTGACCAGTACCCTGCAGTTGACCCCTTAGCTAAGCCCCCACCTGTCCTGCTACTATATATATAAGTGCTTTGCCCTGGCCATCCACCAGCCTGCCCGGGCACAGGCAACTGCCCCTTTGAAGGTCGGCAAAAGCAGGATGGGAAGCCCCTGAAATAGTACCCGCTTACCCGCCAGCCGGGTCATCATTTCCCTGATTTGAGTGAGTGCCGCAATACACCCGCTTACACGGCCGCCCACTTTATCAGAGAGACTCCAAAGTAATAAGACAAATCAAGCCAAAATAAATAGCCAGGCTACTGGCCATGTCACACGCTACCCAGGAAGTTTTTTACCGGAGTAGCACCATAGTGAAGCATATTAAGGAGGCGTAACTACCATGAAAAAACAACTGCCATTATTACAGTAAAGCGAGGAAAAGACAAGGACACTGTTAGCCACGCCCGGGAAGCGACAGTTCCATTCCTGGTATCAGCCAGTCGCGGTCATGATCATTCTCCAGGAAGATTTGCCCCGAATAACTAAGATAAACGGTAAAATAATAAGGAAAGCAGGTTTTAATAAAATGATATTAAAGATAAATCTCTTAAAACATTGTTTATCAATATATTATAATTTATAATTTAGTTTGAAAATATTCTTTAAAATAACTTGACCTCAATAAGGCCAAAAGCGGATTATATGGAGTTTAAAATACCATTAAATAATGATATAAATCTGATAATAAATTATTAGTCAATAATTTATATCAAAAATATAAAACTTTATTTATTAGTTACATCAGTCATTAAAATCCAAAGCCATTTTCACAAGTATTACTAAACGTTTTAGCCAGATATTTTGTATTTCCACAGCCCGATCCATGCAGACAGTCGATCTAATACTTATTTTTACAGTAAAATATTGTTCATGCAAAGGAAGTTCCTCCCTACCCTCTTCACCATACTTACCCTCTCCCTAAGCCTGACATTCTGTCGTGCACCCAGGGCATTGGAGTATCGGGACTTTAAAAATTTCGGGGTGGAAAAGCTGGGGTTCTCCAGCTCCTCAGTAAAGATGGATCTGATCTATTACAATCCCAACAACTTCGGCTTACAGTTGAAACGGACAGATCTGGACATTTATATAGACGGTACATTTTTGGGGCATACCAGCCAGGAATACCAAATCACGATTCCGCAAAGGAGTGATTTTACCTTACCCATTAAAATGGATGTGGATATGAAGCACGTTTTTAAAAACGCCCTCAATACCCTTTTCAGTAAAGAAGTAACCGTAAAAGTAACCGGGAGAATTAAGATCGGTAAGGCCAATGTATTTATGGGAATGCCTGTTAACTACGAAGGCAAACACCAGCTTGGGCTCTTCTAAGCATCCTGTTTAACGATATGTTGCAACATATCATCCGTCATGGAGGACAGGTAAAACTCCTCTTTCCAGTGCCAATCCCTGCGCGCTACCGAATCGTCGATACTCTGGGGCCAGCTATTCGCGATGGCCTGGCGGTAATCTGGTTCGTAACGAATGGTAAAATCCGGGATATGACGGGTAATTTCGGCTGCAATCTCTTTGGGAGAAAAACTCATCCCGGAGATGTTATAAGAAGTACGCACCGAAATCCGGTTGGCAGGAGCTTCCATAAGTTCTATCGTGGCCCGGATCGCATCAGGCATATACATCATGGGCAGGTAGGTATCTTCAGCCAGGAAACAATCGTAATGTTTATCGGAAACCGCATCATAAAAGATTTCAACCGCATAATCTGTTGTTCCTCCCCCCGGAGCCGATTTATAAGAAATGAGTCCGGGATAACGAAGGCTGCGCACATCCACCCCAAAACGCTGAAAATAGTAATTGCACCAAAACTCCCCGGCATATTTGCTTATCCCGTACACCGTAGTAGGTTCAATAACCGTTTGCTGCGGACAATGGCGTTTGGGGCTGGTAGGGCCAAATACAGCAATACTGCTCGGCCAGTACACTTTATGTATCTTTTCCTCCCGGGCAATATCCAGTACATTCAGGAGACTTTGCATATTGATACTCCAGGCCAGGTTGGGGTTCTTTTCACCAGTAGCAGATAAGATGGCAGCCAGCAGGTATATCTGTGTAATATTCTGACGAATTACCTGCACATGGAGCATTTCTTTATTCATCACGTCCATACTCACATAAGGTCCTGTCCCCTTCAGTAACTCATTTTCCTCACGCAAATCAGAAGCCACCACATTGCTGCCCCCGTATATCCTGCGGAGTGCAAGGGTAAGTTCAACCCCAATCTGTCCGCATGCCCCGATGACCAGTATCTTATCTTTTACCATTGTATGAATAAATTAAAGGTGCAAACCTAATAAAAACCATTCAGTTCACCACCAACAGAGCGGCTCTCCTGCATGGTAATGCCAAATCATGCGGCTGATGTTGTAATTTTGCCGTATGAATGCATTTCTCTCTCCCCTTTTTGCCGGACAAACTTACAACCCGGGTGCCTTTTTTCTTATCGCAGGTCCCTGTGTGGTGGAAAGTGAGGCTCAGGTTATGGAAATTGCAGAGCGCGTATCAGCAACCTGCAAGCGTCTGGCCATTCCTTATGTATTTAAAGCATCATACCGTAAAGCCAACCGCACCAGTGCCGGTTCCTTTACAGGCATTGGTGACGAAAAAGCACTTACCCTCATACAACAGGCAGGGAAGCGTTTCGGTGTGCCAGTCACCACCGATATCCATGCACATGAGGAAGCCGCATTGGCTGCCCCCTTTGCAGATATCCTCCAGATTCCGGCCTTTCTTTGCCGCCAGACAGATCTTTTACTCGCCGCAGCGGCAACAGGAAAGGTGGTGAACGTAAAAAAAGGACAGTTTGTAAGCGGTGAAGCCATGAAGTTTGCCGTAGAAAAGATAAGGAATGCAGGTAATAACCAGGTGATCCTGACAGAGAGGGGCAACAGTTTTGGCTACCAGGATCTTATTGTAGATTATCGCAACATCCCTGCTATGCAGGCGCACCATGCTCCCGTGGTGATGGATTGTACCCACAGCCTCCAGCAACCCAATCAAAGCAGTGGGGTTACCGGTGGTAACCCGCAGATGATCAGCACCATTGCCAAAGCAGCCATCGCTACCGGCGCAGATGGCTTGTTTATAGAAACACACCCCAATCCCGCCACAGCAAAAAGTGATGGTGCCAATATGCTGCACCTTGATCTGCTCGAACCATTACTCGAAAAACTGGTAAGGTTACGCCAGGCGGTGGTATAATACCTCAAATCAACATTATGATGTGAGTAACCCGCCCGCTTCCGGGAAAATATACCCGTTTCAATATGTGGATAGACGTTCAGGTATAGCTACAATGGAAAAATGCCTCACAGGGGAGACATTTTACACTTTCGGTAAAGGGGTTAACCAGAGTGTACAGTGATTGATTCGTTGTTTCAGGGGTAACAAGAATAATCTTTCTTAGGATGATTTTAAAAACGGGACCATAACGTAGAAGTTATTTAATGTATGCTTCCAAAATACATCAATAAAGATGGCAGCTTATAAAAATTGGTTGCATAACGAACTAAAAAAGATGTTGAAACAATAAAAATAAGGCAGGTACACACCAGCAAACGGTTGCGTACACACCCTTTAGCATGGAATGTACCTTCATAAAGGGCGCATGCAACCAGATAAGCAGACATAACCGATAGGCACAATTGTTTTAGCAATGCCCGGATCAGTCAGTAAAGCTAACCGCAAAAGACATTATTATTGTAAAGCAGGTATCAGCAATCCCTGGAACCACTCGGAAGGGTATTAAATGCTTTTTTATACGCGATGGTAAAATTGCTGAGATTAGTATAGCCCAATTGTATACCCGCTTCTTTGACTGATGTCTTTTTAACAACAAGCAGATATTTGGCACGAAGCATCCGGTTTTTCTGGAAATACTCATAAGGCCCGCAACCATAGATCCGCTTAAACAGTGTTTTAAATTTGGTATCGCTCATAGCGGCAAAGCGGGAGAGCATAGGAATGGTTGGTGCCGGTTGCGCAAAGTCCTTTACCAGGTAAGCTTCTGCTTCCATAATACGCCTGATCTCATCGGGCTTGAGGAGCGTATCTTTTGTATGTTGCTGCATCCGGTGAAAAAGACGTGTAAAGAACCTTTCCACTACTTCCATTACCCTGTTTTCAATCGCAGCCTTTTTAAGGGGCAGATTACTTTGTTCGTCTTCAATAATGGCATGTAGCAATTCCCGGTACTCAGCATCCATCGGTTCGAAGTTGATGCTGTTGCTTTTTAACGATACATAACGTTGCAGCACATCATCCGTATCTCCGATACCGAGATAGGTAGCCATCCATTCACGGGTAAATACAATATCAAGTCCGCAGATACCCGTACCCGCCGGGGCAATATAACTGGCTTCGAAAAGAGAACTGGACAACCAGGCAGCAGCCAGCAGTTGCGATTGTTCATCATCCGTACCTGTTGTGATATCCAGCGGAAGGTTACGGGCAAGGGTAGTCTCATGAACACGCAGGGCATAAAACTCCTGGCTGGCAGGCTTCCGTTCTAAGAAAAAATCCTGGTTGAGTTTGTAATCAGACAGCGTAGCCATCAGCCCATTCGACAGGGAAAGCATCTGGATAAACCCCGTGGCATACTGCTCCGGAAAAACCAAACGACCGGCAGGTGTAATGGTTGTACCCAGTGCTTCAGCATAATGTCTGAAAAAAACATCGGCATAATGCCCGGAAGCATTATCGTAATCATCATAGTTATGGCAGAAATGAAACATGGTTCAGGGATTTCTCCACTAATATACCAAACAAATTAAATAAAAACAAAATGTATTTAACGAAGCAGCAATTCACCCGGTGATTCCTGGTATTGCTTTTTATAGGCAGCAATAAAATTGGAGGTACTGTCATAAGCTACTGCTGCTGCCGTAGCCGATACATTGTACTTACCCGTAATCAGCAGCTCCCTTGCTTTCTGCAGCCGCTTTTGCTGGTAATGCGTATAAACAGGCTCGCCAAAAATGATCCTGAAATTGGCTTTAAATTTTGATGGGCTCATCATACTCATTTTGGCCAGCGCTGCAATGGTGAGTGGCCGTTGCGAAAAATCTTGCGTAAGCAGCATCTCGGCGTGGAGAATACGGTTGATGTCCTGTGTATCCATCTTAAACATCGGCCTTTCCTCCTGCAACCGGTTGTAAAGCCGGGTAAAAAATTTCTCAATCAGCAACTGCACCCGGTTGAGCAGAAAAAGGTTTGCAAAGGGTTCCTCAGGATCTTTTTGCAGTATTTCATCCATCAATGCCGCGTATTCCTGGTCAACAGGTGCAGCCGTATAACTTTCTGCTTTCAGTTCAAGGTAATGCTTCAGCAGTTCCGGCATACTCGTCAACCCCAGAAAGTTACACAACCATTCGGGCTTGATCAGGATATTGATGCCGCGCGCACCTGTACCGGCAGATCCGAGATAAGAAGTATCAAAAAGAGAAGACGTGAGATAAATGACGCTCTTGACCGTATTGGCCTCAGTTTGCCGCTGGTCATCGATAGACATCACCAGCTTACCCGGAAGGATAAACTCATCAAGCCGAAGGGTATAAAACTCTTCATCCGAACGGCAACGATGGAGATACCAGTCACAATTAAATCTGCAATCAACGAGGTTTACCTGTAGTCCGTTAGGCAGGTTAAGGAGACGGTAATAGCCATCGGCCACCGCAGCAGGAAAAATAAGCGTATTGTTGACAAGTGCAACGCCCAACTGGCCGGCCATATCATTGATCAGCAATTGGTAATCGGCATATTTATATTCAAATGCAAACACTTATGGGCAACTGACTAAGGTTATCAATAGCAATCGTAATCAGGGAAGGACTGTGCTGATCAGAGGTACCGGAGTGGGTTGCGCCTGGCGCTCATGATGTAATTTTTTACATTCATCCAGAACGCGAAAAACAGGTAAACAATAACAGGTGAACCCATGGTGAGGAAAGAAATGTAGATAAAATACTTTCGTATGGTTGAACTGGCTACCCCCATTCTTTCGCCAATTGCACTGCAAACCCCGAAAACATGCCACTCAATAAAATGTCTTACGCGATTCATATTGCTAATATATACAATTTTTTGTGATAAGCGGACAAATGTATAAAATATTCTTGCGCTTTTGACGTAATTTTGCACCCTGATGGCGGGTTTCAGACCCGATCCGTTTTTGGACATTCTAAATCTTCCTTCTTTATGGCTTTTGATATTGACATGATCAAAAAGGTATATGCCGCTTTTGCCGAAAAGACAAATGCTGCCCGTACAGTCGTTGGTCGCCCACTCACGTTAACAGAAAAAATATTGTATGCCCACCTCTGGCAAGGCTCTGCTACGGCAGCATTCGAAAGGGGAACCAGCTATGTTGATTTTGCACCGGATCGGGTAGCGATGCAGGATGCTACAGCGCAGATGGCGCTGCTGCAGTTTATGCAGGCAGGCAGGAGCAAGGCGGCGGTACCAAGTACCGTGCATTGCGATCACCTGATTGTAGCGAAAGACAACAGTGCGGTTGACCTGAAAAGAGCAGTTACCGAAAGCAGTGAAGTGTATGATTTCCTGGCCTCAGTATCAGATAAATATGGCATCGGTTTCTGGAAACCAGGTGCGGGCATCATTCACCAGGTGGTACTTGAAAATTATGCATTCCCCGGCGGTATGATGATTGGTACAGACAGCCATACGGTAAATGCCGGCGGACTGGGTATGATTGCCATAGGTGTAGGTGGGGCTGATGCCTGTGATGTGATGGCAGGTTTGCCCTGGGAGCTGAAATTCCCTAAACTGATTGGGGTAAAACTGACGGGTAAGCTTAATGGCTGGACAGCACCCAAAGATGTGATATTAAAAGTAGCGGGTATCCTCACCGTAAAAGGCGGTACAGGTGCCGTAGTGGAATATTTTGGTGAAGGTGCTACCAATATGAGTTGTACCGGCAAGGGTACCATTTGTAATATGGGGGCTGAAATTGGCGCAACAACCAGTACATTTGGTTATGACGAAAGTATGAGCCGCTACCTTAAAGCAACCGGACGTGAAGAAATTGCCGCGATGGCAGATGCCATCCGCGAGCACCTGACAGCCGATCCTGAAGTGTATGCTAACCCTGAACAATATTTTGACCGGGTGATCGAGATTGACCTGGATACACTGGAACCTCACCTGAACGGTCCGTTTACCCCGGATCTCGCAACACCCATCAGCCAGATGAAAGCGGAGGCCGCAAAGAACGGCTGGCCCACACGCGTGGAAGTAGGATTGATCGGCAGTTGTACCAACTCGTCTTACGAAGACATCAGCCGTGCCGTAAGCCTGGCACAGCAGGTATCGGATAAAGGGCTGACCATGAAAGCAGAATTTACCATTACCCCAGGCAGTGAGCAGGTACGTTATACCATAGAAAGAGATGGCTTCTTGGATACTTTTGAAAAGATTGGTGCTACAGTGTTTGCCAATGCCTGCGGACCCTGTATAGGCATGTGGGACAGGATGGGCGCCGAAAAACAGGAAAAGAATACGATTGTACACTCGTTCAACCGCAACTTTGCCAAACGTGCAGATGGCAATCCAAATACAATGGCTTTTGTGGCAAGTCCGGAACTGGTAACAGCATTAGCCATCGCCGGTGACCTGACTTTTAACCCAATGACCGATACACTTACCAACGATAAAGGGGAGCAGGTAAAACTGGATCCGCCAAGCGGCTACGAATTACCCCTACGGGGCTTTGCCGTAGAAGATGCCGGCTACCAGGCACCGGCTGCGGATGGCAGTTCGATAAAGGTAGTGGTGAGCCCCGACAGCAAGCGGCTGCAACTCCTTGACCCCTTCGCAGCCTGGGAGGGTACCGATCTGAAAGGCTTGAAGCTACTCATCAAGGCGAAAGGCAAGTGTACAACTGATCACATCAGTATGGCCGGCCCCTGGCTGAAGTTCAGGGGGCATTTGGATAACATCAGTAACAATATGCTGATTGGCGCTATGAACTATTTCAACGAAAAAACAGATTCGGTAAAAAATCAGCTTACCGGCGAATACGGCCCCGTTCCCGCAACACAACGCGCCTATAAAGCGGCAGGGATCGGTAGTATCGTGGTAGGTGATGAAAATTATGGAGAAGGTTCTTCACGTGAACACGCAGCAATGGAGCCACGTCACCTCGGTGTTCGGGCGGTACTGGTTAAAAGCTTTGCCCGTATCCACGAAACCAACCTGAAAAAGCAGGGTATGCTCGCACTGACCTTCGCCAATAAAGAAGATTACGACAAAATACTGGAAGACGATACGATTGATATTGAAGGACTCCTCGCTTTTGCACCAGGTAAAGCACTACAGGTAGTACTCAATCATGCAGATGGCAGCAGCGAAACAATCCAGGTTAACCATACGTATAATGAACAGCAAATACATTGGTTCAAGGCTGGTGGCGCACTGAATGTGATCAGGGCTTCACTGGTGAACTGACCAGTACATCATCCTGAATAAAAAGGAAGAGGTGGCAACACTTCTTCCTTTTTATTTACCGCGATACCATTATATACAGCGGCATCGACGACCCGGCACTGGCTGATTCGTGATTTTTTCATTTCCTTAACAATAAATGGGCTTTTTGCGCATTATTATGGCATGAAAACTGCATAAACGGGCAATGAATACGGAACAACAGACAGCAACAGGTGGCAGGATGCGGGTTTCTTTATATATTTATACCCACAGAAGCATAGTGAATGTTGCGACATTCATACCCAGGTCAACAGCTTATAAAACCAAATACAGATGAAACTGTTTTTATCATTCTTCTCCGCCGGTGTACTACTGGCTGCTGCAACAACAGCACAACCAGCCACTACGGCAGCCCTGTCCAAAGAGGCTCCTGTTAATGTGGTGGTAACAGATATGCGCACCAAACAGGCGCGTAACAATGAACTGATCGTTTTTCAAAGCCAGAAAAACAACAACCAGTACCAGGGCATTACTAATGAACAGGGGAAGTTTTCGGTAAAACTCCCCTCGGGCGATAAATACGATATTTTCATCATGGGATTCAAGGATTCAATCAGTTATAATGTGCTGGACATTCCTGCATTGGCACCCAACGCTTTTTACAAAAATGCTTTTAATGTTTCCATTGAGTTTGATCCGCCCAAATCGTTTACACTCGACAACGTTGAGTTTGATTTTGGTAAATCCACGCTTCGCCCGCAATCCTATCCCACATTGGATGAACTGGTCGACTACCTGGTTCGTAAAGATGATGAAAAAATTGAAGTGGGTGGACATACAGACAATATCGGCACTGCAGCTAAAAACCTCAAACTTTCGCAGGAAAGGGCACAATCAATTGTGAATTACTTAGTCTCCAAAGGCATCGCCCTGGCGAGGGTTACCGCCAAAGGCTATGGCGCTACAGACCCGATTGCAGACAACGACTCAGAAGAAGGGCGCCAGAAAAACAGGCGTACCGAGGTGAAGATATTATAAGTACTTAGCACCTCGTAAGAAGTACAAAATAAGAAGCAGGAATCCGGAGCGCGCATGGCGGATCTCGGGATTCCTGCTTCCTGTATCTTATATCTGCTGTCTTACATCATGTATCTTACATCTTTTATCTTACCATCAGTTCAGACTCCTGAAATCTACAGGTACGAGTTTACTTACGCCAGGCTCCTGCATCGTAACCCCGTAAATAACGTCAACAGCACTCATGGTCATTTTGTTATGTGTAACGATGATGAACTGGCTTTCTTTACTGAACTGGCGGATCATCTGCGTGAACTTACCCACATTGGCATCGTCTAACGGGGCATCTACCTCATCAAGGATACAGAAAGGTGCAGGCTTGATCAGGTAAATGGCGAAGAGCAGTGCCGTAGCGGTGAGGGTCTTCTCTCCCCCACTCAATTGCCCGATACTGCTGGGACGCTTGCCCTTAGGTTTGGCCATAATATCAATACCGGTTTCGGCAAGATTTTCAGGGTTCTCCAGTACCATATCTGCTGTATCATCTTCTGTAAACAGTGCCTTGAATACTTTCTGAAAATTCTCCCTCACTTTATTAAAGGTCTCCAGGAACTGCTGGTTGGCAGTGGCTTCCACTTCCTGTATCGTCTGCATCAGGCTGTCTTTAGCCGTTACAAGGTCATTTTTTTGTTCGAGGATAAACTCATACCGCTTTTTCATCTCGGTAAAGGCTTCAATGGCAGTGGGATTTACCTCGCCAATATTCTCCAGACGCTTTTTCAGCCGGTCATTTTTCTCCTGCAGGTCTTCAAGCGCCATATCTGTGGTACGGGCTTCGTCCAGTATTTCATCAAGATCAACCTTAAACTCCAGCAGCATCCTCTCCTTCATACCAGCAAGCTGTAGCTTAAGGTTAGTCAGTTTATCCTTAATCTCACTGAGGAGGGTATCGATCGTTTCCTTTGATTTTTGCTTTTGCCGCAACTGGCTCTCTTTTTCCTGCAGGATGTTCCGGAGGTTGTAATATTCCTGATCGGCCTCGTTGAGCCTGCGTTCTTCTGTTGCCTTGTTCTGCAGCATGGTATGCAGGGCTTCTTCTGCAAACGACAGATTGGCGGCTGTTTCTGTAATGCTGGCAGCGGCTTCGGCCAACTGGCTGCTGCTGTTTTGGATCTGCGTCTGCAGGTCGTTCAGCTGGTTACTTTTGAAAGCCATTTCCTGTTTCAGCGAAGCTACCTTGCTCTGCTGACGGGTTACCTGCAGGTTGTTGTCGTTGTATGCAGCATTGGCAAAACTGTATTCCTGCTCGGCAGTAGCATAGTCCTGCTCAATCACCTGCATCTTTTCTGCCAGCTCTTCAAGCTGGGTATTGTATTTATCCAACTCATCACGTGTACTGGCGATTGCATCGTGATTGGCCTCAAGGTTCTGTACCAGTTCATCCAGCCTTTTGCTGCTGGTATCTTCCTGGTGATTGAGGTTTTCAATTTTATTGTGCAGGGAAAATACGAGATTGGTAGCCGTATTGATATCCTGCTGTGTTTGCCGGATCGCATTTTCTTTGAGCTGTTCATTGAACCCGATCACTTCATTATGCCTGGCCTGTATCTCAGTTTTGAGTTGGGTAACAATGGCGTCCTGTACTTTGATTTCATCTGTCAGTTTTTCGAGGTTCTTGGCCCGGCCAATCTTCTTTCCCTCAAAAAGCCCCACACTGCCACCGGTAAGCGAGTAACGGCCTTTTACATATTTGCCCGTTTTCTCGAGTACCACCGCACCATTGCTGTTTTCAAGAGCATCTTCGTTTTCTGCAATAAATACATTACCCAACAGGTGACCCGCAAGGGCAGTATACTGTGCATCATATTCCACCACAGAGAGGGCAGATATGGTATCAGCCGGGGCATGCACTTCCGCTGTTTGTACCTGGTTTATTTTATCAAGCAGAAAGAAATTGGCCTTCCCTTTTTTATTGGCATCGAGCAGGTGTATGGCCTGCAAACCTTCCTGCAGGTTATTCACCACATAATAGTTGAGGTAGGGTTCGAGTACATTTTCCACGGCGGCACGAAACGCTTCCTTTACATATATAATATCGGAAAGGATGGGCGCTTTGTGGTTCCATGCTGTGTTCTTATGGAGAAACTTGATGCTTTCGGGATACCCTTCCATAGAGTCGATCAGGCTTTTGAGCAGGTCGTGCTCATTGCGTTTGGCATCGAGTTTCCGGTTTTCTTCCGCCAGTCCGTTGCGCAGGCCTTCAAGCAATCCCTGCGTTTCAAGAATCTGGTTGCGCGTAAATTCATGCTGTTCCTGCAACTGCTGCAGATCGGTTTTCTTCTCTGCGAGTTCCTGTTCTTTTATGGTTTTATCGGCTTCGAGTTGTTGCAACTGCGTCTGCCGTTGTTTTTTCTCTTCCTGTATCTGGTGAATGGTACGTTGCAGGTTCTGGATAGAAGTATCTGCAACAGCCACTTTTTTCTCGGCTTCAAACTGGCTCCGCTGGATGGCCTGGTTCTCGCGGCGCCCTTCGTCAATACTGCTGCGCTTTTCATCAAACACCCGGCGTTTGCTTTCGAGTGCGGCTTTAAGTTCATCGAGCCTGCCCTCTGTTTCCGCAAGACGGGTTTCTTCATCCCTGATCTGTTCTGAAGTAAAGGCAATGCTTTCTTCGATGCCCTTCAATTGCCCGTCTGCTTTCTGCAGAAAATCACCCAGACTGGTTTCCCGCTCCCTGAGGTATTGCAGCCGTTGGGCACTCAGGTTTTTCTCGCTTTCCTTGTGCCGTACGGTATCCAGCATGGCATTGAAAGCGTGCTGCATTTCCTGGAGGGCTTTTTCCTTTTCAATAAAGCTGAGCTTTTCCTGCTCCATGGCCGCTTCTTCTTTGGCGATGGCCGTTTCGATCTCAATACGCCTGTCCACCTCAGCCTGTTGCTGTTCGTTAAGGTCTTTGTAGGTGATGTTAAACCCTTCAAGCGCGGCCTTGGCCAACTCTATGCTGATCTCTTTGTACTCTTTTTTTACTTCGTAATACTTCTCCGCTTTGCGGGCCTGGCTTTCGAGGCTTTTGAGCTGGTTATTGATTTCGAAAAGCAGATCCTCAATACGTGCAAGATCCTGTTCGGTAGCATCAAGCTTCAGTTTAGCCTCTTTCTTGCGCGTTTTATAGATGGAAATGCCGGCGGCCTGTTCCAGCATTTTCCGACGGCTGTTTTCCTTGTCCTTGATGATATCATCCACCATACCCAGCTCAATAATGGCATAACTGTCGGTGCTGACACCCGTATCGAGAAACAGGTTATGGATATCTTTTAAGCGGCACTGCACATCGTTGAGGCGATACTCGCTTTCCCCGCTTTTGTAAAACTTGCGGGTGACAGTAACCGTATTGAACTCCGTTGGCAGAAGGTTCTTGGTATTCTCGAAAGTGAGGCTCACTTCTGCAAGACCACTGGCGCTGCGGGTTTTGCTGCCGTTAAATACCAGGGCTTCGAGGTTTTCACTGCGAAGGTTACTGATCTTATGTTCGCCGATGACCCAGCGGATACTGTCTACAATATTACTCTTACCACAACCATTCGGGCCAATGACACCAGTAATGCCCTCGTCAAAATTGAGCACGGTTTTATCGGCAAAACTTTTAAATCCTTTGATTTCTAAACTCTTTAAACGCACAGTTTCACTTTGTTTTTATATGAAGGGGAGCAAATATATTGTATTCGCCACAGAGATAATTTCCGCTGCGGATAAGGTTATACATTACTTATACACAGGTTTTTAACAACCCGGGAAGGTTATCCACGATTGTTAAAATTTATAAAAAAAGAACACAGCAGTGATCATATACGAACATTATCGTAATTTTGGCCTCATCAATAATAAACCTACAAAGATGAAACTATTGTTTACATGTGTATTGGCCGTGACAGGTACGGCTGTTTTTGCACAACCTGCCGCGGTAACGCAGGCCACCATTACTACAAAAACAACCGTTATTGTACCCGAGGGCGCAGAAGCTGACGGCCCAAGGACTACCGCTATGATCCAGCGTGAAGGCGGTGGTGAGGCTCCGCAGATGGTGCGTTTTGGTGGTGAGGGTGAAACCACGAGCAAAACGTATCTGAAAGGCGGCATGGTCAAGACCGTTGTGGAAACAGAAATGGGGCGTACGACCACTATCCGGGACAATACTGCCAAAAAGACGACCACGCTGATGGAGATGATGGGCAACAAAAATGGCTTTTATGCTACTGATGAGGAGCAGGCAGAAATGCGGAAGCGCATGGACAGCATGATCCAGAGCCGGGGTGCATCGGGTTTGGGCGGTGGTGGAAATGCCAATGCGCATTCCGTATTGGCCTATACTGAGGAAAGTAAGAAGATAGCGGGCTATGTTTGCAAAAAAGCATTCCTGGTTACCACCCGTGGCAATGGCACAGTGGACAGTACCGTGGTGTGGTACAATACAGAAATCCAGTTTGAAGGTTTGAAATATACCGGCGGACCTTCAACAGGATTTATGGGCATGCCCGCGCAGCGCACCAGTGCCATGGAAGCGCTTGAACAACTGAAAGGCTTCCCGATGGCGTATGAAATTGCCGGACGCCGGGGCAGGAAAACGGTGGTGGAAGTGACAAAGATTGACACCAAGAAGGAGATTGCTGATAAAGAGTTTGAAGTACCGAAAGATTTTGTGGTAAAGCCGATGAAGGATATGCAGGCGCCAGGTGGTGGTATGCAGATACGCATTGGCGGACCAGGTGGCGGCCAGCAATAAGCATCCATAATTTTTGAGCCATACGATCAATGCCGGGCTGATGGTCCGGCATTGCTGTACCTGTCAATGAGCAAGTTGGTCTTAACTGTTGAAATAGATTTCTGTGGCTCCATAGCCAAATGAAGGGTGATACTGATTGACGAAGGATTTCACCTCACGCTTGAGCCGCAGGATATCGTGTATTTCATCGCGCAGACGACCACTGCCAACACCGTGCACGACAATCAGATTTGGTTGACGGTTGGCAATGGCCAGGTCATAATACTTTTCAAAAGTCCTGATCTGCAGGGTAAACTTTTCATGATTGGACATATGGCTGTAGTTGTCCGTAAGTTTTTCGATATGGATATCAATCACGGTACGGGCAGGCTCGAGGAACTGTCCGATTTGTGAAAGGTCGTACAACCGGAAATCCTTATTGGCCATGGGGTTCAGTGTCACTTTTTCCTCAACGGGTTTGTCGGGATATGCCTCCATAAGCAGGTACCGGAAAGCAGGCTCATTACTCCTCCGGATTTCCTCAATCTTCTTAAACAACTGTTTGGCCTTTGGCTTGAGCGTGGTTTCAAAATAAGGGGCTTTTCGCTTGTTTTCTTTGACCAGCGTAAACTCAAAATCAAAACGGGGGGCATCGTTGAGGTCTTCAAACTGTACATCGTGCAGGTAAAAATCGGACAACGGCTGAACAACGTTACGCAGTTCGAAATTGGCGGTACCCCCAAACATCAGTGTATAACAGAAATTGATCGCATCATTGGTTTGGTTGATGAGGTAAAGCCTGAACTTCTCCACTACATCATCGTCAAAAACATCTTTGTCGAATACGGGCAGGAAACTCAGCCAGATACCGGGGGCAGACAACTGCCGGGGAGCAGGTTTTTCCCTTTTCACCTCATCGATATAGACTTTGCTTTTGGGCTTCGGGGCATCAACAACCTTGTTTTTGCTGAACTGTTGAAAATAAGGAAAATCAATCTGGTCCATATACGCAGGAAACTTGACTCCACGTACCTCGATCATCACCATTTTCTCATTCATGATGTCGATCACTTTACCTTCTTCATTAGAGTGTAAGACAATTATCTTATCGCCGATTTCGTATTTCATACCGGTACAAAGGTATGAAAGCCCCGGGTAAGGTGATGGTATTTACATATTAATCGCGCATCAGGTTCCCGCCAGCTTACTTTTCTTCGCCCCGTACAACAGGTAGATCACCAGCCCGATACCCAGCCAGGAGATGAACCATATCCAGTTGCTGGCGGTCATGCCCGTGAGCAGGTACATACAGGAGGTAAGACCCAGGAGTGGTATCAGCGACCAGTTGCGTAAAAAAGCGAGTATGGCCAGCAGTAAACAAGACAACCAGAAAATGATGGTGGTAGTATTGGTGGTACGCTTTTGCGAAAGATTACTGTCAAATTTTGTCTGCAGGCTCTTGATCGTTACCCCTTCAAAACTTTTGTTGAGGGTCCCTTTAAAGTCGGGCTGAACCGTGCTGCTGTCGGCAGGTGCAGCCAGGTATGTGTTCAGCAGCACCTGGTTTTTCCATTTGGCCAGCAGGTTGCTGTCTGCCGGATCGGCCAATATCTTTTCAACAGCAGCAGCAGTGGCAGCCACTCCTACAGGTGCAAAGGTGATGGTGCTTAAAGCCGTACGCAGTTCTTTTTCAAAATCCAGTTCGCCGGGAGCAAAAAGCGTACCCGTATCACTGGCTGCGGTGGTACCGGTTTCCCGGAGTTGTACATAACCAGGCTTCGCGGCAATCTTTGCCATAGCCATCGCGTCGATGATGGCGTTGAGGGAATCATTGTTTTTGGTAAATGCCTGTAACCCGGCCTGTACATCCGGTTGCCCCTTCAGCTTCTTGCTGATGGTATTCATCTCGGCTGCGTTGAGGAAGTAAGCCGTCTTAAAATCGGCTTTACCATCGCTTACGACACTGCTGAGGTTATTTTCTTTATCCCCGGCATTGAGCGAAAACTGGAACATGGTCTTGAAATAGTCTTTGCCAAATACCCCCAGTACAACCAATACCCCCAGCACCAGTGCGGGAAAGATGAGTTTTGCATTGATATAAGGGATGGTAAACCTGCCCGCTACTTTTTCTTTGCGGGGGATGAGGAGTACGCCACCACAAACCAATACAAAGGCGAAAAGGGTGGCGATACTGGTAAAGTCCAGCACAAAGGTTTTATCGGTAAAAAGTATCGGCACACCCACCACGAGTCCGGTAAGTATGGTAGAGAAAGAGGGCGTTTTGTATTTGGGATGAATTTTCTGGAACACTTTGGGCAGGAGGCCATCGCGGCTCATGCTCATCCAGATACGCGGTTGCCCCATCTGGAAAACAAGCAATACGCTGGTCATGGCTACCACAGCGCAGATGGCTACGAGAAACTGCATCCAGCCGATGTTGAGGTTATCGCGTTCAAATATAAAGGCGAGTGGATCGCCGATGCCATCAAAGCTGCGGTAGTTGACGGCACCGGTAAGCACCAGGGTAAGCAGGATATATACGATGGTACAGATCACGAGCGAAAGCACCATACCCCGTGGCAGGTCGCGCTGGGGGTTCTTGCTTTCTTCCGCCAGTACGCTTACCGCGTCAAAGCCGATATACGCAAAGAATACCCCGCTTACGGCAGCCATCACCCCGCTGAAACCGTTGGGCATAAAAGCGTGTTTACCCGTACCATCATCAGGTACCCAGTTGAAACTCAGGCCATTGGCAAAGATGAGGTAACCACCCACCAGTATCACGAGCAGCACCACGATGAGTTTGAGTACCACCATAGCATTACTGAAGTTGCGGCTTTCCCGTACCCCGAGGTAAACGAGGTAAGTAATGAGTACATTGATCACGAGAGCGGGCAGATCGAAAATGATGCGGAGCCCGGCCACAACCGGTGCCGTATTCCAGGCGGCGAGCAGATCGGCATTGGCACTGCCATCCGCCACTGCTTTTTTGGCTTCGATATAGCTGCAGGTGAGGTATTCGGGAATGTGTACATTTATTTTGGACATGAATGATGTGAAATAATCACTCCAACTGAAGGCCACATAAATATTACCGATGGAGTACTCCATGATGAGTGCCCAGCCAATGATCCAGGCAAAGAGTTCACCAAAGGAAGCATAGGCGTAAGTATAGGCACTGCCCGCCACAGGTATGCGGCTGGCAAATTCGCTGTAGCAGAAAGCAGTAAAGGCGCAGGCAATACCGGTGATGACAAAGAGCATGACCACGCCCGGCCCACCGCTGAATACAGCCGCTCCAAGGCTGCTGAAGCTACCGGCGCCGATAATGGCTGCAATACCAAAAAAAGTCAGGTCTTTGAGTGTAAGTACCCTTTTGAGCCCCCCACCCCCATGCGCATCATCACTTCCCTCAGCTAAAATATTTTCAATCTTTTTTGTCCTGAATAATGAGTTTGCCATGCACTGTTGGTTTTGATGCGGTAAAATAGTGAAAATATTTTTAACCCAGCTTTTGCAGTTTGCTGCAAAAGCTGCCCGAAGGGCCGACGAAAGCCCTTTTGGGGGGCTTTGTCGGGGTTAACCCTGACCAAAATGCACAGCATTTTGCGTCAGCCGAAGGCAAATTTTGCTATTGCAAAATTTGGGTTTAATAGGGGCGGATCAAAAAATATGGATGGGTTCCGGTTTTTTTTTACTTTTGTACAGACAGGTTATAGATATTACCTGTTGAACCTTGATACACCTAAAACTAATGCTATGTGCACCTTTTCAGAAAAAGCGACGCAAAGCCTGCAGGCTGCGCGGATGCTGGTCAAAGAACACTACTATCCTTCTACAGTCAACCGTTCGTATTTTGCCTGTATGCATTATTTCATGTATGCCCTGTTTGAACGGCTAAAACTGGACAAAACACAGTTTTATCATGAGATGCGCAGGGGGCATTGCGGCACGCATAGCTGGATTACCCGGCGTATTGGTCAGGAAATCGCCAGGGCAAGCCAGCGCGACTACCATTGGTTCAGGCAGCATATTGCCTCTTTTAAAAGGTTGAGAATCAAGTGCGATTATACCGATGAAACCATTACCGCTCAGGATGGTAATGAAGCCATTGGTCTGGCAATGGCATTGATGAACCTGGTTGGGAAATATGTGCGGTAGAAGTGTTGTCGGGCAAGGTGCTGACGGCCCGCCATCCGCATCATTTCCCCCCGTGTCTTGCTTCCAGCACGGCCACCACATCTTTTAAAGCAAAGCCCTTCGCCTGCAGCAATACAAGGTAGTGAAACAGCAGGTCGGCGGCTTCATTTACAAACAGGTCATCGTCATTACGCAGCGCCTCGATCACGAGTTCAACGGCCTCCTCGCCTACTTTCTGGGCAATCTTATGTGTGCCTTTTTCAAAAAGTGAACGGGTATAAGACTGGCCGGCAGACTGCTGTTTACGATCGGCAATGATGGTTTCAAGCTGCCCCAGGAATCCGGCGGGGGTATTGGTTTCGTCAAAACAGGTATCGGCACCGGTGTGGCAAACGGGGCCTGCGGGGTTTACGGTACAGAGCAGTGTATCCTGGTCGCAATCGAGGCGGATTTCCTGCAACAACAAAAAATGACCACTCTCCTCTCCTTTTGTCCAGAGCCTTTGTTTGCTGCGGCTGAAGAAAGTCACCTTGCCCAACACCTGGGTCTGGCGGAGTGCGGCCTCGTTCATAAAACCAAGCATAAGTACTTTACCGGTGCGGGCATCCTGTACAATGGCAGGTACGAGGCCATCGGCGTATTTGGAGAAATCGGGGGTAATGGTAGTTGTCTGCTGCATAATGGTTTGTTGTGTTGATGTGTTATAACCTTACCCTGATGCCTTGTCCGGCAAGGTATTGTTTGAGTTCGGGAATGGCGATTTCGCGGTAATGAAAAATACTGGCCGCCAGCGCGGCTTCTGCCCTTGCTTCTTCGAACACGGTTTTAAAATGTGCCATGGTACCGGCACCGCCCGAAGCGATAACGGGTACGGGCAGTGCATCCACGAGTTGCCGGGTAATGCCGGTGGCAAAACCTGTCTTGCTGCCATCGTGGTTCATGCTGGTGAGCAGTATCTCACCGGCACCGAGGTCAACGGCCTGCTTAGCCCAATCGAGGGTAAGGGTATCCGTTTTAACACGACCGCCATTGAGGTAAACATACCAATGGCCATCGGCTTCCTGTTTGGTATCAATGGCCAGTACAACGCACTGGCTGCCAAAATTACGGCTGAGCTCGTGCAGGAGTTGCGGACGTTTATACGCGGCCGTATTGACGGATACCTTATCGGCACCATGCTGCAGCAGTACAGCCACATCATCCGCCGCCGCAATACCACCGCCTACGGTAAAGGGGATGCTGATCTGTGCAGCCACTTTGCTGACGAGTTCCACAAGGGTTTTACGCTTTTCGTTGGTGGCGGTGATGTCGAGAAAAACGAGTTCGTCTGCGCCCTGCCGGCTGTAGAGGGCTGCCAGTTCAACAGGATCACCGGCATCGCGGATCTGTTCAAATTGTATGCCTTTAACGGTACGCCCGTCACGGATATCGAGACAGGGAATGATGCGCCGGCAGACGCCCGTGGCAGGTTGCGGAGTGGTCATGCGTTTACAGGGGATATGGGTAATGTAATGGAGCCTTCGTAAATGGCTTTGCCGATGATGGCACCCGTGCAGCCTGCAACGCGCAGGCTTTCCACTTCTTCAATGGCAGTAACACCGCCACTGGCAATGAGGTTCAGGCCGGGAAATACCCCGAGCAGTTGCCGGTACAAAGCAATAGCTGAACCCTGCAGCATACCATCTTTAGAGATATCGGTGCAAAAAAATTGTTGAAGACCGGCATCAAGCATCTGCCGGATAAAGGTATAGATATCGATACCGCCATCTTCCAGCCAGCCGCTGATCCTGATCTTTTCTTCCTGCACATCGGCGCCAATAAGGAATCGTGACGCGCCAAATGTCTGCGCCCACGCAGCTACGGTTGCAGGCTGTTTTACAGCAAGGCTCCCGATGGTGACCATGGCTGCCCCGGCGTTCAGTATACTTTGTACGGTACCAACAGTTTTAACCCCGCCACCAAAATCGATGAGGAGACGGGTGGCACCGGCAATGGCTTCCAGCACAGCAAGGTTCTGCACCGTACCGGCTTTGGCTCCGTCAAGATCCACCAGGTGCAAACGTGTACAGCCGGCAGCTTCAAACTGCTTTGCCGCGTCTACCGGATTTTCGTGGTACACTTTCTGCCGGGCATAGTCGCCCTGCGTAAGCCGTACGCATTTACCCCCGATGAGGTCTATGGCGGGGATGATGAACCCGCTTGTCCATAATGCCTGGTATTGGTTGCCTGTTGTTGCTTGCTGCATAGCGATGATTGATTAAATGGTATTGCAGTTACTGCCCGAGTGTTAAAAAATTATGCAAGATGGTTGCTCCGGTGGCGGCTGATTTCTCGGCATGGAATTGCACCGCATAAAAATTATCTTTCCGGAGGGCGGCACTGTACGTAAGTCCGTAGCTGCTTTTGGCAACCGTGTGCGCACCGGTAGTAGCATAATAGCTGTGCACGTAGTACACAAATGCCTGTTCGTTTACGCCCTTAAAAAGAGGTGAGGTGCAATCGTAAATATTGTTCCACCCGATCTGTGGTACTTTGAGAGAAGCCAGGTTGTCTTCCCGTTGAAAGCGGCGGACTTCGGCGTCAAAGATGCCAAGCCCGGGAGTATCGCCTTCTTCGGAATGGCGGCAAAGGAGTTGCATGCCTACGCAGATGCCGAGTACCGGCTGCCGCAACTGCGGAATCAGTTGGTCGAGTCCGTTTTCCCGGAGCGATTGCATGGCGGCATGGGCATGACCCACCCCGGGAAAGATCACCCGGTCTGCTGCCAGCAGGGTTGCGGGATCATCGGTGATGATGGCTTCTGTATTGAGCCTGCGCAGGGCGTACTGCACACTTTGCACATTACCGGCGTTGTATTTAATGATTGCTATCTGCATATGAAAATCTCCTGTCGTTGGTCTATGTAAAAAAATCCCCTGGTGCCGTCCACTGCCTACAACAAGCCTTTTGTTGTGGGCAGTGCATTGCTGCCATCGCGCTTCACAGCCATCTTTATGGCTTTGGCAAAGGCTTTGAAGATGGCTTCAATTTTGTGGTGTTCGTTATCCCCGGTGGCCTGTATATTCAGGTTGCACCGCGCGGCATCACTGAAAGATTTGAAAAAGTGAAAAAACATTTCTGTGGGCATTTCCCCTATTTTCTCTCTTTTAAATTCAGCATCCCACACGATCCAGTTACGCCCGCCAAAATCGATGGCAACCTGTGCAAGGCAATCGTCCATCGGCAATACAAATGCATACCGTTCAATACCGCGTTTATCACCCAGTGCTTTTGCAATGGCTTCTCCAAGCGCAATACCACAGTCTTCGATGGTATGGTGTTCATCAATATGAAGATCGCCTTTGCAGACAACCGACAAATCGATATGGCCATGCCGGGCCAACTGGTCGAGCATATGGTCGAAAAACCCAAGCCCGGTCTGGTTGGCTGCGGTGCCGGTACCATCAAGATTGAGCGATACAGTGATGCTGGTTTCGTTGGTATGGCGTTCCTGTACCACCGCGCGCCTGGGCTGCAGGTGCGCATATACACTTGCCCAATCGGGTGTATCGAGTACGATGGTATCCTGAAGCGCGGCAATCTTATCCCTGATCTCATCGCTGCCAAGACCACTGCCATTGTTGAGCCAGATGCCTTTGCAGCCGAGGTTTTTGGCCAACTGCATATCGGTAATGCGGTCGCCGATCACAAAAGAGCGGGCAAGGTCGTATTTCGATGCATCAAAATATTCGGTGAGCATGGCAGTGCCGGGTTTCCGGGTGGGTGCCTGCTGGACGGGATAGGTACGGTCGATAAAGACTGCGCTGAACCGGATGTTTTCGCCTTCGAGGCTTTTCATCACCAGGTTGTGCAGGGGCCAGAATGTGTGCTCCGGAAAGGTATCGGTACCCAGACCGTCCTGGTTGGTAACCATCACCAGTTCATAATCCAGTTCGGTGGCAATCTTACGCATATACCAGAACATGTCTGTATAAAAGGTAAGTTTACTGTAGTCGTCCAACTGGTAAGTGGGCGGGGCTTCGTTGATAAGTGTGCCATCGCGGTCGATGAACAATACTTTTCGCGGTGCTGCAGGGCTGTTGCCGGCAGCAACGGGATAACGGACGATGATGGGTTGATCTGACATATTGTCGTATTTAATGATGAGCGTTATTGTTGTGCGGGCGGCGCCTGTTGCCAGTTGTCAAAAGCTGCCAGCAGGATTTCATTCTCCTGCGGTGTACCGATGGTGATCCGCAGGCAGTTTTCACAACCCGGTTCACGGCTGCGGTTGCGCACGATGATGCCCTTACCGGTTAAAAAATGGTACAGGCCATTGGCATCGGTTACCTGTACGAGCAGAAAATTGGCTTCGCTTTCAAATACTTTTGTCACAAAGGCATACTGTTCCAGTCGGCTGGCAAGGCTGTTTCTGGCGGCTACGGTTTGCTGTATGGCTTCGTTTACCCAACTCACCTGTGCCAATGCTTCAAGCCCCAATGCTGCGGAGGCTTTATTGATGTTGTAAGGCGGTTTTACCTTATTAAACAGATCGATGATGCCGAGCGATGCAAAGCAAAGCCCGAGGCGTAAAGCGGCAAGTCCCCACGCCTTGGAGAGGGTCTGCATCACGATCAGGCTGGGATAGGTGGTCAATTCCTGTATGCAGGTTTTCTGCCGGGAAAAATTGATATAAGCCTCATCCACCACCAGGATACCGTTGAAGTTATTGAGCAGCCATTCGATATCTTCCCGGTGCATATTGTTGCCGGTGGGGTTATTGGGACTGCACACAAAAATGATTTTCGTTTGGGCATCAACCAGGTTCATGATGGTGGACAGGTTGAGCTGAAAACCGGCGGTAAGACCTGCCTTACGTACTTCCACCGCATTAATACCGGCAGACACTTCATACATGCCATAGGTGGGTGGACAAATGATGATATTGTCGCGGCCGGGTTCGCAAAAGATGCGGAGTGCGAGATCGATGACCTCGTCGCTGCCATTACCGATGAATATATTTTCGGCAGGCACGCCCTTGATCTTTGCGAGGGCAAACTTGAGCTGCCATTGCAGGGGATCGGGATAGCGGTTGAATGCTTCCTGCAAGGGAGAGCCAAGGCTGTTTTCGTTGGCGTCGAGGTAAACCGATGCCTCACCTTCAAACTCATGACGGGCAGAAGCATAAGGCTTTAACTGCCGGATATTGGTTCTGACGAGTTGCTGCAGGTCAAATGACATGGTTATTGATTTTTTGTAAGCGAATGGTAACGGCATTTTTATGGGCAACCAGCCCCTCGGCTTCCGCCATCACTTCAACGGCAGGACCCAGTTGCCGGAGACCTTCGGGACTGATTTCCTGATAAGTGATCTTCTTAACAAAGCTATCGAGAGATACCCCGCTGTATGCACTGGCATAGCCATTGGTGGGCAGGGTATGGTTGGTACCACTGGCATAATCACCCGCGCTTTCGGGCGCATAATGCCCGATGAATACACTACCTGCATTTACCACTTTATCCGACAGTTCCAGGGCCCGGTTGGAGGCGATGATGAGGTGTTCCGGCGCGTACATATTCAGCAGGTCGAAAGCGGTGCCGGTGTCTTCCATGATGATACAACGGCTGTTGAGCAGGGCTTTGGCGGCATATTCCCTGCGCGGCAGCGTAGCCAACTGTTTGTCCAGTGCCTGCCGGATGGCTGTAGCGACCGCTGCAGAAGTGGCCAGGAGCAGTACCTGGCTGTCGGCACCATGCTCAGCCTGGCTGAGCAGGTCGGCTGCTACAAAAGCGGGATCGCTGTCTGCATCAGCATATACGGCTACTTCGCTGGGCCCTGCGGGCATATCAATGGCGGTACCCGTCTTACTCACCAATTGTTTGGCACAGGTAACGTACTGGTTGCCGGGACCGAATATTTTGGCTACACGCGGAATGGATGCGGTGCCATAGGCCATGGCGCCAATGGCTTGTATACCCCCTGCTTTACAGACTTTGGTAATGCCCAATATTCTGGCCACATAAAGAATGACAGGGTTGATGGCTTTGTCTTTGCCACAGGGTGTACATACCACAATCTCTTTACAGCCTGCCAGTACCGCAGGAATACCGAGCATGAGCAAAGTGGAAAACAGTGGCGCTGTTCCACCGGGGATGTAGAGTCCTACGGCCGTAATGGCCACCGACTTCCGCCAGCAGCGAACACCGGGCATGGTTTCGATCACTTCCACTGTCTGCTGCTGTTGCTGGTGAAAACGGGTGATGTTCTGCCGGGCGATGGCGATGGCAGCTTTGAGGGGTTCGCTTACGGCTGCTTCAGCGGCGTCAAACTCTGCTGCTGTAACGAGGATACTGCCGGGATCCACGCCATCAAACTGCCGGGTATACCGTAATACTGCGGCATCGCCTTCCTGCTGTACGGCATCAAGAATGGTTTGTGTCTGCGCTTCGAGCCATACCGTATCGATTACGGGCCGCCGGAGTATTTCAGCCCAGCGGCTCCTGTCGGGATTATTGTATACCTGCATATTGCGTTTACCTTTTTTAAGCATCATGCCTGATGCAGTTCAAAATATGACTATCGTTGTCAGTACCCCGATACCGGCAGCCTTGTGACCACCTGTATAAGGCACCTTTTCTTTTTGCTGCTGCCGGCCTGTGCCGGGTATTGACTTTTTACAAAATGGCTCAATACCCAACAATGCCACCAGCACTCAATCAATCATTTTTTCAATCGGTACCACCAGGATACCTTCGGCTTTAAAGGCCTTCAGTTTTTCGATCACTTCCCAGAAATCGTTTTCATTCACTACGCTCTGTACGCTGCTCCAGCCGGGCTCTGCAAGGGGTACGATGGTGGGGCTTTTGGCGCCAGGCAATATGCCGGCAATATTCTCCAACTGGTCGTTGGGGGCATTGAGCAGGATATACTTAACCCGCTTTGCCCGGTGCACCGCATTGATCCGCAGCAACAATTTATCGAGTATCGCCTGCTTGGGAGCAGCAAGGTTTTGGGCTGCTGCGAGTACAGCCTCTGATGGCAATACCACTTCCACTTCCCGGAGTCCGTTGGTAAAGAGGGTGCTGCCGCTGCTGACGAGGTCGCAGATGGCATCGGCGAGCCCGATACCGGGGGCAATCTCTACGGAGCCGCTGATCTCATGGATCTCGGCAACAATGCTGTTTTTATCAAGGTACTGCTGCAGCAGGTGGGTGTAGGTAGTGGCAATCTTCAACCCTGCGAGATCAGATAAGCCACTGTATGGCATAGCCTTGGGTACGGCCAGCGACAACCGGCAGCGACCAAAGCCGAGCCGGTACACCAGGTCTATTTCCTTATTCTTTTCGAGTAATACGTTTTCGCCTACAATACCGATATCGGCCACCCGGTCAAATACATACTGGGGGATATCATCGTCGCGCAAAAAATACACTTCAACCGGAAAGTTGTCGGAAGTGGTTTTCAACTGCTTATTGCCGTTGTTGAGTTCAATACCACATTCGCGCAGCAACCGGATGGAATCTTCATACAGCCGTCCCGATTTCTGAATGGCGATGCGCAGTATCGCTGCCGGTTCGCCAGTTGTTTGTTGTGTCATGTTGTTCTGCATTTTTGATCAAACAAAAAGGGCTTACATTGCTGTAAGCCCTTTGTTTGTTATGTATATACTACACCAATCACAATTGCTTACCGCGGGGCAAGAAATGATGATGGTGGATATGTATTGTTATTGACATGCTGCTGCAAAGTAACGAGCAGAAAGTTGTTTTTCCAAAAAAAACTTACTCTCCGGCTCCTGTTATTTTTATCACCGACCTGGCCAACTTTTTAAACTGGTCGAGGCGGGCAAACTGGTCTTGTATAAAGCTGTTGTCTTCCAGCTTTCCGAGTACCTTATTCATTTCTGCATTGGTGTCGTACACCATCTGGCGGAACGGGTTGGTGTAATCTTTTGCACGGGAGTCGCAGATGCCTTTGGTCATCCAGGTTTCGGTAAGTACCGCTTCCTGCACCAGGGTTTTGAATTTTTCTGCGGTAAACTGGCGCGGACTGATGCCGAGTATTTCGAGCAATGCGGTATAGGCATGGTTGCGTTTGTCCTGCGGGTAAGCGTCTCCCTGTTGCTGGTAGGATTGGTGTACCTGTTCCCAGCTATCCAGCTTACCGGATTTGATGTCGCGCTTCAGTTCTGCAACGGCTTCCTCCCGGATGAGTTGCCCGCCGATGTTGAGCCAGTTGGCGCGGCTGATTTTGGCAGAGAGTGATTTCTTAAGCGCATCGAAACTGGCATACTTCCCCTCTTTGCAGTGACGCATGATGGTGCGTACCCCATAGTACCGGATGAGTTCGCGGAAGACGGCGATGGCCTGCGGTACTTTGAGCAGCAGTGTTTCACGACTGCTGTTTTCCCAGCCGGTAACCGTTGCGCTGCCATCTTCATGTACGGGCAGGCTTTCCAGCAAACTCAGGGACGCAAACATTTCGTTGATGGTATCCGGGGCAAGATAGTCGTACTCGATCAACTGTATTTTTTCCGTACGCCTGTCGCGGTCCTCATATTTCCAGGCATTGCGTGCAAGGGCATACATATTGTACAGGAACCAATAGGCGGGCATCACCACGAGCCGGTCGCCGGCCACATCATTGCTCACGAGACTGAACGGAATGGGTATGAGGATCTCCGCAGGAAAATCGCCTTTGGAGATGATGGTAAAGGAGGCAAATTTTGAATTGTGTTTCAGGCTTACACATAAGCCCGGCCAGAAGCCCCGGCCGGCAACGATTTCCCCATCCGGGCTGCGGCTGTTGTGGTTGCTGCCAATAGTGGCTCCGGCGGCAATATTGCTTTGTCCCATGATGAGCGCGGCACACAAAAACGAGTTGTTGTGGTGCTGCTCATGGGCGGGAAAGATGAGGGAGTTGAGTACCTCGCAGCAGGAGATGGTGGCGTTGTTGCCCAGGTAAGAGTTGATGAGGCGGGCGCCATATTTCAACTGGGAATGTGAGGCCATCAGGAAGCGGACGGCTTTGACGCCATAAAAGATACGGCAGCCAAAACCCACCACACCGTTGACCAGTTCGCAGCCCTCACCTACCTGTGATTTTCTGGCGGCATCGCTGTTGATGGTAACGTTTTTGATCTTGTTGGCCCCTTTCAGGTAAGCATCAGATCCGATCCACACGTCTTTGATGATCTTACAGTTCTTGATCACGGTGCGGTCGCCGATCTTACCGTAGTACCCCTGCTGTTTGTCAAATTTCTTTTCGGTAAACATCTTGAATTTACCCAGCAGGGCATCGTCTTCCCGGTACTTACTCCAGAGAAAGGCATCCCCGGGCAGCATACCATTAAAAGGGATCACGCTCCTGCCGCCATTCTCGTTGCAGAGTTCCAGCCAGATGCGTACCTTCTCGTCTTCGCCATCCTTGAGTACGCCATTCCCGAATTTGGCGTGTGCGGTACAGGAGAGTTCGTTGGTATTGACGATCATCACATCGTCGCCGATGATGTAATGGCTGAGGTAGTTGACATTATCGATACAGACATTATTACCGAAGTCGCAACTGATGATGGTGCTGTTGTACAACCCCACGGGCATCCGCAGGTTATTAAATTCGAGGAAGTAAGGTTCGAGCATCCCGATGCGTACGAGGCCGAAGAATTTACAGTTCTTTACGAGTTCGGGATTGAAGGCACGGGATACCAGGAGTTTGTTCCAGTCGTCGGAGGTATTGCGGTTGCGTACAAGTACTTCTATCTCGTGCGCCGATAGCTTACGGTATTCAATACCGTTGCGGTTCTGCACATTGCGGAGGTGGTATTCGTCTTTCCCTTCCGGAATAAAACGGGGCTCCACAAAATTATACCCGAGGGTGTCAACGCTGTGTTTGTGAATGATATTCATGCTGACGAAAATGATTCAGGGTTTGAAAGCCTACTCTACCGTTACGCTCTTGGCAAGGTTCCGGGGTTTATCCACATCTATGCCTTTTGCCACACCCACATAATACGAGAGGAGCTGCATGGGAATGACGCTGAGCATGGGTGCGAGTAACTCATCGGCCGGGGGTATGGCAAATACGTCATTGCTCAATCCGGGGCTGACGGTATCGCCTTCGGTAATGATGGAGATGACCTTGCCCTTACGCGCTTTGATTTCCTGCATATTGCTCACGATCTTTTCGTGGTAGCTGTCTTTGGTGGCGACAAAGACTACGGGCAGGTTTTCATCAACCAGGGCGATGGGGCCGTGCTTCATCTCAGCAGCAGGATAACCTTCTGCGTGGATGTAGGAAATTTCTTTCAGCTTGAGCGCACCCTCAAGGGCGATGGGGAAATTATACCCCCTGCCCAGGAACAGAAAGTCTGATGCGTTTTTATACTTCTCCGCGATAATTTTCAGCTCACCTGCATTTTTGAGGATGGCACCTACTTTTTCGGGGATGTCCTGCAACTCTGCCAGCAGTTTACGGTAATATTCATCGGCGATGGTGCCTTTGGCCTTCGCCATTTTGAGCGCCATCATATTGAGTATGGCCAACTGGCCGGTAAATGCCTTGGTACTGGCCACCCCTATTTCGGGGCCGCTGTGGGTATAAGCCCCTGCGTGCGAAAGACGGGCGATAGACGACCCTACAGCATTGACCACGCCAAAGATGAGCGCGCCCTGTGCCTTGGCCCTTTCGAGCGCCACGAGGGTATCGGCGGTTTCTCCACTTTGCGAAATGGCGATGATCACATCACCCTTGTTGATAATGGGGTTGCGGTAGCGGAATTCGCTCGCATACTCCACTTCTACGGGTATGCGGCAGAGTTCCTCAATGACGTATTCGGCAATCAGGCCGGCGTGCCAACTGGTGCCACAGGCAACAATGACGATACGGCTGGCGCTGATGAGTTGTTCGATATTGTTTTCCACGCCGCTCATGGTGATGGTGCCGGCAGCAGCATCGAGCCGGCCACGGAGACAGTCGTAAATGGTTTCGGGTTGTTCAAATATCTCCTTGATCATGAAATGCTCGTAGCCGCCTTTTTCGATGGCAGCCAGTTCCATATCCAGTTTGGTGATAAAGGGGGTTACCTTTTCATTACCCAGGTTTTTGAGGATCAGTTCATCGGGTTTGACGATGGCCAGTTCATAGTCGTTGACATATACCACTTCCTTGGTGTATTCGATGATGGGAGAAGCATCGCTGGCGAGAAAATGCTCCCCTTTGCCGATGCCGATCACGAGTGGACTGCCTTTGCGTGCGGCAATGATGGTCTCGGGATCCTGTGCATCGATGAGGAGGATACAGTAGGCACCGGTAACCCTTTTGAGGGCGATGCGTACGGCTTCTTCGAGACTGCATTCGTTGTTGTGCTGGATGTCTTCGATAAAGTTGAGCAGTACCTCTGTATCGGTATCGCTGGTAAAACTGTATCCGTTATTGATGAGTTCGCGCTTGAGCTGGGCATAGTTTTCGATGATGCCGTTGTGGATCATGGCGAGGCGGCCGCTGGCAGACTGGTGGGGATGGGCATTGCGGTCGCTCGGTTCGCCGTGGGTAGCCCAACGGGTATGACCAATGCCGATATGCGCCTGTACGTCCTGCCCGATAAGGGATTCTTCGAGTTCGGCTACTTTTCCTTTCTTTTTAAATACTTTGAGGGTTTTATCAAGCAAGGCCACGCCTGAACTGTCGTAACCCCGGTATTCGAGGCGTTTGAGTCCTTTAAGAATGATGGGGTATGCCTGTTTGGTTCCTGTATATCCTACAATGCCACACATATTGAATGTTCCTGATTTGGTTTAGAAAATAATCTGCAATATTACCTAAAATGCGGGAATAAGCGGGGAGTAGTTTATCCCGGAATTTGCAATAGAAAATCTATTGCAAGCCGAAATTCCTGCAAACACGGGCATTTCCTCGATTTTTCTTCTCATCGTAGGAATTGCTACGCTTTCAAAGAAAAATCTTGCGGGAATATTCACAATGCCGACCTGGCGGTACCCGTCTTTATTGGACTTTCGACTTTCATAACGATTTCTACTGCAAAATCCGGGTTTATGCGTATCGGGGTGCCGGGAGGAGCAGTACTCCGTACAGGGTAGGCAAAAGGCAGGATATCCCACTGATGCGTCACTGATGCGCCACTGATATACCACTGTAAAGGGGAGTGGGATATCTATGGGTGAACGCTGGCTGAGGAGGGAGCAGTACTCAGTACCTGGTACTCGGTACTTAGTACTTGGTACTGGAAAAGACGG
>JAAFIK010000090.1 GCA_013298665.1 Chitinophagales bacterium
TGTACATCGGAGTTGCTATCCGGCAAGGAAGCCCCGGCACAATCAGGAAGTGAGGATTGGCGCACCATAGTTTTTTTACGGATGTGTTTCCCTATCCACCCCCATTGCGTTCTGCTGCACAAATTCAGGGAATGGCGTGTTTAAAAAAAGTCTGCAAAACCTCAACCATTGTTATTACTGTGAAATATTTGTCTAACTTTACATTGATGATGTCCAGAATTGTCTCTTTTTCTTTTTTGTATGTATTATCCGGCATCCTGTTTTTGCCCACAGGTGCGTTGCGTCAAACACCTTCCTACAGTCATACGATCATTGCTGAAGCAAGTCCTTCAGTTTCAGGATATACCCTTCAGCACCAGGATTATACCCTGTCAGGAACACTTGTGGATGGCGACTGCCCTGAAGAGGAGGAAGACGAGGATAAGTCGTCTGCGCGGAAAAGAGTAGAAACGGCTCTTCCCGCTACCTGCGAAAATATTTTAAATAACCTTGCTGCTGCAAAGGCTGCTCCATGCAGTGTGCTGCGGGCATTTATTATTCCTTCCCCGGATTTATACCTGTTAAACCGGGCATTGCTGATCTGATTTTGCTCCCTGTCTATTTTATTTTTATTGCACAATCTTTTTTACAGTACATCACTGTGCTGCCGTTTGTTTAGTTGAGCAAGCCGGTAAATGTTTTTGTACAACCCCCGCCTTTTAATACGAGGCAGCGGGATGCATCCAATTAGTTATTACTCCATATCAGTCTGAAATGAAATTAAATACTTTACTGTACGCTGTATTTGTATTATACTGTACCACAGGTTGCCGCACAAAAAGTGCCGGAAAATCCGAAGCTGCTGTGTATACGGTTACCAACCCCTTACGCATGGATACCACTTTCGCCCGGGAATACGTATCGCAACTGCAATCCATACGCAACATCGAAATAAGGGCCCAGGAAAAAGGGTACCTGCAAAATATTTATGTAGATGAAGGACAATTTGTCAAGGCTGGGCAAATACTTTTTAGAATAATGCCCAAAATGTATGAGGCAGAAGTTTTGAAAGCAAAAGCAGCCGTATTGGCCGCAAACGCCGGTATTGCTAAAGCAAAAGCGGAAGTAAAAATGGCCGAAACGGAATTGCTCAATGCAAAATCACTGGCCGGTAAACAAATCGTTTCCAGATCGGAGCAAACACTGGCTGAGTCTAAATTAGAAAGTGAAAAATCTGAACTGAATGCCAAGTATTCCGAATTAGAAGAAGCTAAAGCGGAATTGGCATTGGCCCAGGTGCATCTTTCCCTGACCGAAATTAAAGCGCCTTTTGATGGTATTATCGACAGGATACCCCATAAACTTGGAAGCCTTATTGATGAAGGAGAATTACTTACTTCCTTATCCGACAACAAAAACATTTTTGCTTATTTCAACTTTACCGAGATAGAATACCTGTCCTATAAAGCCAGGATAAGCGATAGTACAAAAGAACATGTAAGCCTGCTCCTCGCCAATAATGAGCTTTATCAACAACCCGGCATTATTGAAACCATTGAAGGTGAATTTGATAACAATACCGGAACCATTGCTGTAAGGGCTAAATTCCCCAACCCGGACCTGCTGATCAAACATGGCGAAACGGGCAAGGTAAGGCTGAATGTTCCGGTACGAAACGCATTGCTGATTCCGCAGAAAGCTACCTATGAACTCCAGGATAAAATTTATGTGTATGTGCTGGATAAGGACAATACTGTAAAATCAAGGAGTATAGCCGTTCAGCAGAAATTATCCAACTTATACATTGTTGCATCAGGTTTGGATAGCGGTGATAAAATATTGCTGGATGGTTTACAAACCGTAAAAGAAGATGAAAAAATCACTCCAAAGTTTGTACCGGCTGGTGAAGTAATCAGCAGCCTTCAATTAATACAACAATAGATTTACTCAGCTTAATAATCTAAAATAATGTTCAGCAGAATTATACAACGCCCGGTATTATCTATCGTCATCTCCCTGATTATTGTTTTTTTAGGGGGATTGGCTTTAGCGAAATTACCGGTAACGCAATTCCCATCAATTTCCCCGCCTAAAGTAAATATCAATGCAGAGTATCCCGGTGCCAATGGTGAGCTCATGATTAAGTCTGTCGTAATACCATTGGAAAGGGCGATCAACGGCATTCCCGGCATGAAATACATTGCATCAGATGCGGGCAATGACGGCACCTGTACCATACAAGTGGTTTTTGAATTGGGTACCGATCCTAATATTGCCTCGGTACAGGTGCAGAACCGGGTAGCCGCTGTGGTTAATAAACTGCCGCCCATTGTGGTAAGGGAGGGGGTAAAGATTACCCGTGAAGAATCGAATATGCTTATGTACATTAACCTGTATAGTGATGACCCGAAACTGGATGTTAACTTTCTGTACAATTTCGCCGATATTAATTTATTGTCTGAGATAAAAAGGGTAAATGGAGTAGGTGTTGCTGACGTGCTGGGTGACAGGGAGTACTCTATGCGTGTATGGCTGAAGCCCGACAGGATGGCGGCTTATAAAATCAATGCCGATGAAATTATGAAAATGCTGGGTGAGCAGAGTTTAGAAGCCTCGCCCGGGCGCCTGGGTGAATCTTCGGGGAAACAATCCCAGGCATTTGAATATGTATTGAAGTACAGCGGAAGGTTTACGACCAAAGAACAATACGAAAATATCATCATAAAAAGTGATGAGAAAGGTGAAATACTCCGGCTGAAAGATGTAGCCGATATAGAATTCGGCAATGCTTATTATGACCTGTATTCCAAGCTGAATGGCAAACCATCTGCGGCTATTGTGATTAAACAATCTTATGGCAGTAATGCCAGTGAGGTAATCGAAAATGTAAAGAAGAAACTGGAGGAAATCAGGGAGAGCGCTTTTCCTAAAGGCATACACTATGAAATCGGGTATGATGTGTCTAAATTTTTAGATGCTTCCATTGATAAAGTGATGCATACTTTAATTGAGGCATTTATATTGGTATCGTTGGTGGTGTACCTGTTTCTGGCCGATTGGCGGAGTACTTTAATTCCTGCACTGGCAGTACCTGTATCCCTTATCGGCACTTTCTTTTTTATGCAATTGTTTGGTATTACGTTAAACCTGATTACTTTATTTGCATTGGTTCTGGCCATTGGTATTGTGGTAGATAATGCCATTGTGGTGGTGGAAGCCGTACATGCCAAGATGGAGGAGTTACACTGCAGCCCGCTTGAAGCTACACAATTGGCATTAAAAGAAATTGGCGGGGCTATTGTTGCCATTACGCTGGTTATGGCGGCTGTATTTATACCGGTTTCCTTTATGAGTGGCCCGGTGGGCATTTTTTACCGGCAGTTTTCAGTTACCATGGCTACAGCTATTGTGTTGTCTGGTATCACCGCGCTTACCCTTACACCAGCCTTGTGTGCAACAATGCTTAAAAGCACCCATGGCACTAAAAAGAAAAAAAATATCCTGGCTAAATTCTTAGATGGGTTTAATAACCAGTACAAAAATGCAGAAAATAAATATACAAAGCTGGTCAGCCTTATTGTAAACAGGAGGCTTGTTACTTTTCTGGCACTGGCAATATTTTGTGCAGCCACCTGGGCTTTAAGTTCATCCATACCTTCCGGTTTTATCCCTAACGAAGACCAGGGTACATTCTATGCCGTATTGCTTACGCCACCGGGTTCTACGCTGGAGCGTACCGATGAGGCTGCCAGTGCGCTTCAGAAAATTGCTGCCACCATACCAGACATCAAATCGGTGTCGTCAATGGCGGGATATGAAATTTTATCGGAAGGTACGGGTGCCAATGCCGGCAGTTGCCTGATTAATTTAAAAGACTGGAGCGAAAGAAAACATTCGCTGGTAGAAATCATGGATGAGCTGGAAGAAAAAGCAAAAGATATTAAAGGGGCTACCATTGAGTATTTTCCGCCCCCGGCCGTGCCGGGTTATGGTGCAGCAGGTGGTTTTGAATTGCGGGTGGTTGATAAAATTGGTACGGGCGACTACCACAAAATGGAAACCGTGACCAAAGACTTTGTAAAAGAGTTGAGCAAACAGAAGGAGCTCTCTTCTGTATTTACATTTTACAGTGCCAGCTTTCCGCAATATATGCTGCAGATAGACAATGATATTGCCCGTCAGAAAGGTGTGTCTATCGAAAACGCCATGGAAAACCTTTCTACACTGATTGGCAGTAACTACGAAACGAACTTTATCAAATACGACCGGCAGTATAAAGTAATGGTGCAGGCCTTGCCACAATACCGGGTACAACCGGAAGACGTACTGAAGTATTATGTGAAAAATGATAAAGGTGAAATGGTGCCTTACAGCGCTTTTATGCATTTTGAAAAAACCTTTGGTTTGTCCGAAATAACCCGGCATAATTTGTACAATGCCGCCGAAATAAGTGGTGGCCCCGCACCCGGTTACAGCAGTGGTACTGCTTTACAGGTTATTGCGGAAGTGGCCAAAAAATCACTGCCCAAGGGCTTTGGTATTGAGTGGGCGGGTATTTCTATTGACGAAGTAAGGCAGGGCAACCAGGCGGTGTATATATTTTTAATTTCATTGGTATTTGTGTACCTGGTTCTTGCAGCTCAGTATGAAAGCTTTGTATTGCCCATCCCGATTATCCTGTCACTGCCGGTGGGTATTTTCGGAGCTTTTTGTTTCCTCAAATTAATGGGGCTTGAGAATAATATTTATGCGCAGATTTCAATGGTCATGCTGATTGGTATCCTGGGTAAAAATGGTGTTTTGATTGTTGAGTTTGCGGTACAAAGGCATGCTGCGGGCAAGCCGGTAATGCAGGCGGCGATTGAAGGTGCCAGGGCAAGGCTGCGCCCGATTTTAATGACCTCGTTTGCCTTTATTGCCGGGCTGGTGCCATTGGTTTTTGCTACAGGGCCGGGTGCCATCGGCAACCGGACGATTGGCACTGCGGCAGCCGGGGGTATGTTGTTCGGAACAATATTCGGTGTACTGCTCGTACCCGGACTGTATTACATATTTGCAAAAATGAGTGAGCGGAAAAAGTTTACGTCCAATGAAACGGAAGAGCCTGTAACAGAGGAATTTGTACACAACAATACGTAATTACCTTGTCATAAAAAAGTGTCATAAAAATCGAAAATTTGATCAGTATCATGAAAAATAGGTTTATTAGCTGTATACTACGCGCCGTCACGATGACCACAATTGCTCTTGGTTGTAAAGCACCGGCAATCGTGCAGCACCATGCGGATAAAAATGTACCGCTTCAGTTTGAAAACCGGACAACAGACACAGCCACAAATATTGCTGTGGTAAAATGGAAGGATTATTTTGGTGATCCGTATTTGAATCAGTTGATTGATACGGCATTAAAAAATAACCAGGAGTTATTGATTACGCTGCAGGAGATTGAGATTTCCAGGAATGAAGTATTGGCGCGTAAAGGAAAACTGCGGCCGTTTGTAACAGGCAGGGCAGGCGCAGGTGCAGAAAAAGTAGGCAGGTACACCAGCCAGGGAGCGGGCGATGCCAGTACGGAAATTACAGCAGGCAAAGAAGTACCTGAAATTTTGCCCGACCAGTTGTTAAGGGTCAATGCCACCTGGGAGATAGATATCTGGCACAAATTGCGTACGGCTAACCAGGCTGCGGTTACGCGCTACCTGTCTTCCATCGAAGGGAAGAATTTTCTGATCACCAACCTTGTGGCAGAAGTCGCGAATAGTTATTATGAATTGATTACGTTAGACAACCAGTTGGATATTGTCCACAGTACAATACAGTTGCAGCAGAATGCACTGGAAGTGGTGAAGATACAGAAGCAGGCCGCTGCGGCAAATGAACTGGCCGTCAAAAAGTTTGAAGCTGAAGTATTAAATTCCCAGGCAAAAGAATACGGTATCCTGCAGCAAATCAAAGAAACGGAGAATAATATTAACTTATTATTGGCCCGCTATCCGCAACCTGTACAACGGAGTAAGGAAGCGTATAATAAGCCATTGCCCGCTCAGGTAACGGTTGGGGTGCCTTCGCAGTTGCTGCAAAACCGTCCCGATATTAAAAAGGCCGAATTAGACCTGAGCGCTGCGGCCCTGGATGTAAAAGTAGCGAGGGCAGAGTTTTACCCTTCCCTGGAATTGTCAGCCAGTTTTGGATTGAATGCCTTTAAACCTTCGTACCTGGTTAAGCTACCCCAATCTTTATTGTTTTCTTTGGCGGGCGATTTTGCCGCGCCGCTGATCAATAAAAGTGCAATCAAGGCGGAGTTTAACAACGCCAATGCCAGGCAATTGCAAAGTTTGTACAATTACCAGCGTACGATTATTACGGCCTGCACCGAAGTATCCACACAATTGGCCAATATAAAAAACCTGGAACAGAACTATACCTTAAAAGCAAAGGAGGTGGATGCCCTCACCCAGTCTATTGTTATAGCCAATGAATTATTCAAGTATGCAAGAGCCAATTACCTGGAGGTATTGATGACACAACGGGACGCACTGGAATCAAGGTTGCAGTTAACCGAAACACGGTTGCAGCAGTTTAAAGCCATCACCAATATTTATAAGGCTCTTGGTGGCGGCTGGCGATAGGGGGAGTTCAATTGATAGCGTAAACAGAACCCCTGCCGATTACCGGCAGGGGTTTGGTTTACATAGCTTACACCTTGTAAGGTAATACCGGAATATCGGGTATCATCAAGCTGTTGAACTGCTGTATTTTCGTGGTGTGATCACAGGCTTGGCAACAGCATCAGGCTCCTGCGTATTACACTGCCTTCAAAAGCACTTGTGGTGCCCGAATGTAAGCGCGGGCGTAGCAGTATTCTTGCAGTAAACGCAGCTACAATTTTACAAATGCGGTTCGCAATGGCAGGCTGCCACCCGTAATTTCAATCCAGTAGTTGCCCGGGGTAAGTTTGGAAACGTTAACCGGAATCGTCTGCCGCCCTTTCTGCAGCGATGTACTGCCGGTAAGCAGCACCAAACCGTTGCTGTTG
>JAAFIK010000091.1 GCA_013298665.1 Chitinophagales bacterium
CTGATGGCCGATGAAACGGCAACAGGTGTCAGCGGGTGCAGTACAGACAGCTCGGTACGACTGGTCAAAGCAATAGAACACCGGTACAATGTCAGCCTGTTTGATCGTTTGCAACTCGCTTTTATCGTAAAAGACAAGATACAATTGCTCCCCCTTGCCCAATTGGAATATGCCATCAGCAATGGTTTCGTAACCGCCGATACCCTGTATTTCAATAATACGGTACAGACCAGGAAAGCTATGGAAGAACAATGGCTGATACCCGCAGGTACAAGCTGGCTGAAAAGCAAATTCTCCGGCAGCTTATCCACCTGATTTCTTTACAGGTTCAGCACCTTCCCCCGCAACGGTTGCGGCTTACGGATTTTTCTGGCCGATTTAGCAAACAGGTAACTCACAGCCAATCGCAGGTTACGCGTTTGCGTATAAGACACGCTTTCTAAGAAAAAATTGGTGCCATAAGTAAAATTCCGGTTTTGCTGTTGCCGGAACGGATCGATGACATTCAGGCTGATCGTCATTTTCTTATGCAGCAGTTTATACTGTGCACCAAGATTCATACTCAATGTACTCCGGACGGCGCCCTGCGGATTAGCAAACCGGTTGAAGGTTAAGCTTACATTACTGCCCAGCCGCTCCGAAAACTGGTAATTTCCATTGAGGGTGGAAAAAACTGAGCCGCCGTTACGAAACCGGTTGACCACCCTGTCGTGACGGCTATAGACATTATAGGTATACCCCAGACTGATGTTTACCTTCGATTTTTTACTCAGTGTATATCCTCCCCAGGCGCTGGATTCATACTCCTGCCGCCCGCTGATGTTCTGCCAGGTTGTTGTCGTTTTACCATCGGGCAGGAGCATGCGGATGGCGCTGTAAATATTGGTCAGCCTGTTGTAACCCACCGCCCCGTTAAGGTACCAGTTTTTGTGCCATTTGCCCACAATCAGGTCGTAATTGTCTGCAAAGTATGGCAACAGGTAAGGATTGCCATAACGGGTGTTATACGGATCCGCATAATCTACAGAGGGGTTAAGTTCATTCAAACCCGGCCGCTGGATGGTGCGTTTATAACTCAGGGTCAGGCTTACCTCCGTTTTCCATTTTTTGATAAATGTTGCAAACGGCAGCCAGCTCAGGTAGTGATTACCCGCATCGGTATTATTGTTGTACAGGACAAAACCAATATTTGTCTGCTCGGCCTGCAAACCCGCATTCACATAACAATCCTGCACAATATCATAGCGCAACCCTGCCCGCAAAGTGCCCACCGTTTGCCGGAACCGGAAATCATTGCTCAGCAGGTTATTCTTCACCAATACCCCATCCGGTTTCCTTAAAAAAAGTGTATTTAAAACATTGTGATTGGTGGCAACACTGATACTTCCGCCCGTATTCAATTGCAGCCTGGCCGCAAGCGGATGATCAAAGTTCAGGCGCACACTTACGCTGCGGCTTTTAATAACCGTGTGCTGCTCCTGTGTTGAATCTGTGCCATTCAGTGTATAATCCGGGTTCAGGAATTGCTGGTAAAAATCCCTGCCCGCATCATTATTGCCCATGCTTACCGTTGTGATCACACGAAACAATGCCTTTGGATTGCTGAATTTCCGCGTCCAGGTAACCGACAGTGCCGGATTAAGGTTGGTGGCAGCAGCAGAGATATAGCGGTTGCTCAGGCGGTATACCGCACTGGCATTATTCAGATTGGTATAAGTTGTATTGCTGTTGTTGCCGGCTGTATTGCTGTTGAATGTAGCGGTAAGGTTGAGGCTGTTCTTTTTATCCCGCTCATAATCCACCGACAGCCGGGAATTAGGACGGTGATTCAGGTTATTGTTCTGTCCGATAGTATTGAAAAAATTAACAGAGTCTGCATAAATGTTCCGGCGGTTGCTGAAGTTCCCCCCATCAAAATCTGAATACCCAAAGCCTGCAGTAAAATTGATACCCCACTTTTTCTTCCGGTAAGTGATATTACCACTGATACCCGCTTCCCCCCTTGTTCCCGCATTGATACTCAACCGGCCATTAATCCCTGCCTTCCCTTTTTTGGTCACGATATTAATTACCCCACCCCTTTCATTGGCATATTGCGGCGGCGGGGTCGTCATCACTTCTATCTTTTCAATCATACTCCCCGGCATGCTTTCGAGCATATCCTGCAATTGTTTGGCATTCAACTCCACCGGTTTATCATCAATCAGTATTTTTGTTTCCTTACCCCTCAGCAATACCTTACCATCATTATCCACACTCACCAATGGCGTTTGTTTCAACAACTCGGTACCGGTGGCGCCCGCGCTCAGGGCCGACGCTCCGGTATTAAACGTGATCACACCATCCTTGCTTTCAATAAGGGGCTTTTCCGCATACACCACTACCTCTTCAAGCAACCTGTCCTGCTGCCGGAGCTTCAGTACGTTAAGGTCAAAGTCAAACCTTGCCGCCCGCAGGTGTATACTGTCCAGTACAAAAGCCGTGTACCCCGTAAGACTTATGCGCAAACGGTACCAGCCAAAAGAGAGCCGTTCAAACAGAAAACTGCCATCTTTTAACGTAATGACCGATTGTCTGCCCAGACTATCCCCATATTGTACCAGTACAACTGTAGCACCCGCCAATGGTTTTTCCTTCACCCCATCTTCTACCGTACCCGTGATGATACCCGTACTGCCCGCAGCAGTTGTTGGGTTTTGTGCAGCCGCGCCACCCGCACACACATATAGCGCAAATAGTAATACCACCCCGGATTTGTGGTTCCGGCTAAGCCATATTAATACGTTTTGGTAGAATTGACAAACCATCAGGCTTCAAAAGTAACGGCTGCGCAGTCATAAAGCAAACCACTGGTGGAATTCACTCAAATCCTGCAACCGCACTACCATCTGCCATTTTGTCACATGAACCTGTTTCTTCCTTACCTTTGCTATTCATTTTATTACTATGAGTGTGCTCGATTTAGCTACTGCCACACACAATGAGGCACGCCAGGGAGAGGCGATTATGCCCCTTGCGCAAGACATAAAGCAATACCACAAGAGGTTTTATATTGAAAGCTATGGCTGTGCCATGAACTTTGCTGACAGTGAAGTGGTTGCGTCCATCCTGAATGAAAATGGCTTTGGTGCTACCACCGACCTCACGGAAGCCGACCTGATCCTGATCAATACCTGCAGCATCCGCGATAAAGCCGAGCAGACCGTCCGTAAACGGCTGACAGAATTTAAGCGGCTCAAAGCAGCCCGGAAAGATATACTTGTAGGGGTACTGGGCTGTATGGCCGAACGCCTTAAATCAAAATTTCTTGAGGAAGAACAGTTGGTAGATCTTGTCGTAGGTCCTGATGCCTACCGCAGCATACCTGCGCTGGTTACTGAGGCCGAAAGCGGGCAGAAAGGGGTTGATGTACTCCTGAGCCGCGAGGAAACCTATGCCGATATTGCACCGGTTCGCCTCGGCAGCAACGGAGTTACCGCTTTTGTGAGCATTATGCGGGGATGCAACAATATGTGTTCATTCTGTGTGGTACCCTTTACCCGTGGCCGCGAACGCAGCCGTGACGCATACAGCATCATCGCAGAATGTCAGGATCTTTTCGGAAAAGGATACCGCGAAGTAACCCTGCTGGGGCAGAACGTGGACAGCTATTACTGGACAGCCGAAACGGGTACCGAAACCGTAACCTTTGCCATGCTCCTCGAAAAGGTTGCCCTCATTTCACCACTGCTCAGGGTAAGGTTCTCCACCTCCCACCCCAAGGACATTACCGACGAAGTACTGTTTACCATTCGCAAATACGATAATATCTGCAACTATATTCACCTGCCGGTACAGAGTGGCAGTACCCGGATACTGCAACTGATGAACCGGACCTATACCCGGGAATGGTACATCGCCAAATTCAACCGCATCAGGGAAATACTGCCCGATTGCGGACTCAGCACAGACGTGATCTGTGGCTTTTGTACCGAAACAGAAGAAGACCACCAGCAAACGCTGAGCCTGATGACTTACTGCAGGTTCAACCTCTCTTATATGTATTTTTATTCAGAACGCCCCGGCACTCTTGCTGAGCGGCGTTATACGGATGACGTACCTGAAACGGTTAAAAAACGCAGGCTGGCGGAAGTGGTGGACGTACAGCGGCGGTTTGCTTACGAAGGCATGCTGCTGGATGTTGGCAAAACCTTTAAAGTACTCATTGAGGGCAACAGCAAAAAAAGTGACCAGGACTGGGCAGGACGAAATGACCAGAATAAAATGATTGTTTTCCCAAAAACCACCGTTGACCACAAGCCAGGGGATTATGTATGGGTAAACATCAGCAGTTGTACTTCTGCTACGCTGATGGGCGAACTTGTTCCGGGGGAAACAGATTAAGCCAGTTTGCTGTACGCACAGAAAGCTGGCATATTAAACAATAGTTGATCAATAAAACAACCGCTCAGCGGTATCCATCATGGATTTACAAAGTATAAAAAACAGGTTTGGCATCATTGGCAATTCACCTTCGCTGAACCATGCGCTCAATGTAGCTATACAGGTGGCCAATACCGACCTCAGCGTACTGGCCGTGGGCGAAAGCGGTGTGGGTAAAGAAGTATTTTCACAAATCATACACTCCCTTTCTGCCCGCAAGCACAATTCGTTTATTGCCGTTAACTGTGGCGCCATTCCCGAAGGCACAATCGACTCCGAACTGTTTGGGCATGAAAAAGGTTCGTTTACCGGTGCGGTGGACAGCCGCAAGGGGTATTTTGAAACCGTTAATGGCGGCACCATATTTCTGGATGAAATTGGTGAAATGCCACTGGGTACACAGGCCCGGTTGCTGCGTGTGCTTGAAGCAGGGGAATACATCAGGGTAGGTTCTTCCAAAGTGCAGAAAACCGATGTACGCGTCATTGCAGCTACCAATAAGGAATTGCTCGAATTTACCCAAACCGGTCGTTTCCGCGAAGACCTCTATTACAGGCTCAATACGGTACCCATCAGGGTTCCGGCCTTACGCGACCGCAAGGAAGACATTCCCGTACTCTTCCGGAAGTTTGCCGTGGATTTTGCCGACCGCTACAAAACGACCCCTGTGCAACTGGACGAAGACGCTAAAACTATGTTAATGAATTACCCCTTCCCCGGTAATGTGCGCGAATTGAAGAATCTTGCAGAACAGATTTCCGTTCTGGCAAAAGACAAGCAGATTACCGCACGCAACCTGCAGCCATTTTTACCAGAAACCAATCCTAACCGGTTACCGGTACTGGCAGGAGGAAACGGTAGCGTTAGCCACGCAGAATTTGCCAATGAGCGCGACATCCTGTACAAATTATTTTTTGATATGAAAAAGGATGTAACAGAACTCAAACGTATGTTTTTCGACATGATCCAGAACCCGGGCAACTTCAACCATGCACCTGTTTTTTCTGCTGAACCGATGCTGCCCGACTATCAACCCATTGCAGCACAACAAGGCATCATGCAAACCGGTAATCCTGCAGTGGTGATCAACCACAAAGGCGCCGATATTCACCAGCATGAAGAAATTGATGAATCGCTGAGCATCATGGAAAAGGAAAAAGAACTCATCACCAAAGCATTAAAAAAACATAAAACGAAAAGAAAGGATGCAGCGCTCGATCTCGGCATCAGCGAACGTACCCTTTACCGGAAAATCAGGGAGTATGGCATTGAAGAATAAAACATACGCCGGGATACATTCCGGCTACCGGAAAAAGAAGACAGCAAATTTAACCACTCCCGCATACGCAGTTGATGGCACTTGTACTGCTGCAAACCAACCATACGATATGATCCGCAAACGTTTACCAATAATATGTCTGCTCCTGCTGGCGGCCCTTACTAATTTCTATGCCACCTGCAAATACTCTTTTAAAGATACCTCTCCCATTCCTCAGGAAATAAAAACCTTCCGTGTCAACTACCTTGAAAACAAAGCTTCCTATGTGAACCCGCAGCTCAGTCCCCAACTCACCGAGAAGCTGAAGCAGAAGATCATCAGTACCACCAGGTTGCGGCAAACCAACAACGATGATGCGCATTATGACATCAGTGGCTCCGTGAGCAATTACTTCACCTCCACAACGGGTATTTCAGGCAATAACCCCAGCTCAAACCGGCTGACCGTTTCATTTCACCTCGTCTTCAAAAATACGCTCGACAATACGAAGAACTTCGAAACCGATCTCACCCGCAATTTTGATTTTCCCGCTTCGCAATCCCTCTCACAAGCCGAAGCCTCGCTCAATACCGAAATTGTAAAAAATATCGTGGACGAGATCTTTAATAAGATATTCTCGAACTGGTAAGGCTACCGGCACAGAACGGGGCGTGATCTGTTACTCCTTACGTCACCACCAGTACCGTACCCCGCAGTACCTCGCTGGTGTTCGTGGTTCCGCCGCCGGGATTAGCCACCCCGCGAACCACCCGCAGCACATATACATACCCCCCGTTCGGTACCCGTACACCGTATCGCTGCCGGGCGGCTGCGCATGAAGCCCCTGAACAAAAAGGAACAGTAAACAAGCGGTTGACAGTATGGTTTTCATCAGCAGTTGTTTGTATAGCTTGATGAGTACATAAACAGTATTACATAACTCCCTGCACGCATCCAGTAAGACTTCCCCCACCCCAAAAAACAGGGGGGGATGCCATTACAGCACCCCCCGGCTGTTTTACCAAAAATCATCGCGTACTTAAAGAAGCAACGATGCTTTACCCTGTAAAATGAGCAAAATCTTTAGCCGCTAATAGTTTCTTACGGTAACACCCCGCATCAGTACGGGCAATAATCTTTCCGCAACTTATACTTTCCCTTATTGGCAATAATCCATTGCTTTACCGCCATCAGTTGCTGATCACTTTTACTTGAAGTAGATATCCCTTTGATCAATGCCTTAAACTCATCATTGAGGAAAACATCCTGCATAAC
>JAAFIK010000092.1 GCA_013298665.1 Chitinophagales bacterium
TACCCAGATTGTACTTTGTAAAAGTCCGATGGATATGGAGGTGATCGGCGAAACGATTGATGATGCTGCGGGCGAGGCATTTGATAAAACGGCAAAACTGCTGGGACTGCCTTATCCCGGCGGACCATTGATTGACCGGTATGCGCAGGATGGTGATGCCACGCGGTTTGCCTTTCCTGAACCACAGGTACCGGGTCTTAATTTCAGCTTCAGCGGATTGAAAACAGCCATCCTGTACTTTTTGCAGAATGCGGGTAAGGCTACCATTTATAAAGAAGTCTTTACAGCCACCGCATTGGAGCAACAGCAGTTTATACAGGATAACCTGCAGGATATCTGTGCAGCGGTGCAGGATCGCATTGTGACCATTCTGCTGCGTAAACTGGCTAAAGCTGCAAAGGAAACAGGTATCAGGGATATTTGCCTTGCAGGCGGTGTATCTGCCAACAGCGGCTTGCGGCATGCATTTGTGTCGATGGGTGAGCAAAAAGGGTGGAATACTTTTATCCCTGCTTTTGCGTATTGTACGGATAATGCTGCGATGATTGCCATCACGGCTTATCACAAATATATGGCCGGCGCTTTTGCTGATCTTTCCATCAGTCCTTCGGCAAGGGCAAGCTGGTAATGTTACCTGACCAATACAAGTTTATGCCCAATCCTTTTTTTCATTTTAAACAATTTTCTGTCTGGCAGGACCGCTGTGCCATGAAAGTGACAACGGACGGGTGTTGTTTCGGTGCCTGGGTGGCGGCTGTACTCCGGGATACCGGGATGCGTGATGCCGGGCAGCAGCGTATATTGGATATTGGTACGGGAACGGGTTTGCTGGCGCTGATGGTGGCGCAACAAAACAGCAGTGTGATTGACGCGGTAGAGATTGATGCAGGGGCTGCGGCACAGGCCGGCAGTAATGCAGCGGCTTCGCCCTGGCCAGACCGCGTAAATGTAATCAACACTGATATACGGCAGTATCATCCCGATCATCCGTATGCTGTTATAATGAGCAATCCTCCTTTTTATGAAAATGATTTGAGGGGGCCTGATGCCGTGCGGAACATGGCGCATCATGACACCGGGCTTTCCATACAGGATCTGCTGCATTTTACCCGGCAGTACCTGCAGCGGGGCGGGCAGTTCTTTCTGCTGCTGCCTTACAAAAGAATGGAGGAGGCTAAAAGATTGTTTGCCCATTTTGGGTTCAGGGATTACCATATCCTGAAAATCAGGCAGTCGCCCGCACATGATTTTTTCCGGGTGGTTTTTTATGTGCCGGGTCAGGCGATTGTTACCGGTCTCCCGACGGAGCTGGTCATTGCAGACGCGCCCGGGGTGTACAGTGCCGCATTTGCAGGGTTACTTGCACCTTATTACCAGCAATTGTGAGGAGTCATTCTCATGCCATATTATATGGATATTGTTTATACTTCTTCAGTTTTGCCATCCGCATAATCCTGCAAATAAGTGTATCCTTCGTTGAGTTTACCTGCCTGTACCATCGTTGCCCGTTGTAATACGGGCGAGCCCCCTTTCAGGAGGTCTTCCAGCACATATTTGATCAGTTGTTCACCAAAATAGCGGCTGGCATCACGCGGCAGTTCGTTGGGCAGGTTGCCTACGGCCATAAGATCGACTGATGCGGGCAGGTAAGGCAGCGTCTTTTCAAAGTTAGCCCTGTTTACCCCGTATACGGGGTCTTCAATCGTTTGGTCGCCGAGGTTGATGGGAACCGATCCGTTGGTATCATCGGTAACATCTGCAATTGTTTTGATGCGGAACGCCGGATGTTGTACGTGTTCTTTTTCGAAAAGGCGGGGCAGTCCGTTTTCCCAATATACCCCGTTCATGAGGATATCCGTTTGCTCGGCAAAGGGCAGGAATTTACAGACGTAACGGTCGGGGCGCTCGTGAAATTCGTTGCGGTTGTATTTGCCGGTAAACATATTCATGTATAAATCCGGGCCTTTGAGGTGTACATATACGGGGTAGGTAAATTCACCGGCGAGGTATTCTTCGGGTTCTGTTTCGTGTATTTCGAGCATGTTCATCACTTCCAGGATGCCATGTGCCACACGGCCGCTTCCCGTTACTGCAATCTTAATGGGTGGCAGTTTAAGGCCAAAATAGGAGTGGATCAGTTCCCGGTAATCGCGGTACTGGTAAACGCGGCCCATCTTATATGCCCCGGTGCGGTTGCCATAGCACATCATCCCGTTGTGTGCCCCCACAATACCTGCAAAAAAACCAAAGCCGATGATGCGGGTACCATCATCGTGCGACAGACATTCGTAGTCGATAAGGGTAATATTTTTATCCAGTATAGCACGCAGCAGGGGTTGATTATGCTCCTGTTTTTTCTTGGTGTGCGAAAAGAAAATATATGTTTTGCCGGGAATGAGCATGGATACCGGTACTTCCTTGATGCCGATGAGCACATCACAGGTGGTCATGTCTTCAGTGACGGGAAAACCTGCACGGGCGTATTCCTCGTTGGAATAGCATCGGGTGGGGGAGCGCTGTACTTGTATGGTAATGGCCGGAAAATGCGTAACAATGTGGCGGCATTGTTCCGGTGTGAGGGCTACGCGGCTGTCTGCCGGTGTTTTGCCTTCCCTGATCAGTCCTATCCTAAGCATCAATCGTTGTGTTTGTGCCGCAAGTTACTGGATTTTCAGGGTTGATCAGCCTGTGGCAGGGTATATTTGCCGGTATGACTTACCCCTGTAGCAGTCAGGCAGTACCAGCCGGCATTTTGGGCTATCTTTGCGGGATGAATTATTTTGATTTGTTTGAATTACCCGTCACGTTACTGGTAGACAGGAGCCGGTTAGCGCAGCAATATTTTGCGCTGCAAAAAAAGTATCACCCCGATTTTTATACCCGGGCAACTGCGGAGGAGCAGGCTGATGTGCTGGAGAAATCTGCCATGGTTAATAAGGCGTTCAGGACCTTTCAGCAACCTGATCTTACGATCCGGTATGTGCTGGAGTTGAAAGGATTGCTGCAGGAAGAAGAGAAATACGAGCTTCCGCCTGATTTTCTGATGGATATGATGGAGCTGAACGAGGCATTGACAGAAGCTGATGCCGGTTCCACAGCAGTGCTGGAGGCAAAGCTTGCAGGGATAGCGGGAGAGTTGTATGCGGAAGTGCAGGGGATACTGGAAAATTATACCGATGGCAGTACGCCTGCGGGTGACCTGCAGCAGGTAAAAGCCTACTATTACAAGAAAAAATATTTGGAAAGGATTAGGGAAAGATTACGTAATATTGCATCCCAAAATTAATGCGTAATGCGTTGCCCGGGTGGCGGAATTGGTAGACGCAGCAGACTCAAAATCTGCCATTCGCAAGGATGTGCTGGTTCGATTCCAGTCCCGGGCACCATATTGGAAGGTTCAACATTTTTTGTTGAACCTTTCTTTTTTGTACCCTCCGAAGGCCTGCCAGTCCTGCATATCAGGCTTACCACTTCATTGAGTTGGATGGTTCGGAAAGCAGTTTTCTCAAAAACCAGTTTTTCGGCCAATAACGAACCAATCAGTTTCTGTTTTACCGGCAAAGCCGCATCAGCGTAGTATTGTGGCAGATTGCGCAACAATTGCGCTGTATTGGATACATATTCCGTAAGGTTCGCATCCACCTGCTTTATTTCTGCTTGTTTGGCTTCCAGTTTTTCTATTTCAGCTTCGTAGCGGTACTTTATTTCCCGGTATTCTGCTGCGCTTAAATCACCGTCTACCATCATCTGCTGTGCGTTGTTGATACGGACACGGTGCTTTTCAATTTCCTCCTGCATGGATTTGGTGTTGTCCAGTTTTTGCCGGTTGCTCTGTTTGGCATAGTCTTTTATTACTGCCTCAAACAGGTTGATGCTTTGTTCGTTGGCCTGTATCTTTTCCAGTTCGTTCACAAATATACTGTTGGCTTCATCCGCTTTAAAACGTTCATTACAGCCACGGGAACAATGGTAATAATAATACCTGCCGCCATTGCCCCTTGATGCACTGCCGCTGATATTGGAACCGCATTTACGGCAGGTTAAAAAACCACGCAAAGGCAGTTCTTCTCTTGCTATGTTTTTGGCCGGTCCTTTGCGTTTGCGGCCATTCAGAATGTCCTGCACTTGATTGAAAAGATGGTTGCTCACCAAAGGCTCATGTCTGCCGTCCACATAGGTAGCCGGTTCATCCTTGTAAGCCGGGATGAAGATACGCCCCGCATAATAGGTATTGCGCAGCAGGTTGAACATTTGGCTTTTGCTCACCTTCAGCCCCTTTGCCCTTGACTGCCGCCATACATCCATTACCGTACTTGTGCCTGCCGCTATCTCAGCAAAGGCCCATTTGATAATTTCCGCATCTTTGCCCGGTACGATACTGGGCATATTGTTTTCGTCCCTGATATTTTTATAACCCCTCGGTGCAAGGTTCGCATGTCTGCCCTCTTTCATTGCCTTGCGCATTCCTGCGATGGTGTTCAATGAGCGGCGGTCATTTTCCACTTCGGGTGCGGCAAGGTAAAAGGCCAGCATCATTTTGTTTTCAGGCACATTCAGGTCAAGGGGCTGCTCTATCCCCTGTGGTTCTATGCCCAGCCTATTCAACTGGCTAATCATACCATAGGCATCTCCTGCATTGCGGCTGAACCTGTCCCACTTTAAAAACAACAACAGGTTGGCAGATGCCCTGTTCTTTTTCATCTGTGCCAGCATCAGTTTAAAGGCGGGCCGTTCAAATGTTTTGGCTGAATGGTCTTCGGTAAAAAGGGCCACCACCTCAATGTTGTTCAACTGGCAGTAATGCCTTAACCTTTCTTCCTGGTGGCGCAGGCTGTACCCTTTTTCTGCCTGCTCGTCCGTACTTACCCGGACATACAAATAAGCTTTTTTCATTCCTTTCATGGTTTAGTTGTTCAGGTTCAATTTTTGTTTGTTCTTCCTCAAGCAACTGCTGCTCTGCCGCAAACCCGGCAAGCTGGTACAGAAAATCCCGGATGGCCAGTATTTCATCATCGGAATAACTGACCCTGCCTGCATTGAGCATTGTTTTGCAGGTTGACAGCGCAAGCCGCTGGGCCCCTTTATTGTTGCCGGGTATTTCAATATTATTGACAGAAGTTTCATTTTTTGACGGTTGATTGTTTGTTTCCATGCCTAAGATACTTAACTAATTGATAATCAACAAATTATATTTTAAAATGATGGTTTTCAGTGATTTGAGTGGATCAAAAAGATACTTTGGGGAGCAGTTCCGGATTATCCTGACGCTGCCGACGGGGGTGCAACTGTGGCATTGTAGGTACTTAAAATATGTGGTCTTTTGATGTGTTTTACGGTCAGGGGCTTGCCTGCTTTTCTCGTTGAGATTTTCCTTTTTTTCATAACGGATTGAGTATTATTTTACAAATTGGTTTGCATAAATAAGAGTGTATTCTGCAAAAACTTTACGCAAAGCTAGATGCCCTTTTTGGGGTAGGGGAAAATTTGGGGGTACCCCAATTAGGGATTTTTTGGGGGATGTATCGAAGTGTTTTATGACGGGTTATTCTCCAAATCGGCTATTCATGGTACAACGGTACAGGCAAGTTTTTGCTTAGATGTAAGAAGCTATAAAAGGATTGCTATTTTTCTTTCTGCTCCCTGGTTATTTCAATGTCAATCTGTTTTACCACACTATCCAGACCGAGTTCGGCAAAGTAGGAACGTATGTACAACAGGTCTGCAATCAGCCCCGGTCCTTTTTTAAAATTGGGCATGTGGCGGTACTTTTTGTATATCTCCGAGTTTTGCAGGCTGGTGTATGGCGTACCCGTGAGCAGGTGTGCAAGCCGGGCAAGGCTGCTGATGTCCGGCCCGCTGTGCGGCCCCAGCCCAAAGCCTCCCTGTAGAAGATAATGGATGGCCAGCAGTTGCCTGGCCCTGGTAAATTCATGGCCGGTTTCTGGTTGGTTGCCATCACTTACTGCGCCCCCTGAATCTTCCAGCCCTTTAGGGGAGATTTGCAGCATGATGTAGGGCAGGCTTACTTCCAGCAGCCGGGTGCAGTTTTTGGCAAATGCCAGGGCTTCTGCGGGTTGCAGGGATTGCTCCCCTTCTTCCAGGCTGTTGTACTGGTCAACGGTGAAGACCTCCTTTTCGACTAGTACATGCCCGAAATCAAAATACCCGGTAAATTTTTTCTTCCAGTAAGCGGCCAACCGGTTGCCGTATTTTTTCAGCAGGCTTTTTTCGCCCTCGTTTACGGCTGTATAAACGCTGCTATCCATATCCCGGTCAACATACTCAACAAGTTGCTCCAGCAGCCCCTTCAGGTGTTCGGTGAGTTCTGCCAGTATATCGGTTGGGTACTGGACCATTGTTTCCTGGTATTCCTTACTGAACCGTGCGGTCAATTTATGTACGACCTGTTTGCGGATTGTTGTGGGTTGATTGTTTGCCTCCATGCGGCAAAGATAGGCAGCAATAGATATAGACGTTTGGACAATTATAGGCATATTGCTCCGCAATTATTCCGCATTGCTCCCTAATTGCTCCCCATTGCTCCGTAATTATTCCCTAATTGCTCCGCAATGTATCCAGCATCGTCAAATGGGAGCAACGTGCGTATTTGATGCCGCAAATCACCTGTAGCTTATCTGTATAG
>JAAFIK010000093.1 GCA_013298665.1 Chitinophagales bacterium
ATCACCCACACATCTTTCTCCAGCACCACCGATACTACAGCAGCAATACCAATCACGAGCGCAATAATGCGATGCAGGATTTCAGGTATGTTTTTCCGGAGTGAGAAAAACAACATGGTGGCCAGGAATATGAACAGGTGTATTTGTTCGATCCAGGGTTTGTGGAGCAACCATATGTTAAACAGTATCGAGAGGGCAATGCCGATTGCGGTGATGAAAAAGATGACGGGATACTGGTCGTGGTAAAAAAGACGCATATCTAATTGTTCTTCCCGCTCATTGGTGGGCAGGAGCATTTTGGCAGTGATGAACAGGGCGATGGGGTACGACAAAATAAACAACAGTTCAGGCAGGTGCCATATGGCGTGGTTGCGCAACTGGTAGGTGATGAACCAGTCCTGCACCAGCAGAAACAGCACGAAACAAACACATACAGTATGGGGCCAGTAGTGCCTCACCTCGCGAAACCGGTAGAGCAGATCGGAAAAGGAGAAGAGGAGTTGGGTAATGCCCAGCCCCAGGATAATGGAGACCAGTATCGATACGTATTCAAAAGGGCTGATGTTGTTGCCGAACATAATGATGGGCTTTGTCTGCCAAAAAGATTACCTGCCCGGCAGGGGGCAGTACATGGTGGAGGGCGAAACGGGAATGCTGGCTTCGGTATGGGTATAACGGAGCAGGTCGTAATGGTGCATGGCAGCATCCGTCTGCGGCGCAATATCCAGAAAAGTAAAACTCAGGGTTTGCAACTTATTACTCCTGTTGATGATAAAACCATTCTGGGTGTCTGTACCCGCTGTAAAAAAGCTGAGTAAGCTGCGTGGGGTTATGGGCGGGCGCATGGCAGTCCAGTTCAGAAAAGCCTCTTCGCGGGTAGCTTTTGCTGTACTGTTGTACAAGGTGGCTGAAGACCAGATATGGGGCAGGGCTGGGTCTAACCGCTTGCGGTGCTGCTCCTCGCCATCCCATACGAGTTCAAAGAGATGCCCATCAACCCAGGCCACCAGGGTAAAGGGTTCGATGCCTGCTAAGGTAGTCAGGCTCCAATCCACCACTGGCATCTCGGAGGCGAGTAATGCAGTGACGATCAGTCCCCTGCTTTTGCGGTATTTTTTTTGGGGCAGGTGCGCGGTAAAACCCCCGTTGAGTAAAACAAGGGCATGCCCCGCTTCGTTAACCCCCATCCAGGTACCACCACCAAGCGGATCCCGGGGTGCGAGAAAAGGAATAGTGGCATCGCTGTCGATCGCGGGTGGTAATGCTGCCGGCCGCGAGGGATTCTCGTCGCGCAGCGAAGCGATACAGGTATTGTATTGGCCGGGTATAAAGACTACTGTACACATAATGGTGCGTATTTACTGTTAAAAACCAAACCGGGTACCTACTAACAGAGACAGTGTCTGCGGACGGCTATCCTGTATCCGTATATGGGCCGACCAGTGTGAAACATCGGCATAAAGCGTTTGTAAAATTTTAGACCGGGTAACTAATCCAAGCCGCAAGCCCTGCCGGGTAAACAAACCCTTCATCCGGTTAACCTGCTGTACAAATACCCCCGGAGTATTACCCGCCTTTAGCCTGGGTTCACCAATATTGGCATAGCCCAGCCCAAGGTAGGGCGATGCAAAAAAGCGACCGGATCGGCTAAGGGCAATATTTCTGCCTGCGTGTATGCCGGCCAGGAATACGGAACTGCTGGTATTTTGAAAAAGATAGGGCGATCCTGCATCTTTTATCTGCTGGCTGTAGCGGATGGCATTGAAGTCGAGTACAAACTGTGCAAAATAATGCTTGCTGATCTTGTATTCAATACCCGAGTTCAGCGCCAGCGAGTTGCGGTACGCATTAGCAAATCCGGAAAGGGGAGCCACCATCCCAACGCCGGTGGTGAAATAAACCCTGCCCGTATCCTGCGCCTGCGTGACTTGTGCAGCAACAAGGCTGATCAGCAATGCTATCAGCGGCGTGCATATCTTTTTCATGATGAGGTTTTGTATTGTATGGTGGAATCGGCCATGCCGAAATAGGGATCAACAAGATCCAGTTGCATATCTACCAGCGCTACTTTAATGAGGGCGAGGTGGTGTATGGTATGCTCAGCATGGTAAACGATTTCGCGGAAGAAGGAGGTGGTGACTGCGGGGAGTGAATCGTTGCCGGTTGTCAAAAGCTGCATCGGTTTGTCGGGCAGGCGTAGCCCTTCCTGCACGGTTTGCAGGGCTGCGCGTGCAGCGGCCCTGCTGCTGGCCACGGTAAGGTCGCGTGTACGGTTGATGTAATCTACTATGCCCGAAGCGTAGCCCGTAGTGGCGCATTGCAGCAGCCCGATGATGTGCCGGGTATGGCTGCCGATGCTTTCCTGCCCCAGGTGGGCTATACTTCTGGTGTATTGCTCATCCGTTAAAGCGATGAGTAATTGATCCAATGCGGTCAGTTGCTTAGATAGTTGTGCAAAAATCATAACGGAAATATGCTGCTGTTGAAGCCGCGGTATAAAAGGTTATCCCGCGGTGGTTTATTAAATGGCTTTGTTTCTGGAAAAGTATTTCTGGTACAACCTCCTGGCTTGCTGCCGGTGCAACACCAGAAGTGCCACGCAGCATACCAATACCACGATGGCGAGTGTAAACAGTTGTCCGCCATCGCCTTTCGATTCGATACCGATAACGGTGAGGTGCGATACAATAGCACCGGCCATAAGTCCGATGCCGAGGAATGCACCGATGGAAACGGTAGCGGGCAGCAGGAGGAGTATGCTGGCAATCAGCTCTGCAACACCTGTACCGATCCGTCCCCAGGGTTCAACCCCCAGTTTGGTAAAGAGTTCTACAGATTCGGGATGACCGGTAAATTTGAAATAGAGGGTTTGTAAAAGGATAACTGCTGCGGCGATCCTGAGTACCCAGGAAATGATGACTGAAAAATTCATGATGACTGTATTGGTTGTTGGTTGATGAGATGTCTTGTTTGTGCAGGGGTATTATTGAAAAAGAGTCTGCCAGTTTTTATCGGCCTTTGCCTTGAGGCTGGCTTCGTCTTTATTCCATTTATTGAGCGTATTGTTTACCCATGAGTGATAAAACAGGTAGAGCTTGCCGTCGAGTATTTTAAAGGTCTTGGGGTCGATCTCTACTTTTTCGTTGGTGGCGCCCATGGCATAGGCACACCAGCCGCCATACTGGGGTTCGTACTTTTTGTAATCGGCCAGAAAAAGTGCCTTTGTAGCCGCGCTAGAAAAATAGTACAATACGCCTTCAACGCCTACGGCAAATTGTTTGTCGCCTTTAACGGCTTTGTTTTCTGTAAAATAAGTAACCACATCGTAGCCCTGCACCGCAAGGGTTTTTTCGAGGTTGAAATGTTTGGAACGTAAGGCAATCTGTGCCTGGCTGTTACCGATGGCAAAAATGGTTACCAATGCTGCGAGAATAATTTTTTTCATTTTTTTGTTTGATTAATTTGTTGATGCAAAGATGACAACCTGGAGGCAGTGCTGCAATGGACATACTTCCCGATGATGTGCAGATTCTTCCCGATTATGTGGCAGGGTCTCTTCTTTTGTGGTCGGAGGGGTTCTGCGCAGTATATTTTTTATAAAATTTACTGAAATGTGAACTGTCTTCAAAACCCAGATCACCCGCGATTTCCTTTACCGACTTATCGGTATAATAAAACAGGCGTTTGGCCTCGGTGATGATGCGTTCCTGTATAACCTGGAGGGGCGTTTTTTTGCTGTAGAGGGAGAAGATATTAGAGATGGTCTTGGGCGATTTGTTGAGCTGGCCGGCATAAAACTGTACCTGGTGTTCCTTCCGGAAGTGGATTTCGACCCGCAGGTGAAAATGGCGGATCAGGTTAAATTTTTCTTCAACCACTTCTTCGGTACCGAGGTATTGTTTCCTGGCCAGCCGGGTGGTTTTGATGATGAGGCGAACAAGCAGCATACGCAGCATTTCCTGTTTAATATCCTCGTCGGACAGAAATTCTTCTTCAAAGACCTCAAGCAGACGCGTAAGCATTTGGGTATCTTCTTCACCGAGGGTGACGAACATGGTGGGGGAGGGGCCGAAGAATAAAAACCCTACACAACCCACTTCAGCATCGTGGTTGGCGATGCAGTAAAACTCGCGGTTGAACTGCCAGGCAATAATATCTGCCGGGCGTTCGAAGCGGAACGACTGGTTGAGCATAATGGGCAGAACCGTATCGGGGGCAAAAGGATAAACGACTTCATCAATCACCACTTCCTGCAGGGAGCCTGTATTCCAGGCAATGGTATGAAAGGTAAAGCCTGCCCCTTGCTGGTAATAGTTCTGGGTGAAGCTATCTGGTTTTTTGAGCAGGATGAGTTGGCCTGTATCGTCTTTGTTGGTAAAACTGTATATCATATTTGTTTGTAGCTTATGGCCAGACAAATTACGTAAAAGAAAGAGGGGTAGTTTGGAGGGAGGGGTTAGGGCAATATCATTACATTAACCATTGACTTGAAAAATTATATCACCCTTTCCCGGTGCTTACCTCCACTTTCATTACATTTCTATAACGATATCACTCTTTCCCGGTTGTTGGCTACTTTAACATAATGACATTACCGGTTAGAATCGGGCGATTTCCTGAGGAAATTGGTTAAAATCCTGAGGAATTCGATCAAAACCCTGAGGAAATTGGTCAAAATCCTGAGGAATTCGATCGAAACCCTGAGGAAATTGGTCAAAACCCTGAGGAAATCGGTCGAAACCCTGAGGAAATTGGTCAAAACCCTGAGGAAATCGGTCAAAACCCTGAGGAAATCGGTCAAAACCCTGAGGAAATCGGTCGAGACCCTGAGGAAATCGGTCGAAATCCTGAGGAATTCGGTCAAAACCCTGAGGAATTGCCCGGTACACAATGTATCGGGCAATTACGCCTTCTTACTGCGCTGAAATTTTATACCTATTGTATTGCAATGAACTTGTACACATAAACCACCAACTATTTGATAACACTAACGTTAAAAACCTGCATCAGCGGGGCTTAGGTTGTAAAAAAACGATCGTTTTTGGTGCTTAACAGACTGTCCCGGGTGCTGAAACACCACCTGATAGCGTTTTATTTTGGTGCTATTGCTGAATACCAACTAATTGAGAACACTACCCCCTGCCGCACCACCCGTTACCGCATTACCACGATGCTGCGATCGCGGTTAAAAACTCACAAATACAAACAGGTATCCACTCTTTACAACTGGCAGCCCATTGCTTGCCAGCGTCTGCAGCCGGGCATCATCATAATACCCTACCCTTATAAAACCACTTCCCGAAGGTATAGTACAAAGGCTTCATGAAGATAAAATACACCTTGAGTATTATTTATCAAAATGTAAACTGTCGTAAAATCCTAATGCCTTAAGTTTAACTTCATATAAAAAGCCCTTTTCATTACTTAATGAATCCCCGGATACTATATACCCCTTGTTTTCTGAGAAAACATAAATCCGACTACTTCCTTCACTTTCACTTGCTTTATATATATTCTTCCATCCAGAGAAATTGCCTTTCTTGTCAAATTTTCTTATCTCCACTGAACGAATAATTCCCCCACTTCGATTTTCAACATAATTATTAGTAGCATTGAAGTAAAAATCAGCTTTCTGAGGATTGCAAAAAAACATGGAAGTATGAAAAAAGATAAACTAATTCTTACAAATAATATAGACTTTCGCATAAACTATTGATTTGGCTTATTAGATTGAGTATTATTGAAAGTGTCAACCATCTTCATTAAGTTATTATACGCATTAATATAGGCTTTCTTATCCGATTTACTTTGAGCCGTTTGCATTTGTTGCAAGGCATCCAGTATCTTGTTTCCGAATTTTGTTACTCCATTTTGCGTTTGTGTATAATTCTGTGAGTCATAAAAGCTATTGAAATAGTTTTCATATTTATTCGCATCTTTTTCTATTTCTAATTTATCGTGCAGCACATTTGGATCGGTAGTTTTATTTTTAAATGCTTTTTCAGTAACATCTAATCCGTAAGTGAAAATCCATAATGCTACCGCTTCGTCATAATCCTCCTTTGATTTAAAATCACTTCCATAGCTATCAATAAACTGTTTGTCGTGTATAATCTCATGTGAGGTTAGCTTTAGCCAATCTTCCCCGGAGAGATTAGTGGCATAATCACCAGTATAGTTTATCTCAAACCCTAATGTAACAGCACCGCCTGATTTGTATCCGGTTATCTTATCATGGACAGATTGATTAATTACTATATTTGTTTTACTGCCGATATTCCAGAAAGCATTACCGAACAATCTCGCGTACATTGAAACTACTGGCATATTAAGCTTACTATTTCCACTATTATTTCTACTAGCTATATATGCTGGTTCCAATCCGTCTATATCAATTGCTACTGATGGCTCATTACCAGCAAATTGGTAAGTAGTATAAAATGGATATTTATCGGCTAATCTATCCACACAAAAAAATCTACCTATTTGAGGGTCGTAATACCTATGCTTATAATCATACAATTCGAGACCAGAATTATCGCTAAATTCTTTACTTTGTTGTTCGTAACCGTTAAACCTTCTCTTATTTTCTATCTTTCTTACCGCCCTGCTACTAATCC
>JAAFIK010000094.1 GCA_013298665.1 Chitinophagales bacterium
ACGCTTCATGGGATATGAACCTCAACAGCAGTATCGTCATCGGCAAAAAAGGCTGGAGTGCTGAACTGACGGGTTTCTACCAGGCGAGGAATGCGTGGGGGTTGTTTATCATCAATAACCTGGCACAGGTATCAACAGGGTTGCAGAAACAAAGTAAAGACAGGCGGTCAACGTTCAAGCTTGCGGTAAGTGATCTCTTTTATACCAACCGTATTGCTGTTGATGTGCGCTACCAGAACATGGATTTCTTTACCGATCGTACCTGGGATTCCCGGGTGGCTACACTTTCGTTTATCCATCGTTTTGGAAAAAATACGGTAGCCCGGGCAAGACAGCGTACAACAGGTGTGGAAGATGAGAAAAGAAGGGCAGGATGAGGATAATTAAACGATGGCTGACCCGAAAGCCCGGGTCAATACGAGATCATATAAACCCAAAATTACAAATGGAAACGTCAACAAGTCTGCCCCTGCCCACAGGGGTCATGCCTTCACCCGATTTTGCCGGCACTTATGGTGACAGGGTGATTACACTGGAAAGCGACGGATACCTCTATCTCAAAAGACCGGGTACCATGCGGCTTAAGCTGCTCCCGAAATACGCGGATGTATTTAAGCTGGAAATCATGCCCTCTGCTACCATCGTCTTTCTGCGCGATGCGGCGAATACCATTACCGGCATCAAAGTGAGTAAGGGCGATGGCCATTGGAAGACATCGCGTCGCAATGGCGACGCGATGCAGGAGCCTGTTTAAAACGACCGTACCGCCCTGACAATGGCACTGAAATACTTGCCCATTGTCTGCTGGTTTGCGCCGGGTGCGCCGGGTGCGCCAGGTGTCTTTGCCAACCAGGAATCGGGCATATTGCTGCTGCTGCCGGTACTACCGGTTTGATCTGTTTGCGGCATGTATAAAAATCGTAATTTCAGCCCTTGTTTTAACGTTAAAAGTATAGCATGACAACATTATCATTTAAAACACTTTGTGTAGCTTTCTGCGGTATGGCCATAACGCAGCTCAGCGCTCAGGGGCTTTATATGCCCCGAAATGTAAAGGAGGCCTATCAGAAAGGCACCCGCAGTATGGATGGTAAACCCGGGCCCGGGTACTGGCAGAATGCCGGCCGCTACAACATCAACCTTACAGCCAACCCGCCCTCAAAAACCATCCGGGGTAAGGAAACGATTACCTATATCAACAACAGTATGGATACGCTCAACCGGCCTGTGATTAAACTTATCCTGAATATCCACAACCCGGGAACCGCGCGTATGCTTACTGCACAGGCGGGATATCTTTCCCAGGGCATACGCATCGACCGTTTTAAGGAAAACGGGAAGGAGCGTGCTTTCCCCGACCCCGCTGGTGAAACGTTTCGCTCCTTTGCCCTCAGCAAACCATTATTGCCAAAAGACAGTGTGCAACTTGAGTTCGACTGGCATTACGATGTATCCGATATCAGTGGCCGTGAAGGATTGCTCGACAGCACCAGTTTTTTCCTGGCGTACTGCTATCCCCGCGTAGCTGTATTTGATGATATTCATGGCTGGGACCGGATGAACTTTACGGATGGACAGGAGTTTTACAATGATTTCAACGATTATATGGTATCAGTAACTGTACCCGGAAACTTCCTGGTATGGGGTAGTGGCGATCTGCTGAATCCTGAGGAGGTATTGCAGCCTGCTTTTCTGCAAAAGTATAAAGCTTCACTCAGTGCAGATAAGACCATTAATATTGTAACAACGGCTGATCACAAAACCAAATCGGTCACCACACAGAATGCCATGAATACCTGGAAATTCAGCGCAAGGCATATTACTGATATGGCGTATTGTATCAGCGATCATTATGTGTGGGACGGGGCCAGTGTGGTGGTGGATAAAAAAACAGGCCGCAGAGCCAGCGCACAGAGTGCGTATATTGATACGGCGGTAAATTTCCGTAAAGCGGTGGAGCATATACAGCATTCGCTCGACTGGCTGAGCCACAACTGGCCAGGTGTACCCTATCCTTTCCCCAAGAGTACCATTGTACAAGGCATAGCAGATATGGAATACCCGATGATGGCCAACGACAGCCCGCAGGACGATCCCATGCTACAGCGTTTTATAGCAGAACATGAAATCGCCCACAGTTGGTTCCCGTTTTATATGGGGGTCAACGAACACCGCTATGGGTATATGGACGAGGGCTGGACAACCGCTTTTGAAAACCTGATTGGCAAAGCAGACCTCGGTGCCGAAACAGCTAATGAACTCTTCAAACAATTCCGCGTGCAAAGCTGGGCCTACAGCAATACCGATGAAAGCGAGGTGCCCATCATCATTCCCAATAATATCATGAGCGGTCAGGCTATGGGCGATAATGAATATGGCAAACCTGCCCTCGCTTACCTGGGGCTTAAGGATATGCTGGGCGATGAGCTTTTCCGTAAATGTTTGCATGGATTCATCGACCGCTGGCATGGTAAACACCCCATTCCCTGGGATATGTTTTACAGTTTTTCCAACCTTGCGGGTAAAAGCCTCGACTGGTACTGGCACAATTGGTTCTTTACCTATAGTTATATGGATATTGCTTTGCGCAAGGTTGCACCGGCGCCCGGGGGTTATGCACTTAACATTGATAACGTGGGCGGCTTTGTTATTCCTTTCGATATACAGGTAGAATATGCCGATGGCACCAAAGAAACCATTCACAAAACTGCAGCGGTATGGGAAGCCAATACAAAGAAAACTACGGTACTGCTCAGGACGAAGAAGAAAATTACTTACCTCAGGTTAGACAGCGGTATTTTTTTAGATGCCAATGAAAATGATAATGTCTGGGGCAAACCTAAAGTACAACCGGCTGCGGCGAATACAGATGCTGGCGGAGCCGGGGAGGCCATCCAGCTTACAGATACTGATCTGGACAAATACCTTGGTACGTATACCAGTGCGGTGATGCCCATCAAACTTATTTTTACCAAAGAGGGCGGCCAGTTGATTGCAGAAGCCGTAGGCCAGGGGAAGATACCCCTTGCGCCAACGGGCAAGGATCGTTTTGAAAACGCTGAGGCAAAAATTGTCTTCGTATTTGATCCGGCGAAAGAACAACTGTCGCTGCAGCAGGCGGGCCGGTCTGTTGACTTCACTAAAAATAAGTAAAGCGGTCAGTAAAACACAGCATTTATCGCCCCGCCGGTTGGCGGGTTTTTTTATGAAACGACAGTTGCTGATTCCGGGAACATGTTTATGTTGCAACATGCCGTAAGAGTTGTATTGAATCAACCATGTTTTGGAAATGCCACTGCGGGTGTTGACCTTTGGGGTATGAACAGGATCGACCGGCTGACGGCTATACTCATACAATTGCAGGGGCGGCGTGTGGTTAAAGCCAGGGATATTGCGGAACGTTTTGACATTACCCTGCGTACGGTTTATCGTGATATACAGGCACTCTCAGCAGCAGGTGTGCCGGTTATCGGGGAAGCGGGGGTGGGGTATACCCTGATGGAAGGTTACCGCCTGCCCCCGGTACTCTTTACCACTGCTGAAGCCACAGCCTTTCTGACGGCAGAAAAGTTTATGGACAACTTCAGCGATGCCGACACGGCCACCAGCTACCGGTCGGGTATGCATAAAATCAGGGCAGTTTTGCGAACAGCAGAAAAAGATTATCTCGAAACCATCGAAAATAACATCCATGTACTGCCAGACCCCTGGTTGCCTGCGGGCAGGTACAGTGGTTTACAGGATATCCTGCGCAGTATTGCCGGAAAATATATTATTCACCTCAGCTACAGCACCACATATACGCATGTGCTTTCCGACCGTAAGGTGGAACCCGTAGGGGTATTTCACCGGGGCAGCTACTGGTACCTGATTGCCTATTGCCACCTGCGTGCTGCCTATCGTAATTTCAGGCTCGACCAGGTACAGGCCATGCGGGTGCTGGATGAACAGTTCAGCAAAGCCCACCCCACCCTGCAGCATTACCTGGAACAGGTGGTTGTGGAAAAGGAAATGCACAAAGTAGTATTGCTGATTGATGCTGAAGCGGAGGGGCGTCTGGGTGACCAGAAGTATTACTGCGGTTTTGTATCACAACAACTGCAAAAGGATAAGCTGGAAATGACTTTTCTTACAGCCTCGCTTGATGGGTTTGCCCGTTGGTACCTGATGATCGGTGATATTGCCAGCATTGTATCGCCGGAGGCTTTACGCATAAAAGCAAATGTTTTGCTGGCCCGTATTACCCAAAAAATGAAATAATTTCTGTACCTGCTGACACAGGGCTGTCACTGCCTGCTGTTTACTTTGTGTCTGTAAAAAAAAATATTATGACACAACTTGAAGGATTAGCCAGGGAACTGGAACGGGAGGCCATGACGACCCGTAAAATGCTGTCTGCCTTGCCCGATGCAAAGCTGGACTGGCAGCCGCATGAAAAAAGTATGGCCATGGGCAGGCTTGCCACACATATTGCCGAGCTGCCCACCTGGATCGGGATGGTACTCAACACACATGAGCTTGACTTTGCAAACAACAGCTATGTACCCAGGTCGATTGACAGTACAGCAGCACTGCTTACATTTTTTGAGGACTGCCTTGCAGACGGGCGTAAAGCACTGGCTGCGGGGGATGAAGGTTCGCTTGGCGAAACCTGGACGATGCGTAGTGGCGAAACGATACATAGCCGTGACTCCCGGTTGGAAGTACTGCGTATGTCGATGAGCCAGATCATTCACCACCGGGCACAACTCGGGGTTTACCTGCGCCTGCTCAATATTCCTGTTCCTGCCAGTTATGGCCCCAGCGCCGATGATGAAAGTTTTTAATACAGTATAGCCCTGTTTGGCAACGGCACCATGCGATAATTGTGTGGTGCCGTTTGCTTTTACGACTGCTGAACTATATTGGGGTATTGCCGGATTGCCTATCTTTGTTGTCATCATCCCTTTTACTTATGGCGCGTCCCGCAAATACAACAGCAAAGCGACAGGAGTTGGTGGAGATTGCTGTTACCTGCTTTACCCGGTTGGGCTACCACAAGACCACACTTGATGCAGTAGCTGCAGAGGCCTCAATGAATAAGGCTACACTTTATCATTATTTCAGAAACAAAGAAGCCCTTTTTTTACAGGTCATGCTTTATGTGGGTACGATCGGTATTACTGAGTTGCAGGCACGTACAGCAAGGGTCAGGATACCGGCTAAAAAGATTATCTTCTATTTTTCTGAACGCCTCGATTTTTATCTCCGCATTGTTAAACTCAACAGCCTTACCCGCGAACATCTTTTTGAGTTGCAAACTTTCTTCGACCAGATATATACACCCGAAAAGGAAAAGGAAATCATTTTTATTGCCGGCATACTTCAGCACGTACTGCCAACGGTTAGCGCACGTCAGGTAATGACACATGCACGTCTATTGTTTTCGGTAGCTGATGCCATCAAGCATGCCGGAATCTTTACCGGTCAACTGCTGGATAATAATGATGCTGTTCTCGCTGATACCCGCCAACTGATTGCCTCTTCCATCACTTTGCTGATCAGGGGTATTGAGGGTTCCTGACCATTCGTATCCGGATACAGTGAATGGTTTCTTGCAGAAGCGTGCTGCATTTCCCGACGGCATAAAGTATATTTCAAAATTTGTTTTACATTAGTTACTCAAAATACATTACACATGGCAAAATCAAAAAAACCAGCAAAATCAGCACCGGCAAAAAAGGCTGCTGCAAAAGCCCCTGCAAAGGCTGCTAAAAAAGCGGTACCGGTAAAGAAAACGGCACCAGTCAAAAAAGCAACGCCCGCTAAAAAAGCAGCAGCGGTAAAGAAAGGGGTAAAAAAAGCTGCTGCTGTAAAACCGGCAGCAAAGGGAAAGATAAAGTCAACATTTGGCCCTGGCAGTAAGGGCCCGATCATTTATGCAAAAACAAAGCCTGCGGCTAAGGCTGGGTTGGCAAATGCGAAAAGTAGTAAGGTAGATAAACCTGTGAAGGCTGCGGGTAAAGTGAGCACAAAGTTTAGTCCAAGCACCAAGGGTATAGCCGGTGCTATGCCAGCACCACCGGTAAAGGCCAAAAGCAGCAAAATAGATAAGCCTGTAAAAGCAGCGCAGGCAAAGGGGAAGATAAAAGCGCAGTTTGGTCCCGGCACGAAGGGGGTATCTAACGCATTGCCGGTAACCGCCAGCAGCAAAGTGGATAAGCCTGTAAAAGCCGCAATGACAAAGAAAAAAGTAAAAGTACAATTAAGTCCCGGCACGAAGGGGGTATCGAACGCATTGCCGGTAACCACCGCTACGGAGCAGCCACCGGCGCCAACCGAAGGATTGTGAAGCACTCCCGAGGGGTCAATCTAAACTTTTAATAGGTTGACCTATCCCTCCCTATAGGAGGACCTAAACTTTTGATAGGTCGACCTATACCTCCCTATAGGCCGACCTAAACTTTTGATAGGTCGACCTATACCTACCCATAGGCCGACCTAAACTTTTGATAGGTCGACCTATACCCACCCATAGGAGGACCTAAACTTTTGATAGGTTGACCTATACCTACCCATAGGAGGACCTAAACTTTTGATAGGTCGACCTATACC
>JAAFIK010000095.1 GCA_013298665.1 Chitinophagales bacterium
GCGGTAATGCGGATCCATCACCAGTACACCGGTGGCATCAATATGGCTCACCACAAAACTGTCTAAAGGCAGTGGGCGTATCAGGCGGCAGGTATAGCTGCGGTCGGGCAAGCCCCGCTCTGCCAGCCGGGTAATGAGTGTGGCCGATACCACCAGATCCACCCCAGCCCTGCGCACTACGGTATAGGTCTCCACCGGCAGGTTCAGACCGCCCTCCTGCATCCATTTAATACCACCCGTATTGGTATAAGTACTGCCGCCCTGGAGGGTATAATCGGCGGTAAAACGTGTATAATCCGTTACCTCTTCCTGTTTACTGTTGCGCGTGCGCGTGGCTGTAGGCGCCAGGTGGCCATTACCCATATACAGCCATGTACTGCCCTGCACCAGCAACCCTGTATCACCACCGCTGTACAGGCGCTCCGTTCTGGCTACCGGCACCCATACATCGGCCACCTGGTCGTACGACTGCCAGGTTACTTCCACCGGTGCCGGATCATTACCCGGTGTGGGTGCCACCGCGCCATCATACACCACATCGCTATAGTTTTGTACCAGAAACCCCACTTTTACCCCAATCGAGCGGCGTTCCAGTACCTGGCCGCTGATCTCCCGGCCATAGCTGGTGGTGGCTTCGCGTACCAACTGGTAACCGCTATCGGCACGCCGGTACTGCTGCTCACCCAGCGGCAAACCCCGCTTCCAGTCGAAAGACGTGTTGGGGGTAAAGGGGTAATCTGTGTTCACGCCATCGGGAAAACCATCAAGACCGCTGAACTGGTAAACAGACTGCCCCAGGTCGCTGTTGCCCTCCACCTGCCGTACCCTTACCTGCCGGTAACCAACCGCCCGCCCCTGCGTATTGACTAAGGGATAGTTGGATACCGCAAAGCGTTTCAGGAAAAAACAACTGTTGCCGGGATTGGCCTCCAGCCCGGTAAAGGGGCCGTTAAATGCCTTGTAGGCATAGTTGGGGGTAAACTGTGCGGCTCCTGTACTGAAGCCATCGTCACCATTATAATCATAGCTTGTGGTATGGGCATTACCGGCGCTGTCATTGTCGGTAATCGTCCTGATGCGCATACCCCCCACATAGTTGTTCACAAAAGTTTGGCTGCTGCGCGGGGGCAGGGTAAGGTTAACCGAAAAATGGCTGTAGGCATCGCAGTAGCAGTTCATCATATTGGCCGGGCCATTGGTAAAACTGTATTGTACCGTTACCCGGTAAGTACCTATCGGCAGGTCGTAGAGGGTTTTAAAGGTTTGTGTATTGCCGGTTACCGGCATCTGCAGGAGATCGGTTTGCGGGCTGGCCATATTCACCAGCCGCACCACGGGGGGATCGGCCATGGCACCGGGGTTACCGAGGCAGGTGGCATAACTACCCATATCATACCCGCTGCAGGTTACATTTAAAAACTGCAGCGTGGGTTGGTTGCGTGTACGCACACTGTCGATCACAAATACGCGTTCATAGTAAGTGTTCTGCAGACTTACGGCACTGCTGTTTTCATCGGGCATACAGCTTGTGGGGGCGTCTAAACGTTCCCCATCGGTAATACTGGTGGCCACAGTACCCTTTATGGTGTTCTGCGCATAGTCAAATACGGTACTGCCTCCCGTGGGGTAGGTAATTTTCTGCAGTATGCCATTGCGTGCAAAATCAGCCGCCACTTTGCGGTTGGCACCCGGTATCAGCGTACCGGTGCTGCTGGCACCACCATAAAGCATCACCTCGGGTACTAAGGTATTGGCCGTATTGTCGTTGGCATAGCCCCAGTAGTCCTGCGCCTTGCTCATACGGCCGCACATATAACCATCGCCAAAATAGGCAAACTGGTAGCGCTGTGGTGTGGTGCCGCTGCTGTCGCCCGGCCACTCATCAATACCATCCAGCTTCAGGCGTACCCGTGTTTTATTGGCCGGATCGGCCGGGTTGATACCCGTATCGTCTTTAAAATAGCTGTACAGCAATACATATTTTTTAATACGCCGCTCGTAGTTATATACTTCTATGCTGCCCACCGGCCAGTCGCCATCAAGATCGTACCGGGGTTGGGCTGCTTTTACAAACCGTACGCTGCCGTTGTTGAAATTGATGCGTGTAAGCCGCCAACTGCTGATCGAGCTCAGCGTATTGCTTGCCTGTGCAGAACTGCCGGAGCCACTGTTGCACCAGCCCGGGTACGGTACCGATGCTGTTTCGGTGGCAAAACTGATAAAGCTCGGCGTAGCAGGCTCATACTGAAAAGTAATCTGGCTATGCGTTTTTTTGTCCTCAATACCACTGATGTACCAGGCCGTTTTGGTGGTACCCCCCAGTGCATTGGTTTCTAAGTGCGCAAAACTGTATTCCACCCCGTTCTTATCGGTCAGCACCCAGGTCTGGAACTGGGTATCGTGCGTTATGCTGATGTCCTGCATCGGACTTTGCAGAAAGGACTGTGTTTCCTGGTTATAAAAAAATTTGCCGCTGATGCTGCCGATGTTAAAGTAATATACATCCGGCTCGCCATCATACGCCCCTGCGGCAATCTGCTTCAGCCGCAACTGCTGCTGTGCAATACCGTATTGCTGTGCCTCCACCACATCACGCAGCAGCAGGGTCTGGCGCATATACCCCACCTCTTCGGTAAAATCATCCATTCCGGCAATACTTCTGGTGATGGCACCATTGCCATTGACCACCCATCCCAATCCTGCGCTGCTGGCGATCTCTTCCACCTTTATGCCCCCGCCGCGGTAGCTCAGGCTTACGGGCAGCGTCAGCGAACCGCTCCTGATCTCATACAGGGGTACCGATATATTCGGGATACCGGTGTACATACTTACCGGTATATGCCCGTAACTGCCCAGCGCTGCTGCATTGGGCGAAGCCGGAATCACTTTGGGCAATACATTGCCCTGCGCCAATACACCCGCCCCGGGCGGCAGCAGCGCAGCAAACACCAGCAGGGGCAGCAGCAGACTGCTTATCCACGAAAAACAAAAACGCCGGGCTGCTAAGCCCTTCCATAAAAAACGGGTAACAAAAAAAGAAAAATACCGGCCGCGGCTGCGAAAAAGGGTGTTGCGGGTAACCGGTTTGCGAAATTGATTGTATTGCATGGTTGTTTGGTTTTATTCCATTGGCAGTCACAAAAATATTGGTTCTCAAAACAGGTTTTCAGCGGGGATGGGTTATCGGCAGCACAAATATGGGGAGAATTTTCCATGTCACCAACCCGGAAAAACCCTGTTTTTTTGCCGGAAAAACACCTTTTCGCAAAAGGAGAAAATAGTACTTGGTACTGAGTCGTTAGTCGTTAGCAGGGGCGTCCTGTATTTCATATCTTGTTTCCCATAACAGGAAAAGTAGCGGGAGGGGAAGCGTACTTAGTACCGGGTACTTAGTCGTTCGCCAGGGGTCTGGATAAATCTTTTGTCCGGGGGTGAAACTGAGGAATCCGGGCCAGTTCCTGAGGAAATTGGTCGAAACGCTGAGGAATTCAAGCCATTTCCTCAGGGAAGTGCTGTTTGCCGGGCTGCGGTGATGTCAGCAAGCCTTTGTATATACAAAGTCCATCCCTTGCCCAGACATTTCAGGCATCTTTTTTTGCAGGTTGCTGCTGTTTTGCTTAAGGGATAAAAAATACTGTAGAAAGACCCCGTTTCGGGAAAATAGTACCCCGTTTGTTATACAACTTTCCGGGTATTTTTTGTGCGCATATTACCGTTCATCAGCCTTGGGGTTTTTGCAGATGACCTGTAATTGGTTGATAGTCAATGTATTTTACCTGAGGGTGAAAATGTTGATAAAAAAGTTAGTATTATTTTACCTCTTGCATATCTTCTTTTTGAGAATTATACTCTACTTTTGTCCACGTATTTATGGATAACCCCGTGGATACTTCACTACTGATAACCCATAAGCAAACAAGTACATTTATGGCCAACAACCATAGGTGCCATTCAACCCCTAGGTACTCATTTTGTTTCTGATCGGCAGCGCTATCTTAGTTATCCTGTTCCAAATACAGGCGTATATTTTTTTGTGTGAATAATCCAGGTTGCTGTAGCAGGAAAGCGATGATAGCAATGATCCGGGATTGAAGTGTCTGCGGGCAATTGCGGTAGCCAATTTTGCCTTTAAGGCTTTTGTAAGACCATGCCGGAAATGAATAACATTTTGCAATATCACCTGTAAGTATCACCTGGCTTTAACCTGATCAGCACAAAGCACGAATACAAAAGACGAATCATAGACGATCAGAAGAAAAAAAACACAATGGGAAATAAAGTAATGCTATGGGAGATGCGTTTTAGTTGCTTAACCCAACCTGGCAGCCGTTATTATTCAACAAATGAAACAACCCTGTCTGCGCGGGGCTCTACTGAATGAACCTTTCCTCCATTATAGCAGCCTTAAGACAGGCAGGTGTTGTGCCCCGTTATGAAAACGGACAACTCAAGCTTACCGGTAATACCAGCGCTATCAGCGAAGCGCTCCTCGCAATGGTAAGGGCAGAGAAAACTGCATTACTCCGGTACCTGCAGCAAGCGGATGGGCATGAACCCATACCGGTCATCGCACCCCAATCGCATTATCCTTTATCACATGCACAAAAAAGGCTCTGGGTACTTCACCAGTTTGAAGGGGTGCAGGCAGCTTATACCATTGTTGCGGGCTGGCAGATCAATGGCCCTTTGCAGGTATCGCTGTTTGCCGGAGCCTTACAATCATTGGTTAACGGACAGGACAGTCTCCGCACCCGGTTTGTGGAAGTGAATGGTGAACCCCGGCAACAGGTATTGCCTGTGGTGAGCATCAACCTGCAATGCGAGGACTGGTCTGAACACCAGCCTGAAGGCAGTGTACCCATAACTGCTTTGGAGCAGGCATTGGCTGCAGCAGCACATCATCCTTTTGTGACCAGTGAGGCTCCGCTTTTAAACGCCCGGCTGATCCGGCTTGATGCGCACCGGTATATACTCATACTTGCTGTTCACCACCTGATCAGCGATGGCTGGTCGGTGGCATTGCTGATGAAAGCATGGCTTGAAGCCTATGATACAGCCTGTACAGGTTATACACCCGTGCTTACTGCACAGGAATTGAATTATCCATCCTTTGCCCAATGGCAAACGGCCCGTGTCAATAGTCCTGAAGGGCAGGTGGCTGCTGATTTCTGGAAGCAACAACTCAGGATGATGCCCGGTGCGCTACTCCTGCCCACAGACACAGAAAGACCAGCGTTGCGGAGCTATGCGGGTGCGCTGGATAAATACTATACCACTGCGGGTATGTACCAACAGATGCAGGCTTTTTGCAAGACACAAAAGATCAGCCTGTTCAGCCTGTTACGTGCAGGCTTGCATATCCTGCTGGCCAGGTGGACGGGGCAACCCCATACGGCTATCGGTACGCCGGTAGCCACCCGGAACCATGCCAGTCTCGAATCACTTACCGGATTGCTTATCAATACCCTGCCCCTTCAGGCGGATACCGCAGGTGTGGATACGGTACTGGCATTTTTGCAGCAGGTAAACGAACACAATATGTCCGCGCTGGCTTATCCGGATTATCCTTTGGATAAAATGCTGGAAGACAGTGCTGTTTTGCGTGATCCGGGGCGGAATCCGCTTTTTGACGTACTGCTGGTGGTACAGCACGACCATGCAGCTACCATAACCACTACTGCTGACGGCTGCTGCTTGCTGCCGCTGGACAATTATCTGTACCCTGATCAATCAATCATCCACCGCCAACGTCCCGCCCAGTTTGACCTCTCTTTTTCCTGGCATACTGAAACGGGAGCAGTACCGGGTCGCGACTGCTTTGTAGAAGTGAGTTATGCCACACCACTGTTTGCGCAGGTCACCATACAGCGTATCACAACTGCTTACCTGTTTATTCTGCAGCAGTTGATGCAGGATCCCTTACAACCCCTTGCAGCCATTACGCTTACAACGCCTGAAGAAAGGGATATCCTGCTGCATCGGTTTAATGCGCCCATGGGTACTGTCGGAGCAGGGCAGGTGATGGGTTTGCTGCAACCGGCTTTTCAGCAATACGCTGCCGCAACGGCTGTTATTTCAGGAACCTTGCAGTGGACCTATGCGGAACTGGACAGGCATAGTCATAACGTTGCTGCGAAGCTGACCCATGCGCTGGCAGCGCAGCCCAACCGGCTGGTAGCGCTGCTGCTCAACCGCTCGGGCTGGACGATCGCCACCATTCTTGGCATACTCAGGGCCGGTGCTGCTTATGTGGCGGTTGACCCGCAATATCCTGCCCGCCGCATACAATATATACTGTCCGATGCAGCGCCTGCGCTGTTGGTGGCTGATGATGCACTCCTGGCATTGGTGCCGG
>JAAFIK010000096.1 GCA_013298665.1 Chitinophagales bacterium
AACCTATCAAAAGTTTAGGTCCTCCTATAGGTAGGTATAGGTCGACCTATCAAAAGTTTAGGTCCTCCTATAGGGAGGTATAGGATGACCTATCAAAAGTTTAGGTCCTCCTATGGGTAGGTATAGGTCAACCTATCAAAAGTTTAGGTTGACCCCTCAAAAGTTCCGGAAAAGGTGCCATTGTGTCACCGGGTGTCTGTCTGCCGCAGACAGGCATCGGGCAATCCCGCTGTTAAAAACCCGTTGTGGTGGGGTATAACCCGCCACCAGCCTGGATCGTCTGCCCGTACTTACCGGTAAATGACGGTGCCGAGGGTTTTGGTAAGGGAGATTTCCATCTGCTTCAGGTGCTGGTGAGTTTGGAGCAGGATGATTTGCTCTTCGGCTGTATGCGGTTTCTCCAGGTCAAGCTGGTTTTCGTCGATCAGCCTTTTGATTTTGCGGAGTTTGAGGTAGTTGAGGGTGCTGAATACTTCTTCACGAAAAAGTTCTTCCCGCGTAGCAATATGGCCTTCGTAGTGTTCTTTCCAATTGGGACTGATTTCTGCATTAACATCCATGATGTTTACCACCAGTGTACTCAGGGTTAAATCGTCGTAGTAAAGAAAGTTTTTGGGTGTGGGCTCCAGACCCTCGTTGTACCAGGCTTTGTAGAGGTGGGTCACCCGTACCAGTGCCTTATTGTCGATGAGTTCATCCAGTTGATTTTCGGCGATCTCTTCAAAAACATAATCGGCTACGCGCTGTGTTTCCGTCCAGGGTTTGAGTCCCCACTCCAGCAGGCTGCGTACAAAAGCGCGCTCCTGCATTTCGTCTTTCTGGAGCAGGGCCAGTACGGCATCGTCTGTGCCGGCAGGCGGGGTTTGTCCGTCGTCGCCTGTTGGAAAAGCGTCTTCCCTGTTGCGACGGCCTTCTTCTTTAACAACCCGCTCGCGTATGAATTTGTTGACGAGGGTATGCAGTCCGCTTTCCTCGATCCGCAGCATTTGCGAACACCTTTTGATGTAGTCCTGCTGTTTGGTAAAATCCTCCGCTTTGTTAACCCTTGCAATGGTTTCGGCAATCTGGTTAACAACAGCCGACTTCTTATTACTGTCGTTACCGGCATCGCGGAGGGCGATTTCCAGTTGGAAGAGAATGACGTCTTTTTTGTTCTGGGCAATGAAACTGGTAAAGGCAGCCGCCCCCACTTTATTGACATAGCTGTCGGGGTCTTCGCCATCGGGGATCAGCACCAATTGTACGTTCAGGCTCTCTTCAAGCGCGAGGTCGAGCCCCCTTAGTGCCGCCTTGATACCGGCATTGTCGCCATCGTAGATGATGGTGAGGTTGTTGGTGTATTTCCTGATCAGGCGCAACTGGTCGGGGGTAAGCGCTGTACCCCCGCTGGCCACTACGTTCTCAATGCCCGCCTGGTGAAGCGAAACCACATCCGTATAGCCTTCCACGAGCAAACATTCATCAGCTTTGTCGATCGCCATGCGGGCAAAATAGGAGCCGTAGAGCAGTTTGCTTTTAACATAAATCTCGTTTTCCGGGGTGTTGATGTACTTGGGCGCCCGGTCGTTTTTTTTGATGATCCTGGCGCCAAACCCCAGCACTTTGCCGCTTTGGTTGTGGATGGGAAAGATGATCCTCCCGCGATAGTTGTCCACGAGTTTCTCATCCCGGAGAACAACAAGACCGGTTTTTTGGAGATAATCGGGGTTGTATTGTGCGGCAATGGCTGCTTTGGCAAAGCTGTCGCGCTGCTCACTGTTGTAGCCCAGTCCGAACTTTTTAATGATTTCCTCGCGGAAACCCCGTTCCTGCAGGTAGGAGAGTGCAATGTCGCGCCCCTCGTCTGTATTAAAAAGGGCCTCGCTGAAAATTTTTTGCGCAAAGCCATTGATGATATACAGGCTGTCTGCCGTTTGCTGCAGCGCCTTAAATTCCGGACTTGTTTCGGTTTCTTCGATCTCTACATTATACCGGTTGGCAAGCCAGCGGAGGGCTTCCACATAGCTGTATTTCTCGTGCTCCATCAGGAAGCCGATGGTGTTGCCACTGCGGCCACAACCAAAGCATTTGTAGATTTCCTTGGCGGGGGAAACGGTAAACGAGGGGGTTTTTTCGTTGTGGAAGGGGCAAAGTCCGAGATAACTGGTACCCCGCTTACGCAGTTTGATAAATGTGCCAACAACCTCGATAATATCGATCCGGCTGAGGATTTGCTGTATGCTGTTTTGTGAAATCAAGTAAAAAATATGTTAAAACCACCCGTGAATGACACCCTTTGGGGCAAACCAACGTCAAATATCCGTAATGTACAGCAAATAAAAAAGAGTGGCATGGTTTATGAAAAAACAGGCACAAAAATCATCTATCAGACCAATTTCACAATATCTTTAACGCACAAAACAAGAGAATAATGAAGCGAATTTCAATTTTTATGCTGGGCACCCTGTTTGCCCAGGCCGCTTTGGCACAGGACATCAACGACGTACGCAAGTTTGTTGTACTCGGCGACCTGGTTAAGGCAAAAGACGCTATCGATAAAGTGGTAGCTGCTCCCAAAACGGCTGCCAAACCCGAAACCTGGTATTGGAAGGGCTATGTGTATAATGCGCTCTCCAAAGACGATAAAACAAAGGGTCTTTGTGCCGATTGCCGCATGGAAGCCTTTGATGCCCTCAAAAAATACCAGGAGCTTGATCCTTCAAGCAAGGAACTGGTAAGCGAGCAGTATGCTTCTTTCTTTGATATCTACAATGGCTTTTTTGACATCGGCGCCAAAGCCTATAATGTAAAAGAGTATGATGCTGCTTACGGAGCCTTCAAAAACGCCATTATCGTGGAGGATTATGTCCGCGCCAAAAAAATGTCGTACAACAACTTTTCCTTTCCCGAACTGGATACCTCTTTAATACTCAACACCGCACTGGCTGCGCGGCTGGCTAAAAAGGATGCAGAAGCTGTCTCTTATTACAGCAAGCTTGCTGCTGCCAGGATAGGCGGATCGGCTTACCAGGAGATGTACCAGTACCTCGCGAGCCAGTACATTGCCAACAATGATATCGCATCATTGTCAAAAATTGCAGAAGTGGGCAAGCAACTTTATCCCGATGATGATTATTGGGTGGAAGTAGAACTGGAAACGGTGAGTAAAAAGGACAAAACTGCGCTGTTTAACAAGTACGAGGAAGTAATTCCCAAAAACCCGGGTAAGTATATATTGCTGTATAACTACGGCGTGGAGCTTTTCAATTATATGTATGTTGGGGATACACGCCCGGCAGATTTTGATGCGCGCCGCCCAAAGCTGGAGGAAATGCTCAAGAAAGCCATCGAGGTAAAGAACAGCCCGGATCCTAACCTGGTTATGGCACGCCACCTGTACAACGATGTGTATGATCTGCAGGATGCTGCCCGTAAGATCAAGGGTACAAAGCCTGAGGATGCGAAGAAAAGGGTAGAGATGCGTAATACCGGTATCAAACGTGCTGATGAGTGTATCGTATATGCCTCGGAAGCTGCAAAATTGTATGCGGCGCTCCCCAAACTGAAGCCTATTGAGAAGGCGAACTATAAAAATGCACTGAGCATTCTCGAAAGCATGTACAGTTATAAAGGGGATAATGCAAAGGCTGCTGAATATAAGAAGCAGGGTGAAGGTTTGCTGTAAAACTTTTACAGGGCAACGCTATTGATGAATGATCTTGCCGCTCACCTGTCCATCCGTTTTATGCGGTGAGGACAGGTGTTTTTTTTATATATGGTGATGGCTTTTCAATGCTGAATGTATACCAACGCGAAGCTGGTTGCATCTGGCAGACGTTTAATGGCATCCTGCAGGAAAGCATGAATATACTCCGGCGGTATTATGTTGCCGCGTCGAGAAACACCAGTTCGCGTGTAAGTGTTGCAAACTTTCTGAACATGGCTGAAACGCCGCAATATTTATCCATAGACAGGGTAACAGCTTTTTCAAACCGCTCCCGGTCTGCCGGTGCTATACGGATGGTATATATGAGGTGTACTTTTTCGTAGACGGCTGCAATTTCATCGGTGAGATCGGCCTTTACATCAATACTGAAGTCGGTATAAGCCACTTTCATTTTGTTCAGGATGCTTACCACATCTATACCTGTACAACCCGTAAGTGCCACCAGCATGAGCGCTTTAGGCCTTGGCCCTTTTCCGGTACCACCTGCATCGGGCATGGTATCTGTGGTTATGTCAAAGCCATTCAGGGTGGTCGTAAAAGCCATGCCTGTGCTGTAAACAGAACTGATCTGCTGTGATTGTGCCATTACTGAAAATTTTTGGTATCAACGGACGAGTATAAAGCTCCCCCTGCGTTCGATGACCTGGCCTGTATAAGCAGTACCCCTGGCCATCCACACAAAGGTACCCAAACTTTGTGGTAATCCTTTGTGTATACCATTCCAGCCCTGCCGGTAATCGCTTGTGGCAAATACGAGTTCTCCCCAACGATTGTATATCCTGAAATAATCAAAGGTCTTAAAGCCGATCACGTACGGCTTCAGGATATCATTGCGGCCATCACCATTGGGGGTAAAGGCAGTAGGCACATATATCTCCGGCCCCTTATAGGTTTTAACCTTAATGCCGGCGGTTGAAAAACAGCCCAGGTCGTCACTCACGGTAACGGTATAGTTGATGTCGTTCTGCAGGGTGGCAACAGGATTGGCGATGGTGGGGTTATTGAGCCCGGTTGCGGGCGTCCACAGGTAATACAGGCTGCCGCTTGCTTGTAACTGCAGGGGTTGATTAATGGCCACGGTGGTATCCCGGCCTGCAAAGGCAATGATTTTGGGCAGTACCGTTACAAAAACGCTGTCGTAGTATAAGGAGTTGCAGCCAAATCCATCGGTTACCCTTACCTTAAACTGCCGGCTGTTGAACAGGGTGAGTGATGGGTTTTGTGCGGTGGGGGATGAAAATAGTTGTACCGGTTGCCAGAGATAAGCTACACCGCCCGAGGCATGGAGGGTGGCTGTACCCCCAAAGCAGATGGTGGTATCCTGTCCCGCATCCGGAATAGGGGCAGGTCGTACCGTTACGGTAACGGAGTCGAACCGGAAGCACACACCCGTTGATGCGAGGATAAAGTATTGGGTGGTAACGTTTGGGGTGGCTGTAGGGCTGGCATCGCCGGGGTTGGAGAGGGCTGTTGGGGGCGACCATATAAAACTGGCAGCATTGCTGAAAGTATTCAGTACGGCATAGCGTCCTTCGCAGATGGTGGTATCGGGCCGGGTGTCGACGGTTACAGTATTGTTGAGCAATACGGTAGCCGGTAATGTACCCGCGCAGCCACTGGCATCGAGTACGTTTATGGTGTGCGGCCCGGATATGGCAGACAGGATATTGGAGGTTTGATAGGCTCCGTTGTCAAGCGCATAGGTATAGTTGCCGGATCCGCCTGAGGCCGTTACGGTAACCTGTGCGTCTGCGGCTCCGCTGCAACTGGCCCGGGTAGCGGTATATTGTATCAGCAACGGCGGATCGCTGGTGATGGTCACGGGAATCAGCAGGGCGCAATCATTGGCATCGAAGATGCGTATGGAATAGTTGCCCGCGTTGAGCGTAAGGCTGTTGCCCGGTTGGAAATTTATGCCGTCTGCCGAATAGCGATAAGGGGGGCGTCCGCCGGAAGTGGTAAAGGTAGCGGTACCATTAATGCCGTTACAATTGGCTTTTGTGGTGGTAAAACTGGTTTGCAGATCGGGGTAGGCTTGTATCAGTTGTACGATACTGTCTTTTACGCAACCTGCCGCATCCCTGATCCGCATGAGGTAGTTGCCTTTGGGCAGGTTGGTAAAGAGGCTGTCGGCCTGGTAGGCACCGCCGTTGATCGAAAACTGGAGTGGATAGGCCCAGCCGGGGTTGCCCCCCAGTTGTATGTTGCCGTCGCTGGCACCTGCGCAGAAAATATCTTTTTTGACAACACGGGTGATGGCTTTGAACCGTACAACGGCAGAGTCCCTGGCATTACAGTTACCAAGGTTGGCGGTAACGATATAGGTTGTTGGTTGAACCGGCGTGGCTACCGGGTTGCGGATACCGGGATTGCTCAGGGTTGCCGCAGGCGTCCAGGAATAAGTGGTGTAAGCGCCTCCTGCCTGCAGGTTGACG
>JAAFIK010000097.1 GCA_013298665.1 Chitinophagales bacterium
GGTAGTGATTGCCGCCACCGTTGGGTTTTCAAAGGAAGAAACCCTGCCCCTGGTATCGCTGGGATTCAGGTTTTAAGCAGGGCCGCAGGATAAACGTATAAAAGATTTTATCACCAATACCTTCTCCCGCGTGAGGAGGATAACGATCAGGCATATGCAATTACAACAAATACTGGAAGCAACAGCAGCACAGGCCCGCTCCCTGTTTCAGCAATGGCCCAACGAAAAACTGCTCTACCACAACCTGGCGCATACCGAGGGCGTGGTGGCCAATACCGGTACCATTGCCGCACACTACCAGTTGAGCGAAGAAGATAATTTTGCCGTGCTGGCCGCTGCCTGGTTTCACGACATTGGTTACCTCACCGGTCCGGCAGCGGGGCATGAGGCCGCTGGTGCACAAGCAGTAGCCACTTTCCTCGCTGCACAGGATGTACCACCCGCAATCATCAGAAAAGTGGAAGCCTGTATCCTCGCCACCCGTATGCCACAGGCACCACAAACCCTTGCCGAACAGATTGTATGCGATGCCGATCTGTTCAACTTCGGACTGGACGACTTTAAGGATAAAACCAAACTGCTCCGCCGCGAAAAAGAACTGCTGAGCGATACCAGCATCAGCGGAAGCCAGTGGCGGGCCGATACGATCAGCCTCCTGCAGGCACACGACTATTTTACAGACTATGCAAGGGCCCTACAGCAAAAAGGCAAGGCCGATAATCTCCGGTGGCTGCTGGAGCGACAGGAGAAAAAGACAGCAAAAGCAACAAAGGAAAACCTTGCTGCAGTGGATGCCGCCCCTGCACAACAACCCGGTAAGCAAGAACAACGGGACAAGGCTGATAAAAAAGCAACTGCGCAGAAAACACAACAGCCCGGGCGGGGTACGGAAACCATGTTTCGCCTCACGTCTGCCAATCACCTGCAACTCAGCGCCATGGCCGACAACAAAGCCAATATACTGGTCACCGTCAATTCCATCATCATTACGGTACTGGTATCTGTTTTGTTCCGCCGCCTCGAAACATCGCCCTACCTCACCGTACCCACCTGCCTCTTTCTGGGCGTATGTATCACCACCATCATTTTTTCGGTACTCGCCACACGACCCAATGTAAACCCGGGCAGGTTTTCAACAACCGATATCACCAGCCGCAAAACCAACCTCCTGTTCTTTGGCAATTTTTACCGCATGTCGTTAGACGAATACGATTGGGCAATGAAGGAGATGATCAACGACAGGGAATACCTTTATGGCAGCCTGATCAAGGATATCTATTTCCTCGGGGTGGTGCTTGGCCGGAAATACCGGCTCCTCCGCATGGCTTATAACATATTCATGTATGGCATCATCGCATCTGTAGTAGCCTTTGCCATAGCCATCTTTGTTTTTGGCCATGGTAAAGAACCCATGTAGCCACCGGCAGTCATTTTTTAAAAAATAACCCCAATACAATGATCTGTTTCGACCGGGATATCAGTTGGCTTTCCTTCAACGGACGTGTACTGCAGGAAGCAGCAGACACAAACGTACCCCTGATGGAACGACTCCGCTTTTTGTCCATCTACTCTTCCAACTTAGACGAGTTTTACCGGGTACGGATGCCCGAAATCCTCACGCTCAGGCAGGTAGCCGCTACGCCGGAAGCAGCAGCAACAGCAACAACCGTACTCAGCACCATCGCCGCGCAACTCAACCGGTTCGGACAGGTATTTACCCAATCCCTGTTGCCGCAGTTAGACGCAGCAGGCATACACCTCTGTTATAAAGAACCCCTTACCCAAAGCCAGCAGGTATATACACAGGAGTATTTTTTTTCGAGGGTACTGTCTTACCTCCAGCCCGTTATACCCGCAGCACCCGGCAGCAGGAAACTGTTTATTGAAAATGGTGCCCTTTACTTTGCGGTATTGCTCCGCGATCAGGCTGGTGAAGAAAAATGGGCAATCGTCAACATCCCTTCACCACCCCTGCCCCGCTTCCATACCCTCCCTGAGGCCAATGGAAAGCAATACTTCGTTTTTCTTGATGATATTATACGTACACACCTGCCCGCCATTTTCCCCGGCTACAGCATAACCCATTGCAGCAGCTTTAAAGTCAACCGCGATGCAGAACTGAACCTGCATGAAGAATATACCGGCGACCTGCTGGCACAAATAGAGCAGCAGGTAACCATACGCAACCTGGGGCCGGCCACCCGCTTTTTGTATGAAGACGGTATGCCACCCGCGTTACTGCAAACACTACAGGAATACCTCGGGCTGAAACGGGAAGAATTGGCAGCAGGGGGCCGTTACCACAACCTCAAAGACCTGTCGGCCCTGCCACTGGGGCACCTGTCTGCACTCAACTACCCGCCACTACCCGCTATTACACCCGGTATATTTACCGGATACGACAATATCTTCAGCCTGCTGCAGCAATCAGACAGGCTTATACACCTGCCGTACAACAGCTACAATCCGGTGCTGCGCTTCTTTAATGAGGCCGCTATGGATGCACAGGTGGAGGAAATCTACCTCACCATTTACCGCGTGGCCTCAACCAGCCATATCATCAGTGCACTGATGAGCGCTGCCCGCAATGGCAAAAAGGTAACCGTGTTTGTGGAACTCAAGGCCCGCTTTGACGAAGAGAACAATGTCAATATGGCCAGACTCATGAAGGCCGCCGGTGTAAGGATCGTCAACAGCATACCCGGACTGAAGGTACACGCCAAGGCTGCATTGGTAAAGCGGCGCGAAGGGATCGGCTGGAAGTATTACGGTTTACTGTCTACCGGTAATTTTAATGAAGGCACGGCCCGCTTTTATACCGATGAAGTACTTATGACTGCACATACCGGTATTACCACCGACATGAGCCTGCTCTTTGCTTACCTGCAAAACCGCCAGCCTGCCGATGCTTATCGCTACCTCCGGTTTCAGCACCTGCTCGTGGCACAGTTCAACCTCCGGCAACAGTTTATCCAACTGATCGACAGGGAGATCGCCCATGCACAGGCCGGCAGACCCGCATCCATCATTATCAAAATGAATAACCTGCAGGAACAGGTACTCATCGAACAACTCTGTAAAGCCTCGGAAGCAGGGGTAAAAGTGCAACTGATTGTACGCAGCATTTGCTGCCTGGTGCCGGGTGTGCCGGGCCAGAGCGAAAACATCAGCATCATCCGGCTTGTTGACCGTTTTCTGGAGCACAGCCGCATCTTTCTCTTTCACAACAATGGCGATGAAGCGCTCTACATGGGCTCTGCCGACTGGATGAACCGCAACATCTACCGCCGGATAGAAGTGTGCTTCCCCGTATATGATGCCGTACTGGCTGCACAGGTTAAGCACCTGCTGCACCTGCAACTGGCAGACAATACCAAGGCGGTACACATCAGCCAGTCATTGGCCAACGAACCCGTTGCTGCTACCGGCGAAAAGGTACACGCACAACTGGCAGCGCATGCTTATGTAGCCACCCTGTAGCGCCAAAAACAACGGGCGCATGTACAGGCGAAGGATTCCTGTAACCCCCGAAGGGGTGACACAATTATATTTCCCTTCAGGGTCTGGTTCACGGTTCGCCAATGGGCTATGGCGTATAATGCTACCCCTATGCCATTTTCATCAGCTTTGCCGCCCCCGCATACTTCACATACTGCACTTCGGTATTGCTTTGCGGTACACCAAAAGCAATACCCACCCCCAGCAGCAAACCACAGCCGGGCTTATCCTGCCAGCCCGGTAAGCGCAGCCCTATCGTGGCCGCAGCAGCAGGTTCCTTCCAGTGCCGCCAGTCCGTTTGTACCACCACCGGCCAGGGCAGATCCCCTGCCACAGGCGTATACCCCTGCCGCAATACATCATACTGCCAGTCCGACACCGCACCAAGGGTACACACCAACCGGTACAGCGGCTGGTGGGACGGGTTGAAAAAATTCACCCCCGGCAACAGCTCCGGCAACGCCACCACCGCTGTGCCCGCAGACCGGTCTATCCCGCAGCCTGCCGGGTGCCGCAACAGCCGCTCAAAGGTATTGTGGGTGTTGAGTCCAAAACCTTCCAGGGTATAACCCGCTGCCGACAGCAGCACCGAACGCCGCCCCTTATCGTGTTCCCGATCAGTGGTCTGGATGTTTTTGCAGAGCGCGTGCAGGGGACCGGAAAAATTATAATCGGCCAGGTGCCGCAGACCCTGTATGGCCCTGCGGATGTCTTTACCCGCGGCGATACAGCCCTTCCACTCCTCGTTGTTGAGCCGGGTATGGGCATAATTGGGGTCGTGCAGCAATCTTTGCCGCCCGGCATTACTTTTCCGCCGAAGTACGATTTTGTCTGTTCCCTTCATCCGGTAAGCGCTGAGCCCGCCGAGGGAGCCGGTGAAGCCGAAGGGCTGGTTTAATGTAGCCATAGTGGGTATATTTAGCTCTTTAAAGTTACCCCCGGATTTGGGGAAAAGGATCAGCAGGTGAGGGTATTCACAGCATTTTAACAGTCTTGCGATAGTGTTCCCCCATAGATATCCCACTTCCCTTTACAGTGGCGTATCAGTGGTGCATCAGTGGCGCATCAGTGGCGCATCAGTGGCGCATCCTGCCTTTTGCCATGGTTTGACATAAGATATGAGACGTGAGTATCAGGACAGAACCCGTCCCGCTACCGGATACTTCTTCTCTTGCTACTGAGTACTGCTCATAGCTGCACAATGCCCTGCCGGATGGTATAAATGGCGAGACCAACCCGGGTTTTGAGTTTGAGTTTTTCAAAAAGGTTGTCGCGGTAGCCATCGATGGTACGGGGACTGAGGAACATCTTCTCTGCGATTTCCTTGTAGGTGAATTCGGTGCAGGTATATTTCAGGAATTCTATTTCGCGGTCGCTGAGGTGGATGAGGTTTTTGAGGTCGCCCTCACCGTCGTCGTCAATTTTATTGATGGCGTGGATGATTTTGCCGTTGACGAGGTCGCTGTAATAATAGCCTTTGCGGAGGATATCATCGATGGCTGTTTTGAGTTCGTTGGGATCACTGTCTTTGAGGATATAGCCCCTGGCGCCACATTTGAGCATGCGGATGATGGAGTTCTCGTTGTCGTACATACTGAGGGCGAGTACTTTTACCGAGGGGTGCTGCTGTTTGAGCCAGAGGCTGGCATCGAAGCCGTCCATTTCGGGCATATTGATGTCCATCAATACGATATCGGGTAGTGTACCGGGATCGACCTGGCTGATGAAATGGGCGCCGTTATCTGCTTCAAAGAGTACCTGGTGTCCGAGGTTTTTTACAAGTTCAGCGAGACCGTTCCGCAGGAGCGAATGGTCGTCAACCAGTGCAATGGCAGCCATAGTTTGGGTTTAGTGTTGGTTAAAGTTTACGTGTTTTGGAGTTCTACAGAGAGGGTGGTGCCCTTCCCCGGGGATGAATGTACGCAAACCTTTGCATTTATCAAAACGGCGCGGTTATAAATATTGGTTAAACCTATACCGGTGTTTTCGGGGCGTTGGCCGGCAGATTCGAAACCGATACCATCGTCGGTAACGGATAGGAGGAGGTTGGGGGTGGTGGTATCGAGGGTAACGCTGATGGTGGTGGCTTTGGCGTGTTTGAGGATATTCTGCAGGGCTTCCTGCACCATACGGAAGAGCACCATTTCTTTTTGCGGGTCGAGGGTCATGGGGCTGCCTTTTTCTTCAAAGCGGGTGTGGTAGTTGCCGGCGTTTTCGATAACGCGGAGTTCCCGGGTGATGACGGCGGCGAGACCGAGTTCGTTGACCTTGCCGCCCTGGAGGCTGCGGCTCAGGTCGCGCAGGTCGGCAATGGTTTTGCTGACGAGCTGGAGGGTATCGGCAGCGCGTTGGCGCAGGGCGGGGTCGGGCAGGGTGGCAAAATGGCTGAGGTTGAGTTTGACGAGGCTGAGTACCTGGCCGATATTGTCGTGTATTTCCTGGCTGATGTTGCGGAGGGTTTGCTCCTGTATTTCGAGCTGGGTACGGAGCAGCTCCTGGCTGAATTGGGTTTGGAGCTGTT
>JAAFIK010000098.1 GCA_013298665.1 Chitinophagales bacterium
TTCAATACGACCATCAGGATTGGCTACAATCGAAGACAGAAGCGTCTCATAGTGGCTAAGCATTCGATCTATCGTTGAACGCGCATATAAATCAGTACAATACTCAAGATTGCCGATAAGTGTTCCGGCACCTTCCTCTATCAGGATGCTTATATCATATTTTGAGGTAGTTTGTTCGAAATGTTCCGGGAGAAGTGTAATATCCCCTATAATATCCCCTTCTATACTTACCTGCTCATTATTTTGTAGTGCAAAAACAACCTGAAACAATGGTGTCCGGCTCATATCCCGATCTTTTACTACTGCTTCAACGATTTTCTCAAATGGAACTTCTTGATGATCGAAAGCTTCGAGTACATTTTTTTTAACCTGTCGAAGCAGCTCCCTGAATCGTGGAGCACCGGAAAGGTCAGACCGTAAGGCAAGACTGTTTACAAAAAAACCAACGAGATTTTCAACTTCCTTCTGCTGTCTGCCGGCCGTAGGCGTTCCTATGCATATATCTGTCTGATGGCTATAGCGGTACATCAATACTTTAAACGCTGTCAAAAGCGTCATGAAAAGTGTGGTCTCCAATTCTCTGGAAAGCGACTGCAATGCTTCCAGCAATTTCTTGTCAAAAGAAAATCCAATAGCCGTACCGGCTGTGCTGTGTAAATTAGGACGCTGAAAATCTATGGGCAGATTTAATGGTGATACATGCTGAAGTTTATGCTTCCAGTAATCAATCTTCTTATCGAGAATATCTCCGGCAAGATGAGTTTGTTGCCAGATTGCATAATCCGCATACTGGATTGATAGTGACGGCAGTGTGAGTACCCTTTGGCTTATACAGGCTGCATACGTAGTCGTCAGTTCCTTGACAATAATGGGCATTGACCATCCGTCTGAAACGATATGATGCATAACAATGATAAGGATATATTCCTCAACCCCCAACTGCAACAACTCTGCTCTCAGCATATAATCTGAAGACAGACTAAACGGTCTGTTGATAACAGCATCTATAAATAACTGCAGTTTATCCGGGTTATTTCTGTACAGCCCATCCTTATCAAGAATAACATTCATCCTCCACCTGTCTTCCGATTGTACTTTCTGATAAGGAAGACCATCCTCTTTATCAATCACTGTGCGAAGTATTTCGTGCCTCCCTACAATATATCGTAATGCATCTTCAAGAGCCTGCTCCTGCAATCTGCCTCTGACACGGAGAACAGATGGTATGTGATACTGCACACTACTCTCCATCTGGTCAATAAACCATAAACGTTCCTGTGCAAAAGAAAGTGGCACTCTCTCATCGGAATTTCTGTTTGCCCTTATAACAGGCGGTAACATATCAGCCTGAGTAGCTTTGCTCTCAGTCAGAAGGACAATAATATCCTGCTTATATTTACGGATATCCTCAAGCAATAGTGGCGCTGCTGGCTGATTCCTGGGAGTTCGGAATTTCAATTTCCCTTCTTCAAGAAAAATAATAACGTCCGACTTCAACGCATCATTAATGACACGTATCGCCTCACTCATTTTACTGACATTATTCCCCATCATTTATTTTTTAAGAAACCTCTAATCATTACACTTCAAATACATCATATCCCTCATTACTTACATTCTGCTGATCCGCTTTTACTGCTTCTATAAATGCAGCCAGTTCAAAGAGATTTTTTAGTTGAAATAGCGAACGGATTGAGATATTAACATTAAACGTATTTCTGATGTATGCTATCAGGCGCATAGCGAGGAGCGAATGGCCACCAAGCTCAAAGAAATTATCATAAATACCAACACGATCCAGTTTAAGCAAAACTTTCCAATGATCAGCGAGGTATTGCTGTACAGTGTTTTCCGGAGGGGCATAATTAACCAGATTTCCGCGGCGAGTATCCCCAAATACCGCAAGCAGATCTTTATCTGCCTTGCCATTACTGGTGAGCGGCAGATGATTCATGGCTATTAATGCGGAAGGAAGCATGTAATCAGGTAATCGCAATTGCAGAGAACTCAGTATTTCATCCTTGAGAAGATGGGCAATATCATCAAAAAGAGGAATATTGGTTAACAATTCATCGGCAAACGTTTCATGTACAAAATACGCCTGATCAATCAACCTATCTGACTCATTTTTATACAGGAGAAGATTAACACTGTAAATATCTTCAGTTAAAAAAATGCGGTGCATATAGCCCATACTCCTTGCTGAAGTAATCAGCTCGTCCATAATGCTTACTGGCTGTGTATTGGTAAGAATACCGGAGAGTGCCCCAATAGTCCCCAACTGCTTTTTGCTGAGCATCTGCATCAGTATTTTCTCTTTCCACAATCGGCCGTTTGGTATGCATTGCAATGCGATAAACTCAACTTCACTTTTCATAGCATCTATTACACCAGTCAAATCTCCCCATTCAAGAAGTGTTTTCCAGTCAACTCGTTCTACAGACCGGTTATTGCCAAATTCAAGGGTAACTGTGTATCTGTACAAACTAAGTTCATTAACAAAATCGCCGGTCTTCCATTCTATATTAACATGCGCTAAATTTGGATAACGCGACCGCAATTGATAAAAATATTCAGGTGCAATACACAACTCTTCTTCCCTGGCAACCTCATGTTCCATCGCCCAGTTAAACTCCTTTACTGAGGAATTTTCATTCATCTTATCAAGATACAATCTTGCTTTAAATGGCTTCAGAAGGCGAAAATCGCGCACGTCACCTATAATAATACGGGCACGATCATCAAGAACTGCTACACATTTATCCAGAACCGTGGAAAGATACTCTTCACCCGGGAAATACTGTACTACAGAATTAATAATAACGGTATCCACCTTCTCTCCCGGCGCTATTGCTAATTCATGTGCAAATCCCTGCATAAGAACTGTAGGTGGGTTATCCTTACTTTTCCCACTGATTTGCTGTTGCAACTGATTGATTGATGCCGCAGAGAAATCAGTACCGATATAGTGCTGTATATATGGAGCGATACGGTAATAAATGAGGCCTGTTCCTGCACCTATTTCAAGAACTCTTTGTGGTTGATTTCTTAAAATCAATGTGACAATATCATCCTGCCATAGGCGCATTTGCCATTCCGGTATAGCGTAACCTGTAAAACTGTCATTCCAACCGGTAATATTAAATTCCGTTTCTATGGCACTCAAACTGTCCATATTTGCATACTCATCCTCATACAACACCTGCCAGTTCTGTACTTGTTTGTCAAACAAAAGTTTTTCCTTTTCTTTCACTACAAGATAATCAGGTACATAGCAGGCGAAAATCCTTTTTCCTCCATCAGTGTCATCACCAGCCATCACAACAGCCAGCTTAACCTCACTAAGCTGTAAAAGATTACTTTCAATTTCACCTAATTCTATCCGGTATCCCCTGATCTTTATCTGGTCATCAATTCTTCCTGCATACTGTATATTACCATCTGCTTGCCAGTAACCTTTATCTCCGGTTCGGTAAAGTAATTCCCCCGGATTGCCGTATGGATCCGGTATGGTTTTCCCTGTAGTGAGAGCGGTATTATTAAGATAACCTGCAAATAATCCGGCACCTCCTACATAAATTTCGCCTTTTACACCATAAGGTATAAGTTGATGATACTCATCAAGAATATAAGCATACCGGTTATTAAAAGGCCGGCCTATAGGAACAGGAACTCTCCGGTCAGGCAATTTCAACTTATATGTAAGTGAAAAACTGGTATTCTCGGTTGGTCCATACCCATTGATTATTTCAATCTCAGGATATTTGGTAACAATCCGGTAGACATGTTCCTCTGATAATTTTTCCCCACCTGCCATTATGGTATCAAGTGTAGCAAATAGCGTTATATCCAAATCAACCAACTGGTTCAGCCAGCTTGAAGTAAACCACATTATATTTACACTTTTATCCACGATTTCTTTCTTCAGCATATCCGTATCCAGTAAAACGTCTTCATGGCAAAGCACAAGAGTTCCTCCGTTAAGCAGCATCGACCAGTACTCAAAAGTCGTCGCATCAAACGATGGTGTACCAGTCGATAAAAGTACCCTTGAAGGCGAAAGACTGACATAGTCAACATCTTTGATCAAACTGACAACATTGGCATGTGTAATCATTACACCTTTGGGTACACCAGTTGATCCGGAAGTGTACATGATATATGCAAGATCAGATGGAGAAGGTACGGGCAAAAATATTTCAGGAGACAAAGCTCCCAAACGACCAAATTCTTCTGCAACCAGGATTTTTCCCTTATAAAAGCTATCGAGATTAGACACCTGCGATGCAAATGTCACCACACATTCAGATTCGATATCGTTCAGCATATACTGTATTCGTTCTGCCGGATACCCGGGATCAATGGGAACATAAGCTGCCCCGGTTTTCAATATGCCTAAAATAGCAATAATTAATTCGGGGCTCCTTCCCATAAAAACAGACACCCTGTCCTTTTGCGTTACTCCCATTTCACGCAAATAAACGGCAAACTGATCCGAACATCTGTTTAATTGATCATAGGTGTATGACTGTTCATCCATAACCAGCGCGGTATTACCGGGTGTCAGCAATACCTGCTGATTCCAGGCTTCCACTATTGAAAGCGTAACTGGCTTCACACTATACCTGTTGCTGAATTTATCCACCAACTGTTCTTTTTCATCAAACGGGATCATATTCAACCCCCCGACAACTGTTTCCGGCGATTGCAGAACCGCGTTGATCAGCTCTTTATAATATGCAATAAACCGATGAATTGTATCTGCTGTAAATAAATCTGTACAATACTCTAAAGCACCTTCCAGTACGCCGTTATTTTCCTTTAGAGATATATGCATGTCAAATGTAGAAGTGGTATGTCCTGTATCCTCAGGCTCAAGTACCAAATCACCAATACTATTTTTTATCACTTCCCCGGAGTCATCTTGTTGTAAGGCAAAAACAACCTGAAATAATGGATTTTTGCTGACATCCCGTTCCCCCATTATTACTTCTACGACTTTACCAAATGGCAATTCCTGGTTACTATAAGCATCGATAAGCGTCAACTTGAGTTGCTGTAGCAATCCGGAGAACTTTGGATTACCGGATAAATCACTTCTCAACACAAGCGTGTTGACAAAAAAACCGATCAATCCCTCGATCTCCTGGTGCTGGCGACCGGCAATCGGACTACCCACACAAATATCATCCTGACCACTGTAGCGGTAAAGCAACACCTTAAATACAGCGAGTAAGGTCATAAACAATGTAGTTTCCTGACCAGAGGAAAATGCTTTAAGCGCAATCGTTGTGGGAGCATCAATCGTGAACGATATCAAGGCACCCTTAGTACTATGTACCTGCGGTCTTGGATAATCAGTAGGCAGGTTCAGCGGCGTAACATCACCCAACTGTTCACGCCAGTAAGACAACTTCTCCTCAAGAACTGCGCCCTGAAGATAGTTGCGCTGCCAGATCGCATAATCTGCATACTGTACTGCCAACTCTCCAAGCACAGGAACCTCCCCACGATGGCACGCATCGTAAATAATGGTCAGCTCATTCACCAGTATTGGCAATGACCAGCCATCAGATGCTATATGGTGCATCACCAGTACAAGTATATGCTCTGATGCAGATAAGCGGATCAACAATGCACGAAGCATATGATCGCGGGATAAATCAAAAGGATGATTACTGTACTGCTGAATATAATCACGAATCATATCAGCGCTCAGATCGCCCTCAAAGCCACTGTAATCAACAGTATCCAATACCCATAATCCTGCTTCTAACACACGCTGGTAAGCTACCCCATCTTCCTTCTCCAGTACAGTACGCAATACCTCATGGCGGTTGATGATACCCGAAAGTGACGCAGAAAGAGCATCCGTATCCAAAATACCCTTCAAACGGATCACAGCAGGTACATGATACTGGACGCTACCCTCCAACTGATCAATAAACCACAAACGCTCCTGCGCAAATGACAGGGGGATACGCAAGGGACGCTCCTGCTTCGTCAATGAT
>JAAFIK010000099.1 GCA_013298665.1 Chitinophagales bacterium
CTGTTATGGCTACATCACTATAGGCTCTCTCACCAGGGAAGGGCTTACGGGGCTTGCCCACACTGAGGGTGCGTTTATCAAAATTTTCTACCGCTTGGCTATAGCGTTCATTATAGCCCGAAGCATGGGTATCTGCTCCATATAAAAACAGCAATAACAATAGCAAATACGATAGATTATATTTCAGTTTTTTCATGTCAAATTTCAATTATGCAATTAATCCCCAGTCATTGTCTTCTTACTTCCTTTTTGCTTGTGGCAAGCCCTTACTTCCATTAACATACGTTCTTTTATTGGTTGAAAATTTCAAATACTACCTGAACTCAAACACATACGATTAACTGCCATTTCCACGAATATTACGCCAGCACTTTTTTGTACATTATTCTATCTCGGCAAAAAAAGCGTAGCCTTCGTACCGCTCATTGGGCGCAGCCCTTAGCAACTCATAGGGTATAAGTCTTTCTGCCTCATCAAGCATATAGCCATTGTCAATAGCAAGTTTTGCAATGGCTGCCGCTTCAAAATTGATATAGTCCTTTATAATACCTGGCTGGTTTTGCGCATCATGTTTAGCAATCGACTCATCAATCCCATCAGCTATTGCTTGTGCATCTTTATCCAGAAAACCCTTAAACGCCTTCACTATACCGGAATAACTTTTTTCCCATTTCCCATTTACCCACTTTTCCATGCCATTAATATTTCTGGCAAGCCCCTGCTCATCTTTACGCCACAAGTACTGCACAGCCTTACCGAAATAGGTGGAAAAGGAATCTTCGTGCCGGGTGTTTGTGTAATGTAAATAGCGGTCAATTAAACTTTGAGAGCCAGCCAAAACCGGATATACAAAAGTGTCAAGCACATTGAAGATTTCACCGTTGTACACCTCGTGATAATAGGCATTGGTCATACCAATTTTATACAAACAGTCCTTAGCAGTTTGTAAATCATTATTAATATAACAAGAGTTTAAAAAAAATACTGCATTTATCCCCTTAAAAAAAAGAACATGATGATAAAAAATCTCCTTGTTTGAAGCTAAGAAAATTTTTGCTTTTTCACGATCCGTATTTTCTGATACAATTTGCTTTAAATGCTCCAATTTGTCCGTAATGATTGTTATTAAAAATTATCTAATTTGAGTAAAATTACTTGTTTTAAGTCTTTATCAATCGTTAGGACATATCTTTCAATTAGGTGAGTATTATCATCTAAAGTTTTACCTAATTGCTTTATCCCAATATCTTGACTTGATAACATTTCTTGAATTTTAGCAGTCTGCCATTGAGTACTCATCTGTGTTCCGTTAATTGTACATATCCATTAGCTAAGGCTCAGGCTGTTTTCAAAATGCTGTTATTTTTTTATATTGTTTTGATATTACTATTTGTTTTTAACTTTTTCAAATCATTGCAATTCATCTTCTCTTTTCAACCCATTAATAAACTCTTCAAAGGTATCAGCTATTTTTAAAAACTGTTCCTCCGGTAAATAGTCCGTCCAGCGGTTTATTATTATTGTACCATAATCCGCTCCTTCATCCATGCACAAACAAAAATGCCAACCACCTGGGTCGTATGCAAAGGGTATAAGTTTCTGTTTGTATTCTCGCAGAAACTCTTCATACAGTTGTGTGATTTCAATGAAAGGAAAGAAGGCATTTAAAACCCACATTTCATTTGATTTATCAAAAAACAATATCTCGTCAACTTTGCACCCTTGATATTTTATAATAGCTTCTTTAAATTTATTGTCCAGTATAAATTTATTGACATCTTCAAAATTTTCAATAGTTGACTCATTAAGATTTTCAATAGAATATTTTTTATTTAATTGCTTCATATTTTTAATTTTAATATCCTGAACCAAAATAGGCTTTCCATTGTGCAACAGAACCAGTATGTGCCATACCCGTTACGCCTGTGCCTCCATGTGCTGTTTTTTCAACAAGTTGCATAGTACAATAAAATTTACCATTTACCACTTTGAAATCATCTAAATGATGCCATGTGTACTGAACTATAGTTCCATCAGGTTTAGTGTATGTTGGAATATCGTATGTACTACCAAATCCACCCCCTTCATTTGCGGCTTTAAAGTCAGCATTTCTATTGCCTTTCATCTCAATTGTTATTACTTTATTTTGAGTTGAAGGGTGTAAATACTTCGTTCCCGCATAATCTGGCACTAAGCGATTAGCACTTGCCGGCACAGGGATGCTTGGATTCAAATTTGGATTATATGCAGGCTCAAAAGTCGTCATTTTAAACTCCCCAGTACTTGTTGGATGTAAAGTTACAACTTGGTGTGTTTGACCTGGCCTTTCCAATACAACTATTAACCTGCCCTGCGCATCTTCCAATGTTTCAAGTACATTTCGATTGCCAATTGATGCTTCTAAGTCATCAAATATCCTTCTCTCGGCATTTGCACCTGAAAGATTATTACCATTGATAGGGCGATAAGTTAGCGAGGCTTTACCACTTGTCCATGCCTTTAGTTTATCGGTTCCAGCTTGAGTCAATCTTGAAATTAGCGTACTTGGTACTGCTTCACCTGCATTTTCAACCATATTCAATTTCGCTCTTGCATCATCCTCCTCCCTTTTCAAATTATTGATAATATCATCCTTCTCCGCATTGGTTACCTGCACCTCACTATTCCCATACTCCAGTTCTCTTTTCAGCTTATTATCCAAAAGGTCTTCCTCAAATTCCTTCCGGCTGTTTTTTATACCCTGACGTATATCGTAGATACTCACCGTCATACCGATGCCACCGGCCACCAACTGCACCCGGTTGTACCATAGCAAAAACTTACGACCACTCTCTGTTTCTGATAGTTTTTCCGCAAATATTCCATTCACAAAAAAATCACTCACACCCCAACCCATATTCCAGAGCGCCTTAGCCACCGGCCAGGCATTTTTGGCTTCAAGCGCCAGCTTCAGTTCGCCTACCCCGGTAAGTAACAGTGCAAGATCAAACACCGTTTTCATCCCCGCCTTAATCTTACTGCTGTTGTGATTGTTAAATACCAGTTGCGCGATGATAGCGGGTACACAGACCTGCTCATTTTTTCGGTAGGTTTTATCGCCCAGTGTAAATGTGCCGTTAAACGTAAGATAAACATACGCATAGGCCGGTATGCGAAGGTTTACCCGCCTGTCAAGATTTACCAATGCAACAACACCGGTACTGCTGACACTTTGGCCAACATCATCCCCAAACCAAAAACCCGGCTTTATGCCAATAGCTCTTTGCTGCAACAAAGCACTATCGAGGGTAAAGGATTTCACTGGCGGGTACTTACGGTAAATAAATTTTGCCAGGCTGGTAATAAACTCATCAAGGTCATTGCTTGCACTTACAAAGTGGCCGTTATCTATACTATTCACCAAATCTTTCAGCAACACATTGGAAGAGCCTGTTGCCTTTTCAATCATCAGTGCATCAAGCAATCCCTTTTGCTGTGCATCAGGAGTATGTTGCACCATCATTACCGCATACGCTTCACGGCTGTTATACAGATTATTACCTAATGTACCCCCTGCCATAATTTTCAGGGCGTGTAGTCTTTCGGGTAGCGTAAGTGCGATATAGTCAGCTTGCAGAAAGTCTTTGAAAATATCATCCAACTGGTTAGGGGTGGTGGATGCCAGTATCTGTTTATGCTTCAGTACCCGCTTTAAAGCACCCCCAATTACAATACGTTCATCATTCAAAGCTGCCGGTGCATTGGTAAAGGCCGGCTTTTCATACAGCATGGCGCTATGCACCAGCGTTATCAGTTTTTTACGGTCGTCTGTTTCGGCAAGATTACCGGCTTTGGGGTAAGCGGTAAGCAGCAGGTGTTCCTGTACCCAGGTACTATCCGTTGGTGTCCCATTACCACTCAGCCTCACCTTAAATACCGCATTGGTCTGGTACGCGCCTACCGAGAAAAGTACCGTAACCCTTCGCAGGGCATCAGTATTGACCACTTTATCAAAAATCGCCTTTGTTATATCTGCATGGGCTTCTTTCAGCCGGTCGGTATTGAGGGAGAATTTTTCATCGGGCTGCTCAAAGAATTGCTTCACATTATCAATCTTTGTTTCTTTATCCAGCGCAAAGAAAAGCCCATTAATATAGAGCATATACGATTTGATGGTATTCTCCGTGTTCCATTTGCGCAGGGAGTCGGCAATAGTGGTAAAAACAAAGCTGCCTGGTTCAAAATAACCCCCTGATCCAGCCGCATTACGCTGAAAAAAAGTACTGTCAGCCGGATCTGTATCGTCAAGCTCCAGCTTCACCAGATATTGCAACCGGTCAATCTCCCCGGATGCTTCATAAACACGATTTGCTTTTATCAATGCTTCCAGCCTGGCTGCGCCTGCTGCCACAAGGCTGTCAAACCTGCTCCCGGTATAGTGCATACTGTCTGCCGGGGAGGTATATGCCAGTGTGCCGGAGCTTGCGGTAAGGGCAAGCAGCATTACCACTAAAACCTGTATCCATTTCATATTGATTACTGCTCTTTTCATACTATTTTCTTTTTAACTGGATGGTCGTTGCGATCAGTTGCTCTATGGCGATGGCTACATCGGCTGCGATGCTGTCATTGCTTGTACCCGCTGCCTGTTTTTGTGCCACGTATGTTTTATAGTTCTGGTTATTTACTTTCAGGTAGCTGCCAACTAAGTCCAGCTCCTGCCTACTGTTGGTCTCCCTTGCAAAGAGGCGGCATATCTTTGCTGTGTTATATGCCAATACAGCGTTTTCGTAACCCGTACCGATACTACCCAATACACTGTTGCTGACAATACTCCTGTTTGCCACACCTATTTCATACACTTCAGCAGCATCGCTTCCGGGTGCAGGTGCTGCGCCCTTCATGGCTGTATAGTGGTTGATCGTCCTGTTTGTAATCTTGTTCTTTTCCGTCAGGGATTTTGATTGCAGTAACTCCAGGGTATCATTGGTGTATTTATTTTTTAGCTTCACCAACGCCAGCTTAAGTATATCACTTTCTGTACTACTCAATGCGCCCGGAGGGTTAGGATTGATGCCGCCTCCTTTGGCAAGTTCAACTGTCCCGTTTTTGCCCACTACCCACTGGTTACCATCTGGTGTATTGATCACCAGGTTCTTACCTTTTTCTTCGGGTTTGAGCGTATAAGTATAGGTGTTGCCATCTTCCCCAATCATTGTAAGAATGTGGTTCAGCGTATCGTATTTAACTTCAGTATAGTTTTTGTCAAACCCCAGCATAACCGTACTACTATCTAACCAGGCAAACTTCTTCCGGTTATCAGCCTGCTGTCTTTCGGCTCTTTGTTCCTTAAAATACTCGTCAAACTCCCCCAGCCACTCCTCCAGCGGTCTGGTCACCGCATACACCGTGCCTTGCGTTACCTCCCTGTCCTGGTTGATAAAGATATTACTGAAGGTTACCTGCAATCCACCACCGGCAGACAGGTTGGTATTGGCATTACCGCTGATCATACCGATTACCTGCACAATGGCCAGAAAGGGGATATTGGTTACCCGGCCACTGCCACTATAGTACCCCGCTCCCCCGGCCTGTTGCACCGTATCAAGCTGCACTTCAAATTTGCCGCACTTCACCGTCATACCGGGTATGGCCTGTGGCAGCGGGCTGCTGCTCAGCCCCACCGGGTAGCTCAGCGGCTGTCCACAGCCCGGCGGG